>MNTB01000008.1 GCA_001916775.1 Firmicutes bacterium CAG:321_26_22 | reverse complement strand
CCTGAAACTAATTCAAGAGATATAAAAATTGAATGGAGATACCAATTTTAACATTAAATAGGGAAAATAAAGAAACTGTCCTTAGGTATCATCCTCAGATGGTAATGGAAGAATAGCTAGATTTTGGGTTAGTTTAATGTTAAGAAATTATAATAGTAATTTTGAATATATTCCTATTGAAGAAGAAATATATATTAATAAAGAAAAATATTATAATGCAATAGCAGAATCTCATAATAACAATAATGCTAATGTATTTATAGATTTTATGTTAGATATAATATTATCTTCAGTTACAAAAATAGTAAGTGAATAATAAATTAAATTTTGTATTTATGTTCACTACAAGCCTAATTATATTAGTCTTGTTAGTGTTATTTAGAGCCAATATAATATATTGTCTCTAAATAAGTATCAGCCATACATATCATATATAAGTAAGAAATATATATTAAAATAATATAAAGTAGATGAAATATTCTACTTTTTTTGATATAATATTATATATAAAATTAGAGGGGGAAATACCATGGAAAAAATGAATATAAAATGGAATTACACTAATAAAATAGTAAATGATTTATTAAAAATAAATAGAGCAAGAGAAATTGTAGATTTATTAGAAATACCAGTATCAGTTGAAGAAGAAATAAAAAAAGAAACTATTGCTAAAAGGGTTCATTATTCTACTAAAATAGAAGGAAATAGTTTGGATTTAAATACTGTAAAAAAAATAATCGAAAATACTAATAATTCACATGAAAGAAATGTTTTAGAAGTAAGAAATTACTATAATGCTTTAATGTATTTAAATAAAGAAGCAGATACTAATAATAGTATAACTGAGGACTTAATATTCAAAGTACATAACTTAGTAATTGGAAAGAACTTAAATGCTAAAGCAACATATCGTGATGGTCAAAATATAGTGGAAGATTCATTAACTAAGCAAATAGTGTATATGCCACCAGAAGCAAAAGATATAAAAATATTAATTAATCAAATGATAAAAGAGTTTGATAATAAAACATCTAAAGATATTCCTATCCCTATAAAAGCTGGTATCATAGAATATGAGTTTGTTACTATTCATCCTTTTTGGGATGGCAATGGTAGAACATCTAGATTACTTGCCAATTATATATTAAAAGCATATGGATATGACTTAAAAGGATTTTATGTAATGGAAGAGTTTTATGATAAGAACATAAATGATTATTATAATTCTCTACAAATGGGATTACATCATAATTTTTACTTTGGAAGAAAAGATGCTGATATAACAGAATGGTTAGAATATTTTATTTCTACTATGGCAAATACTTTTGAAGCAGTTGGAAATAGAGTAAAAGAAATATATTTGAATAGTAAAGAAGAGGTAAATATCTTAGATACACTAGATAAAAGAGAAAGATGGATAGCAAATTATATATTAAATAATGGTAAAATTAAGGCTAAAGATATAGCAAGTCATTTTAAGATAAATCTTGATACTGCAAATAACTGGATTAAAGAATGGGTAAATAGAGGTTTTTTAGTGAGAGAAAATGATAAGCAAATTAGAAATGTTGATTATATTTTAACTGAGAAATATCAACAAAAAATCAAATAAACCGAAAATAAGCCGAATTTAAGCCGAAAATAAGCCGAATTTAAGCCGAAAATAAGCCAAATAATAAAAATATTTGATAAGAAGACCATAGGCTTCTTATCACTTAATGAGATTATAAGCTTTTTAGAAAATAAATAAAATTAATCTAAAGTAGATGAAATATTCTACTTTTTTTGATATAATGATTATAGATTATAGAGGGAGGCTAATCATGGAATATATAATTGAAGTAAAAGATTTAGAAAAGAAATATGGTAATTTTAAAGCATTAAATAGTTTAAATATACATATTGAAAAAGGAAGCATATACGGACTAGTAGGTAAAAATGGAGCAGGTAAGACAACGTTAATTAGATTACTTTGTGGATTAGAAGAACCTACTAGTGGTACATATTCTATCTATAGAATATCAAATAAAGATAAAAATATAAATAAAGAGAGACAGAAAATAGGAGCAATTATTGAGTATCCATATTTATACTATAATATGAATGCTTATGATAATATAAAAGAAGTATATAAAATAAAAGGAATAACTTCATATGAAGAAATAGATAGCTTATTAGATAAAGTAGGCTTATTAAAAGAAAAAAATAAAAAAGTTAGAACATTCTCATTAGGAATGAAACAAAGATTAATGATAGCTTGTGCCCTAGTAGGCAATCCAGACTTATTAATATTAGATGAACCAATAAATGGATTAGACCCAGAAGGTATAATAGAAATAAGAAAATTAGTATTAGATTTAAATAAAAAAAGTAATATAACAATACTAATATCAAGTCATTATTTGGATGAATTATCAAAAATTGCTACTAATTATGGATTTATAGATAAAGGTCATATAGTAGAAGAAATAAGTTATGAAGAGTTAAATAGTAAAATAAGAGAGAAAACAATAGTAAAAATAAAAGACACTGATAAATTAGCAGAATACTTAGATGATAATAATATAAATTATGAAAAAACAGGTAAAGAAGAAATAACTATATATAATAAAATAAATATACCTAAATTTATAACAGAACTAAATAATAATAAAATAGAAATAGAAGATATCAAAGAAGAAAAAGATACATTAGAAAATTATTTCTTAAAGTTACTAGGAGGAGAAAATGAATAAGTTAATAAAATCAGAATTATTTAGAATAAAAAATAGTGGTGCTTTTCTTAGCTCTATAATAATAATATTTATAATAACTATCTTTATTTGTATAACACAGTATAATTATATTAAAACTGGTAGTACAGAAGTAAGTTATAATATAATTTGGTTTTTTAGTGCATTTATAGGTTTCTTTATAGCAATATTTACTAGTTTACATGTAGGAAGTGATTTTTCTGATAGAACTATTAACTATAAAATAATATCAGGCTATAGCAGACTTAAAATATATTTATCTTATTTGATTACTTGTATAATTGAAGGATTAATGTGCTTATTTACTTATATGTTCATTATACTTATATTTGGTTTATTCTTCTTAGAACCTAGTGGACTTGGTACTATAGAAATATTAAAATTACTTGGAGAAGTTATCCTTCTTACTATATCATTTACTTCATTATTTACTTTATTATCAGTCCTATTTGCGGATAAAACATTAACTGTAGTAATATCTACAATTATAGTATTTGGTTTATCAGTTTTATCATTTCTAATGTTAGAACACTTAAAAGAACCAGAATATATAAATCAAACTGTAGTAGCTGACAACGGGCTAGTGGTAGAAAACGTAAAAAATGCTAAATATCTTACTGGAACTAAAAGAAAAGTATACGAAGTGGCTAATGATATATTACCTTCATCTATTGCATGGAGAATATCTGACTTAAGTGTTATAGATAGAAATAATGTTATATATTATATGATTATATTTATATTAATTTGTAATTCAATAGGAATTAGTATACTAAATAAAAAACAACTTAGATAAAATAAATATTTGATAAGAAGACTATAGGCTTCTTATCACCTAATGAGATTACAAGCTCATTAGGAAATAAATAAAATAATCTAAAGTAGATGAAATATTCTACTTTTTTTGATATAATAATTATATAAGAAATAAGGAGTTTAACTATGAAAAAGAAAAGAATATTACTGGGAGTAATAATAACAATATTATTAATAATAAGTAGTATATTAGTATATTTATTAGTAATAAAAAAAGATAATAATAATATAGAAGAAAGACTAAATATAAATGAAATAATAACAATACCTAAAACAGATATATCAATAGGAGATTCTTTCTATCTAGAGAAAGAAGATAATAAGTTAGTAGTATATGACTATAATAATAAAAAGTTATCAGAGCAAGAATTAGGAGAAGAAGACTTCTATGAAATATATAATAATAAATATATAATAATAAAAAATGATAAAAAAGTATTACTAGTAGATCAAAATGGTAATGAAATAAAAGAAGGTACTTTTGCTATAACAGTCTATTCAAATAATAAAAGCTATATAATAATAGATAATAAATTATATAATAGTAATATGGAAGAAGTATATGAACTTTCAGATAACTTACTTGTAGATAACTATATAAATAATAAACTTTATAGTAGTAATATTATTAATGATATCTTAATCTTAACATTTGAAAATAAAGATAATAATATGTTAATAGATTTAACTACTAAAGAAGTATTATATAAAGGTTATGATGATTACTTTCTATTTAATGAAAATAATGATACTATAGAATATATAGCTATAAAACAAAAAGATACTTATGATATCTATAATATGAAGAATAAAGAAGTAGTAATATCTAATGTTAGTATCGATGAAGATTATATAATTACTAAAGATAATAAAAAGATGTATATATATAATAATAAAATATATAAAGATAATACAAAGATAAATAAAAAATATCATTTAAGTACTAAAGATTGTGAAGTAGGAGGTAAACTACTAGATAATAAAAATAATACTATTGTAGATAAATGTATGCTTTATTATGAAGAAGTATTTAATAATATAATAATAGGTTCTAATATTAAAGAACAAATATTATATATAGATAATAAAGTAATAACTAATGACTATATATCTAAAGTAGGAAATTATATCGTAACTTATAATTATGATGAAGATGGAGTAGTAACAAAATATAAATTATATAATAGTAAAGGTGAAGAGAAAGATAAGAGTAATGAAGTATCTTATCTAGGTAATAATATTTATTTAGAGTATAATACTACTGACGGAACTTATATTATATTGGATAGTAATCTAAATAAAATAGTAGATAATATAAATAGTATAATCTGTCCTTATAAAAATTACTGTATAGTATCAGATGATAATTTAAATAAAACAATATATCGTGATGGTAAAGAAGTATCTAGTAATATATATGATGATATTACTATAGATAAAGATAAAATAATAGCTGTAGGTTTATTTAATACATATATTTATAAACTAGGTACTAAGAAAGAAATAAATATAGATGTCAAAGAAGAAGTAGATATAAATATAGATGAAGTAATAGATAAATATAGACTAGATAGTATGAAAGATAAAATAAAAGATAATGAAGAACTATTTAAAAAATATGCTTATATAGTAGAAAATAATAATAATTTATTAGAATATAAAAAACAAGTAATGGATATGTTTGATCTAATAATAAGTAATAAAGAATATTTAAATGAATTAAGATTATTAAATAAATTAAAAGAATTAAATATTACTTATGCTGATGATTTAGGTACTGGAGTAGGAGCAACATACTCTGATTATGGTACTAAAGTAAGTCTAAAAGAAAAAGATAACTATACTCTATATCATGAACTTACACACTTTGCTGACTTCTCATTTAATAATTACAATAATATATATAATCTATATAATTGTAATAATAAGTATGAAGTAAAAAAAGGCTATGATAGTAGTTGCAGTCCAATATATATAGATACAAACTTTATAACTGAAGCAGGAGCAGAATTATATTCAGGAAAGTATTATACTCATGAACTAGAAGCATATGCACCAGCAGCATTAATACTAGAAGCATTAGAGTATATTTGTGGTACTAAAGAATTAAACGAATGGTTTTTTAGTAGTGATGCTTACTTCAAAAAACTATGGTTAGAAGCTGGGTATACTACTGAAGAAACTGAAAAGATAATAAATAGTTTATCAAATAGAACTAAAATATTATCTTCAGGTAATGATGATACTATCTTTATTGTAGATACTTTAATTGATTTATATAAAATAAAAATAAGTGATAACTTTATGAATGATAATAAATTTAAATATATATTAAGATCATTAATAGATTATCGTAGAGACTTTACTACATCTAAATATAGTAGTGAATTAGATATCATTGTAAATGAAAATAACACTATTACTAATGCATTAAATAGTTCTTTTGATGGATATATACTATATAAAACATTTGGTGATTTAATAATAATAGATGGTAAAGAATATATATCATCACTTTGTTATAAAGGTAATGAAATAGGAGCATTACTTATTGATTATGACTTTGATAATAATAAAGTATTAAATTATAAGTATACACTAAGAGATAACTAGGAGGACAATATGAAAAAATTAAATTCAAATCATTTAAAAATAATAGCAATAATAGCTATGACAATAGATCATCTAGCAGATCTTTTATACCCTAATATGCAAAATAATATTGTACCTATAATATTACATGTTATTGGTAGAGTGACTGCTCCTATTATGTTTTTCTTTATATGTGAAGGATATCATTATACTAAGAATCTAAAAAAATATATAACAAGATTATTTATCTTTGCTATAATATCACACTTTGCTTATTGTTTTGCCTTCGGTATAAATTATATACCATTTGCTACTGGTAGTGTCTTTAATCAAACTAGTATTATGTGGTCACTTGCTTGGTCAGTAGTAGCATTATATATAGCTAATGGTAATAATAAATTAAAAGAATATCAGAAATGGATATTAGTAATACTAATAAATGTAATAGCTTTTCCTGCTGACTTTAGTTCAATAGCGGTAATGAGTATACTATCTATGTATTCTGCTAGAGGTAATTTAAATAAACAAATGAAAGCAATGATGTTATGGTTATCATTATATGCCTTAATATCATTTATCTTTGTAAATAAAATATATGGAATAATATCTTTGTTTGCAGTACTAGTATATCCTCTTTTAAAAGAATATAATGGCGAAAGAGGAAAAATAAAATGGTTAAAATGGTTCTTCTATCTATATTATCCATTACATTTAGTATTAATAGGAATATTAAGAATAATACTATATGGTAATATACCAATATTATTTAGTTAAATATAAAAAATATTAAGAGGTGAAAAATATATATGAATAAAATAAAAATAAAAGGAATATATAAACATTTTAAAGGAGACCTATATCTAGTTGAAGATATAGCAATAAATAGTGAAACAGAAGAGGAATATGTTATATATAGAGCTTTATACGGAGATAATAAACTATATATAAGACCATATAATATGTTTATATCAGAAGTAGATCATCATAAATATCCGGAAATAAAACAAAAATATAGATTCGAATTACAAAATATAAAAAGTGTAAAAAAATAAATACAAAATATTAATATTAATAATAGCTGACATTACATAACTTTTGAATAGTGATACTTTATTAGTATAAGTAAAAATAGAGGATTAGATCAATTTCTAATCCTCTATTAAAATAATTAATATTATAAATTATAATTCCTTTACAAGAGGATTAAAACTTTCAATAGCGGCAACTAACTTAGGATGTCTAATAACAAAATGTATTGTTGGATTAGAATTTTTTGAAATAATAACATGATTATTTTTTAAAATAGTTATCGTTATATTTTTGAAAGTTTTATCTTCTTCAGTTAAGATATTATAGTTTTTATTATTCTTAGCATATTCATTTGTTAATTTTAAATGTTCGATATATTCTTTATAAGTATAGTTAATTATTTTATCTATGAATAAATTATTTAATGAAAGGGAAGGAGTATCACTTATAAATTCATTTTCTTTAATAACATAAATATAATCAAATACTTTGTTCTTTTTAAGAATACTATTCATATATTTAAATTCGTTATTTTTATATTTGATTATCTTATTAATTTTTTCTTTTGTAAGTTTATTTCTTTTTAAGATTTTAATTAATAATTCATCATTAATTGTAAATAAAGGTAATGAAGCAATATATCTTGTTCTATCACATTCTATATTTTCATCTTTCTTTAAAAATAAATGGTATTCTTTTATGTTGTTTTCCCTATAAATTTCCATAAGTGGTTTAGCTTTTTTTAGAAGTAAATCACTTTTTTCTTTATAGTATTCAATTTCATTTTTATTAGTAGTTAAATAATACATACCTTTATTATGAAAACCATTTATACATTCTCCAGATAAAGCTGCTGCTGCTGATACATAGTTTAAATGATTATATATATTATTTTTAAGATTACTTAAATAATAAGGAGATATTTGACCAGTCATATAAATAGGAATCCAACTTTCTAGACCAAGCATCATTTCGTTAAAAGGTCTATCTAAGTTATGAATAATATTTAGATGATGCCCTTTTTTTAAACACATAGCAATAGCAAACATCCATTTTTTACCAAAATCTATATCTTTAGCCATATCTTCCATGGGCATATCACTACACATAAATATATCTTCTTTAGATTTAGATAAAACAGTCCCCTTAAAAAAGTTAAGTTCACCCTGTTTCATTTCTTCAATACCATAATAATGTTTAGTTTTAGCTTTATAAAAAGGAATACTAGGAACTTTTAATTCATCAAATTTTATTACTTTTATATAATCATCTAGGTTAAATGAATCAAGATGATGTAAAAAATCGGAAATTTGATTTTTAACAGGAACTATTTCACTAGTTAACCAATTAAATAAAGTACTATAGATTTTTTCATTTGATAAATCACTTTTTTTACATCCAATAATCATCATTAAATTATTTATATCATCTGGATTTTTATATCTATTAAAAATATAAGAACATATTTTATTTGAAAATTCTATTGGATTAGATGGCTTAGCTTTACCATATCTAATTCTTGAAATATGCGAGGCATCAAATACAATGTACTTTGACATTTCATGAGTATTTATGTTTAGTGATGTTATTAAAGTGTTTAAATTATTACTAAAAGTAGTATAGTCAAAGTTATCACTAGCTAATGTACTATTAAAATCACTTTCTATTTTATCAAAAGTATATTTGTTTTTATCATTATCTTTAGCAATATTAAAAAGAGCTTTAGTTAATTTATTCAATTGTTCACTATTTTTTACTGGAGTTCTTTCACCACTTCTATATCTACTTATAACAGATTCAGATAGTCCAGATTCATTTGATAATTTTTTTGAAGAACAATTTAATTCTTTTAAATATTCATTTAAAACTTCTTTAAAATTCACAAGTATCACTTCCTTAAGCACTATTATACTATACTTTTTAAATAATAAAAATAACTTTCCAGCAAAAGCAATGATTTTTAAGACAAGTCTATTGCCCTAATAAAGATTTTAATTTATAATATAAAATAGAGAGGAGAAGAGAAATGATTAAAATTGGAAAATTAAATATTTCAAAAAAAAATCTAATTATAATAAGTGTAGTTATTCTAATAGTAATAGGAGGAATTCTTTTATTAACCAAAAGTAATAGTAAAGGACTATTTTATAATCCAGATAAAAACATTAAAATAGTAAAATCAGAGGCTAGTAAAATAGAACTTGAAGATTATCAAACAAATGAGTTTTCTATTAAGATACCAAAAGGATGGAAAGTAGATACACTAGGAGATTATATTCATTATACAATTAAAGTATATAATCCAGATAAACCACTTTATCAATTTTTCTTAAATATGAAAACAGAAGGTTATAATAAATCAGAAGATGCCAAAAGATGGCAACAAAAATATTATCCAAATGATATGTTTGCTAAAACTAGTGTAATAGCCACTAAAGATACAGAAGGATTTTATAAAATATTTAATGATTTAGGTACTTTAAATAATACGGCTGCATTTACCTTTCCAACTTTAACAGATTTTACTGTAAGTGAAAATCTAGGTAAAGGAGTATTTGGAGGAGATGTATTAAGAGCAACATTTAAGGATGCAAATGGCGAAGAAGGTGAAGGAATATTTACTGCTTATGTATATGATGTAGGTACTTATTATGTTTATGAAAATATAATTTCAGGTAAACAAATAGATATACAATACTTAAGTGTATATGATACGATTTTTATTACTACCCCAAAAGATGAATTTATAGATTGGGAAGATACATTAAATACTATTTGTTCTTCACTTAGCTTTACAGATACCTTTATAAATGGATTTAATCAACAACAAGACGCAGTCATGAAAAATTTCGAGCAAATTAGAGCAATAGGTAATGAGATAAGCGATGGAATAATGGATTCATGGAATAAAAGAAATACATCTTTTGATATTATGAGTCAAAAACAAAGTGATGCCACACTTGGCTATGAAAGAGTTTATGATACTGAAACAAATGAAATATATAAGGCATATAATGGATTTAATGATGAATATGATGGAGAAAGATATAAACCAGTAACTGACGATATGTACTTACAAAAGACAAGTGGATATATAGAAAAGTAGGTGTGATATGAAGAATAAAAAAATGATTTATACTATTATAGGAATTGTTATATTAATATCTATGGTGGTTATTATTGCTATAATAAGTAATAAACCAATGCCAATAGATCATACACCTAAAGAGTCAACATCTATTTTAGAAGAATTAAAAAAGAAATACCCAGATAAAAAGTATTTAAAATTAACTGGTGGAGAAATATTAAACGAAGATACATGCTTTAGTAAATACTCCTTTATAAATAATAATTCCATATATATTTTCAATCCGAAAAAATTAGATAGTGGAGAATTTACTTATAAAAAAGTATATGATGTAGATAAAAATATCAAAGTTATGAATATTACTCCTGATGCTGGACCAGATATAAAGTTTTATGATTATAATGATACTATATATACACTACATGATAATAATACAGATAATAAAATAAATGATAGTTATGATATGTATTTAAAAGCTAATTATAGCTTAAGTGATTATCTAAAATGGGAATATTCAACAGAATTTCTTGGTAAAAAAATAGATTATGATTTTATGTCTAATTATGTTTATGTAAAAGATAATATTTTATATAGTAAGAATTATGGTAATGAGAAGTATCCTACTACTGAAAAAGTAAGTGGTAATTATGAAGGAGAAAAAATAATTAGAATATATAATGAAAGAATAGTAAAAACAGATAAAGCCTTTTATGAATTAATGAGTTATTTTGATACTAATCTAAATAAAACAGTTACTACTACAGTAAAAATTAATATGTTAACTAAATATTATGATGAAGTATTAACATTTACCTATAAATATGTAGTATTAAAAGATTTAACTCTTATACCAATAAATGATATTATGGAAAATAGAGTAAGAGAATATCAAGATGATTATTTCTTAAGTGGATTTAACTATATGAGTGAAGTTAGGTATGAAGAATGATGAGAGAAGAAGATGTATAGAGTAAAATAATTGAGTTAGATACATTCTAACTCTTTTTAATTTATAAAATCAGTGATATAATTATATATAGAAGTTATTAGATAGGAGGAAAAATATGAAAAAAATCTATATCGTAACAGGGGCAAATGGCTTTTTAGGAAATAATATTATAAGAAAGTTAGAACAAGATGATAATAATGAAATAAGAGCTTTCGTTTTAAATGGCGAATCAATAAAATCATTAGAAAAATTAAAGTGTAAAATATATTATGGAGATGTTACAAAGAAAGAAACCTTATTACCTCTTTTTGAAAACATAGAGGGAAAAGAAGTATTTGTAATTCACTGTGCAGCAGTTGTATACATAAAGACTAAATATAATCCACTTGTTTATAATGTAAATGTTAATGGTACTAAAAATGTAGTAGATAAAGTACTAGAAACAAAAGCAAAACTTATTTATATTAGTAGTGTACATGCCATTCCAGAGAAAGAAAATAATGATTTAATAGAAGAGATAACTGATTTTAATCCTGATGAAGTTCATGGATTATATGCCAAAACAAAAGCCGAGGCAGCAAAATATGTTATGAATGCAGTTAAAAATAAAAACTTAAATGCTTGTATTATTCATCCATCAGGAATTATAGGACCATATGATTATGGTAATAGCCATTTAACTGAATTAGTAAGGGAAGTATCAAATGGAAAGCTATTTGCTACAGTAAAAGGAGGATATGATTTTGTTGATGTTAGAGATGTAGCGGCCGCTATTATTACTGCATCTAAAAAAGATAATAAAGGAGAATGTTATATCTTATCAAATAGATATATAACAATTAAAGAACTATCAGATTTAATATGTGATGTACAAGGTATAAAAAAAATAAAAATAGTATTACCAATTTGTTTAGCAAAAATAATAGCACCTTTTTTTGAAGCATATTATAATTTAAAAAAACAAACACCTCTCTTTACAAAGTATTCATTATACACATTATCCTCTAATTCTAATTTTAGTAATAAAAAAGCTAAAGAAGAGCTAGAATATAAAAATAGAGATATGAAAGATACTATAAAAGATACTATAAGTTGGCTTAATAAAAAAGGAGAAAAATGAAAAAGAAAATAACAATTATTACTACATTGATAATAGTAATATTAATAATTATAGTTCTATATGCACTATATCATTTAAATTATATAGAGCATAAGAAATATACAAATAAAGATTTCAATATAATGACTTATAAGAGTAAGATAGATAAAGATAATGATGGTATAGATGATCAAACAGATATATTAAATAATGCAAGAACTTATATAAAAACAAAACCTAAATATAAGAGTAAATATTATACTACAGGCTATCCTGATGATGAATACGGAGTTTGCACTGATGTAGTAGCTTTTGCCCTAAAAGATGCAGGCTATGATTTAATGGAATTAGTAAACGAAGATATTAAAGCCAATAAAGATTTATATAATATAGATAGTATTGATAAAAAGATAGATTTTAGAAGAGTTCAAAATTTAAAAATATATTTAGATAATAATGCTATAAGTCTTACTACTGATATAAATAAAATAGATAAGTGGCAAGGTGGAGACATTATTGTATTTAAAAAACATATTGGAATAGTATCAGATAGCAGAAATAAAAAAGGAATATCTTTTATTATTCATCATGCTAATCCTTATCAAAGATATTATGAAGAAGATATTTTAGAATATCGTGATGATATAGTTGGTCATTATAGAATTAGTTAGATAAATAGTAATTTGTAGGGAAGTTAATTATATGGAAAAGAATAATAAAGATAAAGTAGAAAAGAATTAGTAGAGGAGTGAATATTATGGGAGGACTTAGTGTTATAGTTCTTATGAATATATTATTATTTTTGTATATATTATTTATTACTATTTTTGTAGCCATTATATTATATATAGTAATAAGTTATACCTTTGAAGGTATTTCAATTATGTGTATGAGTAAAAATATGGGATATAAAAATACTTTTACTGCTTGGATACCTTTTTATAATAAATATTTATTAGGTTCAATAGCGGGTAATAAAATAATGGGTATTATATCGGGAATTTTATCATTTGCATCAATTTGTTTAGGTATTTATTTTTATATTCATAAAGAATTAGAAATAGTTTTATTTATTATATTAATAATTAGTTTAATAATTACTTTTATATTAGATACAATAATATCACATAAAATATATATTAGTCATACAAATAAATATGGAGATATATTAACTATATTTAATATCTTATCTTTTGGTTTATTAAGACCGATATTTCTTTTTATAATTAGAAATAAATCTAGGTATTAATAATTAGTTAGAAAAATAAATAATTTAATAGAGATTAGTTTGAAATATAACTAATCTTTTTATTATATAAATATATTGGGGCTTTTAATATTAAAAATATTGAATAAAATAGAGAAAGGAGAAAAATAATGAATAATAATTGTAATGATAGTTATGATAAAATAAAATGTAGAAAAGTTTAGTGAACAATCTAAAAAACAATTACAAGAATCTTAATACTCTCTAGTAACTTTGTTATTATTATGATATACTAGTGATATATAAAGGAGAAGTAAAATGATAACGATAGAAGATTTTAAAAAAGTAGATATGCGAGTAGGTACTATAATAGAAGCAGCAGTTAATGAAAAAGCAAGAAAACCTGCTTATAAATTAACAATAGACTTGGGAGAACTAGGAATAAAGAAAACTTCTGCTCAAATAACTAATGTCTATAAGCCAGAAGATTTAATAAATATGCAAGTAATAGTGGTTACTAATTTTAGTCCAATGAAAATAGGAGATGTTACTAGTGAAGTACTTGTACTAGGGGTAGATACTAAAGATGGAGTTGTTTTATTAAATCTAGAAAGACAAGTGGAAAATGGTAAAAGAGTATACTAAGAATATTAAAATTATAAGTTCGCGAAAAAAACATGGGCTATAATGAGGAGGAAAGAATGGAAAAGAAAAAAATAGATTTAAAAAAATTAACTAAAAATACACTAGAAGAAGCTAAAGAAAAGTATGAAGAGGCTAAAAAGTTTACTAGTGAAAAGGCTGTACCTAAGTTAAAAGAAACAGCAGTCTCTACTAAAAATAAAGTAGCAACTACTGCTTCAAATGTTTCAAATAAAGTAAAGACAAGTATAACTGAGGAGCAAGTAGAAGAGATTCTAAATACCTTATACATAAAGTCAGTAAACGGTATACCTAAGATTAGTTTACCAATAGATGATTTAGTAAATGACTATATGTCAAAAAATAAAGATATAGATAGTGCTGCTAAATCACTAATCAATAACTCAATGGTAAAATGTGGGACATCAGGTTTTCTTACTGGTTTAGGAGGATTAGCAACAATGGTAGCAACACTTCCTGCTAATATAACAAGTGTAATGTATGTTCAGTTAAGAATGTGTTGTGCTGTAGCCAAAATGGCTGGTTATGATATTCATTCCGATCAAGTGCAAACATTAATATACGCTTGTTTAACAGGCTCAGCGGCAGCGGATATTCTAAAACAAACGGGAATAAAGTTTGGTAATAAGTTTGGAGTGGCTATGGTAAAGAAAATACCAGGTGAGACAATTAAGGCTATTAATAGTAAAGTAGGTTTTAGATTTGTTACTAAGTTTGGTGAAAAAGGTGTAGTTAATCTAGGAAAAGTAGTACCTGTACTAGGTGGCGTAATAGGAGGAACTCTAGATGTAGCAAGTACTAAAATAATAGGAAATAATGTTTATAAAATATTTATTAAAGGAGAAATACCTACCAATAAAAAAGAAGATATGATAATAAAAGATGCTGAGTTTACTGAAGTAGAAGATATTGATACTAAATCATTAGATGAGGCTATGAAATCATTGAGCTAAATCACTATAAGTCTAATAATATTAGTCTTGTTAGTGTTATTTGAAAATTCTTACCTTAATGTAGAATTTTCTTTTTATTATATTACGTTTTAAAAGTAGTTAAATTATCTACATAAATTAATCATAAATAAATATAATAATACTGTATACTAGTTGATATTTTTAGAAAAATATAGTATATTATTATTGCATTGAGGAAATGCTCTAATATGAAAAATGTTCTCGCTCCTGGATGGTGCGAGTAATAAATTATTCCAGGCGACAATGTTTCTCGCTCTCGGGTGGTGCGAGTAATAAGTTATCCCGAACGAAAATTTTTGAAAATCTATATTTATGTAGATTTTTTTTAATTTTATATTGCAAAACAATTAAATCTAAGGTACAATATATGTTAACAATCACTACTTACTTTAGTGATATGTATAGTATCAGGAGGTTTAATGGAAAAAATAGGAAAAAATGATTTTATTGATATTTATGTTTTAAAAACATTAAATGAAATTAAAGGTATAGTAAAACATGAGATTAAGTTAGAGAAAGAAAGAGAAATGGAAATTGATAAAAAGATGGCTATTGTATTAAAAGACTTAATTAATGCCAACTTTAAAAATCTACAAATGAATCCAAATGGCGATATGATTTATACTCTTCTTCCAATAGTAGATGACAAAGAAAATGAAAAGATAAGATTATCTTTTGCACTATATTATGCTGCATTATATTATGATAATGTAAGTTTGTTACATGATTTATTAAAGGAAAATATTAGATTTGATGACATAACTTATCATATTAATTTGCAATATTTAAATAAAGAAATATCTTCAAAATTTGAAAGGACAGAATATATTAAAATGATTAAAACTTGTGGAAATATATTTAGAAGATTCATTGACAGTATTGAAGAGTTACCAGAAGAAGAAAGAAAAAAATATATTGATAGATTTGTAAAACTGATCAATATAAAGTATGATTTAATTAGTGAAATGATGTCTGAAAAATCTGAACTTTTGCTTTACTTTTTTAATAATTTAGAATATATATTCGATAAAGGTAATTTAGATATATTTACAGATGAAACATATATTAGAGCAAATAAAGAGCAACTGCGTTTAATTCAACAATGTAAAGGAAAAAGTTATTTAAAAGAAACAAAGACTAGGTTAAATAATTTGATGCAAAATAAAGATTTTTCTAAATATTTGTGCAACTTTGATTTAATGATGAGACTTTATACAGACGAGCAATTAGAAACATTAAACTATTACACAAGCGAGGCGTTAGATAAGTTTTCTGGGACTGAAGAGAGTTTAAACAAAGCAATTGATTTTCTTCAAATGAGACCTGACTTAGCGAAATCTCTAACTAATGTAGCATCATCAAAAGATTTTATGAGTGTTGATAATTTTACTTTAATAGAAATATGTACACATTCCATGAAAATATGTCCAATTAAAATGAATTTTGATATAGAAGCAAAAATAGTGAAACCAAAAGTATTGTTAAAAAAAATATTTGGTACTTATACAAAAAGAGAAAATTAAAAACAAAGAGAAAAATAATCAAATATTCTTCTCTTTTTCTATATTCATATTACCATAAAATAGGCAAAAAATCAAGACTTGTATTTTAACAAAATATATAGTATTAAATATATGGAGGGATAAAATATGAATAAAAATATGACGGCTCTAGTAAGTCTATTTGCTAGAGTATATCACACAAAAAATAGCAATATCAAAATATATAATGATATATATGGAGAGAAAATATTAACCAAAAAAGAGTATACCAATATTTATAATAGTATGAAATAGAGTATAAAATACTTTAATAAAGATTATATAGGAGATAATCCAGTAGAGTATATAGTAAATAATAATTTAGCTCCATCAGTACTTGCTAGATCTATATATAATGAAGATAAATTACAAAGGGAAATAAAGTTGGGAGGTAAACAATATCTAGTATTAGCAAGCGGTTATGATGCGGCAGCATATAAAGTAAATAATAAAATAAAAGTATTTGAATTAGATAAAGAAGAAATAATAAAGGATAAACAAAAAAGATTAAAAGATAATAATATAAATACAAATAATGTAACATTTATAGAAGTAGATTTCAATAATAATTGGATAGATAAGTTACTTACAAGTAATTTTGATAAAGATAAAAAGACTCATGTATCACTACTAGGAATAAGCTATTATCTAGATAAAGAAGTATTTAAAAATACCATTAAAATAATATCTAATATTATACCTAGTGGTAGTACTATAGTTTTTGATTACCCAAATGATAATGAGACAGAAAAAGAAGAAGTAAATAAAAGTCTTGCTAAAGAAGCAAATGAAGAAATGAAGAGTACTTATACTAAGAAAGATATATTAGATATAAGTGAAGTATCAAATACCTTAATATATGAACATTTAAATTATCAAGATATTAATAATATTTATTTTTATGATTATAATACCATTAATCCAAATAATAAAATAATAGCCCCTAAAGGAGTATCATATATAATGTTAGTAAAAAAATAAAGGATAAGTATGTTATAATAATTAATGAAGTGAGGTATATATGTATATAGCAAGATATAAAACTAATGATAAGATAGATGATATATTACTTACTAGTGATGGTAAATATTTAACAGGATTATATTTTGAAAATTCACCAGATAGTAGGAAACATACAGGTAATCATATAGAACAAGACTTACCGATATTTGAAGAGACTAAGAGATGGCTAGATATCTATTTTAGCGGTAAAGAGCCTAGGTTTACTCCTGAATATAGAATAGATTATAAATCTAACTTTCAAAAAGAGGTTACAGATATTATGGATAAAATACCTTATGGAGAGGTAGTTACTTACGGAGATATAGCCAAGGAAATAGCTGCTAATCATCTTATTAAGAGAATGTCGGCTCAAGCAGGTGGAGGCTCAGTCGGAGCAAATCCTATCTGTATAATTGTACCATGTCATAGAGTGATTGGAGCCTCGAATAAATTAACTGGTTATGGAGGGGGTATTAAAAATAAAATAGTACTTTTAGAAATAGAAGGGCATAACCTAGAAGAATATAAATTACCAAAGGAGAAGAAATATGAATAGATGTAAATGGTGTAATTTAAATAATCCTAAATATATAGATTATCATGATAATGAATGGGGTGTGTTAAATTTAGAGGATACTTATCTATTAGAAATGTTAATCTTAGAGATGTTTCAAGCTGGACTATCTTGGGAATGCGTTCTAAATAAGAGGGAGGCCTTCAGGGCTGCCTATGATGATTTTGATATAGATAAAATATGTAATTATACTGAAGATAAAATAAAAGAATTAGAGGAAAATAAAGATATAATAAGAAATAAACTAAAGATAAAGGCTAGTATTAATAATACTAAGATATTTAAAGATATCAAAGAAGAATATGGAAGTTTTAAGAATTATCTTTTAACTTTTACTAATAACAAAATATACTATGAAATAAATATGGCAAGTTCTGAATTATCTGACAATCTATCTAAAGATCTACGAAAAAGAGGAATGACATTTGTAGGTACTACGATTATATATTCTTATCTTCAAGCTATTGGTATAATATATTCTCATGATAGGGATTGTTATTTATATAAGGAGGAAGCTAATGAAAATAGTTAGTCCTAAAATAAAAAACTATGTCGAATATAGTATTATAGATAGTATAAAAGATAATGATTTTAGTAATAAATTATATAATACTAATATAGAAGATAATGTTATAATTAGTGATATAACTTTTGATAGTTGTATTTTTAATAATATTAATTTTAGTAATATAAAATTAGATAATGTTGATTTAATAGATGTAATATTTAAAGACTGTGATTTATCTAATCAAGTATTTGATAATAAATTACTTAGTAGAGTAGTATTTGATAATTGTAAATTACTTGGTACTTCTTTTGTTAATAGTAGTTTAAAAGATGTTACTTTCAGTAGTAGTAACTTTAAATATACTAATTTTTTTGCTAGTAGTTTAAATAATATTGAGATAATAGATAGTGATTTTAGTAATAGTATATTTACTGAATCTAAGATTAAGAATATAAGTTTATATAATAGTACTTTTAATGAAACGGAATTTATTAGGTCCAATTTAAAAGATGTTGATTTTTCTACTTGTAATATAGAAAGAATAGTATTTGATATTGATTCATTAAAAGGTATAAAAATAAATGCTCTTCAAGCTAGTGATATAATATCGTTATTTGGAGTACAAATAAAATAAAGAAGAAGGAAGTGATAATAATGAATTTTAAAGATAAAGTAGTAATAGTAACAGGGGGTACTAGAGGAATTGGATTAGAGGTGGCTAAATCTTTTTATGAGAAAGAAGCTAATGTTATAATATTTGGCTCTAAGAAAGAATCAGTAGATAAAGCAGTAGAAGAATTATCTAAAGATAATATTTTAGTAGAGGGTTATTATCCTAATTTAAATAACTATCAAGAAGTGGTAGAAACTATAGATAAAATATATAATAAATATAAGAGAATAGATGTATTAATTAATAATGCTGGTATTTCTGCGAATAAGAAAATAGAAGATACTACTAGTGAAGAATTTATGCATATTATGGATATAAATATTAATGCTATGTATAATACTTCTAAGGCAGTAACTATATATATGAAAAAACAAGGATATGGTGTAATATTAAATACTTCTTCAATGGTAAGTAAATATGGACAGCCATCAGGAATAGGTTATCCTACTAGTAAGTTTGCGGTAAATGGTTTTACTTTGTCACTTGCTAGAGAACTGGCTTCTTATAATATTAGAGTAAATGCTGTAGCTCCTGGCATAACTAATACTGATATGGTTAAAAAGTTACCTCAAGAAATGATTGAACCATTAATAAAATCAATACCATTAGGTCGTATTGGGGAGCCTAAAGATATTGCTAATGCTTATCTTTTCTTAGCAAGTGATATGGCTAGTTATATAACTGGAGTTATTTTATCAGTGGATGGGTTAGCTAGAAGTTAAAATTATATATGAATATTGAGGCTATGCCTCTTTTTTTCTTTTTTTTTATTTTAATGTGCTTTGGAGTATGAGAAAGACTATTGCCTTCTTAAAGAATTTTAGTATTGACTATATATATAATAGATAGTATAATTAGTATGAAAAGTATAACTAGTATAACTTTGGAAAGGAAATAATATAATGAAGAAAAATAAATATATGGGTATAAGTAAAGTAGGAGAGAAAGGACAAATAGTAATACCTAAAGAAGTAAGAGATATCTTTGATATAAATCCGGGAGATTCTTTAATAGTACTAGCAGATTCTAAAAAAGGAATAGCTTTAGTAAAGTCAGATGTAATTGAGGCTGCTACTAATAATATATTAGGAGGATCTAATGATAAAGATAAATAATTTAACTAAGAAATATAAAGATAAATTAGCAGTAGATAATTTAAATTTAGAAATAAAGACAGGGGAATTATTTTCTTTACTTGGAACTAATGGAGCGGGTAAGACTACTACTATTAAGATGTTATCTACATTAATATTACCTACTAGTGGAGAGGTAGAGATAAATAATTTAGATTTAGTAAAAGATAGTAGTAAAATAAAAGAAATAATAAATATATCTCCTCAAGAGACTGCGGTAGCATCTAATTTAACAGTATTAGAAAATTTATATTTTATGGCAGGTATATATCAAATACCTAATAAAGAAGATAAAATAAAAGAGTTAATAAAATTATTTAAATTAGAAGAAGTATTAAAACAAAAAGCTAAGACATTATCTGGTGGTTATCAAAGAAAATTATCTATTGCAATATCTTTAATAAATAATCCTAAAATATTGTTTTTAGATGAACCAACTCTAGGTTTAGATGTAATATCAAGACATGACTTATGGAAAGTAATAGAATTATTAAAAGGAAAAACTACTATTATACTTACTACTCATTATATGGAAGAAGCTGAAGCATTGTCTGATAGAATAGGTATAATGAATAAAGGTAAGCTAATAGAACTGGGTACTCCTAAAGAATTAATAAAAAAAGCTAAAACTAAAAACTTTGAAGATGCTTTTATAAAAATAATAGAGGAGGATAATAATGAGAATACTAACATTTGCTAATAGGAATTTTAAAGAAATAATAAGAGATCCGCTTAGTATTATCTTTTCTATTATTTTACCATTATTTCTATTATATATATTTAAGCAGTTTAAAATACCAAACGAAGTATATAATATAGAGAATTTTACTCCTGGTATTATTATATTTAGTTTATCTTTTATAACAATGTTTACTTCTTCATTAGTAGCTAAAGATCGAAGTACATCTCTTACTACTAGACTTGGGGTATCTCCAATGAAAAGTATAGATTATATTTTAGGATATAGTATATCAGTATTACCAATAGTGTTAATACAAAATATATTGTTCTTTATGACTGCTATGCTATTAGGATTAAATTTTAGTATAAATATTATTTATACAATATTAGTATCAATACCTATATCTTTATTATTTATATCTCTTGGTATATTAATAGGAACAATAACTACTGAAAAATCTTCTTCAGGAGTATCTAGTATAGTAGTTCAGTTAGTAGCTTTTACTAGTGGTATGTATTTTAGTACTGATATGGTAGGTAATACTTTTAGTACCATATGTAAAATATTACCATTTCAAAGTACTTTAAATATAACTAAAAGTGTATTAAATAATAGTTATAACAATATATTAACTAGCACTTTAATAGTGGTTATATATACAATAATAACTATAGTATTAGAAATATTTTTGTTTAAAAAGAAAATAATAAGTGACAGCAAATAATATACGTTTGTATGTATATAAAAGGTATAAATAAATAACCATATTAATTGACTATTAAGTATAAATATAGGGAAGTTTCTAGGTAACACCAATAAGGTGCGTCTCTCCTTTTTTAAGTATTTAAGGAAGAAGTGATGTTATGCTGAAAAAACAAACAGAAAAGAGGGCTTTAGTAAGTGAATGAAATCATACTAATAATATGGCTTACTTTAGTTACATTATACTTAATAGATAGTCATAACCATAGATAAAAAAAGAGCACCCTTTAGGGGGGTGCTCTATAACAATGTTATGGAGAGAACACCTTTTGGAACTAGGTGTTACCCATTTTTATTATGGATAAATTTCTCTTCCTATAAGTATTCTACTAAAAAATTATAAAAATATCAATACTTTCTTGAAATATATATTTGTTTATGATAAAATTAATTTATAAAGTAAAGAAAGAGGAGTGACCCCTATGAACATGAAGGAATTAATAAAAATTAACAACTTGTTAACTAGTACTTTTGTACGTGTGGGGGGGGCGCAAAAATCTAATCTAAATATAATAAATAATAATATAAATAAAGACTATGAAATAACTAATAGAAATATTAGTGATTTTTCATAGTCTTTTTACTATGGAGGAATAATTATGAATAAGTATAAGTTATATATGATTTATATATGATATTTGGTATAGTATTATTAGGTTTATCTATTACTGGTAGTTTAGCATATTATATATGGAGTAGTAGTACTACTAGTATATCAGGTAATTTATGTTTACCTGAAATATATTTTACGGGAGGAGCTACGATTAATGGTAAATTAAAACCAGTATCTAGTAAAGAAGAAGGATTAATTAAAGAAGTAGAAGTAAACTTACATAAGACTTGTAATAATGATACAGCAGTAATGAATCTATATTTAAGTTTAGATTTATTACCTACAGCCTTACAAGAAAATACTTTTGTATATGAATTATATAATGGTAATAACGAAAGAATATCAAGTGGTAACTTTAGTGATAAGAAACAAGGGAATACTATAACACTCGCAGAAAATGAAATAGTAACTAGTAATGTATCTATATATACTTTATATATTTATATCGATGGTAATAGAGATAATCCTATTACTATGACTAATCAAAATTTTAGATTTAATATCTATGGAGAAGGAACTGGAGCTATATATAAAGAAAATGTAATCCAAAACGAAACAACAACACCATCAAGTTCTTCTTCAACATTTCTAAATACTGAAGTACTTAGAAATCAAATAGAATCTATAACCATAGAAAAGACTAATGTCGTACCAAATGATGCAAAATATAGTAAAGAT
>MNTB01000030.1 GCA_001916775.1 Firmicutes bacterium CAG:321_26_22 | reverse complement strand
AAGATTTAAAAGTATTTATGAGAATTAGAAAAATGCAATAGTTGATTAACAATAACTACTTTTCTTTTTTATGCTATTATTGTAAAAGACAAATTACAATTTATTGATGAGATTAGTTTGAAATATAACTAGTCTTTTTATTTTGAATAAGATTTATATTTTTTGTCTAACATAATATAATAATATAATATAAAGAATTAATATAACAAGAATATAAATAATAATATAAATTAGTATAAATATTTATATTAAAAAACAAGTATTAAGTTGGTAGTTTACTTGTTTTAAAAATATTTTTATATAGCAGTGTTCCATCTGGGCTTTTTATTTTTGATAAATTAATAGTGATTATTCCGAGTTCTAATTTGTTACTTTTAAATTTATCATTATCTTTTATAGGTATTATTCTTATTATTTTTTCTATATCATTTTTAGGTGTAAATGATAAATTAGTGAAATCTTTATTCGGTATAACTTCATAATAATTAACATCATACATTTCTTTTAATTTATTAACATAATTTTCTATTTCAATTCTAGTTCTAAAACCATTATGTGCTACAGGTATGGGAAATTTATCCTCATCCATAAACATAAATAAATCAAGCGGCGTGTCATAATTATTATGATAATCAATTAAGTCATAATAAAATGAGTTTCTTAAATTTAATTTTTTTATTTCTATTTTTGTACCTAACTTTTCTATTTCTATGTCATCAATATATTTAGAAATTAGTTTTTGTTTATTTGTTTTATCTAAATAATTCCAACGAACAAACAAATCAATTATATTTTCAGGGTGAAGATAATCTTCTATTTCTTTTTTATCTTTAATAAGCAATAAATCATCCATAGTAAAGTTTAAATTTTCATATTGTTTGCTATCTTGCTCTTGTTTTTCTAGTACTTGTCTTTTATATTCTATTTGTTTTAATTCATTATCAAATTCATCCAGTTTAACTATACCTTTAATGTATGCTGTTTTAATCCTATCTTTTTCTTTATCTAGTTCTTTTAATTCCTTTTTATAATCTATTTTATTATAATCAAGTTTTGACTTTATAAAAGGCGTATAATAGTCGTTAAATAGGTCATCTATATAAACAAGTGCTAATAGTTCTAAAAGAATCAAATCTTCAATAGAATCTTCTTTTAAATTAATTTTACAATGATTACATTTATAGTAGTAATACTTTTTATTAAGTTTCTTTTTAACACTAGCTTTACCACCAAAATAATTACCACATTTAGAACATTTTAATTTGTTAGTAAAAAGATATGTTGAAGTTCTTTCATAGTGTCTTGCATTTCTTAATTTTTGATATTGACAAGATTCCCATTTATCTTTATTAACTAAAGGTTCAACTACATTTTCATAATATGTTGGATGTTTAGTTCTTTTACCATGAATATAATCACCTTTATATATTTCATTAGATAATATCTTTTGAATAGTAGAATCTCTCCAAGTTTTACCTAAAACATTTTCTTTATTGTAGATGTTTGCTATTTTTTGGTGACTTTTACCTTCTAAATATAAATCAAAAACTCTCACTACAATATCTTTTGTAAGTGGATTGGGAACTAACTTTTTATTTTCTCTTTTATAACCCAGTGTAGTTCTACTTGGCAAGTGTCCTTGTTTAATTGCACCTGCTAATCCGACTTTAGTTCTTTCAGAACATTTTTCTATTTCATTTTGACTTACACTAGTCATAATTCTCATAACCATTCTGCCATTTGAAGTAGTAGTGTTAGATTCATCAGCTAGACAATCGATATCACACTCTAAATCATTAACTATTTTCATTAATTTTTCAATATCATAAACACTTCTAGTAAGTCTATCAAGTTTAAATGCTACAATTACATTAATATTCTTGCTTTTTATATCCTCAAGCATTTCTTGATATGCTGGCCGTTTATCACTTTTAGCACTGATTCCTGCATCTTTATAAACTTTAAATATTTCATATCGTTTAAACTTACAAAACTCTCTTAATCTTTCTTCTTGTTCTCCTAAACTAAAACCTTCACGAGCTTGATCCTCTGTACTGACCCTAATGTAAATACCTGCTATTTTATTTTCTTTATTCATATTTTTTAAATATCTCCTTTCATATGTTTGGCATCTTAAATGAGAAAAGTTAAGTCTAAAATTTTAAAAAATTTAAATATACTTCTCATATGTTTGGCACTTTAAGCTTGAAAAGTGTAGTCTAAAATATAGATATTTTAAAAGACACCTCTCACTTGTTTGACATTTTAAAGTTAATTTTACGAAGTCTAACATTTAAAAAGATTTTTAATGACTATTTATATAATCTTCTAAATCTTTAAATACTATTTTGTTTTTAAATGTATTTACATAAACATTATCACATTCATCAAACATTAGGTATTTATTATTCTTAATAACTATAATATGTGGCATAACATAAGCAACATTTGTACCTGTTATATTTTTAATTGAACCATTATTTATAATTGGAGTAGTATTAGTAAATCTTCCAATCATCTCAATTTTTCTTTTTAATTTATCACTTATTTTTAATTCTTTTGTTTCTATATTTAACATATAATCAACTCCTTTACATAACAAAAAAACTAACTATTTCTAGTTAGCATTTATTACTCTCAGAAGTTAATTTCCGAGTTTCCTATCAATCTGGAGCAGGTGATGAGAATCGAACTCACGCAGTCAGCTTGGAAGGCTGAGGTTCTACCATTAAACTACACCTGCATCAGTAGGCAATAATAATGATACTATAAAATTGCCTATCTGTCAATTATTTTATGCAAATTTCTTAAAAAAATTACATTTTTTACACAAAAACAGCAAAAATAATTAATTTTTAATCGAATTAGGATTAATTAAACTAAGACTTACCCTATTCTTTTTTAATGAAATATCATCAACATAGCAAGTAACAATATCTCCAACCGATACAACTTCACTAGGATGTTTAATGTACTTATCAGTCATTTTAGATATATGTACTAGTCCATCATCATGTAAGCCAATGTCAATAAATGCTCCAAAATCCACAACATTTCTAACAGTACCCGATAATTCCATACCTACTTTTAAATCTTCTATTTTAAGAATGTCACTTTTTAATAGAGGTTTGTCAAAGTCATCTCTAAAATCTCTATTAGGTTTAGAAAAACATTTAATAATATCTTCTAAAGTATAAATATCTGTGCCCAGTTTTTCACTAACTTCTTTAATGTTAATTGCACCAAGTACATCATTAAGTTTCTTACTACCAAGATCATTAATACCAAAGCCATACATATCAAGAAGTTTACTAGCAGTACCATAACTTTCTGGATGAATAGAAGTAACATCCATTGGATTAGTACCATCAATAATTCTCATAAAACCTATAGATTGTTCATATGCCTTAGGAGTTAGTACCTTCTTTTTCATAAGTTCATCTCTAGATAAAACTTTTCCATTTTCTTCTCTGTATTCAATAATCTTATCAATATTACTTTTAGTAAGACCAGAAATATATTTAAGTATAGACCTACTAGCAGTATTAACATTAACACCAACATTATTAACACATTTAGATACAACAAAGTCAAGAGATTCATCTAACTTTTTTTCATTAACATCATGTTGATATTGACCAACACCAATACTCTTGCTATCAATTTTAACAAGTTCAGATAAAGGATCTTGTAATCTTCTAGCAATACTAATAGCACTTCTTTTTTCAACTGTTAAATCAGGAAATTCTTTAATAGCTAAGTCACTAGCAGAATAAACACTAGCACCAGCCTCACTAACAATAATATATTTAATTTCTTTATCTCTGTATTCACTAATAGTCTCAGCTACTAATTTCTCACTTTCTCTAGAAGCCGTACCATTTCCAATAGCTACAATATCAATATTATACTTTTTAAATAAATCTTTTAAAGTTTTCTTTGATTCTTCCCATTTATTATGCGGTTCATGTGGATAAATTACCGAAATATTAAGAACACTAGAAGTAGGACTAACAACAGCAAGCTTACATCCTGTTCTAAATGCCGGATCAAAACCAAGTACAGTAACATCTTTCATTGGTGGAGTAAGAATTAAATTCTCTAAATTTTCTCCAAACACCTCAATAGCGGCCTCTTCACTAACTTCTTTAAGTTCACTTCTAACTTCTCTCTCAATACTAGGAATAATTAATCTCTTATAACTATCTCTAATCGCAGTCTTAACAATATCACTAGCCATAACTTTATCATTTTTAATAATTTTATTTTCTAAATATGAAATAATATAATCATCATCAACTACTACATTAACACTAAGTACCCCCTCTTTTTCACCTCTATTAATAGCAAGTACTCTATGTGGTTTAATAAATTTAACTCTCTCTTCATAATCATAATACATTTCATAAATACCATTTTCATCAGTACTATTCTTTTTAAGTTTAGTTTTAATAATACCATGATTCATCATATTATTTCTAATCCATTTACGATAACTAGCATTATCACTAATCCATTCCGCTATAATATAACTAGCTCCAGTGATTGCTTCATCAACACTTTTAACATTATCATTAAGATAAGACTCTGCTATCTTTTTAACATCAATATCTTTAAAAGACATAATAATTTTAGCTAGAGGTTCTAATCCATTCTTAATAGCCTCCGTAGCCTTAGTCTTTTTCTTTTCTTTATATGGTCTATAAATATCTTCTACTTCTACTAATTTTTCACACTTTAAAATATTATCTCTAATTTCATCAGTTAGTAAACCTTTCTCATCAATTAATCTAATAACATCTTCTTTTCTTTTTAATAAATTTTCTTGATATTCATATACCTCATTAATACTTCTAATCTGTTCTTCATCTAAAGCACCAGTAACTTCTTTTCTATATCTAGCAATAAAAGGTATTGTAGCTCCTTCTCCTAATAACTTCAAAGTAGCAATTACACTATCTTTTTTTATACCCAAATCATTAACTATTCCATTTATAATAACATCATTCATTATTTATATCTCCTATCTATCTTAATTTTTTCCCTGTTTTTTCACTATAACTATCATCTATATATTTATCTCTTTCATTATCAAATCCAGTATCAACTTTATTCTCATTTTTAAGTCTTGTCATTTTAATAATAACAATAGGAATATTAAGTCTCTTACTTTCTATTATATCTTTGTCTCTTATTTCATCATAAACAACTATAAAATCAGGTTTCTTAATATTATATTCCTTATTTTCATTTTGTAAATTAACTAATTCTATTTCACTATACCAATTACTACCATTAACTAACTCTTTTGAAGTCATAATTCTATTAACATATCTACTAACAGCGGTATTACTACTATAAACATCTCCACTAAAGGCATCTTGCTCTAACATATGAATAACAGTATCATTATCAAAAGAATTATATCCATAAATAATACCACCCTCACCATGTCCATAAGTATCGCTATTTTCATCAGATATTATTGAGTAACAGTTTCTTCTATTATTACTTTTATCTTTATATATTCCTTGCATTCTAACAAGCATAGTATATTTACTATCTCTTAAATCATATATTTTAACATTATCTATATCATTTGATACTAATTTATCATCGCATTTAGATAAATCAATTAAATCTTTTTTAATCATATCATAAGATATATCTTTAAGTTTTCTTAAATCATCATAAAAAGAAACACTAATATTTTTATCATATAACTTATTAAATAAATTTATCTTATCTTCACAAGAAATTTTATCAAAATTTAGAATCATTTGATAAAAATCTATTTTATCATTATCAAGAGCTTTATCTTCAGCATCTAACTTACTATTATATCTAAGCATTTCTTTAATATTAAGCCAAACATTATAAATATTATCACAAAACAAAGCATCTACAACCACTTCACTAATCTTTCTATTTACTTCCCCCTTCAATTCTTTTTTAAGACTATCTAAATCCACAAAACAAGCATTACCATTTTCATCATAATCATTATGTTTTAGAAAAATTCTCCTAATATCATTACTATAAATAAAAGAATTAGCCCGATATTCATACATTAAACTTGGGTTTTTAATAATCTCATCATATACTTTAAAAAGGCCACTATCACTATCATATTCATTAAGTAATTCTTTATAATATTTATCAAGTTTCTTTTTTATTATCAAGTAGTCATTATTCACTTCTAGTGCATTAATATTTCTTCTAAAATCAATAAAACTATCACTTTTTAATTTATCAAAAAACTTATCATTAAGTAAAATTTCTCTATTAAACTTAACATTATAATTAACAAGATTGACAATATTAAAAAATTTATCAAATAAGTAAACTGCCCTATTATCATTTTCAAAGAAAGAGGAAATATTTGTTATACTTAAATAAGGTAATATTTTAACTATTGTTTCATCTTTAAAATTTTCATCTAGTAACTTTACCTGCTTATCACTACCAATACAAGAAAGAAATTGAAGACCCTTACCAGCAGCAATTAGATTCATATCTTCCATTTTATAAATTATTTTAGTAATATCCTCATAATCAGCACTAGCAAATATTGAATATACATCATCAGATATAGACACAAACTCTTTAAATAAATTATCATCATTAAGAATATATTGAAGTGCTTTATCCATATTTTTTTCTGTTAAACAAACAAATAATTTATATTCGCCATCATGCTTTTTATAAAAATTATGTATAGTATTATAATCTAAAATAGTAAAAAAATCATCAATATCAATCATATTAAATAACCATCTAAAATTTTTATATGTATCTCCTTCGTTGCAGGTCTTAAGTAATTCTCTTCTTAATTTATCCCTAACAAAAGGAATATTAAATACCCTCTTTCTTTCATCTTCTCCTAAGTAGCAGACCTTACTAACTAATTTCATTACATCAGTATCATTAACTAACTCTCTATCATTAAAATCCATCAAAATCACCTTCTATTATCCTTGTCACTAACATATCCGATAACCTTATCACCATATTTATCTCTTATTTCATCTATAACACTCTGAAGTTTATCATTATCTAACATATTCTCATTATTATTAAAATTATCAAAGATAGATAACTGTTTCTTTCTCACTGTAGAAAAGCCACTAATAAATACACAAACACTTCTAATACCATCATCATGATTCCATAAATTATCAAATATTCTGCAAGCATTATCATATATTTCTTCATCAGCTGCGATACTAAAATCCAATTTTACTTGTTTACTAACTTTATCAAAATAGTTATATTTAAGCCAAATACCAATAGTATCAGCATACATTTTATTGTATCTTAATTTTTTACCAATATCACAAGACAAATTATGAATAACATCATGTATCATACTAATATCATGATAGTTATAAGGAAGTACTGTCGAAGAAGAAATACTTTTCGCAGCTTCTCTTTCATAATAAACAGGACTATTATCAATACCATTAGCATAGTAATGCATCATCTTACCCATAGACTTAAATTTTCTAGTCAACATATCAACATCATAATTAGCCAGTTCCTCAATTGTGTTAATTCCCATCTCATGAAGTTTCTTACTACTAGCTTTACCAATCATAAATAAATCATCAACTTTAAGAGGAAACATCTTTTCTTCTACTTCATTGCTAAACAAAGTATGTACCTTATTAGGTTTCTCAAAATCAGAAGCCATCTTAGCAAGTAATTTATTATTACCAACACCAACGTTAACAGTAAAACCAAACATTCTATAAATATCATCTTTAATTTTATAAGCAATTTTAACAGGATCCCCAAAAAGTTCCATACTGCCAGTATAATCTAGAAAGCATTCATCAATACTATATCTTTCAATAATATCAGTATATTGACATAAATAATTATACATCTTATCCGAAAAATACTTATATAACTTATAATTAGGTTTATATATTTCTAAATAAGGGCATTTTCTTCTAGCAGAATAGATAGCCTCCGCGGTAACTACCCCCCTCTTTTTACAAGGATTACTTTTAGCAAGAACAATACCTCTTCTCTGTGACTCATCACCTGCTATAATAGCATATCTATTTCTAATATCATATTTATATCCTTTTTTAAGCATATATACAGCAGTCCAACTAAGAAAAGCATTATTTACATCAATATGTAAAATAATTCTGTCCATATTACACCTCTATATAATAATCAGTCTTATATACTTTACCATCTATACGATAATAAATAGTATATTTACCTTTTAATCCATTTAAATTAACATACTTAGTATCTTTAACTTCATATATTCTCTTATCAAATAATTTATCAAGTATTAAGTAAACCTCTTTACCAGTATTATTATATATACTAATTCTATTAACATCCATCTTAATATTAATATCTTTACCATCATATTTATCATACTTAATAATAGAAATATCTTTATCATATCTATTAGTAGTAGTTAGTTTACCATATCTAACTCCTTTTACAATTTTATATTCACTAATACCATCATAAAAAGAATAAATATTACTCTTCTCAGAAGATTCTACTTCACTAAACTTCTTATCCTTAACACTATAAAATTTATCTTCCTTACCAACAATAACATTACCATTTATAACATTAATATAACTATAATTATCATTCTTACCTAAATTACTAATAGTACCAGTCTGACTATCTATCATAACAATATTCTTAGATAAAGCATAAATATTACCATCAGCATAAATACTATTACCATAATAATCATCACTAAGTAAATATTCACCATATACTTTACCTAAAAGATTCATTCTATATATACCAGTACTATGATTATCTTCAGTATAACTATCATTACCAATAATAATATTATCTTTATATACGGTAATATTACCATAGTATTTTTTATTTAAATACCATCTAACATTACCATTACTATCACTAGCATAAGGATAATTACCATTGTAAAAAGAATAATTACCATCACATAAAACTTCACCAAAGTCATCAGGTAACTTATCAGTCTTAATATTAATAACTTTCTCTTTATTTTCACTTCGTAATACAATAGTATTATCATAATCAGCATATAATCCATATATAGGTATAATATGATGTTTATTCTTACCAAAAGTATAGTTAATATCTCCATTAACAGATATACTAACTTCACTATAATCACTAGTTTCAAACATAGCAATACCAGTAAGTGGGCTATTACCATAAGGATTAATAATAACATTAGGATTATCTAAACTATAACCATATCCATTAAAATATACTTCTTTATTACTTTGAACACTAAGTATATCCTTCTCCTTCTTTATACTAGTATTACCAGTAACTATATTGCTTCCCACTATTGTAATAATTAAAATAAATATTAAAAATCCACCAATAAATATATAACTTCTTTTCATACTATCACATAATATATTATACTAAAAAATAGCCTAAAAATAAAGGCTTTTATAATTATTTTAGTAAGTTCACACTTCGTTGTTCACTTCTTTTTAAAGCCATTAAAGTCTTCAAAAAATAATTTTGAGCTTATAATCTCAAAATTAATAATTTATATTTTAAAAATAATTAACCATACTAATAATATAATTAAAGTATAAGGAGGAACTATGAATCTAAAAAAAATAAAGATACTAGCGGTCATAGGAATATTTATTTTATCATTCCTATCGCACTTTGCTTATGAAATATTTCCTAATATAATATTTTCTTTTATCTTCCCAGTAAACGAAAGTATCTGGGAACATATGAAAATATTATTTACATCAACACTACTATATGGAATAATAGACTATCTTTTACTAAAAAAATATAACATAAAACATAACAACTTTCCTTTTCAATTATATTTTACTTCACTAATAGGAATACCTATATACTTAGTAATATACTTACCATTATATAATTTACTAGGAGAAGCTCCATTCATATCAATATCATTATTATTAATAGTATACATAATAACTCAAATAGTAAGCTATAACATACTAAAAGAAAAAGAATTAAAAATATTAAATATAATAACTATACCAGTAATATTATTATCATACTTAGGATTTATATATTTAACATATAATCCACCACATACTTATATCTTCTACGACATTACTGAAGATAAATATAGTATCAATGATTATATAAAATTAGAATAAAAAGATAGGTCAAAACACCTATATTTTTATTTATCAACAACACCTGTGGATAAAAAAAGAAAATACTATATTTTCAAGTATTTTCTTACTGCTTGATAACTTCCTATCATACCAACAATAATACCAATAAGAAGTAATATACCAGATACATTATAAATAAATGGCATAGGAGCAACTAAAGTAGCAAGTGAAGAATTAAATAACTTACCACCAAAGAAATCATATAAAGTAGTATAACCAAATATTGTAATAATAATTGGAATAACAGCACCAATTATACCTATAAATAATCCTTCAATAATAAATGGAATTTTAATAGATATATTTGAAGCACCTACTAATCTCATAATTTCAATTTCTCTTTTTCTAGAATATATAGCAAGTTTAATAGTATTAGCAATTAAAAATGCTGTAACAAGTACTAAAGAAGCAACTGCTACTATACATACTTTCTTAACTACATTAAATACTACTATTAATTGATGAACAATATCTTCACCATAATTAATATTATTAATTTTATCTTTAGTAAAAGATAAATTTTTAACCTCTTTAATAGTATCATCAATTTTCTCTATTTCTTTAACTTTAAACATATAACTATCAAGAAGTGGATTAGTTTCTTCAGTCCATCTATCAACAGTAGAAGCAAATATTTCATTGCCATTTTTTAATTCATTTGCAGACTCTGTCTTACTTTTAAACATAATAGAACTATCCTCTATATTAGTAATAGATTTAAGTTCATTTAATATTTTAGTTTCATCTTCTTTAGTAGTATCTCCCTTTAAGAACATAACTACAGTAACATCTTTTCTAATAGAATCTGAAAAGTTTTGTACATTCATAGATAAAACTAACGATACTGCTACTACTATTAAGGTAATAGTAATACAAGAAATAGAAGCAAGTGATAACGAAAAGTTTCTAAATACTCCATGAGCAGCATCTCTAAAATATCTTTTCAAACTCCTAAGCCCTCTCATTGTAGTAGCCTCCCTTCTCAATATCACGTGCAAGTCTTCCATGATCAAGAATAACAACTCTCTTCTTCATTCTATCAACAATGTCTCTGTCATGCGTAGCCATTATAATAGTAGTACCCATAGCATTAATTTGTTCTAAGACTTTCATAATTTCCATTGAAGTATCAGGATCCAAGTTACCAGTAGGTTCATCACAAATAAGAAGTTTAGGTTTATTAACAATAGCCCTAGCTATAACAACCCTTTGTTGTTCACCACCTGATAATTGATCAGGATATTGTCTAACTTTATTTTTAAGCCCTACCAAATCAAGTACCTCAAGAACTCTTTTTCTAATTTCTTTTTTGTCATAACCAAGCACTTCCATTGCAAAAGCAACATTTTCATATACTGTAAGTTTAGGAAGTAATTTAAAGTCTTGGAATACAACACCTAGTTTTCTTCTTAAAACGTATACCTTTCTATTTTTTAACTTTGCAACATTAATACCCCCAATAATAATAGAACCTTTATCCGGTTTTTCTTCTCTATATAACATCTTAATAAGAGTTGATTTACCGCTACCAGAAGCACCTATAACAAATACAAATTCACCCTTTTTAATACTTAAATTAAAATCATATAAAGCAACAGTACCTGTTTTATAAGTCTTCTGAACATCACTTACTCTAATTAACTCCATAAAACATACCTCCACATCATAAACAATTATAACATTAATTAACTAATTTTAAAATACTAAAAATAAATTTTACATAATTTCCCATACTATACCTTATTAGCAACAGAATAACTATCAGTAATTAGAAAGAAAGCATCTTTATCAATTTCTCTAATAACATCTCTCATTTTAATATACTCAGTAGTAGAAACAACACATAAAAGCATTTTCTTTCCTTTATCAGAATAACCACCTTTAGCATTAACTATAGTAACAGTATGATTTAAATCATTAATAATATATTCTCTTACAGCTTTATACTTGCTAGTAACAATATAAAAAGCCTTATTACTAGATATACCAAGCATAATCTTATCTCCAATATAAGCCGTAATATATAAACCAATTGCAGCATATATACAATTATCTATTCCAAATACAAATGAACTTAAAATAATTATAACAATATTAGTAAATAAACTAGCCTTACCTACTGATATTTTAAATTTACTATTTAATAAATCATAAACAACATAAAAGCCACCTAAACTATAACCAGACTTCTTAATCATACCAAAACTAATACCAGATAGAACACTACCAATAAGAATAAGTAAAAATAAAGAAGTATTTTCAAAAGAAACATAATTATTAATTATACTAGTAGCCTTTATAAATATTGGAAATAAAATAGTACCTAAAATATTCTTTACACCATATTCAACTCCAAACACCATAAAACCAATAACAAGTAATATTGAAGAAAATACTAGTACAATTAATGATAAATCAATATGTGTATATCTATTAATCAAAATAGATAACCCTGTACATCCTGTTGTAACAACATTATTAGGATTATAAAATACACTAACAGATATACCTGCAATTAAACATCCCATAATAAACATAAAGAAATTTTTATAAATATTTTTACTTCTAATTCTTCTTTTAATATTATCTATCATCATGAAAAATCACCTTTTTCACTTACTTCATAAGAATCACATACTAAGAAAAACATCTTATTATCTATTTCTTTTAAACCATCTTTAACAATAAAATAACTCTTTGATGGAACTACTGCTAGAAGAAGTGATTCATCATTCTTAGAATAACCTCCTTCAGCCTCCATTAATGTAACTCCAACACCATCAATTGATAAAAGAAATTCTTTAACAATATTTGTTTTCTTTTTATCAGTAACAATATAAAATGCTTTACATTTAGAAATACCAAGAAGTACTTTATCAGTAAATACCGATATTAAGTAAGATACTAAAATAGCATATAAAACAATATCCCATGAGAAGACAATCTTACCAATTATAACAATAATACCATTAACTATAAGACTAGCATTACCCATAGATAACTTAAACCACTTGCAGACTATCTCAATAATAACATCAGTACCACCAGTAGAAAAATTACTCTTATAAATAAGTCCATATCCAATACCGGCCATTACTCCACCAAGTATAGCAATAACAACCATTTCCGTATTACCTAAATCAATATATTTAGTAATCATACTAGTAAGTGAAACAAATATTGGATAAGAAAGAGCTCCTACTAACTGATTTTTCATATTATCAAAGCCTAAAGCAAAATAAGCAACAATCATTAAAACAATATTAGTACATAATATAAATACTGAAGGATTAACACCAAACTCACTTAATACAATTGATATACCACTTACTCCAAAACAAACAATATCATATCTAAGAAAAAACAAATTAAAAGAAAAAGCCACTATCAAACATCCTAAAAGAAGCATTAAATATCTTTTACCAATATTTTTTTTCTTAACAGCATCAACAATATTATCAATCTTCTTCTTTCTAAAATAATCAAATATACCCATATTTACTCCTTTTTATTTTTTAAATTATAATCTAACATATCAGTAATATTTCCATCTAAAATACCATCAACATCACTAGACTCATACCCACTATCATTATCTTTAATTAACCTATAAGGTTGCATAACATAACTTCTTTTAGCACTGCCAAAACCATTACTTACTTGCACTCCTCTAATATCACTTACTTCACTCTTTTTCTCTTCTAAAAGAATAGTATAAAGTTTACTCTTAAGTACTTCCATAGCCTTTTCTTTATTTCTAATTTGACTTCTTTCATTTTGACAAGTAACCACAATACCAGTAGGAATATGTGTAATTCTAACAGCGCTATCCGTAGTATTAACTCCTTGTCCTCCTGGACCACTACTTCTATATATATTTACTCTAATATCACTATCATTAACATTAACTTCAATATCATTATCAATTTCTGGTATAACATCAACCGCAGCAAATGAAGTATGTCTTCTCTTATTGGCATCAAAAGGACTAATTCTAACAAGTCTATGTACACCTTTTTCTCCCTTTAAATAGCCATAAGCAAAGGTACCATCAACTTGAAACATAATAGATTTAATACCCGCCTCTTCACCATCTTGCCTATCAAGTAAAGTAATACTATATCCATTCTTTTCAGCATACCTACTATACATTCTATATAACATTTGAACCCAATCACAAGATTCAGTACCACCTGCTCCAGCATGTATTTCCATAATCGCAGCATTCTTATCATACTTACCATTTAAATAAGTTTCAATCTCTAACTTGTAAGTCTTAACCTTAAGTTCATTAATTTCTTCTTCAAGTAAAAGTCTAACATCATCATCACTATCATCAATCATTTCTAAAGCACTATTAACACTATTAGATAATACATTAACATTAGTAATAATATTTTTAATATACTTAAGTTCCCCAACTAGTTTATCAGCAGTCTCTCTATTATCCCAAAAACTAGGTTGTAACATAAGTTCATTAATTTCTTTTTCTCTTTTAATCTTATTATCTAAGTCAAAGAGACCTCCTAAGATCTTTTATTTTATCATCAAGTAATTTATATTCTCTTTTTAAATCAAATATTTCCATATAATCACCTACTACAAGTATACATTATTTAACAAAAAAAAGAAAGAGATATAAGTAAAATTATTGACACTTTTAAAAGTAAATGATAATATAAAATTAAAGTATAAGGAGGATAAAAATGACAAAGAAACAATATACTATAATCGGTATAACTATTCTAATATTTATAATTTTAATAGCATTCATATTAATAAAAGGAAATAAAAGTACTTGGACAAAAGAAATACTAAATTCTAACTCATATACCATTACTAAAATAGATTGTGATAACAATAAAACAAAATTAGATAATAGTATTATGAACAAAATAGATTCAACTTGGAAAGAATTATCAAATAATGGTCCTTGGCTTGGAGATACTAACACCTGCTACGAAACAATATCAATAGAATATGATAAAAATGGTATCATTCAAAAAAGAGAAATCTTAATATTAGATAATAATTCTATCGTATTAAGAATAAACAATGACGATACTTACTATGTAAATGCTACAAACTTAATAAATAATTTTAAATAAATATACATAATTTATAAGATGTACTAAAAGTAAAAGAAACTAAAATTTATTTTAGTCGCCATCTCTCATATGAGAGATGTTTTTATTATGTGTCATCCCAAGGACACATAATAAAAAAACGAGCCATTACTCGTCTAATAAAACTAAAATTCCATTTTAGTAACACACTACGCTATTGGCAAAGCCAATAACGGTGTGCAAGGGAAACTTCTTTTTGAAACCTAATACAACATAATTTAAAAAAAGTTTTAGTTAAACAATAATAATTATTTACTTAATTTTCTAAAACTTGTTAAATAACAAATACTATGATATATTGAAAAAATACCAAATAATAAAAATATTAGATTAAATACAGAACTAAAATCTATAATCGATTCAATAATCATTAGAACAGAAGCAATAATCATAATTATTCCTATCACTTTCTTTTGCTTTTTTTGACCAAGTATTACTATAAGATATAAAATCATTAACACCAAATAATCATAATTAGATGTTGTCTTAAAAATCCATATCTCACAAATTATAGATACTATTAGCGTAATTAATATAATCAATGCATCTTGATAAATATATTTTATATAATTCTTGTTTTTCATAAATTAAGTTCATCCTTCCTACAAAACATAAATAATATTACTAATAACTTTTTCATAATTATTCCAATGTTGCACTTGCTTTATTGTTTATTAAATAAGCATTATTTGGATTTGATTCCTCATATTTAACACGCACTTTATTGCCAGCAACAGGCTTAATTCCAGTCATTAATTCTATTTGACTTTTTGTGCTATAACCAACAGGAATAAAACCAAGCATTATATTTTTTTCTTTCTTCATTACAAGATTTTCTTTTAATATATAAATTTTACCATTTACTTTATACTCAACACTTATGATAGATGGAAAATCAATTCCTTTAATAATCATTTCTTTAATAATACCATCACATTCTTTATTACATTTTTTTTCATTCATCCTTTATCGTTCCTCCTATTATCAATTATACCATATTTTTCAACAATTTAATCAAAAAACATATCGATTTTATAAAAAAAGTATTATAATTGTAGAGGTTAGTAATTATTACTGCCTATAAATTTATGCCTAGTGATTGTTGTAATTCTACCAAAAGAGCACTGTCTTTTGTTGCTTCAAGTCTTCAAATGAATACATTTTACAAAATACAAATTTCATCAAAATTATTGACATAAACAAAAAAAATAGTATATATTTTATATAGTGAATATGGTCGTACCGAAGTATCGGTGCAGTTGCATTCATTTTCTTTTATATATACATATTACAAAGATAAAAGAGACAACTAATTTGTCTCTTTTTTATACATATCTAATATATTTTTAAACTCATCTAAAGCCGAAGTAACAACTTCTTTCTTAGTTAAATCAACACCAGCTAATTTTAAAGATTCAATAGGACTCTTTCTAGAACCACATTTCAAGAATTCAATATAACCATCTACTGCTTCCTCCTTACCAGATAAAATATTATTAACAATCACAGTAGCGGCACTTAAACCAGTAGCATACTTATAAACATAAAAGTCGTAGAAGAAGTGTGGTATTCTCTCCCACTCATATCTAATATAATCATCAACTACTACATTATCACCAAAATAAAACTTATTAAGGTCATAATACATATTAGATAATTTATCCGCTGTCAAAGCCCCATCATTATCAATAACATTAGATATCTCTTTCTCAAACTCAGCAAACATCGTCTGTCTATATATTGTAGCCCTATATAATTCCATTAAATTATTAAGAATAAATAATTTCTCTTCTTTACTATTACTATGTTCTAACATATAATGACTTAGTAATAATTCATTAACAGTAGAAGCAACCTCTGCTACAAATATTCTATACTCACTATTCTGATAAGTATTATAATTTCTAGAATAATAACTATGCATAGAATGACCCATCTCATGAATTAAAGTAGACATATCATTATACTTATCTTGATAGTTAAGTAAAATATAAGGATAAGTATCATACATACCACCAGAGTATCCACCAGTTCTCTTGTTTTTAGTAGGATAAACATCAATCCATCTACTATCTAATCCTTCTTTAACCTTATTAACATATTCATCTCCAAATACTTCAAGAACTTTAATAATAATATTTTTAGCCTCTTCATATCCATATTTCTTATCATATTCACCCACTATTGGAACATAAATATCATATAAATGAAGTTCATCAAGACCTAAAATACCTTTCTTTAAATTATAATATTCATAAATATAACCAATCTTTTCATGAACACTATCAATAAGATTATTATAAACATCAATACTAACATCATCACCAAATAAACTCATCTCGATAGCGGTATCATATTTATATATCTTAGCCAAAGTAGATAGTTCTTTCATATTCGTAGCAATTAAACTAGCATAAGTATTAGTATACTTCTTATATTCACTATATAAAGTATTAAAAGTATTCTCTCTAACCCTTCTATCTTTACTTTCAATAAATAAAGAATAATTACTATTAGTAAGTTCTATCTCCTTACCATCACTATCTATAACATTACCAAAAGACATATCACAATCCTTAAATAACTCATAAGTATCATAACAAGTACCAATAATCTTACCTATACTAGACATAATTTTCTCTTCATTGTCTCCTAAAGTATGTTTCTTATATCTATATACCTCATCAATATAACATTTATATTCCTTAAGTAGTTTCTCTTCCTTATAAAACAATTTCAAAGTCTTATTATCAAGTTTCAATATACTAGGAACAATAAAATAACTACACTTACTAAAATCACTTCTTAAATTAGATACCTTCTCACTAAGTTCTTGTTTACTATTATCAGAAGTATCCAAATCAAAAGATAAACTAGTATAAACAGATAACTTAGTAACAATTCTATCAATATCAAAATATAACTTAATAGTCTTATAAAAATTACTACTATTAACTATCATCTTCTTCTCAAAACTACCAAGTTTCTTAATAAGCTTCTTAGCTTTATCATAATCCTTATCAAAAGAATTCATATCACTATAAATAACATCTAAATCCCAAGTATACTTCTTATCAATATCGCATCTATTCTTCATAATTATCCTTTCTTACTACACATTAAATCTAAAATGACAAATATCTCCATCTTGCATTATATATTCTTTACCCTCAATTCTAGCCTTACCAAGTTCCCTAACCTTAAGTTCAGAACCAGCATTAACTAAATCATTATAAGACATAACCTCTGCCTTAATAAAGCCTTTTTCAAAATCAGAATGAATAATACCAGCACATTCTGGAGCCTTAGAACCTTTCTTAAAAGTCCAAGCCCTAACCTCATCCTTACCAACAGTAAAGAATGTTGCAAGACCAAGTAAATCATAAGTCTTATTAATTAGTCTTTCCACTCCACTCTTTTTAATACCTAAATCATCTAAAAATAACTTCTTCTCTTCTTCATCAAGTTCAGATAATTCACTCTCTAACTTAGCACATATAATTGCAGTCTCACTACCCTCTTTTTTAGCATAATCTTCTACTAACTTAGTATAATTATTACCAGTATTAATATCATTATCTTCTACATTTAAAGCATAAATAATAGGTTTCAAAGTAATCAAGTTAAAAGAACTAATTAATTTTTTCTCTTCTTCATCTAAACCTAACTTTCTAACTGGAATATTACTCTCTAACGCCTCTTTAATTCTTTCTAATAATTCTATTTCTTTAACATCATCTTTATTCTTCGTAGTCATTGCTTTCTTACCAATCCTATTAATTCTAGAAGTAACAATCTCTAAATCAGATAAAACAAGTTCCACATTAATAACTTCAATATCTCTAATCGGATCAACACTACCATCAACATGAATAATATTCTCATCATCAAAGCATCTAACTACTTCAACAACAGCATCAACTTCTCTAATATGTGATAAAAACTTATTACCAAGTCCTTCTCCATTACTAGCTCCCTTAACTAATCCTGCTATATCAGTAAACTCATAAGTAGTAGGAATAACTCTCTCAGGATTATACATATTCTTTAAAACATCAATCCTCTCATCTGGTACAATTACTACTCCTACATTAGGATCAATCGTCGCAAAAGGATAATTAGCCATCAAAATACTCTTCTTAGTAATAGCATTAAATAGAGTACTCTTTCCTACATTAGGAAGACCTACTATACCTGCTGTTAAACTCATATATATCACTTCTTTCTTCCTAATTATTATATCAAAAAAAGCCATATATTACAATCTTAAAAATAGTAATTAAATATTATTTTTATTCACTTTCAGCCTATCGTCTTCCAGTGTTATTGCTAGCCAATACTTGTCTATCAATAATATATCAGCCATATCTATTATAAATAAGCATAAATACATACTAAAAACCATTGATTATGAAACTACAGGTTCATAATCACTTTAAAAGACCTAGGCTTTTAAAGTAATAAAAAAGCTATACATAAAGTATAACTCTTATTTATAACATAACCCCAGTACCAATACCAATAGGAATACCAATTATATAGAAGGCCAATATAATAATAAGCCATAAAACAGTAAAAGCTATCGCATAAGGTACCATCAAACTCATAGCATCAGATATCGTAATAACATCATTCTTTCTCTTATTATAAATATGTAAGAATCCAATCAAAATAACAAAATAACTAAATATTGGAGTAAGACCCTTAACACTACTATCCGCAGCCCTAAATACCGCTTCAGCAAACTCCGGAGTCATTGAACTTTGCATAAACATAGGTACAATAACTGGTGACATCATAGCCCACTTAGTCGATGCCATTGGTACAAAGAAAGTAGAAATAGCTACAACTAAGAAAGTAACAACAACTAGTAATAGACCAGTAAATTGAAATTTATTAATAAGTTCAGATAAAGAAGCCACAATAAATAAACCAATATTAGTTTCTTTAAATATCAAGCAAAACTGAGCCGCAAAGAAAATAAGAACAAGAAGAGAAGCAACATCTTTAAGATAATAACTCATGCCATCTACCAAATCCCTATTATCATCAATAGTACCAACTCTAATACCATATATTAAAGAACTAAATATAAGTAAGAATGAGAATATTGTAACCGAACCCTGATAAAAATAAGAACCCTCTCCAAATAACATATCAACATATTTATTCTGACTCAAATCAAGTAATAGCCCTGAAAAAGGAAGGCCCTTAATAATACAATAAACAAGTAATAACAAAGCAATAAAAGTAGCCCCTAACGAAAGAATAACACCTTTTCTTTCTTTTTTACTAGGAACACCATCTTGTGAAGGCTCTTCTTCATCAAAATAATACTTACCAAGTTTAGGAATAATAAATTTTTCCGTAACAACCATACCAACATAAGCAACAAGTATCATACTAATAGCGGTAAAAATAATATTACCATATAAATTAACATTATATGCCGAATCAAGTACCTTACTAGCCTTACCAGAATATAAAGTAAGCATTGAATCAAGCCTATTAATAATAACATTAGCTCCATACCCAAAAGTAATACCCGAAAAAGCCGCACAAATACCCGCTGACGGATGTCTACCAAGATTCATAAATAATATCGCAGCAAGAGGAATAAGTATTACATATCCAACCTCATAAAACATTGAAAATATAATACCTAGTAATACCACAAGAAAAGTCAAAAACTTTCTAGGTACCTTCTCACTAATCATCTTAAATAAAGAATTAAGAAATCCTGACTTATAAGCAACTCCTACTCCAAGTAAACCAATAATCAAATTACCTAAAGGAGCAAAATTAAGAAAATTATTAAGCATATTACTAATCAAATATTGAAGACCAGTCCTATTAAACAAATTATTAATATTAACAACCTGACTATTCAAATCACCAGTAGCCTCATTAACAACATAATAACTAGTCTCTAAATTAAGAATACTACCAATACCACTAATAATCATAATACCAATAGTAAGTATCAAAAATACCAATGCTGGATGAAGTCTAATCTTTTTCTTTTTCATTACATACCACCTTTTTAATCTTTTTATTAAGTTCCACTCTAGGTATCATAATAACCCTAGAACATTTAACACATCTAATCTTAACATCCGCTCCCAATCTAATAATTTCAAAATCATAAGAACCACACGGATGAACCTTCTTCATCGTAACAATATCACCTAAATTATAATTCATATAATCACTTCCATATTCACATTATAGCATTAATTTAATTTTAAGTAAATTAATATATTATACATTTTTAAATTTTTATTATGTATCTTCTTCTAAGAATATTGTAAAAAAACTTATCATTTGATATAATATAAAGGATAAAGAAGGGATGATGAAGTGAAAAAAGAAGTAAATAATACAAGGAAAAAAAGAAAACTAAATTTTCAAAAAATATTTAATTTAATAAGTGCTATGTTTATCTTAGCCTGCTGTATATTCTATGGAACAAGATTCCTAAAACTATATATAGCAAACAACAAAGTAGAAAAAATAACTGTACTCGCTGACAATATCAAAGATAACAATAAAGATAGTAAATCATTTAAACAAATAAATGAAGACTATTACTTTACTGGAGAAGTAGAAAATAACTATGTAAAATACTCTAATATATTATGGAGAATAGTAAAAGTAAACTCTGACAAATCAGTAACCCTAGTATCAGATAATGCTTTAACATCATTAAATCCTGGTACAGGAACAACATATGAAAAAACATCCATAAGTAAATGGTTAAATAAAGGAGAAGAAGAAAACACAGGTATTCTAGAAACAAATCTAAATAATACCTCAAAGTATCTAACATTCTCAAAAACATGTAAAGATACAGTAACCGATACTAAAAACATTACATGTAAAGATAAATTAGAAGATACTTACATAACAGCCCCATCAGTATATGACTATGTAAATACCGGTGGTAATAAAGGCTTTATGAATAATAATGAATACTTCTATTTAACCAACATAGATAAAGATAAAAATTTAATGTATATAGATGGGGCAGGTAAAACAAATAGTACTGATGATTCAGATATCCTAGGAGTAAAAGCCATTATAACATTAAAAAATACCCTAACATTAAAAGAAGGAAATGGTACCAAAGATAACCCATATACCTTTGAAGATAAAGAAGGATTATTAGGAAGTTATGTAAAACTAGGTAATGATATATGGAGAATCTATAGTATAGAAGATAATACTGTAAAATTATCATTAGATAACTATCTAAAAGTAAATAATAAAGAAGTAAAATATAAATATTCAAATAACGGCTACTACCACAACGATACAAAACAAGGTACCTTAGCAGAATATCTAAATAAAACATATCTAAATACCTTAAGTTATAAAGATAAAATAAAAGAAAATAAATTCGCTAATGGTATCTATAGTAGTACCACTAACTATGATTATAGTAAAGTATTAACAACTACTGTTGATACCAAAGTATCAGTATTAAGTATTGGTAACATAATATTAAATAATAATAATACTAACTACTTCTTATCAACAGGAGTATCAAAAGATAGTAACCTAGTATATGTAATGCAAGATGATTATAAAGTATATACCAAAGTATCCACTACTACATTAAAAATAGTTCCAACAATAGCACTAGATAAATCACTACTAACAAAAGGAGCCGGAACAATAGAAAGTCCATACGAGGTAGAATAATATGAGTACAAGAAAAAAGAAAAAAATATATAAAACAACAATTCTATTTATAATATTAGATTTATTAGCCATAACTGGCTTTATAGTAATGTATGGTCCATGGGACAAAGTAAGAAATATGTATGTAAATACCGCTTTAAAAACCATGCACCATCAATACTTTGCCAATATCTTCTATAGTCAAAAAACAATTGATAAAATAAATAGTAGTAGTTATTTCGTAACCATAAATGAAGATGCTAATACTGAAGATGTTATAATAAACACCAAAGAAAAATCAAAATATAAAGATAAATATGAAGAAGAACTATTTACAAGAGACAACCCAGATGACTCCTATAAAATAATAGATCTAAAAATAGGAACATCAAAAGGTTACCTAATAGCCATCTATAAACCAGAAAAAGTAAGACTAATATCAACTAAACAATTCAATGTTGGTGGAAAAGGAGAACGAATCCTAACCATGTGTCAAAGATATGGTGGCTCAGTATGTATAAATGGTGGAGGCTTCCAAGATGAAGGTTATGGTTCTGATATACCAACAGGTATCGTAATCCAAGATGGCGAAATAACTTGGGGTAAAGATACTGCTGATACCGCTAGAGACAATGTAATAGGTATAACAAAAGATGGCAAATTAAAACTAATGACTAACGCTACCGCTAATGAAGCATTAGCAGCAGGTGTAAATGACGCCATGATATTTGGCCCATTCCTAATAGTAAATGGAAAACCACTAGAAATAGTTGGAGATCCATGGGGTCAAGCGCCGAGAGTAGCCATTGGACAAACAAAAGATGGAATAATCCTATTTCTAGTGGTAGATGGTGAAAACTATATAAATGGTGCTAGTCTGCAAGACATGGTAGATGTATTACAAAAATATGGCGCATATAATGCCGCTAACCTAGATGGCGGACAATCATCAAGTTTAGTAGTAAATAACAAATTATATAATAACCCACCTCCTGCTGCTAAAAGACAAGGCGGAAGATATGTTGTAACAGGATGGGGATTAATAGACTAAAGCTTATCTAAATATAAGCTTTTTTCATTTACAAAACATATTACATTTGATATACTAATAATAGGTGGTAAAATGAACAAAAGAAGAAGAAAAAGAAAACTAAAAAAAAGTGTTAAAATAACCCTAGTATTATTACTAGTAATAGGACTATTATCCTATCCAACATATAAACTACTAACAAAAGAAAAAACTCCTACTAACGAAGCAAAACCAAATACCGAAGAAAAAGAAGAACATTATGAACTATCACTAATAGCAGTCGGAGACAACCTAATTCATTCATCAGTATATAAAGATGCCAATAAACATGCTAATTATAACGGTTATGACTTCAAACCAATGATAACCAATATCAAAGAAATAGTATCAAACTATGATATTGGCTACTACAATCAAGAAACAATCTTAGGAGGAACAGAACTAGGATTAAAAGACTATCCAACTTTCAACTCTCCATATGAAGCTGGAGATGCCATGATTGATGCAGGCTTTAATCTAGTAAGTCTAGCCACTAATCATACTATGGATAGTGGTAAAAAGGCCGTAGAAAATTCATGTAAATACTGGAACTCAAAAGAAAACGTTTTAACAGCAGGTAGTTATTGTAGCGAAGAAGAAAGAAACGAAATAAAAATAAAAGAAAAAAATAACATAACATATACCATGTTAAATTATACATACGGAACAAATGGTATGAAAGTACCAAATGATTACTTAGTAAATGTATGGCCTACTGATATAGATAATATTAATAATCCAGAGAAAGATACCAAATATCAAGAATACAAGAAACAAGTAAAACAAGATGTAGAAAAAGTAAGAGACAAAGTAGATGTCCTAATCGTAGCCATGCACTGGGGTGTAGAGTATACTCATAATCCAACTGAATATGAAAAAGATATGGCTTCATACTTAGCCTCACTAGGAGTAGATCTAATAATTGGAACCCATCCCCATGTAATACAACCAGTAACATGGATAGATAATACCTTAGTAATATATTCTCTAGGTAATTTCCTATCAGCCCAATATCAAAACCAATCAACATGTACAAACTATAAATGTACAACTGGATTAATGACAAGTCTAAAAATAGAAAAAGATGTCAAAGGAAAAGAAAAAAGTATAAAAATAACTAATGTAGAAAACGAATTAATATATAACTACTACAACCAATCAACATGGAGAGGATTTAAAGTAATACCATTCTCTAATCCAGAAATAAAAACATACTTACCAAGTTATAAATCCGTATATAATACCTACAAAGAGGTAGTACAAAGACTTGACAGTAATATGTATGTAAAAGAAACAGTAGAATAAAAAAGATATCACTTTAACTAGTGATATTTTTTTTAACAATAGAATCAATATAAATATCCTTATTCCCTCTAATAACCCCATCAATAATAACATTCTCAATATCTTTAGAAATAATCTTATCAATTCTCCTAGCCCCAAACTCATAAAATTCACACTTATTAACAATCTCATCAATAACATTATCGTTAATATCAATATTAATATCTTTATATTTATCTCTAATATATTCAAATTTCTTTCTAATAATACATTTAATAGAAGTATCATCAAGTCTATCAAAAACAATAATATTATCAATCCTATTAATAAAAGCCGTATTAAAATATCCCTTCAAACTAGAAATAACACTACTATCAGTCTTCTTATTAAAACCAATACCATTCTTCTCAAAACCAACATTTGAAGTCATAATAACAACAACATTATTAAATCTAACTTCTCTACCTTTAGAATTCTTAATTTTACCCTCTTCAAGTATCTGATAAAACAAATTAATAACATTAGGATGAGCCTTATCAATTTCATCAAGTAATAAAACACTATTAGGTTTATTTCTAATTTCTTCCAAAATATTCTTATTATCATCATATCCAATATATCCAGGTGAAGAACCAAGTATCTTATTAATCGCAGTACTATCACTATACTCACTCATATCCATTCTAATAAGATTATCTGCTCCTACTAAAATATTAGCATATTCTTTAGCCAACCTACTCTTACCTACACCTGAAGAACCTACAAATAAAAGAGAATAACATCTATCATTATATCCACATCTAATTCTTTTGGTTATATCCATCAAATTATCAATAGCTTTATCTTCTCCTACAATAATATCCTTAAGACTATTTTTCATATCATCAATATTACCACTATTAGAAATAATTTCATATATAGGAACTCCCGTTCTATTGCTAATAACACTAGCAATATCATCAAGTAAAATCTTATTCTTGTCATTCTTACTAAGTAATTCAATATCATTTAAACGAGACATAAGTTCTGTCTCCCTTTTTCTCAAAGAATAAGCCTTATCAATATTATTATCAATAATAAAACTATTTTTATCCTTATTTAATTTACAAATTTCCCTTTTAATATCCCTAATCTCATTATCCGAAGTACACCCTCTAAGTCCAACTCTAGAAGCAACTTCATCTAAAATATCGATCTCTTTGTCTGGTCTATTCCTATCAAAAATATATTTCTCTGACAAATTAACAATATAATCAATCATATCATTATCAATAATAACATTATGATATCTCTCATAAATATTCTTAATCTTCATTAATATATTTTTAGTTTCCCCTATACTAGGCTCATTAACAAATATCTTTTGAAATCTTCTCTCTAACGCTGAATCCTTTTCAATAAATTTCTTATATTCCTCAGTAGTAGTAGCCCCTATACATCTAATTTTCCCCCTCGCTAAAGCCGGTTTCAAAATATTAGAAGCATCAATAGCCCCTTCAGCTCCTCCTGCTCCTACCAAAGTATGAATCTCATCAATAAATAAAATAATATCATCATTATCTTCAATCTCTTTAATAACCTTTTTCATTCTCTCTTCAAATTCACCACGATATTTAGTACCTGCTACCATCGTAGCCATATCTAAAGAAATAATTTTCTTATCACATAATACCTTAGGAACCTCATCATTAACAATAAGCCTAGACAACTCTTCCACAATCGCAGTCTTACCAACGCCAGCGTCTCCTATTAAAATAGGATTATTTTTAGTTCTTCTGCATAATATTTCCATAACTCTTTTAACTTCTTTATCTCTTCCAATAACCGGATCAAGTAAATTATTTTTAGCCTCACTAGTAAGATCTACACCAAGATCATATATAAGAAGTTTTTTCTTCTTATTTTTTTTACTTTTCTTAATCAAGCTACTAGAAAAATCATCATATATATCTTCAATATCAATACCCATACCAATAATAAGTCTAATAGCAATACCTTCTCCCTCTTCTAACATAGCAAAAAACAAATGTTCTGAAGTAACCTCTCCATCATTATTTTCCTTACTATCAATAATAGCATTCTGAATAACCTTTCTAAGTAAAGGAGTATATAAAAATACCTCATTCTTTTTATCCGTAGTACCTACAACCTTACACAGTTCACTTTTAAAATTATCATACTCAAGTCCATATTCACTAAGTCTATCACATATATTACTATCACTATTAAGAATAGCAAGAAGTAAATGTTCAGTTCCAATATAAGGATGTCCAAGTCCTATCATCTCTTTCTTAGCATTATTCAAAATAGTCTGTGCCTCTTCATTAAAATTACCAATCATAATATTCTCCTTTCATAATTATTCTATGATTATAATGTAATAATTTTAATAATTTTAAACAATAAAAATAGACTTTTAATGCAAAAAAAAATATCTACCTAAGTAGATATTTTATTATAACTATATCAAAGCCATTACAAGTAATACAAGTATTACAATTAATAATAGCATTAATACAAATCTCCAAATATACTTAACCCATGAAGTATATGGAACATCTAAGTATTTAAGAGCCACAATTAAAAGAAAACTTGTAGGTCCTATAATACCAACTATACCATAAATACTTTGGAAAGTCATAGCATAAGTAGCTAACATAGACTCATCACTAACTGCACTAATTAAAGGTGAATAAACACCAGCAACAGTATAATATAAGTCAGAATGAAGTAAACTACCAATTGCAGAAATAATACTAGCAGTAACCAAATTAATTCCTAATTTAGACTCAGAAATCCAAGTAATAATAGTAGAAATAAAACTATGGTTATAAGTGGAAACTAGTATAGCATAAGTAAGAATAACTAAGAAAACAGTACCAACCATTTTTTTAGATCCATTAACAAAATTATGAACAGTTTCATCAAATTTAATTTTATAAACAAATTTAATAATTAAAGTAAATAAAATTAAAGTAATGATAATTGACATATAAGAACCTAAACCAGCCCAGTTACCAAATGCATACATATTACCAGAAACAATATTAGAGAAAATAGTAAACTCTCCAATCTTAATTCCAAGTAACCATTCATTAAACTTATCAAAGCATTTAATACCAAATAAAGTATTCCAAGGTAAATATCCTAAAATAAGAATAACTAATATAACTGATAACATAACAATAATAGGCCATGTTTTAATATTTTTATAGTCACCCTTAACTTCAGAAACACTAACTTCATTACTTTCATTTAGTTCATACTTAACTTTTTTATCATTAACATTCTTAATATGTTTTTTAATAAAGAATATAAGTAATGCAATACCTAATACTAATAAAATTAATTTAGGTAATAAAAGTGAAGTATCACTAATATCAGTCATTTTCTCTATAGTAGTAGCACTATATCCATAATAACTATTAGGATCTCTAAAAGTAACAAATATACCACCAATAAATCCTACTAGCATAGATACAATAGTAGAACTAATAGCCACTAATTTGTCATAACCAAGTAACATAATAATAGCTATAACAAATGGTACAAATACTAATAGAACATTAACAAGTCCAGTAACTGAAGTAAGTACTGCAAATAAAGCAGTAACAATAAATATAAATAATTCACTATGTCCCTTTACTTTTTGAGCAATATTATCAACTAATTTCTTATAAGCAGGAACTTCATTAAGAACACCATAAAAAGCTCCAAGTACTAATAGATAAACTACAGTATCAAAGAAATAATAAAATGATTGAACAAAATTAATAAGAACATCACCTAGTGCAATCATAGTATATTTACCTTCCAATGCTGGAACAAAATATCCAAGTATAGCAAGAATACCACTTACTGCAAGTAATGCTCCTAACACAATTAAAATAACTTTAAATAAACTATGCTTTTTCATATTAACCTCCTCTAACAATAATTATATCACAAAACAAGTAAATGTAAATAAAAAAAAGAGAAAAATTCAAGTTTTCCCTTATTTTTATTGGTTTTATAACTATTTTCTCTCCTTCATAGTAGGAAATAAAATAACATCTCTAATAGAATCAGATTCAGTAAATAACATACATAACCTATCTATACCATATCCAATGCCACCAGCAGGAGGCATACCATACTCTAACGCTTCAATAAAGTCCATATCAATATCATTTGCCTCATCATTACCAAGTTCTCTTTCTTTAATTTGATTTTCAAATCTTTCTAATTGATCAATAGGATCATTAAGTTCAGTATATGCATTAGCAAATTCCTTACCACCAATAAATAATTCAAATCTATCTACAAATCTAGGATCATCTGGATTTTTCTTTGTAAGTGGACTAATCTCAATTGGATGACCATATAAGAATGTAGGTTGAATTAAAGTCTCTTCAACATACTTTTCAAAGAATAAATTAACAATATGACCAAAACTCTTTTCATGTTCTTCAACTTCAATATGATGTTCTTCTGCTAACTTAAGAGCCTCTTCAACACTCATATCTTTCTTAAAATCAATACCAGTTTGTTCTTTGATAGCTTCAACCATACTAATTCTCTTCCATGGACCCTCTAAGTTAATTTCATTACCACACCAGTTAAAAGTCATTCTACCAAAAACTTCCCTAGCAATAGTTTGAAACATTCCCTCAGTCATATCCATCATACCATCTAAATTACTATAAGCAAGATATGCTTCCATTTCTGTAAATTCAGGATTATGTCTAGTATCCATACCTTCATTTCTAAATACTCTACCAATCTCATAAACAGCTTCCATTCCACCTACTAAAAGTCTCTTTAAAGGAAGCTCTAAAGCTATTCTAAGATACATATCTAAATCTTGTGCATTATGATGAGTACAGAAAGGTCTAGCACTAGCACCAGTAAGTAAAGTAGTAAGCACTGGAGTTTCAACTTCAACAAAGCCTAATCCATCCATATAATTTTGAATACATCTAATAATTCTGGGTCTAAGAAAAGCTGTCTTCTTAGAATCTTCATTCATAATTAAATCAACATATCTTCTTCTGTATCTTTCTTCAATATCAGTAAGACCATGGAATTTTTCAGGTAAAGGTCTAAGTGCCTTAACTAAATGAGTATATTCTAAACACTTAACAGTAAGTTCCCCAGTCTTAGTTTTCATAACCTTACCAGTAACCCCAACAATATCTCCAATATCCGCAGTCTTAAATAAATTATACGTATCTTCTCCTACATCATTAATAGAAATGTATACTTGCATCTTACCAGTCTTATCTTGAATACTAAAGAAAGAAGCCTTTCCCATCTTTCTAATAAACATAATTCTACCAGCAATAGTAACTTTATCTTCTAAATTTTCTAATTCATCGTGTTCATATTTACTATATTGCTCTCTAATATCTTCAGATGAATGTGTCCTATCAAATCTATGTCCAAAAGGATCCATCCCCATTTCTCTTATTCTATTTGCTTTTTCAATTCTAACTAATTCTTGATCAGTTCTTTCCATTTTTATCATTCCTCTCTTATCACATTAGTTTTAGCAATAATATCATGAAGTCCTCTGCCATCCTTCTTATACAACATCATAAGAATACTAACGATAATAATCATACTCTCAATAGCAGATATTACACTAACACTATAATTAAATTTTTCCATATCTAAAAAGTTTATACTTATCGTACTATATAAAGTTGTAACAATACCATATATTAATAATCCTCTAATAACCATATTCCAAATACTAGGTCTCTCTCCCTTATCATTAACAACTTTAATTTTAAGTAATTTCTTACCTAAAGTTTGTCCCTTATTAAAGTAAGCAAAAATAATATAATAGCCAATGAATACAACAGAGGTTGCAACATTGACTGGAAGTTTCCGTTTAGTAAGCTCATAATTAAGTGGCATTACTTTTTCAGTATATTCCTCCACAGTAATATTTCCCTCTTTATAATCATTCATTACATCATTAATTTCCTTAGTAAGATCACTACCAACATTAACACTAGCAGTAATCCCCATAAGTACTATCATAATAATAAAGTAATCAATTAAATATGCAAATATCCTCTTAAAAAAATCCGCTTTCATAAAAATCACCTATACACATATTATATACTATTTTCCAGTTTTTTCAAATAGTTATTTAATATTTTTTCTATATCTTCTCTATTAGTAGCCCTAAATATAGCATTCTTAACTTCTTGACTACCATTCATTCCCTTCAAATACCAAGCAATATGACTTCTCATCTCTAATACTGCTACCTTCTTTGGTTTAATCTTCATCAAATAATCCATATGATGAAAACACATATCAATTTTTTCCTTATAACTAGGTTTATCAATAATAGTACCATTATCAAAATAAGTAACAAGTTCTTTAATTAACCAAGGATTACCTAATACCCCTCTACCAATCATAATAGCATCACAACCAGTATAAGAAAACATTCTTTTAGCACTTTCAATATCCTTAATATCACCATTACCAATAACAGGTATATCAACACTTTCCTTAACAGCCTTAATAATATCTAAATTAACAGTTCCAGAATATCCCTGACTTCTAGTTCTACCATGAACACAAATAGCCGATGCTCCAGCCTTTTCTACTATTTTAGCCACCTCAACAGCATTTATACTATTATTATCCCATCCACTTCTAATTTTAACAGTAACAGGAACATTAACGCTCTTAACAACAGCACTAACAATTTCATATATCTTTTCAGGATTCTTAAGAAGAGCGGCTCCTGCTTGTGACTTAATAGCAACTTTAGGTACTGGACATCCCATATTAATATCAATAATATCAGGATGCATAATATCTTCAACCATTTTAGCAGCCTCTACAAAAGTATCTAAATCACTACCAAATATTTGTTGAACTATTGGTCTCTCACATTCCTCAAAATATAACATATCTTTAGTTTTCTTACTATCATAAACAAGTCCCTTATCACTAACCATTTCAGCATAGATAAGACCACATCCCATTTCTTTAATAATTTTTCTAAAAGCACTATTACATACTCCTGCCATTGGAGCTAAAACAATATTATTTTTAATAGTAACATTACCAATTTTAAACATAAAATCACCACATGTATGTATTTTATCACATAACTAAAAAAAATAAAAGAAAAATTAAGTATTTTACTACTTAATAATATTTAAAAAATCATACAAAAAATTACATACCAAATATGATAAAGAGAACATAACTAAAATATAAAATATTCTAGCTTGAAAAACCTTATTTTTCTTAAATATACTATTAAAGTTAACACTATCTATAGTATAAATAACTAAAGGTAAAACAAATAAATATAAAATAAATTTATTCATTTTCAATTTCCTTAATCATATTATTTCTTCTAATATATTTACTAACATTAGAAAAAGGTGTTTCAATAAAATTATTAACTATCTTTTTCATAACTTCATGATCAATTTCTTCACTCATAGCAATAACATTAGCATTATTATGACTTCTACATAAAATAGCTTCACTCTCATTAGATACTTTAGCACAGTATACACCTTTCATTTTATTCAAAACAATACTCATTCCAATACCAGTACCACAAATAGCAATACCAAGATCAATTTCTTCATTTTGAATAGCCTCTCCTAATTTCTTAGCATATACAGGAAAATCAACAGACTCAGCACTATTAGTACCAAAATCAATTACATAAATATCATTTTCATCAAAATATTCCTTCAAAAACTCTTTAGCAGTAAATCCTCTATGATCACTAGCAATACCAATTTTAATATTATTCATAAAATCATCCTCTTTCTATAATAATTATAACAAAAAAAAGAATAATTAAAATATAATTATTTCTTTTTTACATATTTTTTACATATTAATTATTGTCTTTCCAACATATATAAATTATCTAATAAAATACCAGTACCTTCTGCTACACAAGTAAGTGGAGATTCTGCTGTAAATACAGGAACCTTAAGTTCTTGACTAAGAACCTGCGAAAAACCATCCACTAAAGCACCACCACCAGTAAGTACTATACCTTTATCAATAATATCAGCAGAAAGTTCCGGAGGAGTCTGTTCAAGTATACCTTTTACTGCATGAATAATAGTATATACGCTCTCCCTAAGAGCCTCTTCTATCTCATCACTAGTAAGAGTAATAGTATGTGGAAGACCAGTAACTAAATCTCTTCCCCTAACCTCCATCTTTTCATTCCTTGATCCAGGAAATACTGTACCAATAGTAATTTTAATATCTTCAGCAGTTCTTTCACCAACTAAAAGTTTATATTTATCTTTAATATATTTTACAATATCATTATCAAAAGCATTACCCGCTATTCTAATAGAAGCACTATTAACAATGCCACCTAAAGATAAAATAGCAATATCAGTAGTACCACCACCAATATCAATAACCATATTACCACTAGGTTTGGAAATATCCATTCCTGCACCAACAGCAGCTACTTTAGGTTCTTCTTCAAGAAAAACCTTTTTAGCCCCTGTTCTCTCAGCTGCTTCCTTAATAGCATTCTTTTCTACTTGTGTAATATTAGAAGGACAGCAAATAAGAATTCTAGGTCTAGAAAAAAAACTCTTACCATTAACTTTTTTAATAAAGTAATTAAGCATAACTTCTGTAGTATCATAATCCGCTATTACACCATCTTTCATAGGTTTAATAGCCTTAACTTTACCTGGAGTTCTACCAAGCATCTCATGAGCTTCAGTCCCAACAGCCAAAGGTTTCTTCGTTTCAGCATCAATAGCAACTACAGATGGTTCATTTAAAACAATGCCCTGACCCTTAATATAGATAAGTACATTAGCAGTTCCTAAGTCAATACCAATATCTTTGTTAAACATAAAATCACCATCCTTATTTCCATTTTACCACAATTTAACAGTTTTTAATACAAATATTACACTTTTCTCTTCAAAAACTTTCTTTTTGTCGACTCTCCTCCCTTAATATGTTTAATATCAGCATGAAATTCCATAATACTTGACACTTTTTCATACAAAGTTTTGTCAATCAAAGAAAGTCTATTTCGCATATCATTATGTACAGTACTCTTAGATACGCCAAATACTAAAGAAGCATCCCTAACCGTTTTATCATTAATAATAATATACTTTGCTTCATCAATTACTCTATTATATATTCTATTATTCATATATTCACCTATAGTATTATATTAAATAAAGAATATATTTATGAAAAAAGATAAAACTATAATTCATCTAAAGATTTATTATAGAATTCTTCAGGATTAACAATTTTACCCTTATGATATAATTCAAAATGTAAATGATTACCCATATCTTTCTCTATATTAGATAATCCACTTTTAGCAATAATTTGTCCCTGAATAACTTTATCATCTTTACTAACAGTAACATCAGATAAACTTTGATATACACTAATTAGATCATTATTATGTCTAATCTCAATAGTAGTACCCATAATATCATTATTTTCAACCGAAATAACAGTACCATCTAAAATACTAATAACATCAAAAACATTCTCACTAGCATAATCAACTCCTGAATTTTGCATATAAGTATTCTCATAGAATATAATAGCTTTTTCCTGATTATCAGTAGAATCCTTATAATCATAGAAAAATTTAGCTATCCTAACATCATCACTAAGATATGGCTTAACAATAGTATTATTAGTGCTAACTACTGGAATATCTCTATTAGCCCCCTCAGTAATCTCACCATCAACATATTTAATATTATTATCTTTCTTAGAAAACAATAAATTATTAGCAAACTTACCTACAAAAAACATACTAAATAAAAATGCCAATACCAAAGTACCATATATTACAGGTACAAAAAATGATTTAATTCTTCTATTTCTCATCTTATCACCTCTAATATAATTGTTTCCTAAAACCAAAATAATATACATTAATTTTCCATTTTTTTAATTTCAGTACCAGAATAATAATATTTCAAAATATCTTTATAACCATAACCTTCTTGTGCCATACCAAGAGCACCATACTGACTCATACCAACACCATGACCATATCCAGTAGTAGAAATAATAATCTTATCACCATCTTTTTTTAAAGAAAAATCAAGTGATCTAAGACCTAATTTATCATATAAACTTTTCCCAGTAAATTCCTTACCATTAATACTAAGTGTAACAATTCTATTAGTACTACTTCTTTTAAGAACTTTAAAATCAAAAGAATCACTATAAGAAAGACCTAACTTTTTATAAAAAGAATTAATATCCATTGAAGTATTGTTTCTAAATGCCGAACTAGTCTTTTCATCCCAAGAAGATTTAACACTTTTTAAATATGGCAAATCAACATCAAATACCAAAGAAGCCGTTTCAGTATACCCATTACTAGTAGAAAAAAACAAAGCATCAATTACTTCACCATCATATTCCAAATATTCCATACTCGTCTCATTAACAACTTCTCTAAGTTTATTAATATTATTAATATAATCATCACCCCAAGCATCTTTCAAATAATTATCATCCAAATACACCTGATTCATAATAGAATCAACAACATCATAATCATTATCTTTATTATACTCCATTCTTTTAAATGCATAACTTCTCGCTGCTACTGCTTGTGCTTTAAAAGCTTCTTTATCAAAATAAATAGGCATCTCACCAGCTAAAACACCAACAATATATTCTTCAAAAGGAATAGAATCAATATTTCCTGTGCTCATTCTTTTAACTCTAATAATAGTATTAGACATATATTTAATTTTTATTTCTTCTTTTTCATCTATTTTATAAAAATTAACAATCAAAAAAGGAATAAAAATAATAATAACAGTAATAAAAATAATCTTTTTCATATCATAACCTCTATCTAATTATATGATATAGAAAAAGAAAAAACTGTCAAAAAAAGAAATGATATTATTTACCATTTCTTAACATTTCAAATTTAACATTAGGAGTAAGTCCTATAATACCAGGATCCTTCTCATTAATAAAGGCCAAATCAAATAAAGTACCTCTATTAAAACCAACATTACCTCCTCTATCAAGAACAATTCCTATAAAATCATCCATACCAGGAACATTACTAATTCTAAAAATAGAATAGAATGGAAATGATGGATCTGCTGCTAAAATTCTAACAGTACCAAATTCATTATCATCATAATACATAGATTCATTTAAATTATGACCTGCAGCTGTATATCCAGAACAACCATAACAATTAGCACCATACCCAGTTAAATTACCAACTACAGTATTAAGTATCTCTCTATCATAAAATAAACCTGAAGAACTAGGTGTAGTTGGCGTATCAGAAATAACCGGTGTTGTATCAACAACAGGTTCTTCAGTAGCTTCCTCTTTAACCTCTTCTTCTTTTATTTCTTCTTTTTTAGTATCATCATCTAAAGGAACAACAACACTAGTATCAACAGAGCTAAGAAGCAATTCTTCACTTTTAAATAAAGTCATTGTCTTATCTGCCATTTTGTCAAAATTATTATTACCAATAGTTATATTTTGATTATTAGTACCACCTGAAAAAACAAGTGTCAAAAATAAAGTAACTACTAATAACTGTGAAGAAATAGTTATAACCTTAACAGTTACATTCTTCATTAATCTCACCTCATTAATATTTTAGAACATATTAATTGTATCATTTTTTGCAAGAAAAGTCAAATACGGCCTCCGCATTAGCAGTAGTAACCCTAGCAATATCAAGGCTTGAAGTCCCTTTTATACTTGCAATCTCATCAGCAATAATGGGTATATATTTAGGATTATTATCCTCTCCTCTATGAGGAACTGGAGCAAGATATGGACTATCAGTCTCTAATAAAATATATGCTAAATCAGTATCTTTTACCACTTCTTTAATAGTCTTAGCATTTTTATAAGTAATTATACCTCCAATACCAATTTTATATCCAAGTTTAACAAATTCCCTAGCCATTTCTACAGAACCACTAAAACAATGTATACTTCCCTTTAAATTATATTCTTTTAAAATATTATATGTATCTTGTATAGAATCTCTACTATGAACAATAATAGGTTTATTATACTTTTGTGCAATATCTAATTGTTTCCTAAAAACCATAATTTGTTTTTCTCTATCAGTATCATCATAATGATAATCAAGCCCAATTTCACCAACAGCAACAATTTTAGAATTATTAATATTCTCTTCTAAAAAAGAAAAATATTCATCATTAAAATCATCAAGTTCAGTAGGATGAAATCCAATAGCCCCATATATAATATCATATTTATTAACAAGTTCTAAAACCTCTTTATTTGAAACTATATCACATCCATTAACAATAATCCTATTAACATTATTATCTTTACATTCAGAAATAACTTTTTCAATATCATCATAGTATTCACTAAATACATGACAATGAGTATCAATATACATAAAAATCCTCCTAATAAAAAATCATACTAACTAATAGTATAATTATTTAATATTAATTTTAATAAAAATTTTAACAACAAGAAAACAAACTATTGATATATAAATAAAATCAATAATATTCTTATGATTAAAAATAAATAAAATAATAATACCACCAAAAACTAAAGATAACACCTTATAAATCATACTATGATTCTTACCATTAAACATAGCCAGTCTCCCTTTCAGTATTAGGTACTACAACAAAAATATAGCATAATTATCATCATATGTAAATAAAAATAAGTAAACTTTACATAAAAAAAGAACTAAGTAAACACTTAATTCTCAATTCTTTGAAATAAAACTTCAGCCTTATTAACCCTAGTACCTGACTTATATCCACCAAACTCACTAGTACTATCATAAGAAATATTATCAGTATTAATTTGATTAAATATCTTCTCACAAGTATCAGGAATAAAAGCTTGTAATAATACAGTACAAATTCTAATACACTCAACTAGATTATATAACACAGTAGCAAGTCTATCTTTTTTAGATTCATCTTTAGCAAGAACCCAAGGCATAGTCTCATCAATATATTTATTACAATCCCTAAGTACATCAAATATACTAGCAATAGCTTTAGAAACTTCTAACCCATTCATATAATTTTCAACAACATCTTTTAATCCTATAGTCTCTTCAATTAATTTATTATCAACTTCTTCATTAACTTTAGTATTAGTAACAACACCATCAAAATATTTATTAGCCATACCAATAGTTCTATTAACCAAATTACCAAGTATATTAGCAAGATCTCCGTTAGTTCTATTAATTAAAGCTTCTTCAGAAAAATTACCATCACTACCAAATGGAACCTCTCTTAAAACAAAATATCTAACAGCATCAACACCATAAGCATCAATATACTCTCTAGGATCTTTATAATTACCTAAACTCTTAGATATTTTACCCCCATTAATAACTAACCATCCATGTCCAAATACCTTATCAGGTAACGGTAAATCAAGAGCCATCAACATAATAGGCCAAATAATAGTATGAAATCTAACTATTTCCTTACCAACTATATGTAAGTTAGCAGGCCAATACTTCTTAAATAATGAGTCGTCTTCACTTAAATATCCTAAAGCAGATAAATAATTAGTCAAAGCATCAATCCATACATAAACAACATGTTTAGGATCAAAAGTAACAGGAATTCCCCAATCAAAAGTAGTTCTAGATACACATAAATCTTCAAGTCCAGGCTTAATAAAATTATTAAGCATCTCATTCTTTCTAGATTCAGGTTCAATAAAAGTAGGATGTTCTTCATAAAATTTAACTAATCTATCTTGATATTTAGAAAGTTTAAAGAAATAAGCTTCTTCAGATACCTCATTAACATCCCTACCACAATCAGGACATTTACCATCTACAAGTTGTGTCTCAGTCCAAAAAGACTCACAAGGAGTACAATATAATCCCTTATATTCTCCTTTATAAATATCCCCTTGATTATATAGTTTTTCAAATATTCTTTGAACACATTCAACATGCTCTGGATCAGTAGTTCTAATAAATTTATCATAACTAATATTTAAACTCTTCCATAAATCTTTAGAATTAACAACAATCTTATCAACATACTCTTGAGGAGTAATACCAGCCTCTTCAGCCTTCTTTTGTATTTTTAATCCATGTTCATCAGTACCAGTTAAATAAAATACATCATAACCAGTAAGTCTCTTATATCTAGCAATAGCATCCGCTATTATAGTAGTATAACAATGCCCAATATGAAAATTAGCACTTGGATAATATATAGGTGTAGTAATATAAAATTTTTCTTTATTCATTATAAATCATCTCCCTTATTATTAGTACTACCAATTCCACCTTCTCTTAAATCAGTAGTATTATCATCATCAGTAATTAAATATGGTATAAATATACCTTGTACAAATCTATCTCCCTTTTTAATCTCAATAACCTCATCCCCTTCATTCTCTAAACATACAAAAATATGACCACCATTACTAGAATTACCATAGTAATCAGCATCAATAATACCAACCTGATTACACATCCGTACATTATACTTAAATCCTAAACTGCTTCTAATAAATATACCAAGAAATTCATTATCATTCATCATAACCCTAATACCAGTAGGAATAACTTTTCTCTCTCCTGGTTTCAAAGTAACAGAAATAACACTATAAAAGTCATAACCAGCACTACTAATAGTACCCCTTTTAGGTAAAACAACATCATCATAATTACCATTAGGTATATCTCTAATAAAAGCATCTCTATCAATAATTTCAAACCTTCTCATATAAACCTCCAATAAAAAAATAAGATAGTCAAAGGACGAATAATATCCGCGGTACCACCTTATTTTATGTAACATACACTCATTAAGTTATAACGTAACAACCGTCTATACCTATTAGATATAAAAGCTCCAGAACCATTTATAATAACTTTCATTATCTATTTTCACCAACCATAGACTCTCTATAAACTATATTATTACTCTTTCCTTCATCGCACTACGAAAATATTTTACCACAATAAAAACATAATTACAATAGAAAATCAACTTTTTTTATAATCCATGCTTATATATAATATATATGGTTGATATCTTGTTGTTAGACTACCATAGGCTAACAACAACACTCTAAGACTAAAGACTTAGAGTGAACAAAAAATAAATAATATTAATCAACAAATTGTTTACTAAGTAATTTAGACAAAACAATACACATCTTATCCTCAACATCACTGATAGGAACATCAGTAGAAATAAGAATAACACTACCTATAGCATCACCATTATCAACAATAGAAGAAAAAGTATAATACCCAACCTCTTCCTCATCATTAATAATCTGAAAAGACTTCTTCTGTTTCTCAAAAAAATTATCTCTTCTTTCAATAGATCTCTCAGTAAACTCATTAATTTCCTTATCCAAATACTTCTTCTTTAAAGGACCAGTAGCCGCTATAACCTTATCCCTATCAGTAACAATAATATTATGTTTAATAATCTGATTAAAAGCCTCAACATAATCAATAGAAACATTCTTTAAACTTTCAATCTGAGAATACTTCCTCAAAATAATAGAATCATTTTCCAAATATATCTCTAAACTCTCACCATTTTTAATTCTAAGATTCTTTCTAATCTCTTTTGGAATAACAATTCTTCCCAACTCATCAATCCTTCTAATTATACCAGTAGTTTTCATTTATTTCACCTATACTTTCTCTATTTATTTTGTCAAATAACTAAAGAATTATACAATAAACAAAAAAATTAAAGAAATAATCTTTAATCTTTAATATCTTTAATAATTTTATCTAATAATTCATTAAAATAAAATATAAAATGTTTATCTAATTTTACAATATCTAATATAATATGTATTTTACCATCAATATAAGAAAATCTAAATTGTTTACATATCTCATATGCACTAAAGAATAACAATTCACCATCAACTTTAGCAGAAACATCTTTAGGTAAAACAATCTCAACATAATTTTTATTCTGTTTACTCTCAGTAATATTAAGTTCTTTAGCTTGTTTCTCAAACCACTCTTCATGCATATAAATAACCATATCATCAGTAACTTTACCAAATCTATTGCTAAGTGTCTCCTTAATTTTATTAATATCCTCTATTGAATTAATGCTATTAATCATCTCATGAATCTCAATCTTAATCTCATCATCAGGAACATAATCATCATCAATATGCGTGTCAACTTCAATCAAAGGTTTATTTAACACATCATCATTTTCTTCTATCTTAACACCCTTTAATTTATCAACTTCCTCTTTTAACATCTTAAGATATAAATCAATACCAATACTATCAATAAATCCCGATTGTTCACTACCTAATATATCACCCGCTCCACGTATAGATAAATCCCTCATAGCAATTTTAAATCCACTGCCAAGTTCCGTAAATTCCTTTATCGTATTAAGTCTCTTAACTGCCAAATCATTAAGTTCTTTCTTACCACTATACATCATATAAGCATAACCAATCCTATCACTTCTGCCAATTCTACCTCTAATCTGATATAACTGTGATAAACCAAAATGATCAGCATCAAGAATAATCAAAGTATTAACATTAGGAATATCAATACCAGTCTCTATAATAGTAGTACATAAAAGAATATCAAATTCATGGTTAATAAAATCAATCATAATATTTTCCAAATGATCCTTAGTCATTCTACCATGTGCATATCTAATAGTGGCCTCTGGAACAAGTTTATGTATTTCATCTAACTTATTATCTAGTCTATCAATATCATTATATAAAATAAATACCTGTCCCTCTCTAGATAACTCCTTATATATAGCATCTTTAATAATATTTTTATTTTCCGGTATAACATAAGTTTGAATAGGTCTTCTCTTCTCAGGAGGAGTCTCAATAAGAGCAAGTCCTCTAATACCAGACATAGACATTTGCAAAGTTCTAGGTATTGGAGTAGCAGACAAAGTAAGAACATCTATAGAACTCTTATATTTCTTAATCTTTTCCTTATGAACAACACCAAATCTCTGCTCCTCATCAATAACAAGCAACCCCAAATCCTTAAAATCAATCTTCTCATTAAGAATCTTATGAGTACCAAATAAAATATCAATCTTTCCTTCCTTTAACTTTTCAAGTATTTCTCTTTGCTCTTTAACAGAAGTAAATCTATTAAGAAGAGCAATATTAATAGGAAAATCAATAAATCTATTCAAAGCCGACTTATATTGTTGACTAGACAAAATAGTAGTAGGACATAAATACGCTACTTGCTTACCATCATTAACAGCCTTAAATATCGCTCTAAAAGCAACTTCTGTTTTACCATAACCAACATCTCCACATAGAAGCATATCCATCGGTTTATTTCTTTCCATTTCCCTCTTTATAATTTCCGTAGCCCTAAGTTGATCAGAAGTAGGAACATAACTAAATTTACTTTCAAACAAAATTTGATTTTCATCATCATGTGAAAAAGCATACCCACTAGAAGCCTCTCTCAAAATAGAAACCTTAATAAGATCTGCTGCTATACTCTCTAATTTCTTCTTAACCCTAGCCTTCCTCTTATTCCAAGAATCAGTACCAAGTTTATCTAACTTAAAAAAAGCACCCTCTTTACCATTAAACTTAGTAATCTTATCAATCTTTTCAACAGGTAAATATAGAATATCATCATCAGCATATAATAACTTAATATAGTCCTTCTTCATTCCATTCTTAACCAACGTACATATCTCAATATATTTACCAATACCATGATCAATATGAACAACTAAGTCTCCCTTTTCCAAATTATCAATATTACTAATCTTAGTACCAACCTTATATTTACTCTTTACTTTTCTTTTATCTTCAACCTTACCAAACAAATCATTAACAGACATAACAACATAATTATCAAAAATAAAACCACCATAAATATATTTATTAACAAAATTAATCTTATTATTAATAATATTATTCTCATCAGTAAATATAATATCATCAAGTTCCAAATAAGTGACAATCCTCTTAACAACATTCCTATCATCAACGCATAATATAACAGTCTTACCACTTTTAATATATCTAATTAAATCTAACTTTAACTTTTCAAAATTACCACAATAATTCTCAATACTATGTGAAACATATTTCTTATTATTAACATCTAAATCTATTAAATTATCTATATCAAGAATATAAATATTATGTTTATTAGAAATATCTTCAATATTCCACATATAATTAGTCTTAATATCATCATCAAGTTCACTATCATATTCCAATATATTCTCTCTAAGTAAAGAATAACTATTAATAATCTGATTATAATCATAATAAAAAATAACACTATCCGAAACATAATCCCAAAGTCCACTTACAGAATCAGAATAATTAAGTAAATATTTCTGTTTTCTAGTTATATTATCCTCTATTTTACCATCAATTAAAAACTCCGTATAAGGATATATTTTAACACTATCAACAGAAGTATTAGATATCTGATCCTCTAAATCAAAATATTTAATACTATCAATAGTATCCCCCCAAAACTCTATTCTAATAGGATTATCAAACTCAATAGGAAATATATCAATAACATATCCCCTAATAGCCATTTCTCCTGTCCTACTAACGACAGGTACCTTCTCATAACCTAAATCAAATAATTTATTAATAAAATCATCTCTATCAATATCCATATCTTTATTAATATCAATAATTTTATTCTTATATAACTTAGTATTAGGTAAATATCTAAGTATACCCATCAAATTAGTAACAACAATATATTTACCACTACCAAGTAATTTATTCAAAGTAGTAAGTCTATCAATAACAAATTCTGGACTAATATCAGTAACTTCACTAGTAATAAAATCATCCATCGGAAAAAATAAAACTTTATTAGTATAGTTAAGTAATCTATTATAAACATCGTTAGCCTCATATAAAGAATTAGTTATAACCAAATTATTTTTTTTATTTTTAATAAAATAATTATAAATATATAAAGAATTAAGTTCCTTATTTAAACCCGTAACAGCATAATTATCCTTACTATCAATATCAAATAGATTATTAAAAATTCCCATAAATATTCCTCCTTTCCAAGACTAAAAGATACATATTAATGTATCTTATTATAAATCGTTCTTTTTATTCATACTATTATAAATTTGTTTCAATCTAGCAATATCACAGTTAACAAAATCCTCTAATAAATTACCTACTTTAGCATAAACTTCATCAAGTACTTCCCTTTGTTCTTTACTAAATTTACCAAGTACACAATCAATAGCATCTATCATTCTATCTTTTCCATATATTCCAATTTTAAATCTAACATAGTCTCTAGTCTGAATAGCCTTAGTAATACTCTTAAGCCCATTATGTCCTCCACTAGAACTATTATTAACAACCTTAATCTTACCTAATACCATATCCAAATCATCATGCATTATCAAAATATCTTGACTATTAATATTATAAAAATCAACAATCTTTTTAACAGCATTACCAGATAAATTCATATAAGTCAAGGGTTTAGCCACAATTACCTTTTCACCATTAATATTAATATCAAATATATCCGCCTCAAATTTTCTTTCAGTTCTAAAAGCACAACCATATTTTTTAGCAAACATATCTGCAAGTTCATAACCAATATTATGTCTTGTATTTTCATATTCCTTTCCAGGATTTCCAAGTCCCACTACTAACTTCATTATTTTTCCTCCTTATGATATTCTTTATATACTTCATTTTTAGGTATCTTTCTATCTTTAGCTACTTTTTTAATCGCAGTCATAACATCTAATCCAGCCTTAATATACAAGTTAACAGCTTCTTTAATAGACAAATTATCATCAATAACCTTTTCTTCACATCCACTTACAACAATAACAAATTCCCCTTTTTCAGGAACATTCCTAATAACATCACTAAGTTTTCCCCTATATACAGTTTCAAACTTCTTAGTAATTTCTCTAGAAATACTAATATCTCTATCACCAAATACTCCTAACATCATATTAAGTGTTTTCATAATACGATGTGGTGCTTCATAAAAAATCATAGTATATTCATTATCTTTAAGCATTTCTAATTCATCTCTACGTTTAGAATCCTTACTATTTAAGAAACCATAGAATAAAAAAGGTTGTGGTGATATACCAGATGCAATCAAAGCACATACAAAAGCAGTAGCTCCAGGTAATGCAATAACATTATAATTATTATCACTAATATACTTAACCGTTTTATATCCAGGATCACTTATAATAGGAGTTCCTCTATCAGTAACTAATCCAACAGAGTATCCATTTTTCAAATATTCAAGTACCTTCTCTTTTAAAATATCTTCATTATGTTCATGTAAAGAAATAAGTTTCTTTTTAATACCAAAATTATTAAGTAAATTAAGCGTAACTCTCGTATCCTCAGAAAAAATAACCTCTACTTCTTCTAATACTTTTACAGCTCTATAAGTCATATCATCCAAATTACCAATTGGTGTAGGAATCAAATATAAACTAGGTGTGTCATTATAACTATTTTGTATCATGAGCATCATCTCCAAACATATTCTTTATTTCAATATTATAGTTACCATCACTATCATAAACAATCAAAGGATAAATCATCTTTAATCCTTTTTTACCACCTTTTACAAACTCAATAAGCATTAAATCACTATTCCTATTCTCTTTAGGATAAATAAATCTAATTTTCTTAGCCATAAAACCATATTTACTAGCAATATCCAATATTTGAGTTAATCTTTCAGTCCTATGAACCATTGCTAACCTACCATAAGTTTTAAGTACCCTTTTAGATATAGTAAATATATCATCTAAATTAAGAAGTTTCTCATGTCTAGCAATAGCCTTCACCGAATTAACATTTTCAAATAAAGAATTATTAGTATCAAAATAAGGAGGATTACAAGTAATAACATCAAAATAATCATCACCAAATAAATTAATAACATTCTTAGCATCATCATTAATAATAGTTATCTGCTTGTCCATCTTATTTTCAATAATAGATTTAACTCCCAAATCAAAAACAGATTTTTGTATCTCAACACCATAAATATTAGCCTTTGTCCTATAACTAAGAAGCATTGGAATAGGAGCATTACCAGTAGCAATATCTAAAATATTTTTGTCTCTTAAATTAATAGTTACAAAATTAGCAAGTAATAAAGAATCTAAAGAAAATTTAAAATAATCAGTATCTTGATAAATATAAGCATCTTTAAAATTTAAAAGATTATTCTTTACTATCATTAACATCTACCTGTACAATTTCATTATCCACAAATACCTTATATTTACCCGCTAAAGGTTCAGAAGAAATAACCTTTCCTTCTTTACCGTTTATTTTAACCTTTTTACCAACATCAGGAATATTTTTCCTAACCTCCATATACTGTTCATTTTCATAATTTAAACAACATAAAAGCCTACCACAAACCCCATTAATTTTAGTAGGATTTAAAGCAATTCCTTGATTCTTAGCCATATTAATTGAAACAGATTCAAAATTAGTTAAAAAAGAACTACAACATAAAATTCTACCACAAGGACCAATACCACCAATTTCTTTAGCTTTATCCCTAACACCAATCTGTCTAAGTTCAATTCTTGTCTTCAAATTAGAAGCTAAATCTTTAGCTAATTTTCTAAAATCAATCCTCTCATCAGCCAAAAAACGGAAAATTAATTGACTCTTATCAAAATTATAATTAGCATCAATAATAGTCATATTAAGATTTTCTTTAAAAGAAAGTTCTCTACACTTTTCCAAAGCTTTCTTCTCATCCTGTATATTTCTCAAATGTTGTTGAAAATCCTTTTTAGTAGCTACCCTAACAACTTCAGGATAAGCATCATTCTCTCTTTTAGAATCAACTATTTCAACAATCTTACCAAACTTAAGACCCTTATCAGTATTAACAATAACAGTTAAATTAACCTTTAAATCTAAACCATTAGAATTAAAATAATAAACTTTAGTATTATTATTAAACTTTACTCCTACTATTTTCATGAATTATCACCACACATATCTATAACCAATTTATCAATCAATAAATTAATATTCAAATTATACTTAATATTATTTAAATTATCATTTAAAACTTTAATTTTATCACATAACACATCAATATCATTCATATTAGCAATCTTTATAATATTATCTTCGTAATCATTAAAAAATAATATCTTCAAACCACTCTTATATCTAATAACATCATAATAAAAATAAATCATCAAATTAATACCAATAATATTATAGTTTCTATCCTTAAAATTATTATGCCATAATTTCTTAGTATAAATTAAAGTATCTAACTTATAATTCTCAATATACTCAGTAAACCCAATAACATCATTTATAATCTTTTCTTTATTATCATCAGAAATATCATTATATCCATAACTAATAAGTAAATCAGATAAATTACTAATAGTATCATAACTACATTTCTTCTTATTTAATTTAATCACTTGACATCTAGAAATGATTGTAGGAAGAAGCATATTAATATTATCCGTAATCAAAATAGCAATAATATCATCAACAGGTTCTTCCAAAAATTTTAATATAGAATTAGCAGTCTGAACATTCATCTTTTCAGCAGATCTAATAATATAAATTTTCTTATTTCCTTCAAAAGCCTTATTATTAAATTCACTCTGTAAATCAAGTAATTGATCCTTCTTTATCCACATACCATCAGATTTAATAACCTTAACATCAACATAATTACCATCATCAATACGTTTACATATATTTTTAATATTATTATCATCAGTAATATCCATACAAATAATTTCTTTAACAAAAGATAAAACAATATCCATAACATCAGGATTACCATTAGAATCAAAAATATAAGCATGAGAAAGTTTATTATTTTTAATAGCATTATTAACCATATTATAAAAAATAGGTTGTCCATCTTTATATAGTTCTAACATAATTCACCTCTCAAAAAATTAAAATTGAAAACAAGCATAATCCAACTACTGCTGGTAAACCAAAAATACCAATTAAAATAATTGTAAACACATTAAAAGCAATAGTAATTCCTAATGGAAAAACAATAATATTATAAGTATAAATCATTAATATTGCAATTATAACTTTCTTAATAATCAAAAATAATTTATTAAACATAACTCACCAATAAATTATATGATAATTATAATACTATATGTCTTTTCTCCCTTCAAGAGCAAACTCTAATGTCATAGCATCAATATAATCAATATCAGTACCCATAGGAATACCCGTAGCAATTCTAGTAATTTTAATATTTTTATTTTCTAATATTTTCTTTATATATTGCATTGTCGTTTCCCCCTCAATTGAAGGTTTAAGAGCCAAAATAATCTCTTCAATATTTTCTTTATCAATTCTAGAAATCAAACAAGAAATATTAACATCATCAGGACCTATTCCCTCCAAAGGAGAAATAAGTCCACCTAAAACATGATATTTACCATTATAAATATTAATCTTTTCAAATAAAGAAATATCTTTTGCCTTTTCCACAACAAAGACTATCTTACTATTTCTATTAGAATCAGAACAAATATCACAAATATCATTTTCTGTAATATTTCCACATATAGAACAATTAGTTAGTTTATCCCTAACATCAATAATAGAGTCAGAAAAAGATGTCAATTTTTCTTTACTAAAATTTATTAAAGAAAAAGCAAGTCTCTCTGCTGTCTTTTCACCAATACCAGGTAAATCTTTAAAACAATCAATAATATTTTTTATACTATTAGGATACATTTTACATCAAACCATTTAACATATTACTATATTTACCAAGTTTTTCTTTTTTATCTTTTTCCATATTTTCAATAGCATTATTAACTGCTACTAAAATCATATCTTCTAACATTTCTTTATCATCTTGTTCTATACTATCAACATCTATATTAATAGAAATAAGTTTATTATTTCCTCCAACCACAGCTGTCACCAATTGTGATTTACCTTCATAAGTTTTACTTTCTAACTCATTTTGTGTCTTTTCAATATCTCTTTGCATTTTTTTAGCCTGCATCATTATAGCTTGCATATTCATATTTATCATTCTCCTTTATTATTTATATTCTATAATACTATCTCCTACTAAATCAATCAAATCATCAATAGAAGATTTTTCTCTCTTATTGTTAGCATTATTTTCTAGTTCTTTAACATTATATTTAATTCCTTTTTTTAAATCATCAATATATTTATTTTTAATACCTTTCCATCTATCGTTATCAACAGCAACAACATAAACCTTAGTACCAAAAAGTCTTTCTAATAATTTTTCAGTAACATCTAAATTACTATTAATTCTACTTGCTGTAGACGGATAATTACAAGATAAAATTACATATTTATTTGCTCCAACCACTATATTAGAATCCTTAAGTAATCCTGAAACAACAGAAAACTCTTCATCATCAATATAATCATCTAAACTATTCCATTTTGATTTAAACTCTTCTAATACATTTTTTGAAGCCAAAGCCAAGGAATTATTAACTCTAAGTTCAACTTGATCATCAGAAATAGAACTATCTTTTATTTCCCGGGAAATATTTTCTTTATCTTGGGAAATATTTTCTCTATCTTGGGAAATATTTTCATTTTTTTCTTTAATTATTTCCCGGGAAATAATTTTTTCATTATTTACAGCTACTCTTCCAAATTTCAAATCAGAATATTTAAGAATTGAAATCATAAATATAATTGAACTATGATTAGAAATCTTTATAGAATTTTGAACACCATTAAGGCTTTCTATTAAATCATATAAATCTTTATCATTATATTTATCAGAAACCAATTTGATATAATCGTTTTTAGTAGAAATACTTGATAAAATATTAGCATTTTTATACAAAATAACATCTTTAAGAAAAATGAGCATTTCTTCAACAAATTTATTAATATCTTTTCCAGATTCATCTAAATAGTCAACAAACTCTATTAATTTGACCTTATTATTATTCTTAACGTCATCTAATAATGTATAAAGTTCTTCATACGAAACCGAACCATTAACCTTATAAACATCATCAATAGTAATATTATCATTAGAATATGCTACCAATTGATCTAAAAAGTTTATAGCATCCCTCATTCCACCATCAGATAATCTTGCTATTTCATATAACGCATCATCATCAATAGTAATATCTTCAAGATTAGAAATTTCTCTAAGTCTTTCCACTATTTTTTTATCATCAATCTTAGAAAATCTAAATTTTTGACATCTTGAAGCTATAGTTAATGGTATTTTATGAGGTTCAGTCGTAGCTAAAATAAATATAACATGACTAGGAGGTTCCTCCAAAGTCTTTAAAAGCGCATTAAATGCTTGTGTCGTAAGCATATGAACTTCATCTATTATATAGACCTTATATTTAGAATTACTAGGAACTAAATTAATTTTATCCCTTAATTCTCTAATTTCATCAACACCATTATTCGAAGCAGCATCTATTTCAACAATATCATTACTATTCAAATAATTAAGACAATTATAACATTTCCCACATGGGTTACCATCCACTAAATTTTCACAATTAACTAACCTTGCAATAATTTTAGCAATAGTAGTCTTCCCCGTTCCTCTAGGTCCACAAAAAAGATAAGCATGGGACACTTTTCCAGAAACAATAGCATTTTTAATAACAGTAACAACCTCTTCTTGTCCATAAACACTATTAAAATCAACAGGTCTATATTTTCTATACAAAGCTAAATATCCCATAAAATACCTCCTACATAAACATTATACCACATAAAACAAAGAAAACATCATTTTTTTCTCTTTTTTTTAAAAAAATCAGATAATATTTCAGAGCATTTATTGCTTTTAATATAATTCAAAGAAACATATGGCTCTACAGTTGTTTTATTATACATTTGTACGCCTTGTCTGATAGTGCCATAATAAATATTTTTAATTCTGCTCTCCATAATAGCTCCAATACACATCATACAAGGCTCTAAAGTAACATATAAAGAGCAGTCATCTAACCTCCAACTCCCCAATTTTCGACACGCTCTGCTGATTGCCACTATCTCAGCATGCTTTATAGCATCATTTTCCCTTTCTTTTTCATTGTATCCACAGGCAATGAGTTCATCTCCTCGAAATATAGCACAACCAACAGGTATTTCATCCAAATTATAAGCAATTTTAGCTTGCTCAAAAGCCACTTCTAATTTATCAACATCCATCATAATATCTTCTCCTCTATGTTCCACGTGGAACATAAAAAAATATTATCATAGTAATTATTAAATTTCAAAATATTATATTTTAAATCAAAGAAAACATTCAAAAATTTCATGTTTCACGTGAAACATAGAATTTACTTTCAAATTTTATTTACTATTTAATACATAAAACATTTCTAATCAATATATTACTAAAAATTATTTCTATTAAATAATATTCTTTTTTTAATGGCTGATTTAATATATTTTTTACATATATTAATTAACTGTTGATAACTCATGTTTCACGTGGAACATAGGTTATTTTTTTATAATTCAAAAATCACATAACAAATATAAATGACTTTTAAAAATAGATAAAAATTGTTGATGAATTAATGTTCCACGTGAAACATTAAAATAATAACATATCTAAAACAAGTTATTATTAATTTCAAATATACAAAAAAATAATAATTAAAACATATAAAAATAAAATATATAGTAATTTAATTTGAAAATCATATAAGAAAAAGCTGTTGATAACCTATGTTCCACGTGAAACATAGGTTATACTTTTATAATTCAAAAATTACAAAAAAAAATATAAATAGTTTTTTAAAACAAATTAAAAACTGTGGATGAATTAATGTTCCACGTGAAACATTAATTCATTTTCAAATTTTATTTACTATTTAATACATAAAACATTTCTAATCAATATATTACTAAAATTTATTTCTATTAAATACTATTCTTTTTTAATGACTGATTTAATATATTTTTTACATATATTAATTAACTGTTGATAACTCATGTTTCACGTGGAACATGAAATTTTTTAATAGATAATTTTAGAAATATATTTGTTAAATATAAATAATAATTATTTCCAAAGATTAATTAATTTTATTTTTAACAATTATTTAATTATTGATAATCTATGTTTCACGTGGAACATAGATTATTCTTTTATAATTTAAAAATCACATAACAAATATAAATGACTCTTAAAAATAAATAAAAAATTGTGGATGAATTAATGTTCCACGTGAAACATAGGTTATTTTTTTATAATTTAAAAATCACATAACAAATATAAATGACTTTTAAAAATAAATAAAAAATTGTGGATGAATTAATGTTCCACGTGAAACATAAAGTTAATTATCAAATTATTATTGCTATGTTTCACGTGAAACATAACATAATTTTAAATCTAATTTATCAACAGGCATAAAAAAAGATACACACACTAAATAAATGTTAAAGCTGCTGACTTCCGTCCCTGACTTGGTTCCACCATTTAATGTTGTATCAACAGGTATTATATAACAATTCAAAAAAATAGTCAATGTAGCCGAATAAACATACATTTGTATGTTTATTCGGCTACAAACTATATATGTTAAAAGATTTTATAAAATTAACAATTACTTAATTATGATTAGAAATTAATAATAAAAATTATTTCCCGGGAAATAAAATATAAAAATGAAGACATCAAGGCTTCATTTTTTTCATTAAAGACTACAGGCTTTAATGTACACTGAGAGATATAATATAGCTCGAAGTGAAAAAAAAGAAAGCTATTCACTTTCTTTTTCAATATTTTCACCATTAATATTATCATCACTAACTTCTTCTCTATCAACAATAGAAGTAGAACTAACAATACTATCTTCTTTTAAATTAATAAGTTTAACACCTTGAGTAACTCTACTCATAGTAGAAATCTTATCAACAGCCAATCTAATAATAATACCAGAATCAGTAATAATCATTAAGTCTTTACTATCATCAACAGTCTTAAATGACACAATAGAACCATTCTTTTCAGTAATATTAACAGTCTTAACACCTTTACCACCACGATTAGTAATTCTATATTCATCAACAGGTGTCTTCTTACCATAACCCTTTTCAGTAATAACAAGTACATACTCATTAGGTTCAACAATCTCCATACCAACAAGTATACCACCATCAAGATTAATACCTCTAACACCAGAAGCACTTCTACCCATAATTCTAACAGTACTTTCATTAAATCTAACCATTCTACCATTAGAAGAAGCCATTAATATCTCATCATTACCAGTAGTTTTCTTAACAGATACAAGTTCATCATTATCTTTTAAAGTAATAAACTTTTTACCATTAGTCCTAATACTATCAAATTCAGATATATCAGTCCTTTTAATTAAACCATTCTTAGTAGCAAAAACTAAACATTTGTATTCATCATCATTAGATATTTTCAATAAAGAAGTAACCTTTTCATCTTTATCTAAAGATAACAAATTAATAATAGGTAATCCCTTAGATTGTCTACTATATTCAGGAATTTCATAACCCTTAATTCTATATACTTTACCCATATTAGTAAACATAAGAATATAATCATGACTAGTAGCATTAATCAAATGCTCTACAAAATCCTCTTCATTAGTAGCCATACCTTTAACACCCATACCACCTCTATTTTGAGTTTTATAAGTATCAGCAGGTAATCTCTTAATATAACCCTTATTAGTTAAAGTAATAACAACATTCTCAACAGGAATTAAAGATTCATCTTCAATATAATCAATAGCAGTCATATCAATATGTGTTCTTCTCTCATCAGCATATTTATCTTTAATTTCAAGCATTTCAGTCTTAATAACTTCAAGAATTTTCTCTTCACTAGCTAATATTTCTTCTAATTCCTTAACTAATTTCTCAAGTTCAGCAATCTCTTCTTCAATCTTAGATTTTTCAAGTCCAGTAAGTCTCTTCAATCTCATATCAAGAATAGCTTGAGATTGAACCTCTGATAAAGCAAAATTAGACATAAGTCCAGCTTTAGCCTCATCGTCATCAGCAGACTCTCTAATAATTTTAATAACCCTATCAATATTATCAAGAGCAATCTTTAAACCATCTAAAATATGCAATCTATCCTTATATCTCTTTAAATCAAATTGACATCTACGATAAATAACATGTTTCTGATGATCAATATACTTCTCAATAATCTCTCTTAAACCAAGTGTTCTAGGACTACCATCAACAAGCATTAAAAAATTAATACCATAAGAAGTTTGAAGCTGTGTATGCTTATATAAATTATTTAAAACAACGTTAGCATTAGCCTCTTTCTTAACATCAATAACAATCTTAATACCCTCTAAAGCCGATTCATCACTTAAATTAGAAATACCATCAATAACCTTATCTCTAACAAGTTCACCAATTCTTTGAATCAAAGCCTTCTTATTAACTTGATATGGAAGTTCTGTAATAACAATTCTGTGCTTATTATGAGTCTCTTCTACAGTAGCCATACCTCTAATAGTAATAGCTCCTCTACCACTCTCGTACGCCCTTTTAATACCACCATTACCAAGAATAACACCAGCAGTAGGAAAATCAGGTCCCTTAATATACTGCATAAGTTCAGTAACAGTAATATCTGGATTATCAATATAAGCAACACATCCATCAATAACTTCACCCAAGTTATGTGGTGGAATATTAGTAGCCATACCAACAGCAATACCCATATTACCATTAACTAATATATTAGGAAATCTGCTAGGTAAAACAACAGGTTCCTTTCTCTGACCATCATAGTTCTCAGAAAAGTCAACAGTATCTTTATTCAAATCTCTTAAAAGTTCCATCGATATTTTAGCAAGTCTAGCCTCAGTATAACGACTAGCAGCTGCTCCATCACCATCAATAGAGCCAAAATTACCATGTCCATCAACAAGAGTATGTCGATAAGTAAAATCTTGTGCCATTCTTACCATAGATTCATAAATAGCAGAATCACCATGTGGATGATAATGACCCATAACAGCACCAACAGCATTAGCAGATTTCTGATATTTCTTATCAGGAGTCATACCCTCTTCATATAAAGTATATAAAATTCTTCTATGAACAGGCTTAAGACCATCTCTAACATCAGGAAGAGCTCTTGCAACAATAACACTCATCGAATAATCAAGGAAAGACTTCCTCATTTCACCAACAATATTAACAGCTACTTTTCTATCTCTTTCATGATTATTATCCTCACCCATATCTTCTATATTTAAATTTTTATCTATATTCTTATCTTCCATCATAAACCTCCTATATATCCAAATTCTCTACAAATAAAGCATTATCTTCAATAAACTTTCTTCTAGGTTCAACTTCTTCACCCATAAGTAACTGGAATGTTTCATCAGCAAGAATAGCATCATCCAAAGTAACTTGTTTTAATATTCTCTTATCAATACCCATTGTTGTTTCTCTAAGTTCTTCTGGATTCATCTCTCCTAAACCTTTCATTCTACCAATTTCATACTTCGTATTAGGAGGTAAAGTAGCTAAATATTCATCTCTTTCTACTTCATCAAGTACATATTTAATATTTTTACCATGTTTAATTGAATATAAAGGTGGTTGTGCAGCATATATATGACCATTCTCTACTAATGGCTTAAAATATCTATAAAATAAAGTAAGCAATAATGTTCTAATATGAGCTCCATCAACATCAGCATCAGTCATAATAATTATCTTATAATATCTTAATTTAGATATATCAAATTCTTCACCAATACCAGTACCTAAAGCCGTAATCATAGTTCTAATCTCTTCATTAACAAGAATTCTATCTAATCTAGCCTTTTCTACATTAAGTATTTTACCTCTAATAGGAAGAATAGCTTGCGTAATAGGATCTCTTCCCATCTTAGCACTACCAGCGGCAGAATCCCCCTCTACAATAAACATTTCTGATATAGTAGCATCTTTAGAAGAACAATCAGTAAGTTTACCCCAATAATTAGTAATTTCAAGTCCACCTTTTCTTCTAGTTAACTCTCTAGCTCTTCTAGCAGCGACTCTAGCCCTAGCAGCAGTCATTGACTTTTCTATTATAATTTTAGCATCATTAGGATGTTCCATTAAAAATCTCTCAAATGCCTTAGCAAATATACTAGCAGCTACTTTTCTAACTTCACTATTACCAAGTTTAGTCTTAGTTTGTCCCTCAAATTGAGGTTCAGGTACTTTAGCAGATATAATCATTGTTATACCTTCTCTAACATCATCACCGCTAAGAGGCTCATCATTATCTTTAAGTATTTTATTTGCTTTAGCATAATTATTAATAATTCTAGTTAAAGCCAGTTTAACACCATCTTCATGAGTTCCACCTTCAGGAGTAATAATATTATTAACAAAAGAGTAAACAGTAGCATTATATCCATCATTATATTGAAGAGCAACTTCTATTGAAATATCATTTTCCATTCCTTCAACATATACAATATCTTCATGGATAGGAGTCTTATTTTTATTTACATAAGCAACAAACTCTTTAATACCACCTTCATAAACAAAAGTATCAGATTCTCCTGTTCTATCATCCATAAGAATAATTCTAAGACCTTTATTTAAGAAAGCAAGTTCTCTAATTCTAGTCTTTAATGTTTCATAATTAAAAGTAGTAGTCTCTTTAAATATTTCATCATCAGGCATAAAAGTTACTGTCGTACCAGTTCTATCTTCACTACATTCTCCTATTACCTTTAAAGGTTCTACAGTATGTCCACCATTAGCAAACTTAATATAGTGAACTTTTCCCTCTTTATAAACAGTTACTTCTACCCATTTACTAAGAGCATTAACTACAGATGCTCCAACACCATGTAATCCACCAGATACTTTGTAGCCACCACCACCAAATTTACCACCAGCATGTAATACTGTATATACTGTCTCAACTGTAGATAATCCTGTCTTAGGATGTACTTCAACAGGTATACCTCTACCATCATCTTTAACAGTAACAGAACCATCTTTATTAACAATTATTTCAATATCATCACAATATCCTGCTAAAGCCTCATCGATAGCATTATCTACTATTTCCCAAACTAAATGGTGTAATCCTTTCTCACTAGTACTACCTATGTACATACCAGGTCTTTTTCTTACTGCTTCAAGTCCTTCTAATACTTGAATATCCGAAGCATCATAATGTTCATTACTATTCATTTTTTATCACCTTCCTGCATCAAATTATTTCCCGGGAAATAATTTTACCATTTTCTATTTTATAAACATTAGCTTTATTTCTCACATTTTTATCAATATTTTCAATATCTGTAGTAGTAACTATTGTTTGAATATCATTATCTAAATATTTAATTACCTTATTTCTCTTATCAATATCTAATTCACTAAATATATCATCCAAAAGTAAAATAGGAGTATCAGATAAAACATCCGTAAATAATTTAACTTCTGCTAACTTAAGAGCAAGTACAGCACTCCTTATTTGCCCATTTGAACCATATAAAGATAAATTCTTCCCATTCAAATCAAAATAAAAATCATCTCTATTAGGTCCAATAAAAGTAATCTTATACTGAATTTCTCTTGATAAATTACTTTTAAGTTTATCTTTAAACATATCTTTATCTAAATTACTAACATTAGAAGTATATATCATCTTAAGTCCTTCTAATCCTGTAATAGAACTAAATATATCATCTATATATTTATTAACTAAGTCTACATATTTCCTTCTAAAATTATAAATAACTATTGATAAACCAATATATTTATCATTAAGAATATCTAAATAATTCATATCGCTCTCTTTATTAATATTAATAATCTTCAAAAATTCATTTCTTTGGCGTAAAACTAAATTATAATTATTTAAATTTGCTAAATAAATCTTATTAATTTGACTAATTTGAATATTAAAGTATTTTCTTCTACAAGATGGACTATCTTTAAATATTCTAATACTATCACTACTAAAAAGAATAACATTCATCTTAGAAATATAGTCACTTAATTTTTTGATCTCTTTTTTATTTATCTTAACAACCTTACCATTCTCATTAATTAATAGTTCAAGTTCATCATAAGAACCATTATAATCAACAATTCCTTTAATCATTGAATATCTACTATTAAAATTAATAAGATTCTTATCACTAATAGATAAAAAAGACTTCGTAACAGCAAGTACATAAATAGATTCTAGTAAATTAGTTTTTCCCTGAGCATTATCTCCTATTATAATATTTAAATTATTATTAAGTTCTAATAAAATATCATCATAATTACGATAATTTTTTAAATAAATTTTTTGTAATTTCAATATAAAGTTATTTTCTTGCCCATATTTTCACCTTTACTAATCTCATGTACCCCTATACATATATAATTATACCATATTTCAATAAAAATTAAAAGAAAAAAACATATTTTCTATGTATTTTTTCCTTATTTTTCAACGGTTTTTCTCATAATTCCATTTAGGTATTTTTCTATCTTTATACACTTAGTAATTTGATTATCAATCGTAGTATAAGGCACCTTAATATTCATCTCTTTACCATTATCAAAATATATTTTTGTACCATTACTTTCTTTAACATATCTAGTAATATTATTATAAGCAAGCCATATACATTTCTTAGAACTAGGAGTACATGTAGGAAAGAAAATAATCATATTATAAGAAGATACAATAATAGGAGTCTTAATATAATAATTAAAAATATCAATAACAAATTGCCTCTGAATATTATAAGAATTACCATAAAAATTACACCCATATTTAAGTAATTTAAGACAATCAATACTCAAATAAAAATCCTTATTCTTCTCCACAACATAAGTACCATATCCATTAGAAGTAAAGCACAAAACATCATCAGTAATAATATAATTTCTCATAAAATCCCCCTCTCCACATATAAAAATATGTACCATGTATTAAAGCATATAATCATGTCGAATTTTGTCAAAATATGTCATAAATTATCAAAAATTTTCCTTTTCTTAACATTTCTATCATCAAAATTACTGTTTTATCACAAAAAAAAATAGATAAAAGAATCAAATCTCTTATCTATTCAACAAATATAAATCAAAATTAGCAAGTCTTAATAGGTAAAACAAGTTGTACCAAAGAATCATCTTCATTACTCTTAATAACAATAGGAGAACTATCATTATTCATACATAAAACAATCTTTTCTTTATTAAAACTCTTAATAGCATCTAACATAAACTTAGAACTAAACGAAATTTCAATATTCTTATCATTTTCTACATTAATTTTTTCCTCTACTTTACCAATTTCTGGACTATTTGAAGAAATCATAAGTTCATTACCTTTTAAAGATAACTTAATAGTATTCTTTTCTCTATCAGAAGTAAGTAAACTAGCTCTATCAATCATATTATATAAATCATTAAAAGAACATTCAAGTAATATATTAAAATTCTTAGGAATAATATCACTAGTAGTAGGATAAGTACCAGAAAGTAATCTAGATAAAAATACAATATTACCATATTTAAATAAAACTTTATTACTAAATAAATGTAATTCTAAAGATTCTTCATCATTATCAAGCATTTTAGTAAGTTCTATTAAGTTTTTACCAGGAATAACAATATTAATATCACTTTCATCAACTTTATCAATAGCTACTAATTTTCTAGCAAGTCTATATGAATCAGTAGCAATAACATCTAATTCACCATTATTAATTCTAAAATTAATACCAGTAAGAAGTGGTCTAGTTTCACTTTGTGAAATAGCAAATACTGTTTGATTAATAATATCCTTAAATACCCCATTATTAATAACAATAGGTTCCTTAGTTTCATCTAAATCTAAATTAGGAAATTCATTAGGATTAATACCATTCAAATTAAATTCTGTATTATCTGTACTAACAATCATCTTATATCCATCAATAACTTCAATAGATATATCTGTATTAGGAAGTTTTCTTATTATCTCAACAATATACTTACCTCCTATTACTATACTACCAGTTTCTTCTAAACTTGTTAACTTGTTCTTTGGTATAAAAGATCTAATAGAAACATCAGTATCACTTGCATATAAATATAATCCATCATCCTTTAAATCAAACTTAATACCTGTTAATATAGGAATTAAGTTTTTAGTAGATATTGCTCTTGCTGTATTATTCAAACTTTCTAATAATATTTCTTTCTTTACGACTAATTTCATTTTTATCATCCTCTTTCTTTTATTATTTATTATATTATTATTATTATGCTGTGGATATTGTGGAAAACTCACATATATCCTTGTTTTATATACCTTTACTTATCCACAATACTTGTTGATAACTTTAAACTTATCCACTATCAACAACTATATTCTCTTTTTTAACTCCTCAATTACTGTTTGTAACTGATAATTTGTCTCCAAATCTTTCTCTATTTTTTGATATGCACTTATTATAGTTGAGTGATCTCTACCTCCAAAGTAAGTTCCCATTTTTGGATACGATTCATTTGTCATTATTCTACACAAGTATATAGCTATTTGCCGCTGATAATTTATATCTTTACTCCTTTTCTTACCTTTTAAATCTTCAATATCTATCTTAAAGTACTCACAGACAATCCTTTGAATCCTATGAATATCATTTTTATATACACTACGTTCACTAATTTTATCTTTTAAAGCTTCAATAGCAATATCCAAAGTAACAACTCCATGGTTCATCATCAGTGCATAAGCAAAAACCCTTGTAATTGCTCCTTCTAACTGTCTAACATCAGAATCATTAATATTAGCGATATATTCAATAACTTCAATTGGAATATCTTCCGCTGCTTCCTGATGTGCTATCTTCCTTTTAATAATATCTACTCTCAGTCCAAAATCAGGTGGAGTAATATTAGCAGTAAGACCCCAATTAAATCTTGTAATAAGCCTATTTTCTAACATCTTCAAATCATCAACAGACCTGTCGGAAGCTATAATAATTTGTTTATTTGAGTCATGTAACTGATTAAAAGTATGAAAAAATTCTTCTTGCCCCTTAGTAGCGGATCCCAAAAATTGAATATCATCAATAATTAAAACGTCAATATTTCTATACTTATTCTTAAAAGAATCAATCTTATCAAAAGTATTCTTCTCATTATTTCTAACTGCTGCTATATAATCATTAACAAATTGTTCACTTGACACATACAAAACCTTTTTATTAGTATTTTGAATAATATAATTACCAATAGCATGCATTAAATGTGTTTTACCAAGTCCACTTTTACCATATAAAAATAAAGGATTATATGCTTTACCAGGTTTTTCCGCCACTGCTCTAGCAGCAGTAAAAGCAAACCTATTCGAGTTACCTACAATAAAACTATCAAAAGTATATTCGCTATTTAGATTAGCGGAAGCACTAGTTTGATGTGGAACTCCCATACTTTCATTAGAAGTACCGATAATAACCTCTTCATTATTATCACTAATTTCATTAATTTCATTTTCTAAAATAAATTTAAAATTAAAATTTGTTCCCGTAATAGAATTAAAAGTTTCTTCAATATCATCAATATAATTTTCTTCTAAATGTTTTTTATGTAAAGCTAAAGGAACAATAATAGTGGCAGTACCACCATCTAACTTATATAATTTAGTATCCTTAAACCAAGTATCATAAGATAAAGGAGTAATACGTTCTTTAATTTTATCAAGAAATTCATTCCATAAATTATCCGTATTCATATCAAAACCTCCTTAATCAAATCTGCCATTAATCTTATTATATCTCAAAAAAAAATTTTGTCTAGATATTTTTTTTAATTAACAGGTAAAATAACAAGTTATCCACAACTTATCAACAATATAATACCATATAAAATAAGACTTTAAAAGACTTTTCCACAATTTTTGTCAATTTTTGTTGTCAACAGTCAACAGTTTTACTTTTCCACAGCCCTGTGGATATTGTGGATAAATAAAAAAAGCCTTGATTTATAAGGCTTTATTCTAGTTACTTTTCCACTGTATCATCCACTTGTCAAATATTTTAGCATTTGTACTCTGTGGTTCTGGATTAGGAAGTTGCATTTTTACAATAAGTGGAATCTTCATCATCTTACCAAAAGCAACACAAGTACCAGATTGAAGTGATTTTTGTTTTTCAATAACATCACTACTAATATTAGGAACCATCTTTTCAATATACTCCAAATCACTAGGATGGTTAATTTTAAATATTAAGAAATTACTACACTGTGATAAAACAGTTTCAGATAGTTCAGTAGGTCTTTGTGTAATTAAGTCAAGACATATACCAAATTTTCTACCTTCCTTAGCAATTCTTTCAAATATATTGTATCCAAGAATATTAATATCATTATCCTTCTGAACATATCTATGAGCCTCCTCTAGCATAAGATGCATTGGCATACTACCTCTAGTAGGAAGTTTTTTAGCAAAGTTAAAGATAATTCTTGCATATACCTTAACAAGAGCTTTAGCAAATCTATCATCTATATTTTCTAATACAAAATTAATAATTTGTGCTCTCTTATTATTACCAACTAATATTAAATCAGATATAAATTCATTTACAGTAATAAACTTATCACATTCAAAATACTTTCTCATAGAACTATTAGCAATAGTATGTAATTTAACTTTTAAAGCCGTAGCTTCAGCATAAGATTTCTCATTAAGAAGAAGTCCTTCAGATATTAATGTAAAGTTAAGAGCTACTTCTAAATCGTCAATTGTAAAGAAAGTAGGTACATAATCTTCATTCCACTTAGTCTCATTATCTACAAACTTTTTAATATATTCAGTAATAAGAATTCTTTCTACAAATTGTCCCTGACTATCAATTTCAAAACATTTTCTAAAAGTTCTAGTATAACCAACACCAGGTACTTCAACATCTAAGTTAAGTTCAGGTGTATGACAATCAGTTAAAATAGAAAATATTTGGTCTCTAATTCTAGCAGATACTTGATTAGAATACATAACTGATACAATAGCGGATGCAATTAAATGGTTTTTATATCTATTAGATTTCTCATCATTTTTAGCAAATAAAGAAACATAAGCAAGCATCTTTTCAATAATCATAATTTGTGAATAATCAGTTACATCAAGTATATTAGCATAATCATCAACAGAAAGTAACCATAAGGGTAATTTAAGAATATTAACTTCTTTATCAGTATCAGTACTAAACATCTTGTAATTAAAATTATAATTATAACTAGAAATACTACTAAAAGCACTATCATATTCATCAGTATTATTAAATATAAAAATAATACTATTAAAAGGAATGTAATTAGGCATAGTAAATAAATTTTGTACTAATCTAGCAACACCATAAGTTTTACCAGAACCAGTATTACCAAAAATAGCACTATGATTGCTCCACATATCATCAATATTAATTTTAATAGGGCTATCATTATACAAAGGAGAAAGTCCTAGCATCATTGCAGTATTGTCATTATACCCAGTGAGTTCTGCTAATTCATCAGCATTAATAATTCTAATTTTAGAATTAATACTAGGTTTTCTAATAATACCATCATAAAATTTACTTCCATGAAATTCTCCTAAAAAACTAATTTTAGCCTCTCCGTTCATAATTTCTTCTACTTCACCTAATATTTTTTTATTATTTTCTTCAAAAACAACATTTAAGTTAAGTAAATCATCAGTAATAACATTATCAATTTTAACAATAGCATAATTTTTACTAATAGCAATAATTTCTTTAAACATAATCGCCCTTCTTTCTATTCTAAGTAAATTATACCAAATAAATATCAAAAAATAAATAACTTTTTAATAATTTTTTAGAGTAGTTCGCACTTTGTTGCTCACTATTTTTAAAGCCTTAGGTCTTTAAAAAATAATTTTAAGCCAAAATTGTCTTAAAATTAATATTTTTCTTCAATTATTTACAAAATATTAAATATATAGTATAATTTCATTAGTGGTGATTTCTGTGAAAAAAGAAGTAAAACAAAAAAAGAATAAAAAAAATATAAATAAAAATAAAAAAACAAAATATGAAGAAATAAAAAATAAAGTTAAAGATTTTATTTTAAAATATTATTATATATTAATTATATCATTACCTTTTATATTAATCGATATAATAACTAAAATATTGGGATACAAAATACATTTCTATGGAATATTTAGATTAGTACCATGTTTATTTACTATCACATATATAATCCTAATGGTTGGAATATCCCTATTCTTAGAAAAAAAGAAAGGTAAGATAGTATATACAATCTTTTTTATATTAGCCTTTGCTTTATTTATAACTAACAATATCTACTATTCAATGACTAACACATTCTTTGATTTTAGTTTAATTATGTTAGCAGGAGAAGGCTCAGATTACTTTATGGATGCTATTTTAAATTGTAATATTTGGGTATATATATCAAGTGTAGTAATAATAATATCTTATATATTTGGATTAAAACAATTTAAAGAAAGAAAAAAAACAGACTTAAAAAAAATAATAAAAGTATTTTTCTTATTTTTAATTCTTCATTTAATAACTCCATTATTCTTAGGAAAACCAAATGATGCCTTAACATGGAGTACATGGAGAAATCCAAGAAATATATATATAAATTTCAATGATAACAATAAAAGTATGATGGTATCAGGAATATATGAATATAGTGTTAGAAATTTCTATATAACATTTATTAAAGCTAAAAAAACAGATAATGAAGAAGATATAACTTTTCTTGAAGAAGAATATAATAAAGAAGAAGAAAATTATCAAACAAGTTATACTGGAAAATTTAAAGATAAAAATGTAATCTTTCTTCAATTAGAGGGAACCGATAACTGGTTAATAACAAAAGAAGATACACCAACTCTATATAATATGATGAATAATTCTATTAACTTTACTAATCATTATTCATATTATAATGGCGGTGGATCAACATTCAATTCAGAGTTTGCAGTAAATACAGGATTTATAACTCCTCTATCATATACCCAAAACGCTTATTCATTTAATAAAAATTCATTCCCATATTCATTAGCAAAATTATTAAAAAATGAAAATTATAGTGTTAATGCCTTCCATATGAATGATGGAGAATATTATTCAAGAGCAACAAATTATAAAAATTGGGGTTATGATAACTATTATGGTTTAAAAGAACTAGGAACATATAAAGATGATGCCTATACTTTAGATAGAGAATTAATATTAAATGAAACATTTAAAGAAAAAATGTTTAGTGAAGAAAAATTTGCCGATTATATAATAACTTACTCAGGACACTTACCATTTACTACAGAAAAAGGTGTATGTAAAAAATTAGTAACTGAAGATATATTAAAAGAACAAGGATTAGAAGAACTTCCATCAGATTATGTTCTACCTACTATGAGTGAAGAAGATTGTGCTAGAAGACAAGCTAAAGAAACAGATTATATGGTTGAACTTCTAATAAATACACTAACTGAGAAGAATTTAATAGACAATACAGTAATAGTAGTATTCACTGACCATTATCTATATACCTTATCAGATCAAACAATATTAGATAAATATAAAGATACAAGTAATAATTTAATAAATCATACTCCATTCTTTATATGGGACAATGGAAATACTAAAAAGAAAGTAACATCTGTAACATCACAATTAAATATATTACCTACTATAATAAATCTATTAGGTCTAGAATATCATCCTAATTACTATATAGGAAAAGATGCTTTAAATAGTAGTTACAACGGCATAGTCTTCTTTAGTGATTATTCATGGTATGATGGAAATGTATATGTTGATGGCGGAGCAGTAACCAATAATAAATATATAGACCAAGTATCATTAGAAGATAAAAATTATTATATAAACTACATTATAAGAAAAAACGATTTAACATTAAAATATAATTATTTCAAAAAGATATCTACTTCAAAAGATAAAGAAGTATAAAAAAAGCTCACTTTAATTTAGTGAACTTTTTCTTTTACATTAGTATCAATATCATCAATAGTAACTTTACTATCATGTGGTATAGGTTTCCATGTAACTTTCATAAATAATGCTGCATAAGTAGTATATCTACCAATAATATCAAATATTGGCCAAGTAATAGTATATAATACTTTTTTCTTAAAAGTCATCTTTTTAATATTTTTTCTTTCAATAATAAATACATAAACAGCTACCCACATGTTCTGTATATACATACCCATTCGATAGAATAATCTAAGCCAAATAGCAGTAATCATTCCAATAAATAAAGCATTAATACCAGGCTCTACAGAAATCTTAATTGAAAATAAATTTCTAAGACCCTTAGCCAAATAAGTACCGCCACTAAGTAAATCAATATTATTAATACCATTGTTGTAGTAGTAGCAACTTCCCATAATAAGAATAACAATAATCCATTTAGCTAAATTAAATACTGAAAAAGGTGTTAATTGAAGTAAAGTATCATAAGAAGCAAATCTATGTCTAATAGATTCAATAATACTAAGAATAATATCTTTAAAAGATTTATTATTTTTTTTAGTATTTTCTCTCCACTTAGTTTTAATAAATAATTTACCAAAGAAAATATTTAAAAATAAATAAGGACCACTTTCACAGAAGGCAAGTAAATGACCTTTTGACCATCTAAGTCTTTGTCTTAATGCAATCTTTAAGCTAGTAGGTTGTTCATCATAAAACATAGCTTCATCATTATAAGTAATCTGATATCCCTGTGCAACAGCATCTGCTGTAAGTGCTCTATCCTCAGTAAGAGAAGTATACTTCCACCCATCCTTTACTATCTCACTAGCAAATAAAAAACCAGTACCCTGTATATTAGTAGCTAGTCTAAGAACAGACCTAGCTCTATGATTACATCTTATCGATCTAATCCAGTGAATAGCATAAGTAGAAGCAATCCAGTTTTCATCAAAATTCTTCGTATTACGATAAGAAGTAATAATTTTTTCACCAGAATCAAAGGCATCATTCATCTTAGAAATATAATTTCCATTAAGAAGATTATCAGCATCAAAGATAAAGTATCCCTCAAAACTCATTCTACCATAATCTTCACCTATTTTTTCTAATAAATATTGAAGAGCAAATCCTTTAGTTTTATGTTCATTATCAAATCTTTCGTAGCAGATGGCTCCATGCTTTCTAGCAATCTCAGCAGTATTATCAGTACAATTATCCGCTACTACAAAAGTAGTAATAAGTTCTTTTGGATAATCTTGCTTATTAATACTATCAAGTAAGTTACCAATAACATTTTTTTCATTTCTCGCTGCTATCAATATAGCATATTTATGTTTATTTTTAGCAGGTTTAAACTTCCTAGTAAAGAAAACACCAATTAACCAATATAAAGTTTTATAAACCATCATAATAACAAGAATCTTACCAATAATATTGTATACATTTTTCCAAGCAAGATAAGAATCCCCTATTGAATTAATAATATTTAAAAAATACATCACATACAACCTCACTTCAGAAATATTGTATCATACATTGACATTTAATACAATAAAAAAACTCCCTAATAAAAAATGTTTGAATAATTATGTTAAATATGATATTATATAACCGGTGATAATTATGCATGTAATAGGAGTAATAGCGGAATATAATCCTTTTCACAAAGGACATTTATATCAAATAAATAAAATAAAAGAAAAATATCCCAATAGTCTTTTAGTAGTGGTCACTTCTTCTTCTTTTACCCAAAGAGGAAATATCTCACTATTAAATAAATGGGATAAAACAAAAATAGCTTTAGATAATAATGTTGATTTAGTCGTAGAACTACCATTTGTCTATTCAACTCAGTCTTCTGATCTTTTTGCAGAAGGAGCAATTAGTATTCTAAATACCTTAAAAATAGATACTCTTGTTTTTGGTACAGAAAGAGATAATATTAGCGACTTAGAACTTCTAGCAGATATTCAAATAAATAATATAGAGTATCAAGACAAAGTAAAAGAATATCTAAGTCAAGGATTAAATTATGCAACATCTACTAATAAAGCCCTTGAAGATTTAACTAGTATAAAAGTAGATACTCCAAATGACCTATTAGCCCTATCTTATATAAAACAAATAAAAAAACATAATTATTCAATAGAATATTTAAATATAAAAAGAACAACATCATATCATGGCTCAGAAGTATTAGATAACATAACATCAGCATCAAATATCAGAAAACTATATCTATCAGATAATTGTATAGATAACCTAGTACCTTTTGATAAAAAATATCTTTATAAAATAGATATGAATAAGTATTATGACATACTAAAATACAAAATATTAATAGAAGATACAAGTATCAGTAAATATCAAACAGTAGATGAAGGCATTGAATCAAGAATAATAAAAAGTATTTATATATCAAATAACTATGAAGAATTAATTCAAAATATCAAAACTAAAAGATATACTTATAATAAAATATCTAGAATGCTTCTTCATATACTCGTAGGCTTTACTAAAGAAGAAGCTAATAATATATCTATAGACTACATAAGAATATTAGGTTTTACTAGAAGTGGTCAAGAATATTTAAATAAAATAAAAAAAGAATTATCAATACCTTTAGTTATAGGATATAAAAAAAATATATCTAAAGTATTAGATATAGAATTAAAGGCTACAAAAATATATGCCTTAGTTACAGATATGTCTCTTATTAAAAGAGAATATCAAATAAAACCAATAATTAAAGAAAATAATGACTAAAAATGTCTTTTATTTTCCCACTAAATAGAGATTCAATAATCTCTTTTTTTTCATCATTATCCTTAGATAAAAGTAAACTAGCTATTAAAGTAATTTTTTCCTTGTTACCTTTCTTATATTTATCATATTTTTCTTTTACATTAATATATTTAGTATCTTCATCACTATCGATATCATTCATAGTAAATATATAAGCTTTAAATCTATTATTATTCTTATTATCATAAATATTAAGAATAATATTGTCTCCTAATATTTTATATTGAATATAGACATACTCTTCCTTTTTAATATCAAAATCATAACCAAAAATATCATTTACAAAGTCATTAAGTAACCCCTCATTCATTACATCAATTAAAGATAATCTAAATATTTCGTCATTCATAAAATTCACCACTTTTAAATTACCATATAGATAATAGTAAAGTCAATAAAAAAAATAAAATGTAACCAAATGGGTTACATTTTCAGTGTCAAATTATTGTAAAGTTTGGCACTTAGGACAATAATAAGTACCTCTACCACCAACTTTAATCTTTTCAATTTTCGTATTACAAATAGGACAATTATTTTTATCCTTACCATGAACAAATAATTCATTTTGAAATAAACCGTGAACTCCATCAACAGAACTATATGTTCTAATAGTAGTTCCTCCTTTTTCAATAGCGGCCTCTAAAACTTTTTTTGTATATTTAATTATATTTTCAGCTTCTTCTTTAGTAATTAGATTACATTTCTTCAAAGGATTAATTTTAGATAGAAATAAAATTTCATCAGCATATATATTACCAATACCAACGATTATATTTTGATCAAGTAAAACGCTCTTAATAGGTAATCTCTTTTTCTTATATTTATCAAGTAAATATTCACTAGTAAGATTATCATCCCAAGGTTCAAGACCAAGTTCCACTAGTGGTCCTATCTTATCGATATCTTCTTTTTTTATAAGATACATTTTACCAAATTTTCTAGTATCCATATATCTAAGTTCGCTACCATCATCTAAGTCAAAAATAACATGTTCATGTTTATTAATATCATCATCTTTAGTCTTAAAAAAGTATTTACCTTCCATTCTAAGATGTGACAGAAGATAATAATCGTCTAAATCAAACAGCAAGAATTTACCTCTTCTTTTAACATCATTAATACTTTGATTAGCAGTCTCTTTAATAAATTTCTCTTTACTAGGATATGCAATAATATTATCCCATAAAACTCTAGTTCTAATTATTTTTTTATTATTCAATCTTAACTTTAAAGATTCTTTAACAGTCTCTACCTCTGGTAATTCTGGCATATATATCACCTCTTTTATTACTTAAATTATTTCCCAAATTATTTCCCGGGAAATAATTTTACCTATTTAGCCTCATACCAATTATTTCCCAACTCTATATCTACATCAAGTGGTACCTTTAAATCAAATACATTAGTCATAGTATTATATACAATCTCTTTAACTTTATCAATTTCATCATCGTATACATTAAATATTAATTCGTCATGTACTTGAAGAAGCATCTTACTCTTAATATTTTCTTTTTCAAATATTTCATCAATTTCAATCATAGCTTTTTTCAAAATATCTGAAGCTGACCCTTGAACAGGAGTATTAAGAGCCATTCTTTCACCCATATTTCTAATCATATAATTAGTACTCTTTAATTCATCAATAACTCTCTTTCTATTCATAATAGTTTTAACATAGCCATTCTTTTTAGCAGTTTCAATTTCTTTATCCATATAGTCTCTAACACCTGGATAAGTATCAAAATATTTATTAATAAATTCTTTAGCCTCTTTAACTGGAATACCTAAGTCTTCAGCTAAGCCATAACTACTAATACCATATAAAATACCAAAGTTAACAGCTTTAGCCTGCCTACGCATATTTTTAGTAACACCTTCTTGTGGTACTTTAAATATATCCATAGCGGTCTTAGTATGAATATCTATACCTTCATTAAAAGCATTTATTAAATCATTAACTCCTGATAAATGAGCAAATACTCTAAGTTCAATCTGTGAGTAGTCAGAAGATAAAATAACACTATTACTTTCTGGAATAAAAGCCTTTCTAATAAGTCTACCATACTCACTTCTCATTGGAATATTTTGTAAGTTAGGTTCAATTGAAGATAATCTACCAGTTCTTGTTAAAGTCTGTGTGTAAATAGTATGTATTTTACCATCCTCTCTAATACAGTTAATCATACCATCAATATAAGTAGAATAAAGTTTAGTAAGTGCTCTATATTCTAAGATACAATTAACAATAGGATAATCCACTAATTTTTTAAGAACATCAGCATCAGTAGTATATCCCCCACTTTTATTTTTCTTTCCATAAGGAAGATTAAGCGTTTCAAATAAAATTTCACCGAGTTGTTTAGGAGAATTAATATTAAATTCACATCCAGCATAATTATAAATATCCTTAGTAATAAGTTCTAATTTAATTTTAATTTCTTCTCCCATTTCTTTTAAAATATTTTTATCAACTCTAATACCTTCAATTTCCATCTTAGCAAGTACCTTTGCTAGAGGCATTTCAATATTTTCAAATAGATAAATATTATCTTCTTCTTTCATCTTATTATATAGTTCTTTCTTTGAAGTATAAATAAATTTAGCTTTAAGAATAGCTCTCTTACTAGCTTCTTCATCACTTACTACTTCTTTCTTATCATAAATAGGAATATTAAAATTCATATTATTAGCAAGATAAGCAATATCATCTTTAGTTTCGTAGTTAAGTAAATAAGCACTAATCATAGTATCAAAACCAATCTTAGGTACTTTAATACCATATCTATTAAATATTACAATTAACTTCTTATAATCATAAGTAAATAAATTAAATTCAGTATTTAAAACATTATAATTATTTTTTAATATATCAAAAGGAATATAGTAGGCTAAATTATTATTATATAAAGAAATACCAAGTAATTCAGCATCATGATAATTACCAATAGTGGTATCTAACCAGATAGCGGTCTCCTCATTAATTTTAACTTCATTAATATCAGTAATAACTTTAAAGTTATCTATACTATTATGTTCGTCTTTCTTTTTATCTTCTTCAATTACATCATCCAATTTCTTAAGAAGAGAATAAAAACCTAATTCCTTATAAATATTAGTAAGTTCTTCAATATTACAATTTTTATATTTTAAATCATCAAAACTAACATCAAGAGGAACTTCTCTATATATCGTAACTAAATCTTTACTATAATAAGCATCATCTTCACCTTCAATAAGTTTAGTTTGTGTAGCACCTTTAATATTATTAATATTAGCATAAATATTTTCAATAGTAGTATATTCACTAACTAATTTAATAGCTCCCTTTTCTCCAATACCACGAACACCAGGAATGTTATCTGAAGCATCTCCCATTAAAGCCTTTAAATCTATCATATGAATAGGTTCAAAACCATATGTCTCATTAAAAGTTTTTCTATCCATCATAATATAATCTTTAGTTTTAAGTAATTTAACTGTTGTCTCATCACTAATTAACTGAAGTAAATCTTTATCACTACTTACAATTAAAGCCTCATATTCTGGATCTTTCTCACACCACATAGATACAGTACCAATAATATCATCCGCTTCATAACCGGCACATTCTAAATATTTAATTCCCATTGCTGCAAGTATTTTCTTAGCAATTGGAAATTGTACCTTTAAGTCATCAGGAGTTTCTTTTCTTCCATCTTTATATCTTTCATATTTTTCATGTCTAAAAGTCTTACCTATATCAAAAGCAACCATCATGTATTCTGGTTTTTCATCATTAACAATTTTATTAATCATATTAACAAAACCATATACTCCATTCGTAGGGAATCCATCTTTATTTCTCATTATATTACCTGTATAAAGAGTAGCATAATAGCTTCTAAATAAAAGATTATTACCATCTACTAAAACTATTTTTTTCATAACATCACCAAGTCTTTCTATATATAATTATACTAAAAAAAAGCCTTAAAATAAAGTCTTTCTATGTTATTTTATTTATATAAATTATTTCCCAGGAAATAATTTATTAGTTCGAATCTACGTTTCTCACTATCATTAAAGCCTAATGTCTTTAATGAAAAATATGAAGCCTATAAAAATAGTCTTCATATTTAACAATATTTTTAAAATGGGAAAAGTTCTGGATTACTAATACGAGCAATAATAGCTATAATAATAACTATAATAAGAATAAATAAATAATAACTAACAGAATGAATGTCATTATAAAAATCTTTACCTTCGTTATATATTTCATTACATCTATTAGTACTTCTAAAAGAACTTTCATACTTATTACAAGCATTATTTTGACCATTAACAAAATATTTATTTTTATTACAGAAATATTCACAGCCACTTACTTTTCCATCTAGTTTTTTATTTTCATTTAAGTATTTACAACTAGAACAAGTCATATATTCAGTAGCAGTCCCCCATTATCCTGCTACTTACCCTCCTTTCATATATTTCTTTTCTAAATACATAATATTAAATATTATTTTTTCAAAAATTTTTCAATATCAAATAAATTAATTTGATTTTTTTCTAGATTATTAAACCCTAATTCTGAATTATCAAAATTCCAATTAATTTTATAATCAGGAAGAACTTTAGTTCTAACAGGATACATCCTTGTCATAAGAATAACTTCTTCAAAATTATCTAGTGTTTTAAGTTCTTGAATACTAATTAGTGGTCCTTTTTCAGTATCACCACATAACTTACTAATTTCTTCTAAAGTATATAAATCATTAGCTAGTAAATAAATAATATTATTAAAACACATTCTAATTAAATCTTTATAATTGGTACCATAAACAATATTTAAATTAGTAAGATCTTTTATTAAAGCAGTAATTTTAATATTGTTTCCTCTAGCATAGTTAATTCTATTATAAAAATCTTTTATTGGTTTCATACTATCGAATTCATCTAATATTAAATTAAATCTATTATTTTTATTTTTAAATAAATCTAAACTATAAAATAACTCATCTACTAGTATTGAAACTAAATCATTAGCGTAGTTAGCAGTACCAGTAATAACAAAGATAGCAGTTTTTTCATTACCAATATTTTTAAAATCAAAGTCAGATGTAGCCATCATGCTAGATAATTTTTCTCTAGTAACAAACCCCTTAATTTTTTGACTAAAAGTAGCAATAATACCACCACTAGTTTCTTTAGGCGAAAACAAAGTACCTGATAGGAACTGATAAGTACTAGAAGATTTATCCAAACTATTCATAATTAGTTTATCATATCCCTTTTCATCTTTAAAAATATCATTTGATAAATTAAATATACTATTTAAATTAATTTCTTCGCTTTTAGCATTATCAAATAAATATAAAGCAAGTCCAACAAAGTAATCACCAGCAGTTTTTTCCCAGAAAGGATCACTAGTAGAATCAATATCATGCATTATATAGTAGGCAATATTTTCTAATATTTCAATAGCTTTATCTTTTTCATCATTATTATAAAGATAATATGGAAAATCAAGTACATTATAATGATTACCAATTTTTAAATTAGCATAATCTAAAACTATTATATTATACCCTCTTTTCTTTAACTCACCTCCCACTTTGTTCATTATTTCTCCTTTGACATCATTAATCAAAAAAGATTCATTTGATTTGATAATAGTTCTAACAAGTGGTAATACAACAGCTTGTGTTTTACCACTACCAGCAGAACCAATAACAAGACTATGAGATTCATCATCCTTAATATAAATTTTATTTCCTTCTGATAACATTTGTATTCCAGACTTTTGCATCTCAAAGCCAATCTCTACTTCTGTAAGATATTTTTTTAAATCTTTTTCAGAAGTCCATTTTGAATAAAACATATTATTCCTCCTTTCAAATTAATTATAGACCTAAAAATGATAAAAAAATTAAACAAAAATGGCTTTTTTATGATAAAATAATAATAAGGAGGGATAATTATTTATTCTAATGAACTAGTATGTAATATAATAGAGTACATAAATGAAAATTTAAATAGAGAAATAACTATTAATGAATTAAGTAAAATATTCAGTTATGATAAAACATATATAATGAAAAGATTCAAAAGAGAATTAAATATAACTATTAAAGAATATATAAATATAAAAAAAATTCTAAATAGTTTAGAACATTATAATTATAATAATAAAATATTAAACATAGCCTTTAAAAGTGGTTATAATTCATTAGAATATTACTCAGAAATATTTACTACTTTAGTAGGAGTCTCTCCAAGAATATATAAAAAATATATATTACCAGTAAATAATTTAACTGATGATGAAATTAATATAATAAGAATTAATCTTACTAATTTAATAACTATAGATATCAAAATTAAAAAGTATATAACTAATCAAAAACCAAAAGAATTACCAGTAAGAAAATTATCAATATTTAATTAAAACAAAAAAATGCACAAATTATTTAAATTTTTGTGCATTTTTATATAAAATATATTTAGAACAAAAACACTTTAAATAAAGACTACAGGCTTTATTTAACAGTGAGAGATTACAAGCTCGAACTGAAAAAAATATTTCCCAAATTATTTCCCGGGAAATATTTTCTAAAATAAACTAAGTTGACTAGTCTCAGGCATATCTTCAAATATACCCATCGTTCTCATCTTATCAATTAAAGTTTGAGATACCTTACATCTAGTTTGAAAATCCTCAATACTAATAAATGGAGCTCTCGCAGCCTCTTTTTCAATATTCTTAGCAACAACATCACCAAGACCATCAATAGCTCTAAATGGAGGAATAATAGTCTTATCATCTTCTACTGTAAAGATAGAACCCTTACTCTTATATAAATTATAAGGAGCAACCTTAATACCTCTTGCAGCCATCTCTAAAGCAACCTTTAAAGATTCAGATATACCATTCTCTTTATTAGAAGCATCAAATCCCTTACTCTCAATTTCAATAATAGCATTCTTAATACTATCATATCCTCTAATCATAGCCTCAATATTAAAATCAGTAGCCTTAGTAGTATACCAACTAGCATAGAAGTATACAGGCATATGTACCTTATACCAAGCAATTCTAAAAGCACTAATAACATAAGCAGCAGCATGTGCTTTAGGGAACATGTACTTAATCTTATGACAACTATCAATAAACCAAGATTCAATACCAGCCTTTTCCATAGTTTCTTTATGCTTAGCCCAAGTTTCAGGATCTTTACTAGCCTTACCCTTACGTACAAATTCCATTATTTTAAATGCCTTAATAGGTTCAACACCATGATACATCAGATAAACCATTATATCATCACGACATCCAATAACATCTTTAAAAGGAACAATATTATTTTTAATAAGTTCTTGCGCATTACCAAGCCATACATCAGTACCATGAGATAATCCAGATATCTTAATAAGTTCCGCAAAAGTAGTAGGTTTAGTTTCCGCTACCATAGAAATAGTAAAGGGAGTACCAAACTCAGGAATACCAAGAGTACCAGTATCACACATAATTTGTTCATTAGTAACACCAAGTACCTTAGTAGAAGTAAATATACTCATCGTATCTTTATCATCAAGAGGAACCTTAAGAATATCCGTACCAGATAATTCTTGAATTAATCTAAGCTGCGTAGGATCAGAATGACCTAATATATCAAGTTTAAGTAAATCTTGGTCAATAGCATGATAATCAAAGTGTGTCGTTCTCCATGCACTAGTAGGATCTTCAGCAGGAAATTGAAAAGGTGTAAAGTCAGATACATCCATATAATCAGGAACAACAACAATACCACCAGGATGCTGACCAGTTGTTCTCTTAACACCAGTACACCCCATCGCTAGTCTCTCAATTTCACAAGATCTCTTATTCATAATACCCTTATCTTCAAAGTATCCCTTAACAAAACCAAAGGCTGTTTTTTCAGCAACAGTACCAATTGTACCAGCCCTATAAACATTATCAACACCAAATAAAACTTTAGTATATTCATGAGCAGATGCTTGATTCAAATCCGAAAAATTAAGATCAATATCAGGAACCTTATCAGCATTAAACCCAAGGAAAGTAGCAAATGGCATATCTTGTCCATCTTTATACATATGCTCACCACAATTAGGACAAATCTTATCAGGCAAATCAAATCCACTAGAATAAGTAGCACCTAAATCATTACCATTATCATCTTTAAAAATACTATTTTTACATTTAAGGCATCTATAATGAGCAGGAAGAGGATTAACCTCAGTAATACCCATCATCGTAGCTACAAATGAAGAACCAACACTACCTCTTGAACCAACCAAGAATCCTTCATCATTAGAGTGTTTAACAAGTCTTTGAGCAATCAAGTAAATAGGATCAAATCCCCCACCAATAACACCACCTAGAGACTTTTTAATTTTTTTATCTAGTGCCTTATCAGTCATTTCACCATCTTCTTCACTCCAATGTTTTTTAACATAATCACTAACAAGCATCTTAACCTCATCAAATCCATTAACTAAAGTATTATGTAAATTTTCAAATAACTTAGAATCTAGTTCATCATCACTAATATTAGGATTATCTTCACTAATAAGTTCTTTCCAGCATTTGTAGACAATATCACCATATAATTCCTTAGATATTCTCTCTTCAATATTATGAGGTAAATCATCACCATACCATTCTTTAGCCCTATCAAATACTAAGTCAGTAACCACTCTAGGACAATCCAAATAAGACTTACCATCATCACTCTTAACTCTAGGTGAAAAAGGAATACCACCAGTATCAATAATAACCTCAATCTCATCTACCATATCAAGAACCTTATTAGTATTAGTAACAACAATATCATAAGCAAGTTCTTCTCCTAGAAAAGCAAAATCATTAAGCATTTCCTCAGTAGTTCTAAAGTGCTGTGAAGGAATACTCTTAATACTACTCTTAGCAAGAGGATGTCTACCACCACCAGGAACCTTCTGATTAACAATAATTTCTCTATATATCTTATCTTCTTTACTAAAATGATGAACATCCCCAGTAGCCACGATAAGCTTACCAGCCTCACGAGTAGCATTAATAATCTTCTTAATATGTTCCTTAATTTCATTAACATCTTTAAAATCACTAGTCTGAATCAAATGGTCATATACTTCCGGAGGCTGTACTTCAACATAATCATAGAAATTAATAATATTAGTAAGTTCTTCTCCCTCTTTACTTCTCCCCTCAATAAAAACTTCGCTTTCGTAGCAGCCACTACCAATAATAAGACCTTCTCTAAGTTCATTAAGTTTACTTCTAAGAATTCTTGGGGTCTTATATAAATAAGTAGTATTAGCAAGAGAAATAATCTTAAATAGATTCTTAAGTCCTGTCTTATTAAGAGCAATAGCATTAAAATGATAAGTTCTACCAAATTTATATATTTCATCTTTTGGAATAAGTTTCTCTAAATCACTTATCTTCTCAAAGTTCTGTGTAAATAATTTACCAAGCATCTTGTAGAAGACTAAAGCAGTACCTTCAGCATCATAATCAGCTCTATGATGGGCGTCTTCATCCCAAGGAACATTATATCTTTTAACTAATGCAGATAAACTATGCCTAGAATACCCAGTATCTAACGCTCTAGATAACTCCAAAGTATCAATAACAGTACTATTAAATTCACCAAGATTATATTTTTTCATAGCACTAGAAATAAACGAAATATCAAACTTAGCATTATGAGCAACCATTGGATTATCTCCTGCCCATTCTAAGAATCTCTTTGTAACATTCTCTTCATTGTCTTTACCTTTTACCATATCATCAGTAATACAAGTAAGTTCTGTAATCTTATCAGGAATATGTCTTCCTGGATCAATTAATTCATCAAATCTATCAATAATAGCACCATCTTTAATCTTAACAGCACCTATTTCAATCATTTGATCAGCCCCACCAGCATTAAAACCAGTAGTCTCTGTATCAAAAACAACATAAGTAAGATCCTTAAGAATTCTATCATCAGGTCTAACAACAATATTAACAGTATCATCAACAACAGTAAGTTCAGTACCATATAATCCCTTAAAATGTTTACTAGGATCTTCTATCTTTTTATTATAACTTTTAATAATATCATAAGCAATAGGAAAAGCTTGACAACCACTATGATCGGTAATAGCAACCCCTCTGTAACCCATATCAATACACTTACTAACAAGTTCACAAGTATGTTTATTTAAATCAACATTAGTAATACCATCCATCTGACTCATCATTGTATGAGCATGAAGTTCAACTCTCTTAACAGGAGCATTATCTACTACCTTTTCTTTTTCAGGACTCTCTGTCTTATCAACATCTTTATATCTAGTAGTAAAAGTAAGTTCGTTAGAATACTTATCCATAGCTACTTTACCATAAAAGTTATACCAAGAACCAACCTTAAGTAAATCTTTAATTCTAGCATATTCATCATTATCTTTAGTAAACATCTTAACATAAATACTATCACTATTATCAGTAACCTTAAGAGTAATAATCTTATATCCACTCTTAGATTCAAACATATCCATACCAAATATCATCCCATTAATAGTAATATTATCTACTTCATACATTAAATCCTTAATAGGAGTAATACTAGTATCTCTCTTTGGTCTAAAGTATTTTTTTTCTTCTACTTTATCAGGAACACTTTCCTTTCTAGGAGACACCATACTAGGTATATTAACTATTTTATCTTTTTCAATTTGATTAAGAATATCATTCTCTTTATTCTCACAAAGATTTAAAACAAAATTACCATTAAATCCATATCTATTAAGCATTTCATTCAAATATTCTTTCTTTTCAGTCATATAAGCAAGCTCTGCTTTATTATAAACATCAAATATATAATTATCATTATCAATATTTAACTTTCTATCAATAAAAGTCTTATATTTAATACTATCATCACTAAATAAATCTATTAATCTATCAAAATAATCTTCTAAATATTCATTACTATTATTATTCGTAGTAATAACAACATTAATATCTTTAATAGTTTTAAAAGTATTCATTATTTTATTACATAATTCATCATATATATATACAGGTAAAACTTTATCATTACTAATAATAAACTCCCATAAATTATTTTTCTCATACACTATAATCTTATCAATACTAGCATTCTCTAAATAATCTTTGTTCATGCCTATTTGATTAAGCAATCTTTCCATTTTATCCTGCATAATATCACCTGACTTCCTAAATAATATTATACTAAAAAAAAGAAGTAAATTAAACATATTTACATTCTTTTTACAAACTTTTTTTACTTCAGAGCCTGTAGTCTCTTTCGTGTTATAGAAAGCCTAGGTCTTTCTATAATAATTTAGAGCCTTTCTAAAAAAGTCTCTAAATTAACCTATCAACAATAACTGTAGATGCATAAAAAATCACCTATTTAACTATGAATGATCATAAATAAGTTTATTCTATTCTAATTCATTATGATATAAATTTTTATAAAATTCATTGTCATTTATAAGTTCATCATGAGTACCTTCTGCAATTACATGACCATCGTCAATAACTATAATTCTATCACTATTAATAACAGTAGATAATCTATGTGCAATTATAAGTATTGTATACTCTCCCTGCATATTTTTAATCGCAGTTTGTATTTTTTGTTGAGTCTCATTATCCAAAGAACTAGTGGCCTCATCAAATAAAATTATTTCTGTTTTTTTAAGAAGAGCTCTAGCAATAGCAAGTCTTTGCTTTTGACCTCCAGATAAAATAATACCACCCTCACCCAAAATAGTATCGTACTTCTGAGGTAATTTATTAATATAATCATCTATACAAGCCATCCTACAGGCTTCAATCATTTCTTCATCAGTCATATTAGGTCTTACTAGTCTCAGATTTTCTCTAATACTAAAGTTAAATATATAAGGATTTTGAGTAATGATAGAAATATTATTACGAATACTATCTCTATCTAAATCATTAATATTAATATTATCAATATAGATGTTTCCACTATCTATCGTATATAATTTATCGAGTAAACTAAATATAGTAGTTTTTCCTGTCCCTGATTTACCAACAAAAGCAACAGTTTCATTAGGTTTAATTTCAAAAGATAAATCTTTAATAATTTTTTCTTCACCATTATAAGAAAAATTAACATTTTCAAATTTAAAATGACCTTCTGCATTTTTAATCATTTTCTTACCAAATTTTTCTTTCTTAAAATCTTTGCCATCAATAATCTCAAATATCCTACTCGCAGATAAATTAAAATCTTTTAAACTTTCATTTATTTTTGTTATAAATGATAGAGAATTAAAAGCCTTATTTCTATAATTATATATTATTAAAAAGCCAGATATTTCTAGTAGATTATTTTTACACAATATAATACCAAAAATAATAAACAGGAAAGAAAATAAATATTGAGTAAATGCCGTTAAGTAAGATAATTTTCTATTAACACTAGCCATTGCATAATTGTAATTGTTATCTATTATTAATTGTTCATCTAGCATTTTTTCAAAAGAATCAGATATGTTTAACACTTTAATATCTCTAATACCTCTGACTAGTTCGCTAATAAGACTCGTTTTCTTTTCTGAAAATTTTCTCTTATTTTTATCTATTTCAAATCTTTTATTTATCATTTTTTTATTAATGATAAAAATAATAATGGAATTAACAATCATATATATAAACATATATTTATTAATTACAAGAATTGAAATAAATACTCCAATAAGGGTAATTATTTTAGATAGCATTCCAGATATATCAAAAAATAATGAAGTTATTTTATTACAATCTCCATTAATTCTTTCCAGTAACATCCCTGAACCATTTTTGTCAATTATTTGTATATCCAAGTTTAATGTTGCTTTGGCCAAATCAGATTGAATATTAACTAATGTTTCTCTAGAAATTATCTGGAGTAATTTACCATGAAAATATGATACTATAACTTCAATAATATAAATTCCAAATAGCATAATAGCGGTAATTAAAAGTTCATCAAATAATCCACTTGTAATATTCAAAATTATCTTTGCAGATATTAAAGGAATAATAATACAGACAGCACAATATATGATATTAAGAAAAATATTTATAATTAATAAACCTTTCTTCTTTTTAACATATTGCCATACTTTTTTTAAGTTTATTTTAAAATTATCTTTTTTCATACTAGAATCTCACCTCGTAACAATTATAAGTTATTATTTTCAAAACTACAAGTCTTGAAAATAACCATATTTTATGATATAATATATATCGTAAAAAAGTATCAACAACACCTGTTGATACATAAAAATCACCCATTTAACTATGAGTGATTTTCTTCTTCTAAATAATCTTTTATACCATTAGCGGATAAAGTAGCACATTTAATTCTTGATGGTTGCTTACTAGTATCATCAAAAACAAGTAATTCTTTAAGTACATCTTTATCATATTCTTCTTCATTAATCATCTTAAGATAATTATCAATTAAATAAATACCTTCTTCCTTAGATTTACCTACTAGCATATTAGCTAAAATATTAGTAGAAGATATACTAATAACACAAGCTTCGCCTTCAAAAGAAATATCTCTAATAATATTATCTTCTATTTTTAAATAAATATCTAAATTATCAATACAACTAACATTTCTAGTATTAATCTTAACATAATCTTCATTACTAGTATGTTTCATATTAGGATTCTGATAATTATCTAAAATAATACTTCTTTTTAAATCTCTATCCATTATAATATTTCCTTCCATATATTACTACTATTCTTAAGTACATTAATAAGTAAATCAATTTCTTCCTTATTATTATAGAAACTTAAACTAATTCTAACAGTATTACTAATATTAAATACATTATCAAGAATTTTAGCACAATGATTACCTGCTCTAACACATATATTATATTTATCTAAGTAAATAGCAGCATCTTGAGCAAATACTCCTTTAATATTAAATGCTACAATATTAGTATCAACATCTTTATTATATACTTCAATAAAGTCTAGTTTATTAAGTTCATTAATTAAGTATCTTCTAAGATCTTTTTCATATTTATTAATTTTATCCATACCTATATTATTTAAATATTTGATAGCAGCACTAAGACCTAATACTCCCTCTATATTAGGAGTACCTCCTTCTAGTCTAGTAGGAATTTCTCTAAGTTCAACATAACCATCTTTAGTAAATATGGCATTCATACCACCACCATAGTTCATAGGAGTAATCTTATCAAGTAAATCAAATTTAGCATATAAAACTCCAACTCCAGTAGGTCCATACATCTTATGCCCTGAAAAAGCCATAAAATCTATATCATCTTTTTGAACATCAATCTTCTTATGAGGAATACCCTGAGCAGCATCTACTACTACTAAAATATTATTATCGTGAGCTATCTTACTAATTTCTTTAATAGGTCTTTCATCTCCTACAACATTAGTAACATAAGCAAGTGATACAACTTTAGTCTTATTAGTAATACTCTTTTTAAAATTATCAATAGTAACTTCATGATTTTCATTTAAAGGAATATATTTAACTTTGATACCAATTTCTTTTTGTAAAATAAACCACGGAAGAATATTTGAAGCATGTTCACTAAGTGTAATTAATACTTCATCATCTTTCTTAAGATAATTCTTAAAAAAGCCTGTAACTATCATATTCATTCCATTAGTAGTACCACTAGTAAAAACGATTTCTGAGTTTTCTTTAGCATTTATAAAATTTTTAATTTCTTCTCTTGTACTTTCATATAAATTATCAACAATAGTACTAGTTTTATAGTCTCCTCTATGTGCATTAGCAGTATATTCATCATAGTATTTACAAATAGCATCTCTAACACATTTAGGTTTTAAAGTAGTAGCACCATTATCAAAGTAAACAATATTATTAGAAAGCATTGCAAAATCATCTCTATGCATTTATTCACCTCCAATCGAATCTAAAATATTAAGTATTCTTTCCATATTTTCCATATCAGGATTAATATTAGAAAGTATCATACCTTTAATAATTAATTTAACAGAATCATTATATGATATACCTCTACTCATCAAATAGAATAAATCTTCTTCATTAATACTACCAATAGTAGAACTATGAATAGCGGTAACATCTTCTTCACTAATAAACATATTAGGATTAACTCTATTATCAGAATCACCTAAAGTAACAATCTTTGTACTTTGATTTAAGTAGCAGTCCTTAATACCATTATCAACATAACTATTAATATCAAAGTAATTAGAACTATTTTCTTTAGCTACAATTCTATTAAATACATCACTACTAGTATTATTATCTAAATGATAAACATTAATTTTATAAAAATTATCATTATTACTAATACTAGAAAAATTATATTTAATATTAGCTCCTTTTTTATTTAAACTAATATTAACTACTTCATTACATTTATTATTATAATAAAATTTACTTATTATTAAAGAAGAAGCTATATCTAAATTATACTTAATATTAAAATTAATATCATTATTATTAGAATATTCAAATAAATGAATACATTTATTATTATTAACGTTAATACATAAACTTACATTATTACAATCTATATAATCAATAAAATAATTACCATTATTATTAAAATTAATACTATTATCATTAATTTCTACATCATCACTAACAAATGGAATAATTTTATTGTTTACTACTTTTATTTTATTCATTATTAACCTCTTTAGTTATAACATTTTCCTTATTTAAATATTTATTGTATCCATTTTTTTCAATATCATTAGCAAGAGAATAGTCTCCTGTTTCAAGAATCTTACCTTTACTCATAACATGAACAAAATCAGGTTTTAAATATTCTAATATTTTAGGATGATGTGTAATAATTAAAATAGATGTATTAGGATTTTCTTCTTTATATTTTTTAATATTTTCTCCTACTATTCTTAAACTATCAACATCAAGACCAGAGTCTAATTCATCTAAAATAATAAACTTAGGAGTCAATAATTTAATTTGAAGTACTTCATTTTTCTTTTTTTCACCACCAGAAAAACCAACATTAAGACTTCTATGAATTAAATCTTTATTCATAGAAAGTTCTTCTGCACCTTTTTCACATTTTAATATAAAGTCATATAAACCAATCCTTTTATTATTAACACTTCCGATAGCGGTTCTTAAAAAATCTTGATTACTTACTCCTTCAATTTCCATAGGATACTGCATAGCAAGAAAAATACCTTTTTTAGCTCTTTCATCAGTAGATAGTACCATTAAATTATCTCCATTAAAAGTCATTTCACCATTAAGAACTTTATAATTAGGATCACCCATAATTACTCTTGATAAAGTTGATTTACCAACGCCATTAGGACCCATAATAGTATGTATTTCACCATCGTTAATAATTAAATTAAAATCCTTTAAAATAATCTTGTTATCAGTAGCTACTTCTAAGTTATTAATTTTAAGCATAATAATCCCTCATTTCACATATAATTATATCATATTTTTAAAAAATAAGGTAAATAAAAAGCATAAACTTAACATTTATGCTTTAATCTAGTAAATAATCTTTAATTCTTTTTCCACGTGAAGGATGTTTTAACTTTCTTAATGCTTTACCTTCAATTTGTCTAACACGTTCTCTTGTTACTCCAAACTTTTTACCGACATCTTCAAGAGTCATTGGATTTTTGCCACCAAGACCATATCTAAGTTTTATTACTTCTTGTTCACGTGGGTTTAAACTTTCAAGTATTTTATTAATGTCATCTCCAAGAGAACTATTAAATACAATGCTTTCTGTTGATTCTGCTCTATCAGGAATAAAATCTCTAAAACTAGTATCCTCATCTTCTTTAACAGGAATATCATAAGATGTTGGTTCAACTGATACCATAATAGCATCTTCTATTTTTTCTGGAGTAGTATTAAGAATTTCTGCAATTTCCTCATTAGAAGGCTCCCTATTATACTTTTGCATAAAATCACGTTTAACAGCAAAAATTCTATTTATTAATTCAAGTAAATGGACTGGTATTCTAATAGCTCTTGCTTGATCTGCCATAGCTCTTGTAATAGATTGTCTAATCCACCAAGTAGCATAAGTAGAAAACTTATATCCCTTAGTGTAATCAAATTTAGCAACCGTTTTCATGAGACCTATGTTACCTTCACTAACTCTATCTTCAATTGGAAAAGAAAAGTTTCTGTATTTTTTTGCTATCGAAACAACAAGTCTTAAGTTGCAATTATATATATATTCTCTATTATTACAATACATTAAAGCATATTCAATTTGTTTATCAAATAGATCATAATCATATCCTTTATTTGTAAGATTAATACCAAGCTTATTTTTAATTGTCTTTTTATCTGGAAGAATAATATTTTCTTTCTTTTTACCATTTATTTCTTCCCATATTTTAATATATTTTTGTATTAAAATTTTATCATCAGTACCTAAATATTTACTAAGTTTAGCTAATCTTTTTTTATCATTAATATTTTTTATAGAAGCTATCATAGTGGGAGAATCAACAAAAACTAAGTTATTATTTTCATTAAGAGAAAATATACTAAATTTTTCTTTTAAGTCACTTAATAATTTAAAGATTCTTTTTTCTTCGTTTCTACTTAGTAGAGGATATTGTCCAATATCCTTTAAATATAATTGAAAAGCATCATTATATTGAACATCAAAATCTTCACTTTTATCATCTATACTTAAACTATTATCATCAATAATATTATAGAAAAATTCATATTTTTTCTTCAAATAACTAGGATTCTTGGTTTGTAATAATAATTCAGTAAAATAGTTTTCAATATTTTCATATCCATATTTATCAATTAATAAAAAACAATCATCATTACTCAAATCAATATTTTCTAAATCAGCTGAAATAAAATAAGGATAATATAAATTAAGCAATTTTTCTTTTTCTACTTCATCAGCAGCATTATATAGTTCATTAAATACTTCTTTTACTCTATCAATACCAAAATTATTAACAAGTATATTATAAGAATTTAGGTCAAACAATTTAAAACTTTTAATTTTTTCAACAATAATCTTATTACTACTATTCATAAAATAAACCTCCTCTTTGATCGAGTAAATATTTTAACACATAAACAAAAAAAAGTCAAACACTGATTAATTGCATAATTAATCATTTTGTTTGTACTTTTTTGTTAAATTATCTAACTCATTAATTAACTTATCAGCAGTTTCCCAATCTTTAAGTTTAGCTCCAGAAGCATACTTATGACCACCACCACCATATTTAGAAGCAGTATCATTAACATATGGACCAACAGATCTAATATTTGCCCTAATTAAGTTGCTTTTAATATCCTCAGATAGGAATATCCATACAGTAATTTCATTAACAAATTTTAAATCATTAATCATATTACCAGCAGCGGCACTATCAACACCATATTCTTTCATAAACTTATCAGTTATTTTAATATATGCAACACCATTATCTGTTAAAGTAAGATTTTGATAAATATATCCTTCAAATCTAACTTCATTAAGTGGTCTTTGATATAAGTAGCCATATAATCCAGTAAAATCAATATTAGTTTGTTCAAGTAATTTACTAACTAATTTAAATGTTTTAGGAGACGTATAGTCATGTAAGAATCTATCAGTGTCACCAACAATTCCTAAATAAAGTTTTTCACCAACACTTTTACTTAAATTAATTTTATTAGCAAAAGCAAATTCAAGAATTAATTGGCAAGTACTACATGCGTTATCATCAATAACTTCAATATTAGCATACTTATCAATTATTGGATGATGATCAATTTTAATAACATATTCAAAATTATTAATATTTGCTCCATCAATTCTTTTAATATCTGGAGTATCTAGGACAATACACATTGCCTTACTAGTATTTAGATTATCAATCTTATCTTGACTTCCAAAAAACTTAAATCTACTAGCAGGATTACCAACTGTATAAACTTTTTTATCTGGAAAAAGTTCTAGAATAATATTTTTTAAAGCAAATTGAGAACCAAGAGCATCAGGATCTGCACCAATGTGTCTCGCAATTACAATAGTATCATATTTTTTTATTTGCTTAAATATTTGTTTATAAATATTCATAATATTATCCTATTAATCTATATGTGTCTCTAGCTATCATTAACTCTTCATCAGTAGGAACTATATAACATGGAATTTTAGAACCTTCTTTTGTAATTAATCTAAATTCTCCACGAATATCATTAGCTTCTTCATCTAGTGTAATACCAAGAGGAGCTAACTTATCTATAATTTGTTTTCTAGTCATAATAGAATTTTCTCCGATGCCACCAGCAAAACAGATAGCATCAACATTTTGTAATTCACACCATAATTTAGCAATATATCCAACAACTCTATTAACAAATAGTTTTTGTGCTAGAATACATCTTTCATTACCCGCTTTAATTCCGTCCTCAACATCTCTTGAATCACTACTTACACCAGAAACGCCAAGTAAACCACTTTCTTTATTTAGTATATTTACAACTTCATCAAGACTTTTACCAGTTTCTCTCATGATATAAGGAATTAAAAATGCATCTATATCGCCACATCTAGTTCCCATAACAAGTCCTGAATTAGTAGAAAAGCCTAAACTAGTATCAAAGCATTTCCCATCTTTAATAGCAAAAATACTGCTACCATTACCCAAGTGACAAGTAATTAAATTAATATCTTCCTTACCTAATTCTTTTTTCATAGTTTCAGTTAGATATTCATGACTTATACCATGAAAACCATATTTTCTAGCTCCATATTTCTTAGTCCATTCATAAGGAATAGCATAAGTATAAGATTCTTCTGGCATAGATTGTGGAAAACCAGTATCAAATACAGCTACGTTAGGAGCCTCAGGAATATATTCTTGAAACGCTTCAATTCCCATTAGATTAGCGGGATTATGAAGTGGCGCAAGATGAAATAATTCACGAATAGTATCAGTAACATGCTTATTTATAATAGTACTATCTGCATATTTATCTCCACCATGAACTACTCTATGACCTACACCTTTAATTTCACTTAAATCTTTAACTATATTATAGTTAATTAATTCTTCTGTTAAAATTTTAACAGCATCTTCATGACTTTTTAAAGGCACCTCTTTCTTTATTTTTTCTCCATTAATTTTGATAGTATAAAAACTACCATCAATTCCAATTCTTTCAAATACTCCGCTGATAAGAACTTTTTCACTTGGCATATCAAAACCAGTGAATTTTAAAGAAGAACTACCAGCATTAATTGATAATATAATCATTAAAACACCTCTTTCCTTTTAGTATTATATCAAATTTTTTTCTATTTAGAAAGAAAAATCGTTAATAAATGTAAAAAAGATAGATTTTATATCATTTCTAATAGTTATAAATATCTATCTTTTAAAGTAATAACTAACATTCATTTAATCCATATCATTCATAAGTACTGGAAGAATCTGTTTTTTTCTTGAAACAATACCTTTTAAAAATTCACCTTGTTTAATATTTTTAATACTAAATGATGATTCAAGTACTTCTTTAGCTCTATCACTAAATAATACATAAGTACCATTTTCTAATATATTAGTAATAAATAAACATACAAATAAGTAATTATTACTTTCACATACAGTATTAAGAAGACTAACATATTCATCTTTTTCACTCATTACTTCATCAATATCCATAGTAATAACTTGACCAAGTCCAATCTTAGAATTATCAATTGTATAAGTCTTATAATCCTTATATAGAACTTGTTCTCTAGTCATACCCTTTAGTGAAGAACCAGCTTTAATCATTTTACTACCATATACTTTATAATCAACTTTAGCTAGTTTACCAAGTTCACTTACAGCTTCTTTATCAATATCTGTAGTAGTAGGACTAGTAAGAATCAAAGTATCAGATAAAATACCAGATAACATAAGGCCTGCCATAGATTTAGGAATAGCAATTCTATTTTCTTTATATAATTTATAAATAATTGTATTAGTACTACCAACAGGCATATTTCTAAAACTAATAGGCATATTAGTACCAATAGTACCAATATTATGATGGTCAATAATTTCTAAGATATTAGCTTCCTCAAGTCCGATAGCGGATTGTTCATAAGAATTATGATCAACTAAAATAACATTCTTTTTGCTTCTAAATCCAACATCAGAAAATCTTATAATACCATTACATTTTCCTCTTTTATTAAGTACAGGATAGTAACTATATCTAGTTTTGTTAGCTAATTTAATAAAATCATTAACGTCATCATTTTCATTAACACATAAGATTTTCTCAGTATTAAGAATAGAAGTAACATTATTACATAAATTAAAAATCTTAGTAGTTTCCAAAGTATTATAACTAGTATAAATAATATTAACTTTATTTTTTTTAGCAATTTTTAAATGTTCTTCTTTCATTTTTCCATTACCAATAACCACAATAAGTTTAACTCCAGAATTAACAGCGTATTCTATAATACTATGTCTATCACCAACAATTAAAATATTGTTTTTATTTAAAGTAATTTCTTCCATAAAGGTAGTACTTTTATAAGATGCAACAAGTAGTTCACCTTCAATATCATCATCAAATCTAAGTATCTCAGTACCTTTGATAACTTCACAAATATTATCATAAGTAGCATCAACATAACTATAATTAAAAGCAAACTGATCTTTAGCAATATCTTTCATACTAAGAATACCAATCATATTTTTATCTTTATCAACAACAGGTATTTTACTAATACCAACTTTGTTCATTCTAAAATAAGCTTCATATATAGAATCTTTCTCTTTAACAGTATAATTTTTAGTATATCTTAAATCTTTAATCTTAATATTGACATCATTTAGAAAGATAGGTTCTGGCACATTAAAATAGTTAAGAGCAAATTTAGATTCTAAATTAATAGAACTAAGTACTGCTGGAATGGTATTCATTCCTAATTTATTTTTTAAATAAGATAGTGTAATAGCAGCAGTAACACTATCAGTATCGGGATTTCTATGCCCAAATATATAAACTTTTTCCATTATTAATCACCTCTAATAAATTTCCTTATTTTTTGTTTTATATTCATTAAATAACTCTAAACATTCATCATGATCAAGTTCTAAAAGTTCCAAAGTATTTGCGTCTTTATTTTCTAAATACCGATAAATAAAATCATCTCTAAAGCCAATATCTTCAGCATCTTTTAAATTAGTACCATAATAAACTTTCTTAATATTTGCCCATATAATAGCGGACAAACACATAGGGCAAGGATAACCAGTAGCATATAAAATACAATTAGATAAGTCGTGAGTACCAAGTATTTTTCCTGCTTCTCTAATAGCCATAACTTCCGCATGAGCAGTTGCATCATGTAACTCTAATACTCTATTTGAAGCCACACTAATAATATTACCTTCACTATCAGTAATAACAGCTCCAAAAGGACCACCTTTATTTTCATTCATAGTTCTTCTTGCTTCTTCAATACCAAAATTCATAATATCTTTCATTATTATTCCTCATTTCTATGTTTAGTATGTAAGTATTTTAAAGAAATATCACTACCAACTTCTCCAAAAAAATTATCATATATATCTTTTATATCTGGATTCATTGAAGCACATCTAATTTTCATTCTTTTATCACTTTTATATAAAGCATTCATTCTTTTATTTTTTAAGTTTTTATTTAAAGGAAACACTCTAGGTTGACCTCCACCAGAGATACAACCACCTTCACAAGCCATAACTTCAATAAAGTCATAATAAACTTCTTTATTTTTAATTTTTTCAATTACTTTTCTAGCATCTCCAGTACCATTGATTATAGCTACATTAATATGAGTACCATTAATTTTAACTACTGCCTCTTTAACATTTGAAGTTCCTCTAATAGACTTAAAATTAAGAAGCCTACCTTTAGGGTATCTTTTATAAAGAATGTGATATACCTCTCTTAAAGTAGCTTCCATAACTCCTCCAGAAGTACCAAAGATAATACCTCCGCTACTTCCTTTACCGAGTAAACTATTATAACTACTATTTTTTAATCTTGCAAGGTTTATTTTTTCTTTTTTTAAATATTTAGCTAGTTCTCTAGTAGTAATAGCAAGATCAATATCGTTATATCTAAGTATTTCCATCTTTTTACTAGTACAAGGAACTATTACAATACTAATAATATCTTCTCTCTTAAGATTATTAATTTTACAAAAATAATTATTAATAACAGAACCCATCATTGATATAGGACTTTTACAAGTAGATAAGTTATCTAAATATTCAGGATAAAACATTTCACAAAATTTTACCCATGAAGGACAACAACTAGTAAACATTGGTAAATTTTTACTTGTTTTAATTCTATTAACTAGTTCACTTGCTTCTTCCATAACAGTAAGATCTGCTCCAAAAGTAGTATCAAAAACATAATCTGCACCAATAGTTCTAAGAGCAGTAATCATTTTACCTTCTACATTAGTACCTAGTTTCATACCAAACTCTTCTCCTAAACTTACTCTAACAGCAGGAGCAGTTTGCATTACAATAACTTTATTACTATGTAAATATTCTTCTAATTTATCAGTTTCATCTTTTTCTGATAAACATTTATTTGGACAAGCTAGAGTACAACTACCACAATTTATACAAGGATAATCATCTTTACTAAATCCATATACTCCAACATTAAATTTGCAAATATTTTTACATATACTGCATTCATCACACTTATTTTTATCAAATGTAATTGAAGGATTATCTAAAGAAATATTTACTCTTTTATCACTAATATCTTTCATACTACCAACATCCTTATAATCTTATATAAACCATTATATCATTAAAATAGTATTTTTAAAACATAAAATTATTTTCTTTTTTATGTTCACTGTAAGCCATAAATGTCTTACTAGTGGTATAAGAAGTCAAAGTCTTCTTATACTGTATCATCCATACCTAATTTATATAAGCCATAACTATATATAAAAAATCTATCAACAATACCTATTGATAGACTAAATTCTAAATAGTAGTTCCAAAGTCGTTATTAACATAACTACTACCATATAATAAAAATATAATAGCGATAAAGATAATGACAATAATTGAAAAACAAAAATATGATCTAGCAAAATTTCTAAGGTTAATATTCTTAGTACCACCAAACGAAAATACTAGTAGTAGAATAAAACCTATAAAAGGAATAGAAAACAAAATTTCATATCCAAAATATCCCCACATAGATATAGGTTTATATTCATAAGGTAAATTCTTATCGTTCATATACATTTCCTCCTATAACAAAATAATAACATATAAAATATAAATATTCAATAAAAAATCTATCAACAATATCTGTTGATAGATAACTTATTTAATAATAGATTTTAATAACTGAATAACCTCTTCCTCCGATATTCCAGCAGTTTCAATATCAAAATTAATATTATTATAACTAAATATAGCATAATAATTTTTATTTCCACCCATAATTTTAATGTTAGTATTATTAACTATAGAATTTTTCATTTCATCAGTATCAATACTAAAACATCTAAGTCTCTTAGTAGTATCTATTAAAATAAATATATCTATATATTTATTATTACCACCACTATAAATAATATTATATCCATATAATTTATCATATTTACCAGTATTCTCATTGAATAAATAGCATTTAATTATTCCATTTATATTATAGTCATTTGGTACTACAATATCTTTAAGTAATGGATATATTTTATATAAATCATCAGTAGTTATATCTTCACTTCTTCCATCAATATCTAACTTAGCATTATCAAAATTGTTATCAATATTATTAAAAATAATAACATCATTATTTTTAACATTACTATCTAATACATTATTTGTAATACTCTTTTTATTTAAAAGAAATACACCAGTCATAGTTATAACTATAGCCATAGGTACTAGACTATATTTAAATATTTTATTCATTTTATTACCTCTTTCCATTTTCTTTCTAATAGAAGTATAATTATTATTTATATCAAAATCATTTGTTATAACTTTATTTAATTTATCTTCATTATTCATTTTAATCACATTCCTTAAAATATAAGCATAATTCATTTAATGTTCTATAAATAAGATTTTTAATATAAGATTCTTTAGTATTAAGTAATTTGCTAATTTCTTTAATAGTCATTTCTTCTTTGTAATATAAATAAAATACTTTTGGAACATCTTGATTCTTTTTCTTTTTAATAAAATTCCATATTGACTTCCATTCTTCATCTTTAATAAGTAAACTTTCAATATCAAATGAAGAATCTATTTTATCTATAATTTCTAAGTCATTATTATTTTTATCAAATAAAGAAATATCTCTTATTCTCATAACTAAAGAATAATACTTCTTAATTTTATTAATAGCAATTCCAATTAAATAACTATTAATATTAGTATCATCAATATTTTTCTTATTCATAATCTTCCATAATTCTAAATAAACATCTTGAATAATATCATTTACATCATTAATATTATGACATTTAATAATAATATATCTAAGAATATTAGAATAAGTTTCTTTATAAAATTCATTAAACTTATCTAGGTTTGCTTGACTAGTCATATTATCACCTACACTATAATTATCCCATATATAAATAAAAAAGTTTCAAAAAAAGATACACTTTAATGTAAAATGTATTTTTTTATTTATTTTTCTAATTGTTCAGTCTCTTTAACTAACTTATCAAAGTCAGAGATATAATTCTTATCTTGAATAACTCTATATTTTTCATATTCACCTGTTGCTTTTTGAATTGCTTGCTTATGTGAAATATTTTCTTTTCCTTCTAGTGCTTCATAATGAAAAACTTTCAAAGCATTTTCAACTTCATTTTTCCAATCATTCATATACATTGGAATATTTCTTTCTGCATTATTTTCTGCAATATCTAGAAATAAGTTTACTAAGTTATTTAATCCTTTAATTTCCTTTTCAGCTAAATAGTTTTTAGCAATAATTATATCTGATTTAAGTATCTTGCCATCAGGAGATTTTTCCCAAGTAGTAAGTCCCATATTCTTTTTTTTTGCATCAGCTCTATCATATACAATTTCCGCTGCTGTTTTTCCAGTTATAGCATAGTGAAATTTATTTTGAATAATTTTATAAAATGTAGAAGCAGTCTCACTATTCCTATCATAATCAATAGAACACTCTGAAAATATATCAGTGATTTTTTGATAAAACATTCTTTCACTTGTTCTAATTAATTTAATTCTCTCTAGTAATCTATTAAAATATTCTTGGTCAGATTTTCTTACTTTCATAAATCTATCATCATTTAGAGCAAAGCCTTGAATTATATAATCTTTAATTATTTTATTAGCCCAAGTTCTAAACTTAATTGCTTTCTTAGAATTAACTCTAAATCCAATAGAAATAATCATATCTAAATTATAGTACTTTGTATTATAACTCTGTTTACCATCATTACCCATATGTTCCATTTTGGAACATGTGCTATTTTCACTAAGTTCGCCATCGTTGTATATATTATTTATATGTTTAGTAATAGCGGGTCTTTTGACATTAAAAAGTATTGCTAATGCCTCTGTATTTAACCAAACATCTTCATCTTGCAGAAGAACTTCAATTTTTGTATTTCCTTCTCCATCATTATAAAATATTATATTTTTTTCATTTCCAATTACTTTATTATTCATTATTATTTTCCCCCTCCAGTTATTATTTTAAAAGGTGCCAGCACATTATCTCATGGTGACACCTCTATTTTGCTATATATTTTTAATATATTATTTTTAAGACACAAAATTAAATTTATTTATCTTACTTTCCACAGCAGTTCTTATATTTCTTACCAGACCCACAAGGCTTGTAATTTGAGGTTTTTGGGAGTTCTTGAGAGCATTTTGTGGTCCTTTTTTGCTCTTGAATGCACTTGGTAGCTTCCAACAGCACCCGTGAATTTACTCCCGAGGTATCTAAAAAGGTATCTAAAATACTTTTTTAATCGTTTTTCGCAATTTTTTAGCAAAACTAATTATTATCAAATTTTTCTTGATTCTTTTCTTCACTATTCTTAATAATTTTATTTGCTTCCGAATTAATATTATCTATTGAATCTTTTAATTCTTCGAATTCATTTAAATTAGTTTCTTTTATTAGATTATTAATCGCTAATATAAAATCATCTTGACTATTATCTTTATTATTCACACTATCTACCTTTACCCTTTCCATTTATAGAATCTCGTAATTCCATTAGACTTTCTCTAAATAATCTATAATCTTCAGATGTTGGTTTATAAGGTTCAGTATTATCACTTTTAGATTCAAGACTATTAGACTTATTTTTATATTTTTCATGATTTATAAAAACAAGTGGCACATTTAAATATGCAGCTGCATTAATTTCTGCTTGTGTTGGCATTTCATTTTGAATAAGTATACCGCTTGGATAAATTGAATTACCATTTGAAGAATCTCTGTATAAAACAAACTCTGTATGGCTACCCTCATTTAATTGAATTTGCTTTTTTATCGGTCTAAAATTTTCTCTTTCTCCAAAAGTTATTGATAGGCTATTTAAATCTCCGTCTGAATATAAATCCTCAAAAGATTCAGATATTAATTGATCTGGTGCAATATTGCTAAATAATAAGCATACATGTTCTTCATCGTCTTGTTTTGACTTTGCTATTTTTTCTTTTGTTTCATCAATTGCAGATAAACAAATATATTCCTTACCAATTATTCTTGGAGTTTTGAAATCTTTTAGAGTTCCACCTTCACCATAAGCGTTTAATACATGAACAAGTGAAACATAATCTATTCCTGATAATTCTATATAATCAACTTTTCTTCCAGTAATATCCTCATCATATAACATTTTACTATCAGCAGTAAATTTAGAATTTGTTCTTGAGTATAATTGATTATTTCCATTTTCTAAATTTGTAAAATCAATTAATTTTTCTTTTATTTCATGAGCATATATTTCTTTAATTCTTTTTGCCATATTCTCTGTATAATTATAAATTGTATAAATTGTATCATTACTCTTTTTAAAATTTAATATTCTACTTGCAATTACTTTAAGTTTTCTTAAATCATCTATTTTTAAAATGGAATCTATTAAACTCATAAATAAAATATATTTAGATAGTTCTTCTTTTATACTTTCATCTGTAACACTATTTCTAAGCTCTTTTAATGAAGATGTTTCAAATCCAATAGTATCTAGTGATTCATTTCCAAAATACTTTATGTTTGCTAATGCTTTAGTGATTTCATTCTTTATCATATAATTTGCATCACCATAATAATCATCCTCATTTAATTCCTTAATTCTAGAAATTTGTACTACATAACAAGCATCAGTATATTTTTTTAAATCTTCTAATGTAGTTATATTATTTATTACTTCATCATCAGGATAAAAATCTCTTTCGTACTCTTCATAATCACTTTTATAATATTGATCATCATAATACTCTGTATCAAATTTTAATAATCCAAGCACAGCATATTTTTCTCTAAAATCTAATTGTCCTTTTTTTATTATCTCATCAACTAATTGTGAATACTTTTTAAAATTTGAAGCAACATCAAGCATTAATTTTATTTTATCTTTTTTATTTTTATTATTTTCAAGAAGAAGATTTATTAATTTATCAAATGCATTTAAATTCCCTGAGTCAATTATCTCATAAAATGAATCTACCGATTTTTTAATTTTATCAATATGTTGTACCTCTTCTGGATCATCTATATCTTCCTCATCTACATCAGAATATAATAGAACCATATTTTTACATATTAAATTGAGAAAATTATAATCGTACACATTATATATATCCTCTTTACCTATAAATTCACATATCTTTTTAAAGTTTCCATAACTTATTCCACTTATTATCTCGTTGTTAATCAAGTATTTTAAATACTCATTATCTTTATACTGCTCATCAGTTTCAATAATTTTATTTAATAATTCGATTGTTAAAGTATCGTCATCTTCTAAATTAAACATAAAATCACTATCCTCTCATATATATTATAACATAATAAATTCTTTTCTATTTAAAAATACCGGAAAAAGGTATCTAAAAGGTATCTAAAGTGGTTCAGAACATATAAACTCGCAATTTTTTAGCAAAGAAAAAGCTCACGCTTTCCCTTATTTTATGCAGGTTTGCAAGTTTATTTACCACAACATTGTTTATATTTTTTACCACTGCCACATGGCTTTTTGTATTGGGGTTTTTGGGAGCGTTTGGGAGCACTTGGCTCGTTAATTCGGCACTTGGTTGCACTTGGGAGCACTCCGTAGCACTCGGCAAACCTAGCAAAACGTATCTAAAAACGTATCTAAAATTTGCCATTGTTGAATTTTTTACAATTTTTTAGTAATTGTTGTTTCTTCAAATATTGGAGTGTTAATAGTTATCCTTTTATTATCAAAATCTATAGTTGCTTCAGCATCATATGGTATTATACATCTTGGAACAGAATGTCCAAAATTAACATTATACAAAATAGGCGTTTCTAAATCTGCAAAAACCTTTTTGTAAACTTGCTTATACTCTTCATAATATTTTTCATCTATAGGTTTACCAACAATAATACCTCTTACGCTTTCCAATACTTTATTATTCTTAAAAAAGTTCAATATTAGTTCCAATTTATCTGGATGCATTCTTTCCTCAGAAGTTTCTATAAATAGTATTTTTTCTTTCCATTCATCTAAAGTTGGTAATATATTATATTTAGTGTATATTTCATTTTCATTTCCATATCTTTCACTTGTATAAATATCGTATAAACTATCTAGACATCCACCATATAATTTTCCTGTTATTTTTCCTTTACCATTCAAAACTTCAAACCCATGTTGCTCATTTTGAGATTTTCTTGGTTTTCCAACTTCTTCAGTGCCATAGCTTTCTCTATCAAAATACCATATTGGACTTGATGCTATTTCAAAATTAGATTCATTCATAAAAAACTTTTCAAAATATTGTTTTGTATATGGCAACATCTCTTTATCTAATTCTGCTAGATCAACTAATAAGCAAGGACCGTAGAAAGTTGAGAGTCCTAATTTATTTAACATTAAGTGGTTGTTTGTTGTATCAGAAAAACCTGTAAATAATTTCGGATAATTTTGAACTGCATTTATAAATTCCTCATCTTCCATTAAGTATGGAATTGTTTTATATGTATCATCTCCACCAATGGCACAAATAATTCCTTTTATACTATCATCCATAAAAGCCTGTTTTAAATCACTTGCCCTTGCTTCTGGATGGTTTTGAAGATAATCCATATCTTTCAATGCATTTGGCATTATAACCGGTATTAATCCAAATTCTTCTAATCTTTTAATTGCTATATCTAACTCATGTTTACAAAAAGGCATTCCCAATAATCCTCTAGATAAACTAACTATTGCAACTTTATCTCCTTTATTCAATTTTTGTGGTTTTAGCATAATTATCAACTCCTATTTATATTATATCATTAAACTTTTATTTTTTAGATACGTTTTGTATGTAATTTGAAATTAAAGTTTGAATATGCGTTTTAGCCTTATTTTATAAGGCTTTGCAAGATTTTTATAACGTATCTAAAACGTATCTAGGACAGTTGTCACTCCAAAAATTACCTAAAATGTGGAATCATAGAAAAACCCGCAATCCCTTTATTTATAAGGGTTTGAGCGATTATTTACCGTGACATTGCTTATATTTGCGACCACTGCCACATGGACAAGGGTCATTTCTACCAACCTTAGTACTCTTCTTTTGTACCTTAGCATGATCTTTACTATCATTTGTAATAGCGGTCTTTGCTACTTGTTTTCTTTCAATATTTTGTCTAATTTCAGATTTTAATAGATAAATACTAATATCCCTATTAATTTTAGCAATCATTTCATCAAATAATTGATATCCTTCCATTGTATATGCCTGAAGAGGACTAGTATTAGCATAACCTCTAAGACCAATACCATCTCTTAAGTGACTCATCGTAGAAATATGTTCCATCCAGTAATTATCAATAACCCTAAGAGAAATAGCCTTTTCAAACTCATCTCTAACTTCTTCTGGAATATCTTCTAATTTTTCTTCATAATCCTTTAGAGCATTTTCATATATCAAATCAATAACTTCACTAGGATGTTTACCATTAATTTCAGATAAGTTAATTCTATATTTTCTAAGTAAGTTTTCATTTACAGCCTCAAGTATTTCACTATAATCATTTTCTTTTAGTTTATTACTTTCCACTAAATGTGAATTAACAATATCACTAATATATTCCTTAAAACCATTAAGAACTGTTTCATGAATAGAATCATTATCTAATATTTCATTTCTCTTACCATAGATAATTTCTCTTTGATTATTCATAACATCATCATAGTTAAGAAGTTGTTTTCTTATATCAAAGTTATTACCCTCAACTTTTCTTTGAGCAGATTCAACAGTTTTAGAGAACATCTTATTTTGAATAGCCATATCCCCGGTAAAACCTAGATTTTTAAGCATATCCTTATATCTATCAGAACCGAATCTAACAAGAAGGTCATCTTCAAATGATACAAAGAATTGTGTAAAACCAGGATCTCCTTGTCTACCACTTCTACCTCTAAGCTGATTATCTATTCTTCTAGATTCATGTCTTTCACTACCGATAACACATAAACCACCTAGTTCTTTAACACCTTCACCAAGTTTAATATCGGTACCACGACCAGCCATATTGGTAGCAATAGTAACAGCACCTTTTTCACCAGCATGAGCAATAATTTCAGCCTCTCTAGCATGATTCTTAGCATTTAATACTTCATGAGGAATCTTCTTTTTAGTAAGCATTTTACTAAGTAGTTCAGAAGTTTCGATAGCAATAGTACCAACAAGTACTGGTTGACCAGTAGCATGTCTATTTTCTATTTCTTTAATAATAGCATTATATTTACCTTCTTTACCAGGATATAATAAGTCAGTAGCGTCTTCCCTAATAACTGGTTTATTAGTAGGAATTTGAATAACAAACATATTATAAATATTTCTAAACTCCTCTTCTTCAGTCTTCGCAGTACCTGTCATACCAGCAATCTTGTTATACATTCTAAAGTAGTTTTGGAAAGTAATCGTAGCAAGAGTTTTAGTTTCTTGTTGAATCTTAACACCTTCCTTAGCTTCAATTGCCTGATGAAGTCCATCAGAGAAGGCTCTACCTTTCATAAGTCTACCAGTAAATTGGTCTACGATAACAACTTCACCATCTTGTACAACGTAGTCAACATCTAAACTCATAGCATAATTTGCTTTAAGTGCTTGATTAATATGATGTACTAAAGCTGTATTATTAATATCATATAAATTATCTAGATGAAAATGTTCTTCAGCTTTTCTACTGCCTTCGTCAGTTAAACTAACAGCCTTAGATTTTTCATCCATAATGTAATCTTCATTTTCTTTTAAACTTTTAACATATCTATCAGCATCAATATATAGATTAGCAGACTGCATAACTCCGCCAGATATAATAAGAGGAGTTCTAGCCTCATCTATTAAGATAGAGTCAACTTCATCGACAATACAATAGTTAAGAGGTCTTTGCACTCTATTTTCTTTTTTTACAACCATGTTATCTCTTAAGTAATCAAAACCAAGTTCATTATTAGTACTATATAAAATATCACAGTTATAAGCTTCTTGTTTTTCTTTAAAAGAAAGTTCTCTTAAGTTAAGACCTACAGTAAGACCTAAGAACTTAAATATACTCCCCATCCATTCAGAATCTCTAGTAGACAAAAATTCATTAACTGTAACGATATGAACACCTTTTCCAGTTAAAGCATTTAAATAAGCAGGAAGTACACAAGTAAGTGTTTTACCTTCACCTGTTTTCATTTCTGCAATATTACCATAATGAATAGCAAGGCCACCAAGTAATTGACAGTAGAACGGTTTCATTCCAAGACATCTATAAGCAGCCTCTCTTGCAACTGCAAAAGCCTCAACTAAGATATCATCAAGAGTTTCTCCCTCCTCTAATCTTTTCTTAAATTTATCAGTATAACTAGCAAGTTTTTTATCAGATAATTTACTCATTTCTTCATCAAGAGCATCTATTTGATCTGCTAATTTACTAAATCTATATAATTCTTTATACTCATTATCAAATAATTTTTTAAGTGTTTTAAACATCAAATCATCTCCTAAATAATATTTTACTATATTTTAACTAAAAAAACTAGTAAATATTTAATATTTCCTTTATTTTATTGAAGTTTCACCTCCGTTCCTATAGTCACTTTGGTGTTTTTGAAGCCTAAGGTCTTCAAAAAAGAGTTTTAAAGCCATAAGTCTTTAAAACTTTAAAGTTATTAACAGTATATGTTGATAAAATTAAAATATAAGATAAAATATATCAACAACTACTGTTGATAGAATAATTACAAATTTTAATTTAAACAATATATTAAATAAATAAAGTATGATATAATAACCATTAGGAGGGAAAAACTTGAAAAGAGACATAGTTAGAACAGAAATCACTGTTAAAGAAAATAAAATAGGAATATTAAGGGTAGGAAATGTTAATTATATTTCATTAACTGATTTGGCAAAGTATCAAAATTCTAGTGATCCATCTTTTACGGTGAAAAATTGGTTAAGAAGGATAAGTACCATTGATTATATTGGTTTATGGGAAGAAATTCATAATCAAGATTTTAATTTGGTCGAATTCGACCAAATTAAAACGGAGTATGGTAGAAATTCGTTTGCAATGTCTCCAACACAATGGATAAAAAGGACTAATGCAATAGGAATAATTTCAAAAGGTGGAAGATATAGTATTGGCACATTTGCCCATCCTGATATTGCTTTTGAATTTGCAAGTTGGTTAAGTCCGGAATTTAAATTATATTTAATAACTGAATTTGAGAGACTAAAAACTAATGAAGCCTATCAGTACAAATTAGATTGGAGTGCGAATAGAATTTTATCTAAATTAAATTATATGGTTCATACTGATGCAGTAAAAAATTATATTGTTCCAACTCTTACAGAAGAACAAAAAAAGCATATTTATGCTGAAGAAGCAGATGTTTTAAATGTTGCATTATTTGGTATGACTGCTAAAGAGTGGAGAGAAGCAAATCCTGAACTAGCAAAAAATGGAAATATAAGAGATTATACTGATTTACTCCATTTAGTAATATTAAATAATCTACAAAATACAAATGCCGAATTAATTGAAGAAAATATTCCACAAGGTGAAAGATTAATAAGACTTAATAATTCTGCAATAAGGCAAATGAAAGTATTAAGAGACAATAAAAATATTAAAGAATTAGAATTATTACAAAACCAGGTTAATGAAGAAAATAATTTAATAACTAACTAATAAATATAAAAAAATGAAAAGCATTCTATCAACATAATCTGTGGATAAACCAATTATAAATAAAAAGAGTATCAACAACAATTGTTGATACTTTATTTTACTTAGTTTCAATTAAACCATAGTCTCCATCTTTTCTTTTATAAAGAACACAAGTTTTATTAGTATCCATATCTTTATATACAAAGAATGAGTGACCAAGAAGTTCCATTTCTAAAATGGCCTCTTCTTCATCCATAGGTTTCATTTCAATATCTTTTCTTTTAACAATTTTTTCTTTAGGTTCTTCCTCCTCTTTTATATCAAAATCAAAGTTAAATTCTTTAATATTATCTTTAACATTTCTGTTTAATCTAGTTTTATTCTTTCTGATTTGTCTTTCTAATTTATCACTTACCAAGTCAATAGCAGCATATAAATCATCACTTTCTTCTTCACTTCTAAGAATAAATTTACTAGTAGGAATAGTAACTTCCACTATTTGTGAATTACCTCTTACTTTAGCCAGTACATTAGCGGTAATATCATCGTCCTTAAAATATTTTTCAAGTCTTCCTAATTTAGTTTCCGTATAGTCTTTTATTGCATCGGTAATAAGCATTTTATCACCACGAATATTGTATTTCATATCAACATCCTCCTCCTATAATTAAAGTATATCAGAAATAATTTAAAAATAAAATAGAAAAATGAAAATAACATAATTTAACATAATTTAAACATAATTTGAGTAAAATTAAGACCAAAGATTTTCTTTATATTCCCCTTCATCTACTAATTTCTTAATAGAATTTTTAACATCAGGAGTATCTTCCCTATAAGTAACACCATGCCAACTAGCAGTAGTTCTAATTACTTTCATTGATGCCTTGCCATCTTTAATTAGATTACTTACAACATCAGGAATTAAATATTCTGAAGTAAGTAAGTCTTCTTTATTATCTATAAAGAATTTACTAAAACCTTCTTCAATATATCCAAATATACTAGGAGTAAATAGTAGAAAATTCATACTTACAGTATCATCGCTATTAACAGTGAAACTATCACTACCATCAAGTGGACTAGCTACAATTTCATTGCCAATTTTTTCTATTTTACTCTCAGTAATAGATTTTAAATAATTATTACTATCTACTTCACAAACACCTCTTTTAACAGAACCATTTTCTGTTAAAGTATTCGCTACCATATAGCCAATCATACCATATTTACTAGAGTCATTATCGGTATTACTTAAATATTCATATGCTTTAATAAATGCATCTCTACCATAGAAATCATCAGAATTAATCATAGCAAAAGGTTCATTAACAAAATTTTTAGCACATAATACCGCATGAGCAGTCCCTAAAGGTTTCATTCTACCACTTGAAATATCCCATCCCTTAGGTAAATTATTTAATTCTTGAAAAGCATATTCTACCTTAATATGTGGTTCTACTCTCTTACCAATAGTTTCCTTAAATAGTTCATAATTTTCTCTTTTTATGATAAATACTATCTTATTAAATCCTGCTTTTATAGCATCATAAACGGAATAGTCTATAATAAATTCATCACTAGGACCCATTGGTTCTATCTGTTTTAAACCTCCAAATCTACTACCCATACCAGCAGCTAAAATAACTAATGTTACATCTTTTTTCATATAATCCTCTCTTTCTTAAATGTACACCTTATATTCTTTTATAACTAAATTATATCAAATAAAATGATAAAAGTGAAGAATATACTACAAAAAACATAAAAAAATGGTACACAGAGTGTATACCATTTAAATTATTTATATTGAGACATATATGTATTATATTTCTTTTCTAATACAGTATCAGAGAATTTAAGACCTGATTCTTCTCTCATTTTATCTAAAGCAACATAAGAGATATTCTTATCTTCTGATTTCTTTTCACTTACTAATGAATCAATTATTTCTTCTTTAACATCTTCAAGAACAGGTTTTTCTTTTTGGTCTATTCTATAAATTACATGATAACCATAAGAAGTCTTAACAGGTTCTTTGCTATAACTATTATTTTCTAGTTTTTGCATAGCTTCCATATAAGCAGATTCTAAGTTGGCATTATAAGATTTATATCCTAATTCTTCATAAGTAATTTGATCTTTATATTCTTCTTTAACATCATCAAAAGATTTACCATTATTTAATTTAGATATAATTTCTTTAGCTAAATCTTCAGCTTTTTTCTTATCTTCATCACTCGCAGAACTATCTACTTTTACTAAGATGTGTTTAGTATTAATATCACCATAAACTTTATCTTCATAGTATTTTTTTACTTCTTTATCAGAAATTAAAGTTTTGATATAGTCTTCAGCATATTTATTTCTTCTATATTGTAGTCTTAAATATTCTAAGAAAGCTTTTTCACTACCAAAACCATTATTTGATAAGAAAGTTTCTTTATCCATTTTATAGTATTGTTCATAAGCACTATAATAACTTTCTGCTTGCTGTTTTAATTCATCGTTCATTTCATCAGTTTCAGGATATTTTTCTTCAAGAATTTTATTGTCAATCTTATCTAATAATGAACTAATAGAATATACATCTTTCATATCTTCATATAAGTCATTTGCAGTTACTGTATAACCATCAATTTCTGCAACAGGTTGAGTACCATCTTTTAATGTAGCAATTCTATCAGGCCATATAATAACAACTACTAATACAGTAATTAATATACCACCAACTGCTCCATAAATTGCAAGTCTATATTTATCAAAGAATTCAAGCATTTTAAATACTTTATCATCATTAACTTTATTTACTTTTTTAGTATCTTTCTTTGATTCTTTTTTAGACTCTTTTTTAGGAACTTCTTTAACTACTTTCTCTTCCTTTACTACTACCTCTTTCTTTTCTTTTTTATTATTTTTTGTCTCTTGTTTTTTCTTTGCCATTTTTCATTCTCCTTTCAAAGATACACTAATATAATATCAAATCTAGGCTAAAAATACAAGGCTATTTTGTAAATATGGGCAAATTACCACAATTTTAAATTTTATTTTTTTATTGTTTATAAAGTACAGCACACTTTTCTTATTTTTCCATAAAATATTGTGAATAGAAAAAAAGGAGGAATGTATTATGGGTAACTGTGGATGCGGTACTGGATCTAGTGCTGCTATTGTATTAGTACTATTTATCCTACTAATAATCATACTAGGCGCTTGGATATAATTTAAAGGAGGTGCATTATAATGTCTGGAAATAGTTCTTGCAGCAGCACTTGCAGTCATAAAAGCAATAATGGTTTATTAATTGTTATTGTATTATACATCTTACTTGCTATCATATTAGGAAATGCTTTCTTATATTAAAATATTTATATTAGAGAAACTATCTTCGGATAGTTTTTTCATATCAAAAAAAGCAGACATTTGCCTACTTTAATTTATTATATACTTCTTCAATAGATAATTTATCATCATTATGATACTTAGGAATTAGATGTAAATGATAATGCTTAACATCTTGACCAAGGCCATTATTTTGAGCAAAAGTAATACCGTCACAATTTAGTCTTTCTTTTAATCTATTTGCTATAACTTTCGCAGTTTCTAAAACATGATTAAGTACCTCTTTATCAATATCAAAGAAGTCTTGATAATGTTCTTTAGGTACAATTAAACAGTGGCCAGTACTATTAGGGTTAACATCTAAAAATACCTTTACAATATCATCTTCATATATTGTATATGATGGTATTTCATTATTAATAATTTTACAAAATATATCCATATTAGGTTACCTCCACTATAAGTATATCAAAAAAAAGAAAATAAATAAATATTTTCTTAAGTGAATATCTGCGAATATTCTATTATAATTATGTAAAAACTTTCTTTTTTTTATACAAATAAATATAAGTTTAATTCTTAATCTTACTAAATATAATTGCTGTATCATAAAATTTATTAAGTCTTTTATTCCAATCATTTTTAATTTCTTTAATTAACTTATCTTTAATATCTTTAATATTATCTTCATCCTTCTCAAAATAATCATAGTATAAATATTTTAAATTAATATCATTCTTTTCATTACTAATATATTTTAGAAGAAAGTCTCTCTTTTCTCTAATACTTCTAGTAACATTATCATTATTAACTTTAGTATGTTTAATGATAGGAATATTGTATATTTCATTGTTTACAATTTCATCTAGTACCTCTTCTTCTTCATCAAGAGTAAGACTACTTCTTTTAATTAAGTTACCATTTTCATTAAACATAATAGCTATTACTTCTTTCTCATTAGAAATAAGAAGAGAAGGACCAAGTTTACTTCTGGTATAAGTATAAGTTTTATCCCTAATAACATTAATAAAATCCTTACTAACATAGACATTATCATATTTCATAATATTAAAGCATTCATTATCTACTAGAAACAGAGGAATCTTCTTAACATTAATAATATTATCTTTTCTATTCCATTCATAAAAAGAATAATATTCCTTATTAAAATTAAGTACAATATCATAAATATAATTCATTCTTATCTTCTCCTTTAATAGTCATTGATAAAATCATCATAATAAGACCGATAATACTAAAATAACATTCAAATCTTCTAACAATAAAATTAACATAATTCAAAAAATTATACCCCATAGACATTAAATTAAGATATAAAATAATAAAACTACATCCAATAACCATAAAACCAAATCCAAGTAAAAAGAAAAAAACTCTTACCATAATATCCCTCATTTAAACATATTCAAATAAATAGATATTATTAAGAGTTTTTACTTACTCAATTTCGTTATTATTTTTAATTTCTACTCTACTAATAGAATCAAATCTTTTAGTAATCTTATCAGTAGTAACATGAATACTTTCAATATCTTTATTAACAGTTTCTATACTTCTAGATAACTTATCCCATCTATCTTTATATCTACTAAATTCAACACCTAACTTATTAAGTTCATCATGAATTATACTAGTATATTTATCTCTTTCCATATTCTTAAGAAGAACTTCAATAACAGTAAATGTACTAATTAATGTTGTAGGGGAACATATCCATACTCTTTTTCTATGAGCATATTCAACTAAATCACTATGATAAGCATTAATTTCGGCGAATAAAGCCTCAGCAGGTAAGAACATAATAGCTTGATCTGAAGTAATACCAGGAATAATATATTTAGAACTAATAGCATCAATATGTTTTTTAACATCAGCCTTAAATTCTTTTTCCGCAGCAGTTCTTTCTAGTGGAGAAAGATTCTTATCAACCATTTTTTGATAGTGCTCTAAAGGAAACTTTGAATCAATAGCAACAGTACCTAATGGCTCGGGAGCAAATATTACTGCGTCCGCAATAGTGGTATTAGGAAAAGTATACTGAAGTCTATATACATTATCATTTCTTTCACCAAATATACTAACAAGAATATGCTTAAGATTAATTTCACCAAATATACCACGACTCTTTTTATCAGTTAAAATACTTTGAAGAGAAACAATATCAGTAGATAAAGTATCAATTTTCTTTTGTGCTTCATCTATTCTAGATAATCTTTCTAATATATTAGTAAATGTTTTATTAGTCTTAGCAAAATTATCATCTAATCTTTCATTAACTTTATCATTAATTTGACTAAGTTTCTTTTCCATTCTTTCATTTAATCCATTAAAATTATCATTCATTGTTTTCATTATATCTATTTGAAAACTAGATAACTCTTTAACAGTAGTAGTTTCTAAATTACCAAGTCTTTCAGTAATTTTTCCTTCATTAACATTCTTACTAATTGCTATAATAACTAAGATAATTACTACAATAAGTAGTCCTATAATTATATAATCTAACATTTTTTTATACCTCCATATTTCACATTTAAAGTATATCATATATTTAATATCAAGTAAATAGAAAATATAAAAAAATCAAACAAATGTATATAAAATATTATAGTGTTTAGTAAAGAGCTTGTAATCTCTTTACTATCATTAAAGCCTAAGGTCTTTAATGAAAAAATTGAAGCCTGTAGTCTTCAATTTTAAGTTTATCTTTTTATTTCTTTTTTATCATCTTCAGTAGGAGCCATATAATATTTATCAGGATTATTCATAATTTCTTTTTCAATATAATAAGGACAATATAGCATAAATAAATTAAAATCATGAGGAAGAACAAGTCCATCAGTACTAGTAAGAGAGTTTAAATATATATCACCAACAATACTTTCTGGAAGAACAAGCCCATCAGCACTAGTAAGAGAGTTTAAATATATATCACCACCAATACTTTCTGGAAGAACAAGCCCATCAGCACTAGTAAGAGAGCTTAAATCTATATAGCCACCAACATGTTGAGGAAGAACAAGTCCATCAGCACTAGTAAGAGATCTTAAATCTAGTCCATCAGCACTAGTAAGAGATCTTAAATCTATACTACCATCAAGTTGTTTAGGAAGAATAAGTCCATCAGCACTAGTAAGAGATCTTAAATCTATATAGCCACCAACATGTTGAGGAAGAACAAGTCCATCAGCACTAGTAAGAGAACTTAAATTTATACTACTACCAACATGTTGAGGAAGAACAAGTCCATCAGCACTAGTAAGAGATTTTAAATCTATCCTACCACCAATACTTTCGGGAAGAACAAGTCCTTTAGCACTAGCAAGAGAACTTAAATCTATACTATTACCAACATGTTGAGGAAGAATAAGTCCATCAGCACTAGTAAGAGAACTTAAATCTATCCTACCACCAATACTTTCGGGAAGAACAAGTCCATCAGCACTAGCAAGAGAACTTAAATCTATACCACCACCAAGTTGTTTAGGAAGAACAAGTCCATCAGCACTAGTAAGAGAACTTAAATCTATACTATTACCAACATGTTGAGGAAGAATAAGTCCATCAGCACTAGCAAGAGAACTTAAATATATATTGCCACCAACATGTTGAGGAAGAACAAGTCCTTCAGCACTAGTAAGATGTCTTAAAAATATATTGCCACCAACATGTTGAGGAAGAACAAGTCCCTCAGCACTAGTAAGAGATCTTAAATCTATACCACCACCAAGTTGTTTAGGAAGAACAAGTCCCTCAGCATTAGTAAGATGTCTTAAAAATATATTGCCACCAACATGTTGAGGAAGAACAAGCCCATCAGCGCTAGCAAGAGAATTTAAATCTATATTGCCACCAACATGTTGAGGAAGAACAAGTCCATCAGCACTAGTAAGAGAGCCTAAATCTATATTACCCGGAAGAGCTTTAAATTTTTTTGGATTATTTAGCCATTCTTTTTGTGATAAAGCAACCTCTTCTTCTTTAACATTAAATATAAGACTATAATCTCTTCTTTCATTTCTTTTTCTTTTAATTTCTTCTATTCTAGGATCTTTTCCATACCCGAAACCTATGATTTGACCATCTATTTCATATAAAAATTTAAGTTCTTCAAGAGTAAGATCAATATTATCATTTACCTTTTTATCAATTAAAGTAAGTAATTTCATATCATGTTCTTTTTTTAGATATTTACCTTTATCAGGAAAATCTTTTAGTTTTTCTTCAAGAATGGGCATCATTTCAGGTTCCATATTTTGATTATCTGCAATACCTCTAATCTCTCCAATTTTATCTTTACCATCCATTCTAATAGCAATTCTAGGTACTTTTGCTTCACCATTCTTATCTAATGAGTAGTAAACATAAAAGTCACCACCTGCCAACTGGTCTTTGGCAAAGTTCTCCCCAGCAGCAGTACACCAACCAGTATAATAGCCTTGAAGTGAATCTCTTAAAATATTATAATCACTTTCTTGTTCATATTTAATCCATTTACCATCAGTACTATTACTTTGATGTTCTCCTTTTAAAAAGCTTTGCTTAATAACATACTCATATAAAAGTTTAAAATTACCAGTACTTAATGCTTGTTTAATATCTTCTTTGCTTTTTTTATCTTTAAGAAAATCTTCCATTAGTTTTAAAGTAGTAAAAATATATTCTCTTTCTACTAGAGGAAAAGGATATACAGTACTTTTATCTCTTTTACTAAATTTACCAGTTTCCTTATCATATTTACCTAAACTTTGTAGTCCTTGAAATACCCAGTATTTTTCCCACATTCCATAAGATTTACTTTCTTCATCATATAAAAAGTATTCAATCCATTTATCTAAACTTTTCCTTTGATCATCAATAACTTCTTCAGTCATTCTCCTCTTATCTTCTTCAGTTAATTCTATGTTACCATAACCTCTTTCTCTAGCAAGTCTAACTTGGTTTTGAAAGTAAGCATCAGGTATGTTTTCTGGTTTAATAACATATAAGTCATAATAAAAACTTTTAAGTAATTTTTCACCATTAACACTTCTTGTCTCAGATACTCTATTATGTAGTTCTTCAAGTCTTTCAAAATATTTTAATAATCTTTCTCTTTTTTTATCAGATACATTTGAAGCTCTAAGAACTCTATCACTATTATGTAAATTAGTATAAACTTTAGATATCATATCTAGCCAAGCATTTCTCATGTTATCATCCATAGTTATCACCTTTTCTAGTATAAATATATCATATTTAGAAATAACAATAAAGGAAATGATTCATATTTTACAGAATACTTTACAAAAAAATAACCCTAAGTTAATAGGATTATTTAAGTAATTTACTAAAGTACTTATCTATTTCTTTTACTCTTGATTTAAATACAAACATGTCAATTATGGCACTTACAGAGTATACAATAAGAATAATACCAATTAATGTAGTAATAACAAGAGCAGTATTTCCTGGATTAATAATTAATACTACACCACATATGATCATTAAGATAGAGGTAAATAAAGATAGAATATAACTATTATCAATATCTTTAATAATAAATGATATTCTAGAACTAAATGCACCACTTATAATAAAGAAAATACCTAAAGCAATTGGTAAAATACTCTCAAAAATACTAGGATTTAAGAATACACAAATACCAAGTAAAAATGATAAAATACTATTTGTCATTTGGAATAAACAAAGAGCAGGATTAATACTAAAACTATCTATAAAACTATAAATACCATAGATAATCATAATAGTACCAATAACATAAGCAAAAGTATCAAGAGATGCTTTAGGCCATACTATAAGTAATACTCCCACTATCATAAATAAAACTGACAATATAATTGATAAATTAATGTACTCATTTATTTTCTTAATCATACTAACCATCCTTTCTAACAATATTATAACAAAATTACCAAAAATTACAACAACATAACTAAAAAAATAGTTGTAAATTTTTTTTTACAACTATTTAATTATTAACTCCATGTCTTACTACTGGTGTATCATTAGTAATAGCTTTAAATGAATATCCATTATCTTTACCATATCTAATAATGTCTCTTAAAGCATTCACAGTACCCCTGTGATTAGCAGAATCATGCATAAGTACTATGTTTGTTTTATTATGAGATAAACCATTTATAACATTATTGTATATTTTATTACTGTTATTACCATCACCACCAGCATCATTAGAATCAACATTCCAATCAAAATATACATATCCTTTATTAGTGACAGCATTAACAAGTCTAGACATAATACCTTTATTATAATTTCTACTTATAGTATTAGAACTACCTCCAGGAAATCTAATAAATTTACATCTAATTCCAATAGAATTATAAACACTATCACTAACAGTATTTAAATCATTAAAGTAATTTTCTTCACTAGAGTACACATAACTGTATTTATGACTAGAAGTATGTAAAGCAATTGTATGTCCACTATTGTAGGCTCTCTTTACATATTCACCACCACTAGTTACAAAGAAAGTTGCTTTAATACCTTCTTCATCTAAAATATCTAAAATTTCTTTTGTCAAATAACTAGGCCCATCATCGAAGGTTAAATAAATACTACCATTTCCATAATAACTTGGTCTTTCTCTGACAGTAATTTTTCTATCTGCTGAAGCTTCATTACCACTATTATCTACTACTTTATAATTAATAGTGTAAGTTCCAACCTTATTAGTATCAACAGTACCTGTTACTATAACCTTATCAGTGATATCACCATCACATTTATCAATTGCCGTATATCCTTTTTCAATATATTTACTATTTTTATAAATAACAATATTATCATCACCTATTAAAGTAAGTGAAGGCTCTTCTTTATCTTCAAATATAATACTTCTTCTAATTTCATTTTTATTACCTGAACTATCTTTAACACTATAAATAATAAAATTACCATTCTTTTCTATATTTACTTTATCAGTAATGTCTCCATCATAATCATCACTTGCTGTATATCCTTCTTCATCATAATCTTTATTAGGACAAACATAACTTGGATTATTTCCTTTTAATTCAACTTCTGGTTTTACTTTATCGACAACTTTAATATCAAAAACTTTATTATATCTATAAAATAAATATCTAACTTTAACAGTAACTTGATAATTTCCAAGCATCTTTTTATCTATATTATCACTAATTTTAATATACTTATTTATGTCTCTTATAGTGTTATAAGCTTTTATATTATATGTATCATTACCATTATAACCAATTGTATCTTTATCAATATTAATATTAGGTAATAATAAAGAACATATAAGTAAAATTACTGAAATAACTATAGAGATAATTATTGTCTTTTTAAACTTCATATTATCTACTTCCATATCAGATTTCATTATATCATCACTATAAAAAAAATACTACTCCAAAACAGTATTTTTATCTGGCTTTACATTCTTTTCGTAAATAGTAACTTTATAATTATTATTAATCATAGCTAAAAGAATATTATCATAATTATCATAACCATTAACTTTAAGTTCATGATCTAACCATTCTTTATCCTTATTAATCGCCTTCATATTATTAACCATATACTTACTATCAATGATGGCATTTACAGTAAGTCCTTCATTACTACATTTAATTTTCATATCTTTTTTAGTCACAGGCTTTTCTTTTTCTTTAGGAAGAAAACTAATATTACCATTAACTTCCATAAGAGCATAATCAATTTCATCTAAATTAAAATAACCATTTTCTCTTGCCTCCATTAATAAATCATTAACATCAATTTTAGATTTCTTTAAACCAGATTCAATAATTTTACCTTTTTCCACAAGAACTGTTGGTACACCAATAAAAAATCTTCTTGCCCAAATACTTTTTATAGATACAAATGAAATTATATAAGATATAAATCCATATATAAATAATGCCGCTATTCCTGCAATCATATTCTTTTCAATATCTAAAGAAATATCCGCGGCAATAGAACCAATCGTAATACCAACAACATAGTCAAAAAAATTAAGTTCAGATATCTGTTTCTTTCCCATCATCTTAGTAATAAAGAAAAGAATAATAAGAACTAGTATTGTTCTAAAACAAATATTAAAAAAATTGCTCATAAAAAACACCTCATAATTAGTATGAAGTGTAAAAATAATTATATACCATTAATATTATTAATGATCATAGAAATAATAAATAAACAAATAATAAGTATATAGTATTTACTAAAAATATAAAGTACTAACTTATTACCTTTATCACTACCTATTATAACATCTCTAATTAAGAGAATAATATAAATAATACATAAAATAAATAAAGGTATACCAAGAATGTTATATTTAAAAGCATTAATAAAATCTAAATTAAGAATAGACCTAAAAGATCTAGTTAAACCACATCCAGGACAAGAAATATGGAATATCTTCTTAAAAAGACATTCCACATTAACCTTCCCAGTAACTATTATAAAAATAAATAAAGTACCAGAAAGCAAAATAATTAAATTAATAATTCTTTTTTTCATTAGTCTCTTAAAGTATTACCATCAGCATCTTTATAGTCATTACTAGAAAGAATCATAATACCTTCAATAAGTCCCCATATAGCGGACACAGGACTTAAGATACCACAAGATAAAACAGTGATTAAAAGTTGAGCAACTGCTTTACCAGTAAAACCAAGGTAAAAGTTATGAACACCAAAGGCACCTAAGAAAATACCAAATAACCCAGCAGCAAGTTTAGATTTAGCATTAGGATCACTTGAAGTAGTACTCTTTTTAACTCTAACACCACAATTTAAACAAATATCTTGTTCATCAGTTAATTCCTTTCCACAATTTGCACAATACTTAGCCATAAATATAACCTCCTTTTTATAAACTAACCATTAATTTTATTTAAAATAATATCTAACATTTCTTTTTCTTTAAGAAGAGCTTCTCTATCTTTATCAACAATTGCTTTAGGAGCCTTCTCAACATAATTACTATTACTAAGAAGTTTCTCTCTTCTTGCAATTGAAGCCTCTAGACTTTCTTTTTCTTTAAGAAGTTTTTCTTTTTCTTCTTCTAAACTCTTACTATTATCATATATAATAGAAGCCTTCATACCAGCATATTCTATTTTTATACCATTACCATCTTCTAAAGAAATCTTATCACTTAATTTTAGCATATTAATAATAATGTCTTTAGAAGTCTCGTCATCAATATCAATATATACCTTATACTCTCCAATATTACCAAGTTCAGCCTTTTTATTTCTAAACATTGTAATAAATTCAAGTACATTATCAATATTAGTGGTAAATACCTCTTTCTTATTATATACAGGATAATTACTAATCATAATAGATTCTGCTTCTTTAATAGGCATCATACCATATATTTCTTCAGTAACATAAGGCATAAAAGGATGAAGCATCTTCAGAATATCTGTAAGAACTCTAATAAGTACACTCTTCGTAGTATTATCATTATAGAACTTAGATAACTCAATATACTTGTCACAGAAGTCTCCCCATACAAAATCATATAGTGTATTACCTACAATATGAAAATCATATTTATCCATATTTTTAGTAACATCTTTAATCGTAGTATTTAATCTATTTAAAATCCACTTATCTTCTTCTTTTAAATTATCAAGAGTATAATCTTCCTCTTTAAAGTCTTCTAGTTTCATTAAAACAAATCTTGAAGCATTCCAAATCTTATTAATAAAGTTCCAAGTTGATTTAACTTTTTCTTCATCATATCTTAAATCCATACCAGGAGCGGTATTTGTAGTTAAGAAGAATCTTAAAGAGTCAGCACCATACATATCAATAACATCCATAGGGTCAATACCATTACCTAGACTCTTACTCATCTTTCTACCTTTTTTATCTCTAATAAGACCATGAATTAAACAATCTTTAAAAGGTCTTTCATTTAAGAACTCAAGTCCTTGAAAAGTCATTCTATTAACCCAGAAAGGAATAATATCATAACCAGTAACTAGTACATTATTAGGATAATATCTCTTAAGTAAGTCAGTATTATCAGGCCATCCTAAAGTACTAAAAGGCCATAGTGCTGAAGAAAACCAAGTATCAAGTACATCATTATCCTGTACCCAACCATCACCTTTAGGTTCTTCCATACCAACATAAACTTCCTCACCTTTATACCAAGCAGGTATTCTGTGACCCCACCATAATTGTCTAGAGATACACCAATCATATGTGATCTCCATCCAGTGATTCATAGTCTTTTCATATCTAGGAGGAACAAAGTTAACTTTCTTATCTTTATCCTTTTGGTTTTCAAGAACTCTATCTGCTAGTGGTCTCATCTTAACAAACCATTGTTTAGAAAGATAAGGTTCAACCATAACATCGCTTCTCTCAGAAAAACCAACGTTATGATTAATAGGTTCAATCTTAATAAGAAGTCCTTCACTATCTAAGTCCTTAATAACAGCATCTCTACATTCAAATCTATCCATACCATTATATTTACCAGCATTCTCGTTCATTGTACCATTAGGATTCATAACGACAATTCTCTCTAGATTATGTCTATTACCTACTTCAAAGTCATTAGGGTCATGAGCAGGAGTAATCTTAACAACACCAGTACCAAACTCCATATCAGCGTGTTCATCACCAATAATAGGAATAAGTTTATTAACTATTGGAAGCATAACATTCTTACCAATATATTTCTTATACCTATCATCATCTGGATTAACTGCAACTGCAGTATCACCAAATAAAGTCTCTGGTCTAGTCGTAGCAACCTCTAGATACTCATCAGTACCTTCAATCATATATTTAATGTGGTAGAAGGCTCCTTCAACATCTTTATAAATAACCTCTTCATTACTTAGAGCAGTCATCGCTGCAGGATCCCAATTAATAATTCTCTCACCTCTATAGATAAGACCTTTGTTATATAAATCAACAAATACCTTTCTAACAGCATGAGATAAACCATCATCTAAAGTAAATCTTTCCTTATCATAATCAAGAGATAAACCAAGTTTAGCCCACTGACTATGAATATTTTCAGCATATTCTTCTTTCCAAGACCAAGCAACCTTAAGCCACTCTTCACGAGACATACTTCTAGGATTAATACCTTCACTCTTAAGTTTTTTATCTACCTTAGCCTGCGTAGCAATACCAGCATGATCCATACCTGGAAGCCATAAAGTATCAAACCCTTGCATTCTCTTATATCTAATAATAATATCTTGAATTGAAGTATCCCAAGCATGACCTAAATGTAATTTACCCGTTACATTAGGAGGAGGAATAACTATACAGTATGGTTCCTTACTTAAATCACCAGATTTAAAATACCCCTTTTTCTTCCAATTATCATATTTATCTTTTTCAACCATCAAGTGGTCATATTTTTTATCAAGCATTTACAACACCTATCCTTTTATCGATATAATTATTAAGAACAACCATAAGTTGTTTAAAGAACCCCTCTAATTCACTATTATCAAAATTTAAAAAATTAAATATCTTATTAACATAATCATTTTGTTTTAATAAATAATAAGAATATTTATAATTAAATGAATACATCTTCGATAAAGTAACTAATACTTCATCACTAGCATTATCACTTACTTTAGAACTAATAGTCTTAAAACTTTTAAAGTCATCATACACGAGACTACTAGGATAACTTTTGATTACTGTATCTACATATGGATAATTAACAAATAATCTAAAAGAATCTAAATTATGAGCATCTTTTATAATAGCACACATATGTCTACCTTTCTCATCAATATCAGCAGGGAATCCATTTTTATCATAAGCAAAGATAGCCATTTTAATAACTGTATCATACTTAGTTTCTTTACTAATTTCTCTAATTAACTTTTTATTAAATAAAACATCAATAGTTCTATTATAACTATCATTAATATCATCATCCATTTGATAATTAGGAGTTTTAGAAAAGTTACCTATCTCATGAAATAGACCAATAAGTTCACAGACGGCTACTTCTTCCTCAGAAAAAATACCCAAACCAGTAGCTAGTTCTCTTGCAAGTTCCATAACTTTCAGTGAATGAAAATATCTAGCTTTAATATCTATATTATTCATATCATATTTTCTGACATATTGTTCAAATATTTTCATAATTCTACTACTTTTCATAAAATACCTCCTTTGGTTAATATAAGTATATAATAAAATCATATAATTTTCAAGTAAAATATCTAATTTATTTAGGCATCTCACACTTCGTTGTTCGTTGTTTCTGAAGCCATAAGTCTTCAGAAAGAAAGTAGAGCCACATTGTCTCTACTTTAATATTCTTTTTTTCTAATTTTAGCTTTTCTTTGTTCATTAACAATATAACTACTTATAACATCAAGATTATCTGTATATACAGGAATTCTTTTTAAGATATCATTTTTAATATCTTTAATTTCATTATTACTACATATTTTACCATCATATATAATATAAGAAGAGACATTACCAAAATTATTATAATCAACACTGGCGCCAACATTATCTAAGTCAAATGTCTGATGATATATAGGAAAATCTCTTTTATCAAGCATAAAAATATCAGTATAAATTTCAGCTAAAGAAAATATATTTATAATTTCTTGATAAAATTTATCAAATACCCTATTTTTTAGTACATTATTCTCAAAGTAAATATTACCACTATTTCTATCCTTTATTATATAATAATAAATATTATTAGTAGAAAATTCTTTTCTTCTATATATTGGATTAACTATAATAACCATCTTAATAAAATTATCATTAAATTCTGAAATAAAGATTTTTCTAAACCAAGGATTTATCATGTTATTTTTAATTCTATCTACAAAAGTATATTCATTATTCATACTATTAATCATTTTATCATTACCATATCTTAATATTCTAAAATCTTCAAAGTATTCATTTAATAATTTGTATAAAGAGTAAACACTAATCATATTATCTGTATCACTAACAATATCTAGTTTTAAAAACTTATAACAGTCATCATTTATCATATCATATTTCCTCCCAATTTTATGTTTAAAAGAATAAAAAAATATATATATTATATGCATACTTATAATATAATTATATCAAAAATAAAGAAAATGTAAACATCTAAAATTAATATTGAAATATCAATTTAGGTATGAGACAATTAATATAGAAATTGAACTGGAGGAAGAAAAATAAAGCCGTTATTCCTGATGAAGGTTTATCACATGATGATTTAAAAGAAAGAGAATTCTATTATAATCGTCTAGTAGTAGAAACTAGAAATAATGATATCATAGATAAACAATTATTCAATAAAATGTATGATAAGTATTTAAAGGCTGAATTAGATGATCCATATGCTTTAGAATTAATGGTACAAAGTTATTTAGAATTTTACAATTATTATAACGAGGCTAAGAAAAGGGCAGATCTTACAGGAGATCCTATCAAGTCAGACTATGCAAATTGGGAAGAATTTGTTGATAAAAGAATGCAAGAAGAGGGTTATAACTTTGGTAACGTAGGAAAAGGAAGATAAAATAGTAAAACTCAAGATTAATTTCTTGAGTTTTTGTTATATAATTACCACTTATCCACAGTATCTGTTGATAAACTAACAATTATTAATAATATTTTTAATTTCTAAAACAGCCTCATCAACAGTATTGTTGATAACTATATAATCATATTTATCCTTACATTTAATTTCTTCTTTAGCAATATTAAGTCTCTCACTAATAATATTATCATCTTCAGATTTTCTACCCCTAAGTCTTCTTTCTAATTCATCAAAAGAAGGAGGCATAATAAATATAGTAATAGCATTACTAAAAATCTTCTTAGCGTTAATAGCCCCATTCATTTCTAGTACTGCAATAACATTATCCCCATTATTCGTAGTCTCTTTAATAAATTCATTAGGAGTACCATAATAATTACCATTATACATAGCATATTCTAGAAAATAATCTTCTTCAATATGTCTTTTAAATTCTTCTTTACTTACAAAGAAATAACTAATACCTTCTATTTCATTAGATCTTTTCTTTCTAGTAGTCATAGATACAGAATATCTGCCCACTCCTTTTTTAACTAACTCATCACAAATAGTATCTTTTCCTACTCCTGAAGGACCAGAAATAATAACAAATTTACCTTTTTTCATAACATCACTCCAATATACTAATATTATTTATAATAACTTGATATTTATCATATCTTTTTTCTACTTTACCAAAAATCTTAATAATATTACCAACTTTAATATTATTAAATTTCTTATAAACATCTGGAAAACAAGTAAGATCAACTTCTCCAAATTCATCACTACCTACAATAAAAGCCATAACATCATTATTCTTAGTAGTAGTCTCCTTAAGTCTACTAATCATAACAATCATAAAAATTCTCTTATCAAAGAAATCACTAATATTAGAAGTATTAACAATAATACTATCATCTCTATATTTAGAAGCAGGATGTTCAGTAAGATAAAAACCAATAGTTTTAAGTTCTAAAGAAATAAGTTCATTCTTATCATATTCATCATATAAAATAATTTCTGGTTTTAAAGTTTCAATCATTCCAGCATCTTTAGCAATATCCGCATAATTTAAAATAGTATCTAAATTTTGTATAAGAGTATTTTTATTATATCCAAAATTAATTGCTCTTGCATATATAAGACTAGAAATAGTCTTTTTATTAATACCTTTATTCGACATTCTTACAATAAAATCAATAGGATCAGTAAACTTACCATTTTCTCTTTCACTAATGATATCATTAGAAATAGAAGTACCAACGCCATTAATAATAGATAAAGGACATCTAATACCATCCTTACCAGCATAAAATTTATTACTACTTTCATTAATATCTGGAGGAAGAATTTTAATTAAGGATTTTCTTGCTCTATTAACATAAATATTAATTTTACTAGTATTACCAATAGAATTAGTTAAGATTCCTGCGATAAAGTACTTAAGGAAATATGTTTTAATAAAAGCCATCTTATAAGCAGTAATAGCATAAGAAACAGAGTGTGATTTATTAAAACCATAATTAGCAAACTTTAAAATCAAGTCATACACCTCAGTAGCGGTCCTTTCATCATATCCATTATCTAGACATCCCTTAATAAACTTAGGCTTTTCTGCTAAAATAATACTTTCTTTTTTCTTTGACATTGCTCTTCTTAAAATATCAGCCTCACCATAAGAATAACTAGCCATCTTTCTAACTATTTGCATAATTTGCTCCTGATAAATAATAATACCATAAGTAGGTTTAAGAATATCTTCTAAGTCAGGATGAATATAATCAACCCTCTCTCTGCCTTCTCTTCTAGCAATAAATAAATCAATATTATCCATAGGTCCTGGTCTATATAATGCTAAAGCCGTAGCAATATCATCAAATGAATTAACTTTAAGTTTAGATAGAAATCTCTTCATACCAACAGATTCAAATTGAAATATACCATCAGTATCAACATCTCTAAATACTTTTAGTGTCTTCTTATCATCAAGAGGAATCTTTTCAAAACTAATATTAATACCTTCATTTTTTCTAATTTCTTCAATAACATTACTAATTAAAGTTAAATTATCAAGTCCTAAAAAGTCCATTTTTAATAGTCCTAATGGCTCCAAATAATCCTTTGAGAAGGCTGATACATACATACCTAAAGGATTCTTATATAAAGGAATAACTTCATCGATATCTATATTACTCATAACAACCCCAGCAGCATGAACTGATATATGTCTAGGAAGTCCCTCTAGTTTAACCGAAGCATTATATAATTTTATATAATCAGGATTAGAATTAATAAGTCTATGAAACTTACTACCTACTATATAACTATCTTTAAGGTTTTTAGTAGTAATAGCCTTAGCAATTTCGTCAATAATAGGAAGTGAAATATTAAGTACTCTGCCAACATCTCTTATAACTTGTTTAGCTCCTAATGTATTAAAAGTAATAATACCAATTGCTCTTTTCTCACCATATTTATTCATAACATAATCTGTTACTAATCCCCTTTTTTCACTATCAAAGTCAATATCAATATCGGGCATAGTTACTCTTTCAGGATTTAAAAATCTTTCAAATAACAAATCATATTTAATAGGATCAACATCTGTAATACCAAGACAATAACTAACTAAACTACCAGCTGCACTACCTCTACCAGGACCTACTAATATATTATTAAACTTGGCATATTTAACATAATCCCATACTACTAAGAAGTAGTCACAGAAGCCCATCTTATTAATAACATCAAGTTCATAATTAAGTCTATCTTGATATTCTTTAGAAATATTACCTGAGAGTCTTTTATTAAGACCTTTATTACACAAACTATTCAAATATTCAAAAGAATCAACATCTTTATTATATATAGGTAATAATCCATCTCTTTTCTCAAAAGTAACATTACATTCATCACAAATATATTTCATATTACTTCTAACAATATCATTAGTAAGATTATTAAATTCTTCTTTATCAAGTAAATGTTTCCCAGTATAAGTATTAAGTTCCATCTCTCCTAATTTCTTATCATCTTTGATCATCAATAAATAATCTAAGTACTTATAGTCATTCTTTTCAATATAAGAAATATCTGTAATAAGAACTCCCTTATCTTTAACTTTATCTCTTTCTTCTACAGAGGTATATCCTATATAATATTCATCAAAAAAATTAGTAATCTTTTCATTATAAGAACTATAAGGTATAATTAAAATAATATCTTTAGAATATGTCTTCAAATCATCAAAAGTAATTTCTCTATCAGATATAATTGTAGCTATTTTAATAAGATTTCTATAACCATTATTATTCTTAGCAATTAAAATAAAATTATCTTGATTAGTTTTAACTTCCATACCAATAATAGGTTTAATATCATTATTAAGACAAGCTAAATAGAATTCATATACTCCAAACATATTATTCAAATCTGTAATAGCTAAAGAGGAGTAGCCCATCTCCTTAGCCTTTTTAGTCAAAATATCAATTCTATTTAAACTACTCAAAATAGAATAACAAGTTTTAACTTCTAAAGCACAAAGCATAACTACTCCTCCTTTATATATAAGTTAATTAATATCTAAGTGTTAAATAAGCAATAATTACTCCTGCTATTGCAATAATACCTGCAAGAGTTATAACACCGGCAAATCCATTACTACCAACACCAATGTTAGCTCCCTCTTTAGGAGTCTTTATCTCTTTGGTAAGAATTTTAGTCTTAGGTCTATTAGCAAGAGTAACATTCTCTGGCATATTAAGATATGCTCCATCACTTTCCATTTCAATCTTCGAAGTACCATTTTTATCAGTAAAAGACTTCTCTAATTTATTAGGATCAAACTTAAATGCATTACTATTGTTTTCCATTTTTATCCTCACTTTCTTCTATTTTCTGCGATCATTGTAATATTATCTGTCAAATATTTAATTCTTTCAATAATTCGTCTTGCTTTAATTTTACCTTCACTATCATTACCGGCAAGATGTACTTCCAATTCCTTTAAAGATAAATTAGAAGTAAAAAATGTTGGTAATGATTCTTGCATACGATATTGTAAGATAGTACCAAGTACTTCGTCTCTATTCCAGCTAGTAACAGTCTCTGCTCCAATATCATCAATTAATAAAAGATCACATTTCTTAACTTTATCAAATACTTCTCTATAGTCATCAGAAAATCTTTCTTTAAGACTTCTTAAAAACTCTGGATAATATAGACAAGCTACCTTTTTACCTTTCTTAGCAAGTTCGTTGAAGGCCGCAGCCACTACATATGTTTTACCACATCCAAAGTTACCTGTCAAGAATAAGCCCTTACTTTTTTCATTATTTTCAATTTTTTTAATAAAAATAGTAAGCCATTTAATAGTTTCTAGTCTATTCTTATCATCAGTATATATATTTTTCATTGAAGCATTAACTATTTCCTTAGGCATATCAAAAGAAATAATATTATCTTGATATTTAGTATCATTATCTAACTTTTTCTTGTATTTGCAGGGAACATAAGAAAAAACTAAATTATCTTGAAGTACACTAGGATAATAAACATATCCACATATATTATTCTTACATTCCATAATATTTTTACAATTAGCACAATTTTTAAGTTCTAAAGAAGCATCCTTAATTCTAGAAGTATATTTAATAAGTTCATCTTTAGATAACTTAAGTTTACTAACTAACTTTTTAAAATTTTCATCTTCCATTTCAATATCAAAATTTCTCTCTAACTCATATCTATCAAAACTATATTTATTAATAATATTCTTAGTATCCTTCATCATTTATACTCCTTTAAAAGTTCTTCTAATTGATTATCTTCACCATCATTAATTTTTTCTTTTTCAATTTCTTTATCAAACCAATCAGGTGTTTTAGTAATAATTCTCTTCTCTTCAATAGTTTTTTTAGTTCTTTTCTTATGTTCTTTTTCACAAAGACTCATAGCATCTTCAACTGTTTCAATACCTTTTCTTTGCCATTCACCCGCCATTGTTTCTACTAATCCTCTTGTAAGCTTTTTATCATTAATATTAAGAACATAATCAATTAAAACATTAACAACACCAGGTTTTAAATTATAATCAAGAAGTAAATCTTCAACTAATCTTAAATCTCTTTTAGTAGGTTCATTACCTTTATTCTTACTAATAAGAAGTTCTCTAGGAGAAATAGTTTCAAAAGTATATATCATTTTAGCCCTCTTTGAAGTATCTCCAATTGGTTTTCTCAAATACTCTGGTTGACAATTAGATACAATTGTAGGAAGATTACCGCCATTATCAAATTGGTAAAAGTTTCTAGCGGTCTTTCTAAGAGTTTCTTTATTAATAGTACCTCTTTCATTAAGACTTCCTTTAACAATATTAGTCATCTTAATAGCATCAATATCATAAATAAAAGATAAACTAATAATAAGTTCCTTAATCTCTTTAGTAAAAATTCTACTAGTATCTATATTCTTAGGCATAGCATTTATAAGAAAATTAAAGTCAAAATTACTATTAATATTAAGTTTAAGTTTATTATATTTTCTAATATCCTCTAATGATAAATCATATGAAGTCATGCATGTGCTTTCAAATACATCGTTAAAATTCTTAGTAATATCAGTATATCCACTAGTATTAAATCTAGGCATCTTAAAAGTTTTAATCAAATTATCATACTCTTTTTTACCAATATTACTATATAAAACAATATTAAGTATAGGATGAGATAAAAATTCAGTAGCAGAAACTGGACTATATAATTCATAAATATAATTATTAACATTACCCTCTTTAACTAAAGTTTTAATAAGGCCAATAGCCTCTAATTTACTTCTAGCATCTTCTACTTCATTAATAGTCATTCTAAGATTAGAAACAATTTTTTGATGAGTAAAATCAGAACTAACAATTGAAGAACTATCTAAGTCACTCCATAACAAAAAGTACAGCATCACTGCATCCATACCAATAGCAGGTAGATACAAACTAGTAATAATTTTTCTATCCTCATCATGTAAAATTGTCTTATTAATAACAACATAAGAATCAGCAGGTAAAAGAATATATTTTTTCATAAGTATCCCCTGTCCTCTCCACCTATATTGTATAATAAATTAATATAAAAGTAAAGAAAAAAGAAGCTAAACATCCTTCTTTACAAATATCTTTCTTTTCCGAAATATAATATCACTTCTATCATTAATATAATACCCAAAATAAATATTAGATTATTATAACCAGTTATTAACGAGCTTATAGTATTAAGAGAAATATGAACCAAAGATATTCTAATAATATCTCTTGTTTTAATATAAATATATCCATTAATAATACCAATAATAAAAGCAATAAAACCAGATAAAAAATTAAAATGTAATATAGCAAAAATAATACTAGTTATTATAATAACTTTCTCTTTATTATAAATAAAACATTCTACCTTAGGAATAAAACTCACTCTAAAAACAACTTCTTCAAATATAGGACCAATAATACCAGAAGTTAAAATATCTAGAAAAAGTATATTATTACTAATATTATAAGTATATAAATTTAATCTATATAAAATCATATTATAAATAATAGATATAGAACTACCTAGCATAATATATATAAAATAATTATTCCTAATATTAAAAGAAACATTAATTATATTTTTCTTACTCAAAATATATATAATACTAAATATACTAAGTAAAATATTACCAATATAAATATTTTCATCTCCATTAAATAAAATAATAGAAAAAATAAGAATAAAATACTGAATAAATAAAACAATAAATATCTCTTTTAAAGATAATAATAAGTATTTAATTTTTTTCATAACTTCTACACAAAAAAATAAGATAGCCTTAAGTACATCTAGCTGTCTTATATAATTGTACTCCTTTTCTAAGCCTTAACATTATTGGTAGCAACTACATTAATGGCTTGTAAACCTTTAGTAGTTTCAATTAAATCGAATTCAACAATTTGACCTTCAGATAAAGTTTTATAACCATCCTGTTTAATAGCAGAATAATGAACAAAAATATCTTCACCATTCGGATAATCAATAAAGCCATAGCCTTTGTCGTTATTAAACCACTTAACTCTTCCTTGCATCTTTGACACCTCACTTTTCTGTTCTTCCCTACAAGAATATTATAATATACTGCTGACTCATTTTGCAAACAATTAAGTACGACAAAATTTGATAAAATTCTTCTAAGTTAAACTCTTGTACTTACCCTTACCGCAAGCACATTAATCATATCATTATATAAGACCAAATTAATTAATTTTAAATAAATAAAAAATAAAAGATTGCAAACAAGGATAAGTTAACTATAAGTATACTAAAAAGAAATAGTAGAAAAATCTAATTTTCTACTATTTAATTTCAATATTCATAATATCAAGAATTCTATTTAAATCATTAACATTTTCAAAGTAAATACTAACTTTCTTATTATCAACTTTAACTTTAGTACCAAGAATATCTCTAAGTTCATTCTCAATATGAAAATAATCAGTATCCGTTCTTCTTCTGGTGTTAGGAATTCTTTTCTTAATTTCTTCCTTTTTACTAATTTCTTCTAATTCATGAACACTAATATTATTTTCAATAACTTTATTAGCTAAATTAGTAACTTCTTCTTCATCATTCATTTTAGATAACACTCTAGCATGACCCATAGAAATTTCTCCATCAAGAATTTTCTTCTGAATATCTTCCGGTAGATTTAAAAGTCCTAAAGTATTAGTAATATGACTTCTACTCTTACCAATTTTTCTAGCTAAGTCCTCTTGTCTAATATCTAAGTTATCAATAATTCCTTTATAAGCCCAAGCAAGTTCAATAGCAGTAAGATTCTCTCTTTGAATATTTTCAAGTAGTGAGATTTCTCTCATTTCCTCATCAGAGAATTCCTTCACAATAGCGGGTATCGTTTCCATACCTGCAAGTTTACTAGCTCTAAGTCTTCTTTCACCTGCAATTAAGTCATAACCTTTAATACTCTTCTTAACGATAATAGGTTGAAATACACCATAATTTTTAATAGAATCAGCAAGTTCGTTAAGTGCTTCTTCATTAAAAGTTTTTCTTGGCTGATATGGATTAGGTCTGATTTCACTAACTGGAATTTCTTTTACCTCGTTAGTAGGAGTACTTTCCATTATATTATTTTCAAAAGTATCAAAATCAAGTACTTCACTAGAAAACAATTCTTCAAGTCCCTTACCTAGGGCTTTCTTCTTCTGTTCCATTTCTTTCAATAACCTCCTTTGCTAAATTTAGATAAGCAATAGTACCTTTATTTCTAGGCTCATATTCGAGTATAGGTTTACCGTGACTTGGAGCTTCAGCTAGTCTGACAAGTCTAGGAATAATAGTATTATATACTCTTTCTTTAAAGAAACCTTTAATACTTTCTATTACTTCAATACCAAGATTAGTATTAGAAAACATTGTAAGTAAAACACCTTCAATGCCAAGATTAGGATTAACTTTTCTTTGAGCAAGCATTATAGTATTAATAAGTTGCATAATACCTTCTAGAGCAAAGTACTCACATTGAACCGGAATAAGAACAGAGTCTGCAGCAGCAAGTGCGTTAGTAGTTAGTATACCTAAACTAGGAGGACAATCAATTAAAATAAAATCAAAATTTTCTCTAACTTTACCCAGTTCTTCTTTTAATCTAACTACCCTATTAAATTTTTCACCAGTTTCCTTTGCTTTTCGTTCTAACTCAATAAGTTCCATGTCTACACCAGCTAAATTAAGATATGCTGGAAGAAGCCAAAGATTTTTACTTTTTGTTTTAATAATAGAATTCTCTATTGTTTCTTTTTTAGTTAATACTTCATAAATACTACTTGATATATCATTTTTGTCTACACCAACGCCGGTAGTGGCATTTCCTTGTGGATCAAGATCAACAAGTAACACCTTTTTATCTAAAACACCCAAAGAGGCTGATAAGTTTATACTAGTAGTGGTTTTTCCTACACCACCTTTTTGATTTACAATTGCAATTATTTTTCCCATCTGCTTCACCTTATTTTCCTCAAATATAATTGTATCAAAAAAAACTAAAAAAAGAAAGGGCTTTTATTTATTTTTTTAGAGTTCGCACTTTGTTGCTCACTATTTTTAAAGCCTAAGGTCTTTAAAAAAGTAATTCAAAGCCATAAAGTCTTTGAATTAATAGTTATCTTTTACATATAAGTTTTTAAAGTTTAAATCATAATTATCAAAATATATTTGTAAAAATATACGATTTATAGTAAAATACTAAGTAAGAAGGAGGAATTTTATGAATAAGAAAATATTATATACAATATTAATCATTATTTTTATTGTAGTTGTTCTATTCTTTTGCTTAAGATATTATTATAAAGAAAAAGAAACTAATATAAATCTTTCTAATAATAATTCCAAAGAAAGTATAAAAGAAAATACCATTAACGAAAACAACACAATCAAGGAAGAGAAAGAAAATATTCCTAAAAAAGAAGAAAATAATTCAGATGATAAATTACCAGAAGACACTATAATAAAGGATGAGGATATAGCAGTATCCAAAAATAAAATTACTATAATAGATGAATCAAAAGATGCTGCCTGCGCTTCAGCAATAGAATATTATTACGAAGATAGTAATTATAAATATTATTTTACCTGTGTAAAAAGTGGAAGTATCTTTGTTATAGTGGACGGTAAGAAATATAATATCAAAGAAGCACTAAATAATAAGATAGTAACTATGGATGAACTTGAATTAAATGGCTTTAAACCACTTAAAGAAGAAAAGAATCTTCAAAAGTACTAATTAATTAAAAATAACAAAATTACTTGACATAATCAAAATAAAAATATATAATAAAATAGCATTTGACTTGGAGGTGTATTATATAATGAAAAGAACATATCAACCTAACAATAGAAAAAAAGCAAAAAAGCACGGTTTCTTTAGTAGAATTAAAGGTAATGTTTTAAAAAGTAGAAGAGCAAAAAAAAGAAAAAAATTATGTGCTTAAAACATAATTTTGTTTTCTTTTTTTCTTTTATCCAAAATGAAGAAAATCGAAATAATAAAATCATCTCGTGAGTATACCGAGATAATAAATAATAGTAAATCAAAAAAAAGTAAATATTTTAGTATTTACTATCGAAAAAATAATGATAGTAATAGGTATGGTATAACAGTTCCTAAAAAAACTGGTACTGCTGTTACTAGAAATAAAATAAAAAGAAGGATAAAAAACATTATTGATAATAATAAAAAAGTCGTGCATAATGGTTATGACTATGTTATAATTATTAAGAAAGGTATATTAGATTTAACATATAAAGAAATAGAAAATGAGTTGTTAAAACTAATGAGTATAGGTGATAAATTTGAAACAAAATAAAAAAACAATAAAAATCATATTATTAATTTTAAGTTTAGTAATGTTAACAGGGTGTACAAAGACCCTTACTGGAGAGGATAAAAAACCAGTAAAATATGAGGAAACAGGTAAGGCACTAACTGAAAATGTTTTGTGTAGGCCAACAGATGAGAATGTTATAGAAATTTATAAAGAAAACAAGGTAGATGTAGATAAATTACCAAAATGTGAATCATTTAAACCGTTTGCAGAATATGAAGGATTATGGACTACAATTTTTGTAAAACCATTAGCATGGGTAATAATAAATATAGGACTATTGTTAGAAAAAATAGGACTAGGAAAAGGCCTTGCAAACGGTTCTGCTATAATTTTATCTTGTTTAGTAATAAGATTAATTTTGTATCCATTAACAAGAAAGACAGCAATGCAGTCTGAAAAATTAAAAGAAGTTCAACCCCAATTAGAAAAACTAGAGAAGAAATATAAAGATAAAACTAGTGAAGAAGATCAAAAGAGAAAAGCTGAAGAAATGATGGCAATTTATTCAAAACACAAAATAAATCCATTATCAAGTTGTCTACTATCTTTTATTCAAATTCCATTACTATTTGCTTTTCTAGAAGCAATTAATAGAACACCAGTAATATTTGAAAATAAATTTCTAAAACTAGACATGGGTACAACAATATCACATGGAATAATGTCAAATCTTTGGTATGCATATATAATTTTCTTATTATTAATACTTGCAACTTCTTATCTATCATTCAGAAAGACATTAAAAGATCAAACAGCAATGGCAAAACAAATGAAAGGTACTATCTATTTTATGTTAGCAATGATTTTAGTAGCAGCATTTAGTTTACCAGTGGCACTAGGATTATATTGGATAACATCTTCACTATTTACAGTGGTACAAAACATGATAGTAGAAAGAAAGAAGGCAGAGAAGTAATGAATAAGTATTATTATGAAGGAAAAACAAAAGAACAAGCAATTGAAATGGCTATCGAAGATTTAAAGGTATCGGAAGAAGATTTAATAATAAATAAAGTAGAAGATAAGTCTAGTTTACTAAAAAAACTAGTAAGAATAGAAGTATTAAATATGAATGAGGTAGTTTCATTTATTAAAGATACAATAAATGAAATTATAAGCAAAATGAATACCGAAGCCAACCTTGAAGTTAGAAGAAGAGATAACAGTATATCAATAACAATTTTTTCTGATAACAATGCCATATTAATAGGAAAAAATGGTAAAAATGTATCTGCTCTTCAACTACTAATAAGACAAATGGTTAATAGTAACTTAAAAGAACCATTATCAATTATAATAGATGTTGGAAACTATAAAGAAAAGAGGGCAAGAAATATAGAATATTTAGCAAAAAAATTAGCTAGAGAAGCGTATAAAACCAAAACAGAAATAACAATGGATAGCATGAATTCTTATGAAAGAAGGCTTGTTCATTCAGCGTTAGCAGATGATAAATATGTTTATACTGAGTCAATTGGTGAAGAACCAAATAGGAAAGTTGTGATTAAATTAAAAGGAGAGTAATCTTCTTTTTTCCTTTGTATAAACATATAATAGCATATTAGAAGGAGGTGAATAAATGAAGTATATTGAGAAAATAAGTAAAATATTTGACATTGATGAAATGTATATAAGTCTAATTTTAAAGACAATAATTATAGTTTTTTTAATATTAATATTAGGAAAAATTGGAATAAAAATAATAAAGAAAACTAAAGATAGTAAAAAAGAATATAATTATACAAAAAAATATAAATTAATAATAAAAATTATAATCATAATAGTAATAATGGTAATATGGGGAAAGTATGTAAAAAATATTTTGACATTAATAAGTTTAGTATCAGCAGCCTTCACAATAGCAATAAGGGATCTAATATTTAACTTTTTTTGTGGATTATATATAAAAATAGTAAAGCCATTTCAGGTAGAAGATAGAATAGAAATAAATGAATATAAAGGAGATGTAGTAAATATTAATACAATGAACTTTGAAATATTAGAAGTATCAAACTCTGACATGACAGGCCAAAGTACAGGAATAATCATTCATTTACCAAACTCCATAATATTTAGTTACCCATTAAAAAATTATAATAAAGCTTTTAAATATATATGGGATGAAATAACTATAAGAGTACCATTAGAGGCTGATATTGTAAAAACGAAAAAGATATTATATAAAATTGTGAATTCTAATGAAGTCATAAAAAAAATACCGGCAAAATTAAAAAAGCAAATAAATAATGTATCAAACACTTATCGCATATATTATAATCAATATGATCCTATGATATATACCAAAATAAATGAAAGTCATGTTGAATTACAAATAAGATATTTAATTCATCCTAAAAAGGCTAGATATATAGAATCTATACTTACAAGTGAAATCTTGTTGGCTAATAAAAATGGTCAAATAGAATTATACAAATAAATGTAAAAAAGAATAGTAAAGTAAATAATTACTTTTATTTTTTTTCATATTATGGTAAAATACTATGGAAGAAAGAAGGAATACTATGGAAGATACAATTGTGGCTATTTCTACAACTATGGGAGTAGGTGCCATTTCAATAATAAGATTAAGTGGTAATGAAGCTTTGAATATAGCTAGTAAAGTGTTTACAAAAGATTTAACTAAGGTACAATCCCATACTATACACTATGGTTTTATAGAAGATGGAAATGAAAAAATAGATGAAGTGTTAGTAACTGTAATGAAGGCTCCTAAAACATTTACTCGTGAAGATGTAGTAGAAATAAATTGCCATGGTGGCGTTGCAACCACTAATAAAGTATTAGAAGTATTATTAGAAAATGGTGCTAGACTAGCAGAACCAGGTGAATTTACTAAAAGAGCTTTCTTAAATGGTAGGATAGATTTACTTGAGGCCGAAGCCACTATGGATTTAATTTCCTCTAAGGCCGAGTCAGCAAGAAAAATATCTATGAGTACATTAACAGGAGAAACCTCTAATTTAATTAAAGATTTAAGAAATGAATTAGTGGGAATAATTAGCAACATAGAAGTAAATATTGATTACCCAGAATACGAAGATATTGAAGTATTAACAAACGAAAATGTTCTTCCAAGTGTCCAAAAGTTTAAAGAAAAATTAGAAGAAATAATTAGAAAGTCAGAAGATAGTAAAGTGATAAAAGAAGGGATAAAAGTAGGTATAATTGGGAAACCAAATGTAGGTAAAAGTAGTCTCTTAAATTCATTATTAGAGGAAGAAAAAGCAATAGTTACAGATATTCCTGGGACTACAAGAGACATAGTGGAAGGTTCTTTAATAATATCGGGAATACCATTAAATATAATAGACACAGCTGGAATTCGTAAAACTGATGATACAGTAGAAAAGATAGGTGTTGAAAAAAGTTTAAAAATGATCGACACGGCAGCTCTAGTAATTTACATTTTAAATAATAATGAAAAGATGACTGATGAAGAAAAAGAACTACTAGATAAAACAAAAAATAAGAAAAGAATTATAGTGGTAAATAAAATCGACCTAGAAACAAAATTAGATAAATCACTATTAGATAACTATATAGAAATATCAGCAAAAGAAAATATAGGAATTGATAAAATAAAAAATGAAATAAAAAGATTATTTAATATTGGTGAAATATCATCAAATGATATGACATATTTATCTAATGCTAGAAGTATAGCATTATTAAAAAAATCATTAAATAATATAAATGAAGTAATTGAAGAAATAAACAATGATAACCCAATAGATATTGTAGAATTAAGTCTAAAAGATGCATGGAATAATTTAGGTGAAGTAATTGGAGAAACATATACTGATGAATTATTAGATGAATTATTTAGTAGATTTTGTTTAGGAAAGTAGGTGTAAATATGAATTATGAAGTAATAGTAGTAGGTGGAGGTCATGCTGGATGTGAAGCGGCAGTGGCATCAGCTAGAAAAGGTCATAAAACATTATTAATATCCGGAAGAATAAATAATATAGCGACAATGCCATGTAATCCATCAATCGGAGGTTCCGCTAAAGGAATAATAGTAAGAGAAATAGACGCTTTAGGCGGAGTAATGGGAGAAGTAGCGGACAAAACATTAATACAAATGAAAATGTTGAATTTTGCTAAAGGCCCTGCAGTAAAATCACTTCGTGCTCAAGCAGATAAAATAACATATCCTAAAGAAATGTTAAAACTACTAAGAGAAGAAACCAACTTAACAATAAAAGAAGCAATGGTAGAAGATTTAATAGTAAAAGATAATACCGTTTATGGTGTTGCGTTAGAGGATGGAACAAATATAACTTCAAATATAGTAATATTAACAACAGGAACATACTTAAAATCAGATATTTTGATAGGGAATACTAGAACAAGAAGCGGTCCCCATAACGAAAAGCCATCGATGCATCTATCAGATAACTTAAAAAAATATGGATTTAAAATATTAAGGTTAAAAACAGGTACTCCACCAAGAATAGATAGAAGTACCATAGACTTTTCCAAAACGCAAAGAGAAGATGGAGATAAAAAGTATTATACTTTTTCTCATACCAATCCACCAATTTATGACATAAACAATCAAGAACCATGTTATTTAATATATACAACAGATGAAACTAAAAAAATAATTAATGAAAACTTATCTAAATCAAGTATGTATGGTGGACTAGATGATATAACTGGTGTTGGGCCAAGATATTGTCCATCAATTGAAGATAAAGTAGTAAGATTTAGTGATAAGGAAAAGCACCAATTATTTCTAGAACCAGAGAGTATTTACTATGATGACATATATGTTCAAGGATTCTCTACAAGTATGCCAAGAGATATACAAGAAAAAATGGTACATTCATTACCTGGATTAGAAAAAGCCAAAATATTAAGATATGCCTATGCTATTGAATATGATGCTATATATCCAACACAAGTAAAACCAAATCTAGAAACCAAAGTATTAAATAATTTATTTACTGCTGGCCAAATAAATGGTACTAGTGGATATGAAGAAGCAGCTTGCCAAGGCTTAATAGCGGGTATCAATGCTGGATTAAAACTAGAAGGAAAAGCACCATTAATATTAAAGAGAAATGAAGCTTATATAGGTGTACTAATAGATGATTTAGTAACCAAAGGAACAAGAGAACCATATCGTATGCTAACATCAAGAGCAGAATATCGTTTACTTCTAAGACATGATAATTCAGATTTAAGACTAAGAGAATATGGACATCAAGTCGGGCTTGTAACAGGAGAAAAATATCAAAAATTCATTGAAAAGAAAAATAATATAGAAAAATTAAAAAATAAATTAAAAGAAATAAAAATAATTGTTGATAATGAAAAAAGAAGAGTTGGCATGTCAGTATATGATTACTTAAAAAATCCAACTTCCAATTTGCAAGCAATAATAGAAACAAATAACTTAGATTTAAATTATCCACAAGACGTTATTGAAGAAGTAGAAATTCAAATAAAGTATGAAGGTTATATCAAAAAAATTGAACGAGAAGCAGAAAAAATGTTGAAAAATGAAGAAAAGCAAATTCCTGCCGATATAGATTATGATAGAGTACCTAATTTAGCTAGTGAAGCAAGACAAAAATTGAAAGAAGTGCGACCTCTAAATATAGCACAGGCCATACGAATAAGTGGAGTTAATCCAGCTGATATATCAATACTATTAGTATATTTAAGGAAGTATTACAATGAATAAAGAAGAATTCATAATAGAACTAAAAAAGATAAAAATAGAATTAGATGATGCTAAACTGGCAAATTTAGATAAATATTACAATATATTGACAGAAGAAAATAAAAAATATAATTTAACAAGAATAATAAGTAAAGAAGATGTATATTTAAAACATTTCTATGATAGTTTGACAATTAACAAAATTGAAAATATAAATAATCAAAGTATATGTGATCTTGGTTCAGGAGCAGGTTTCCCAGGCCTAGTATTAGCAATATGTTTTCCTAATACCACAATAACACTGATAGAAGCAAATAGTAAAAAATGTTATTTTTTAAATTTAGTAAAATCACAATTACAATTAAATAATGTAACAATTATAAATACAAGAAGTGAAGATTATGCTAAGAATAATAGAGAAGTATATGATATAGTAACTGCTAGAGCTGTAGCACCATTAAAGCATCTATTAGAATATGGTGTTCCACTAGTAAAAGTAAATGGAAAATTTATAGCAATGAAAGCAAATGTAGAAGAAGAGGAAAAAAATATTGATAACTACTTAGAAAAATTAAATATAAAAGAAGAAAAAAAGCTAATCTTTAAACTTCCTATAGAAGGAAGTTTAAGGACCCTAATAAAATATTTAAAAATAAAAGAGACAAATAAAAAATACCCAAGAAGATACAATGAAATAATAAAAAAAGACTTATAGAAAAATAAAGAAACGAGTTTTTAGAAAGAGTAAAAATTAAAAAAATTACTCTTTTTACTTTGTTAATCCAAGAAATTTGACAAAATATCTTGTAAATTTTACAAATTTATAGTATCATTATACTAGAGTAGGAAAAAAGAAATTGAAGAGGGTGTATAACTATGAAAATGAATAAAGAAGTAGTAATGGTAAAACTTTCAGACATAATACCAAATAGATTTCAACCTAGATTGACATTTGATGAAGAAGCACTAAATGAATTAGCAAATTCAATTAAAGAACATGGTATAATTCAACCACTAATTTTAAGAGATTTAGGTAGTAAATATGAAATAATAGCAGGAGAAAGAAGATATAAAGCTTCTACTATAGCAGGGTTAACTGAAGTACCAGCAATAGTAGGATCAATGGATGACCAGACAAGTGCTGAATTGGCATTAATTGAAAATATTCAAAGAAAAGATTTGTCCGCTATTGAAGAAGCAAAGTCTTATAAAAAAATACTAGATATGGGTAATTTTACTCAAGAAGAATTAGCAAAAAGAATGGGAAAAAGCCAATCTACTATAGCTAATAAAATGAGATTATTGTCACTAACAAACGAAGTACAAGTTGCACTTATGAATAATCTAATATCAGAAAGACATGCAAGATGCTTATTGCAAATAAAAGATGAAGATTTACAAAAACAAGTATTAAATAAAATAATAAGTGAAAGAATAAATGTTAGAGATACTGATGAATATATTAAAAATTTACTTGGAATATCAAAGGAATTACCACCACAACCAGATAATACTGAACATGGTATAGATTTAACAAAACCAATTGATAATACAGTAAATCCATTATATGAAAATCCTTTACCACCATTAGTAGAACAAGTACAAGAGAAAAAAGAAGAAAATCCAAATGTTTATACACAAACTAAAAATATGGATTTTGTAAATATAAGTGCTTTAGATAATGAAATATCAAATTCTAATTCTGAAAACCAAATACCAAATCCAATTGAAGAAGAAAGGAATACTAATTCTATGTCAAATACTACATCATTTAATGAACCACAACCTCAAAATAATACACAATTAGCAAATAATAATAATATTTCCAAAGTAAAATATGCTACTGCAATTAAACTTGCTAAAGATGCCATAGAAAATATCAAATTGGCAGGATATGAAGTAGCCTTAGAAGAATTAGAAACCCCAAATGATTATCAAATAATCATAAAAGTTCAAAAATAAGAATAAAATATTAAAATATCACTCATAATTAAAACGAAAGGGTGATATTTTTTATATGAAAAAAATAATAATTATACTAACTATGTTAACATCAATATTAATATATAATGAGTTCAAAAATAATGAAGTAATAATTCCAGATACCGCTATTAGATTAAGAGTAATTCCAAATAGTAATTCTTCATTAGATCAAAGTATGAAAAACAAAGTAAAAAAATATTTAGAAAAAAACACTTATGCAACATTAAGCAATGTAACAGACATTGAAGAAGCAAGGACTAAAATAAATGACAGTTTATCAAATTTAGACATTAACATTAACAAGATTTTTAAAGATAATAAATATAATATGGAATATACAGTAGACTTTGGTTATAATTATTTTCCTGAAAAGAAATATCGTGGGCTAAAATATGAAGAAGGATACTATGAATCATTAGTTATAACAATCGGAGAGGGAAAAGGAGATAATTGGTGGTGCGTTTTGTTTCCTAATTTGTGTCTTGTAGATTTAGAAAACAAAACAAATGTTGAATATAAATCATGGATAGTAGAACAAATAAATAAAATATTCTAGTTATTAATACATATATTTAGATAGGTGATAAATTTGAAGATAATAACGATATTTTTAATAGCAGTAAGCCTATCAATGGATGCTTTTTCTTTGGCATTAATATATGGGACACAAGGAATAACTAAAAAGCATAAGATCTTACTTTCTTTAATAGTGGGAATATATCATTTTATAATGCCATTAATTGGAGTAGCAATAGGAACAGTGATTACTAAAAAAATATTAGTAAATCCTAATATAATAGTAGGAATAATATTATCCCTAATAGCCATAGAAATGATAATATCTAGTTTTAAAGAAGAAGATAAAAAGTTTTTATTAACAATACCAGGTTATTTATTATTTGGATTATCTGTAAGTATTGACAGTTTAACTACTGGTATAGGATTATCATTGATAACACAAAAGTATATATTTTCATCACTCATTTTTGCTATAACTAGTTTATCATTTACCTTTTTTGGCCTAAATATAGGAGATAGATTAAACAAAAAGTATGGAAGAATTTCTACCATATTAGGTGGAATAGTTTTATTCGTACTAGGAATTCTTTATATATTTAAATGATAATGTAAAATAAAATGTAAAAAAATAAAATATTATTGACTAATACTCTTTTAAAGAATACAATAAAGTAAAGAACAGGAGTGGAGTATGTATGTCAAAAATAAAAATAGAGGGTGGATATAACCTTTCTGGAACAATAGAAATATCTGGTTCTAAAAATAGTGTAGTTGCCTTAATACCTGCTGCAATACTATGTGATGAAGCAGTAGAGATAAGTAATGTTCCAAATATTTCTGATGTTGATTCGTTGGAGGAAATACTTTTACATTTAAATGCTGGGATCAAGCGAAAAGAAGGAACAGTTATAATAGATTCTAGTAAAATAGTAAATAAAGAAATACCAGAAGAAATGTCAAGAAAGCTAAGGGCATCCTATTATTTTATGTCATCGTTATTAGGCAAATACAAACATGTTGAAATGTATTTTCCTGGTGGATGTTCAATCGGCGAAAGACCAATAGATCAAACTTTAAAAGCCTATCGTTCTTTAGGCGCAACTGTAATAGAAGAAGAAAATAGATATACAATAACCGCAGATGAATTAATAGGAAATAAAATATATTTAGACATGCCGAGTGTTGGAGCAACCATCAATGCAATACTAGTAGCAACAAAAGCCAAAGGTATTACTACAATAGAAAATGCCGCTAAAGAACCTGAAATAGTTAATGTTGCAACATTTTTAAATAACATGGGTGCCATGATAAGGGGTGCTGGTACCGAAACAATAACAATAGAAGGAGTAGAGTATCTACACAAAGCGTTTCATGAAGTGATACCAGATCGTATAGAAGCTGGAACATATGTGATAATAGGAGCTTTATTAGGAGATAACTTAACAATAAAAAAAGTAATACCATCACATATTGAGTCCTTAACATCAAAATTAATTGAAGCTGGTGTTGATATTAAAATAAAAGAAGATGAAATATTAATAAATGCAAAAGATAAATATAAAGCTGTAAATATAAAAACCCAACCATATCCAGGCTTTCCTACAGATTTACAACAACCAATGATTCCATTTTTAACAAAATGTCATGGTACAAGTACAGTAGAAGAAACTATTTATGAAAATAGATTTCAAAACATATATGATACAAATAGAATGGGGGCAAATATTATAGTAAAAAATAATAAGATTGCCAAAATAAAAGGTGTAACTCCATTACATGGAAAAGATGTAACAGCAACAGATTTAAGGGGAGGAGCCTCAATGTTGATATGTGGCTTAATAGCAGATGGAACTACACAAATAGAAAACATAAATTACATATTAAGAGGTTATGACAATATTTGCGAGAAATTATCTAAAGTAGGTGCTAAAATAGAGTTAATATAATATAATTGAATAGGTGAACTATGAAAAAGATTTTATTAGTATTAACTCTTTTTTTATCATGTTATTTCATATATAGTTTTACTAACGATAAGAAAATATCGTATTTAACAATAGGAGATTCATTATCAAAGGGAACTAGTGAATATGGTACTTCTAGTAAAGGATATAGTGAACAATTAAAAGAATATTTATCGAATAATCAAAAATTAAAAGACTATAACAAAACTTTTACTTCTAATGACTATAGAGTTTTGGATATTATAAAAATATTATCATATAATGAAAAGAAAGATAACTATTCATTAAACAGATTAATAAAGGAAGCAGATATAATTACCATTTCATTAGGTATGAATGAAATATATAATAAATTAGAAAAAAAAGATCAGAATATTTATAGTTATATAGATACTTTAATAAATGACTATGCCAAAATATTTGATTACATAAATAAATTTCATCATCAACAAGTATTTGTGTTAGGTTATTATAATGTTACAGAAAATTCAAATGATATATTTGAATATGCTAACTACAAATTAAAAAAAGAATGCTTAAACAGAAAATTTATATATATAGATTTATCAAAACAATTAAGTAAAAATCCTATGTACTTTTCAAAAAAAGGCACTTTTATCCCAAATTTTGAAGGTTATGAAAAAATTTCACAAATAATAGTTGAAAAAATGCAAAATAATTGATATAATATACCATGTAATTTTATTACTATGACATTTGTCATGGCGGAAGGAGAGATAAAAAATGAAAAAGAATATTCATCCAAATTATGTAGAAGCAACTGTAACATGTGCTTGTGGAAATACTTTTAAAACAAAATCAACTGAAGAAAATATTCAAGTTGAAGTATGTTCAAAATGCCATCCTTTTTATACAGGTAAACAAACATTAGGCTCTAAAAAAGGACAAGTTGAGAAATTTAATAAAAAATTTGGTTTTGATACAGAAAAATAATGTGATTAATTCACATTTTTTTTGTTTTTTAGTAATAAACATAGATTTTTTACAAAAAATTTGATACAATTAACCTAGTGATATAAATGAGATTGAAAAAATTATCAAAAAGTATTATTGAACTTTTAAATATTGTAAAAGAAAACTACTCACTTGAGTTGTTTTTCGTGTTGTTCAATTTAATAAATGGTTTAATACTCAGAATCAATACTGTAAATAATCCTTTTAGATTGTCACCATTATTAATTGATTTAAGTTTTCTTATACTGGTATCACTTTTACCAAATAAAATAAAAGAAAAAAGAAGAATATACTATTTAATGATAATGACAGTAATTTTTACCATAGTATGCATAATAAATAATATTTATTACAATTATTATAAATCATTTGCTTCTTTTTCTATACTAGCAAACATTGCTTTTGCAGGAGATGTTAGTAATGCAATATTTGAAAAAGTGTTAAAGGTAACTGACTTAATTTATATTTGGTGTCCGATTTCCCTTTATGTAATGTATAAAATGAACAAAAGAAAAAAAATATCATTGAAAAAAGTAAAATTTATAAATAAAAAAATTTCAAATAAACTAGTAATAATATCATTAATTCTATTTGTTGTTGGTGCTATATCAATGCCAATGAGTTCATGGAATAGACTGTATAAATTATGGAATAGAGAATCCGTTGTTATGAATTATGGAATTTATGTTTATCAATTAGATGATTTTATACAAAGTTTAACGCCTAAAATAAATAGTATATTTGGCCATGACAAAGCTTTAAAAAAAGTAACAGACTATTATAAAGAACATAAGTATATAAAAAAAGAGAACAAGTATACTAATATATTTGAAAACAAAAATGTATTAGTTATACATGCTGAAAGTATGCAAACTTTTCCTATGAATTTAAAATTTAATAATAAAGAGGTAACACCAAATTTAAATAAACTTGCTAATGAAGGTCTATTCTTTAACAATTTCTATGCAGAGGTGGGTGTTGGAACCAGTAGTGATAGTGAATTTACTTTTAATACATCACTGATGCCTTCAACAAAAGGAACTGCCTTTGTAAATTATTTTGATAGAGAGTACGTAGCAATTCCAAACCTTCTCAGAAAAAAAGATTACTATACATTTAGTATGCACGCTAACACCGGAGATTTTTGGAATAGAAACAATATGTATAAAGCGTTAGGATATGATAAATTTTATAGTAAAGAATCATATTTAATAGATGAAGAAATAGGCTTAGGATTGTCTGATGAATCATTTTTTAAACAATCTATAGAAAAATTAAAAGAAATAAAGGATAAGCGTGGATCACCATATTATGGTCTACTGATAACGTTATCAAATCACACGCCATTTAATGATTTAGAATTAACTGAAGAATTTGATACAAGTATAACATTAAAAACAGAAGATGGCATAATAGTTAGGGATTACCTAGAAGGAACAACAATGAATAATTATTTGAGATCAGTCCATTATGCAGACAAAGCAATAGGAGATTTTGTCTCCGGGTTGGAAGCGGAAGGATTATTAGATAATACAGTTTTAATAATATATGGTGATCATGATGCAAGATTAAGTTATAATGAATTTAACTTATTATATAATTACGATCCGGTTAATGACAAAGTAAAAGAAGAAACAGATAATGGATATATACCATATAGCAAATATAATTATGAATTAGATAAAAAAGTTCCATTAATAATTTGGACAAAAGATAAAGAAATAAATGAAATTGTAAATACACCTATGGGAATGATTGATGTTTTACCAACAGTCGGAAACATGCTTGGTATACATAGTGATTTTCAATTAGGAAAAGATATTTTCAGTTTAGACAGTGAAGATAATACCGTAGTGTTTGTTGACGGTTCATATTTAACATCAAAAATATATTATAATGCTCCAAAAAGCGAAATATATGCTATAATAAATAATGTAGTAAGCGAAGAATACATTAAAGAAAGAGCAGCATATGCTAATGATATAATTGATGTTTCTAATGATATCATTTCATATAATCTAGTAAAAGAATTAAAAGGTGTTTGCAGTAGATGAACTAGTAGTATATTGAAAGGAAGATAAAAATGCTAAAATTTATAGTATGCGAAGATAATGAAGAAGATTTAACTAGTGCAGTACAAACCATAACGAAAGCTATGATGAATTATGATATAGAATATAAAATATTGAAATTTTATAGACATAACAAAGAATTAGAAGCAGTAATAAATGAACCATTTGATACCAAAATATATTTACTTGATATAGAGTTACCAGTGGTTGGAGGTTTAGAAATAGCCTCTGAAATAAGAGAAATAGATGACAAAAGTTATATAATATTTGTAACATCACATCCAGAATGTAAAAATGATATATTCTTTTCAAGATTAGAAGCAATAGATTATATATCAAAACAATATAGATATCAAGAAAGAGTTGAAGAAACTATAAAGTATATAGTGGATAGAATGTTAAGAAATAAAGTATTAACATTTACTTACAATCATACTACCTACAAGGTTCTATATAAAAATATAACATATATAGAAAAAGATCCATCTGGAGCAAAAAGTATAATACATTTTATTAATGATAAACCAAAATACACTAATAGAACAATAACAAGCTTTGAAAAAGAAATGTCACCATTGTTTTACCGTTCACATAAAGCCTGTTTAGTTAATTTAGAAAATATAAGCAAAGTAGAATATGCTGATTTTACTATTTATTTCAAAAACGGTGACTCAACAAATCTATTAAGCACTGCATGTAGAAAGGGGTTGAGGGAACGTGTTGGAAGTTTTGAAGATATTTTTGAGTAGTATATTTATGATAATATCAGTTCATATTTTTGGATTAGTAACTTCAAAGAATAGTTTAAACAAACAGATAAAATTAAAAAGCATAGTAATAATAACATTTTTTGCTATATTACATACAATAGCATGTTTATGTTTGAATGGCACTTATAAATCTATATTACTATGTACTATTTATTCATTGTACTTATACACAACATTTGACAAAGATGTGTATAAATCGATTTTTTCCGGGATTATGTATATGATCTTACTGATAATTCCAGACTTGATAACTTTGGGTTTTTCAACTAAAATTCTTGGTATAACAAAAGATTATTTTCATACACATATTGCCGGAAGTGTTTTAGGTAATTTAATAGTTAATTTAATAATGATTGGAACAATATATTTATTAAGAAAGCCATTAAGAAAAATTGTTAATTATAAATTATCAAGAAATGTAAAAATAATTATTGTATCGCTTTTAACTTTAGTTACCATAGCTGTATTCTTTTATAATTTAATTAACAACTTTAGAAATAATAACAATATTTTTATGTATTTATTGGTTATAGCAACATTAATTATAATTTTGGTAAGCCTATTAAGACAAAAAATAGATAATGAAAACATGTTTAAAAAATATGATGATTTATTAACTGTTATGAAAAATTATGAAAGTGATGTTGAAGAACAAAGAACTATTAATCATGAGACTAAAAATGAATTATTAACAATAAGAAGTAAGCTATCTAATGAAAAAGATAAAGAATTATGTAATTATATTGATAGTATTATGGGTGATAAGAAACATATCAATAGTTCTAAATTCTCTAAATTTAAATATTTACCATCAAATGGTTTAAAAGGCTTTCTTTATTATAAGTTTATTGAAGCTGAAGAAAAAGGAATAAGCGTAAATTTACATATCGCCAAACAAATAGAAAATAGTTTTCTTGGCAAAATGGTAACAAAAGATTTTAAAGACTTAACTAGAATGTTAGGTGTTTACCTAGATAATGCTATTGAGGCGGCTAGCGCATCTGATGGAAAGAAACTTGGTATTGAAATATATAAATTAAAAGATAATGTTGAAATGATTATTTCTAATACCTATGATAATGTTATTGATGAAGAAAAAGTTGGTAATGAAAAGTATAGTACCAAAGGAAAAAATAGAGGACATGGTTTATTGTTAGTAAAGAAAATTTTAAATGAAAACAATAGATTTGAATCAGAAACAAAAATAACAGATAGAATCTATATTCAGAAAATTAAGATAAAAGAAAAATAATAAAAAAAGAATCAACTTGCGGTTATATGATTCTTTTTTTTGTTAAGTTTTAAAAAGGATTATTTTAATAAACTTTTTGGCATTTTAGGTTCATCTACGTACCAAGCTAAGCATGCTTTAGTACCAGCACCAGCAGATAGAGAACCAATCCAACTTAATAATCTTGCTAACATTCTAATTCCTCCAAACTATATTTATTCCATATTAACTATAAGTAACATTATAATTCTTATAGTTATCATATGGCAATTGAAACATCCTATAAACTAAAGGATGGATCATTAAACTTGCATCAAGTAGTCCAAAACATAAATATGAACTAACAACACTATCTTTTAACAAAATAATAAAGATTAAGTATAAAGAACTAAGTATTATTGTTAAAATTTTATATCTTTTCCGCTTATATTTATTTACAAGCGGTCTTTTATATGTATCAGCAGGAGCATACCTTACAAGTGTAATAAATGCTATAATACTAATAATATATTTTACATATATATTAATATCAACATATTTACATATAGTAGCAGTTCCTATAAAAAGAACTCCTGATATTATGTAGCAATGCCAACTCTTCTTAGCGTGCATTCCAAATGCGTAGGTCCTTATTATATTATAAGAAATTAAGATACAGACAACATCCTTAATAATATTTAAGATTAAAGAAATACCCAAGATAACAATGGTTTTTGTGAAAGTAATATACAACGCTTCTAAACCATAACTAATTTCATCAAGCTTATCTTGGTCATATTCAGGAAACTTAAATTTAATGCTAGTCATTGATTTATTTAAAAATTTTTCTCTCATATTTCTTACCTACAAGACAAGTATAACATTTAGATAGAAAAAAATAATAAAATAAATGAATTAACTTATAAAATACAAATAATAACATAAAGGTTAACTACGAGATAACCAAATTGGTATTTAATAGCAGACAAAATACTACTTGTAATATAACAAAAAAGATAGTATAATTAAATAGAGGTGGAAGATAAAGTGGAACTATATCAATATATAATCATAATGGTAGTCTTATTAATAATAGCTCTTGCCATTGTGAAAATGAATAAAAAGAATATTAAATTAGAATTTAATAAATTAGTTGATTTACTAGGAGGTAAAGATAACATTCTTGATACCGAGGTAGAAATGTCTAGATTCAAAGTAACACTAAAAGATATAACTAAAGCTAATAAAGAAGGAATTTTAAAATTAGGAGCTAAAGGTGTTGTTGAAATAGATGACCAATTAAAAATAATCCTAGGAGCAGATGCTAAGAAATTAAAAAAATACATAGATGAATTAAAATAAGAACTTATGTAATTACAAAAAAATACAATAAGTTCTTTTTTTCGACTTAATTCGACAAAAATCGACAAAGTAAAGTCGTATAATTATATCGAAGGTGGTAGAATGAATTTATTTATAATAAAAGATATAATATTAAATTTAATATTAATTACATTTCCTATTTTAGTATATTTAGTTTTAGTTTGCTATCGAGAAAATATAGATAATAACAATAAAGATACATTGTTAACAATAGCTCTAATTACATCATTATATTTATGTTTAAAATATATTCCTAGTGAAATAAATACCAAAGTATTATTATTCTGCAATATACCAATAGTAATAGCTTACATGAAAAAGAAACATTATTTAGGTATATTTTTATCAATCATAAATGTTTTATATAGTTATTATGTTCTAAATATAGAGGTAATCGTAATGATTATAAAATATGCATCATATCTAGGTTTATACTTATGTGCTAGAAAAAAGAATCTTAGTAGTGGTTCATTTATATTATCAATAGCCATAATTCAAGGTTTCTTTTTATCATTTGAATACTTCTTTAAAGATATAAAAGTATCAGTAAATGATTTTATATTATTATTAATAATAGTATTTATCTATTACTTTACTACATTTTCTATATTATATTTATTTAAGGTAATGGATAAAATAGAATCACTAAATACTACGATTAAAATGCTAGAAAAAGATAAAAAAATAAAAGATGCATTATTTAAATTAACTCATGAAATAAAAAATCCATTAGCAGTTTGTAAAGGATACATGGATATGATTGATTTAAATAAAGAGGAAAAAGCCTTAAAATATATTAATATAATGAAACAAGAAATAAATAGAAGTCTAAATATTATAAGTGATTTTGTCGAGTATAATAAAATAAAAGTAGTAAAAGAACAAATAGATTTAAACTGTCTATTAGATGATGTTTATGATTCTTTTAAAATACTTATGACTAATAAAAAAATAAAGTTAGAATATAAAAATCGCGATGATCAAGAAATTTATTTTAATGGAGATTATGAAAGATTAAAACAAGTAATTATCAATATATTAAAAAATGCCTGCGAAGCCTGTACAGAAAATGGTAAAGTAGAAATATCTTCTAATCTATATAAAAACTATTTAGACATATTAATCGAAGATAACGGAATAGGAATGGATGAAGAAACATTAAAGAATATCAAGGAAATGTTTTATACTACTAAACAAAATGGAACTGGTTTGGGAGTAGCTTTATCAAATGAGATAATAAAATCCCATAATGGAGAATTATTATTTACATCAGAACTGAATAAAGGTACAAAAGTGACAATAAGATTACCATATTAGTGATCTTATTGTTTTAATATTTATAAATATCTGCTATAATATATAATGGTGATTTTATGGAAGATATATTTTTAAAGAATTTACCATCTCTAGATCTTCATGGTTATGATAGAGAAACAGCACGCGTAGCTACCGAAGATTTTATAGATGAAAATATAATACTAAAAAATGATAAAATATTAATAATACACGGTAAAGGGCTAGGAGTAGTAAGAAAATCAGTTCATAATGTATTAAGTAAAAGAAAAGAAGTAACAAAATATCATACCGATAACTTAAATGATGGATGCACAATAGTTTATTTATCTGTTGACAACTAATTATCTCTATGCTATAATAAATTACAATTTTAGGGAAGATATTATATGCTAAATAAAGAAATAATTAAACAGATAAAAGAAATAAATACCATCATAAAAGAAATCATACTGCTAATATTTTTATTAATAATATGTTTAATAATATTCATTGTTGAATTAATATAATATCACCAAAATAGGGAGGTTTTATATAATGGAAGATGAAAGACAAATAAATTGGTTAAGCTTATTTATTAAAATAATAATCATATTCATATTTGCTATAATATTAATATGGTTAGTATCAAAAATAATAAATAGTAGTAAACCATCAGAGACATTTAAAAACAATATTAATAATATGGAAGAAGTAGCAGTTTCTTATTTTAAAGAAATAGATTTACCACAAGAAAAAGGAAAAAGTACTAAAATAACATTAGAGGAAATGATAGAAAAAAAATTAATTGTTTCTATCAATGAAAATAAAAAATCAACTTGTGACGTAAAAAAAAGTTACTCCAAAATAACTAGAAATAAAAAAGATTATAAAGTAGAAACTACTTTAGTATGTGGTAAAGAAAAAGATACCATAACAAGAAAATTTAGTTTTAAAGATTGCAAAAACTGTAATACAAAAACAGAAACTAAAGATAACACAAAAGATAATACAAATAAGAATACTAACAAAGATACAACCAGTACTAACACTAGCACAAACACTACAAAAACAACATATTACGAATATGTAAAAGAAACAACAACATATAGTAAATGGGCAAAAGGCAATAAAACTGGCGATAATATAGAAAATAAGTATGAGTATTATAGTACTGCAACTGAAGAATACTACACATTAGGAGCAGTATCTAAAAACAGCACATCAGCTTCTTACACCATAAAATTAGATAAAGTTCCAAATAAAGATTACTACTTTACTATAGTTAAAGAGGTAGAATTCCTATCAAATAATGAAAAAGAATTCTTATCTAGTAATAATACATCAATATCTAAAGGAACAAAAATAAATAAATTACCAGATAGTATTAAAAATTACTCATTAACTGAAGACAATTTTACATATAAATTATCTCCATACTATCGTAAAGGATCTTTCTACATAGATGTTACATTAAATGATATAAATACAACCATATCATCTTATAATAATGTATACTTTGTACCATTAAAAGTAACAGTTAAATTTATGTCTCCTAAAATAACAGAAGAAAAACCATCAGGAGATTATGATACCATAACATACTATCGTTATGTTGAAAAAAATAAAGAAATAAAATGGTCAACAGAAACATCATTAGAAGGATATACTAAAACAGGAAATACAAAAACAGAATAGAACTTCAATAGAAGTTCTATTTTAATATTTTATCAACAATACCATAGTTTAAAGCCTCCTTGCTATCCATAAAATAATCCCTTTCCGTATCATTATCAATTGTAGTAATATCTTTACCAGTAACTTCGGCTAAAATTTTATTAAGTTTTTTCTTAAGTTTTAATATCCTTTCAGCGGCAATTTTTATTTCTGTTGCCTGGCCCTGTGCTCCTCCAAGAGGCTGGTGTATCATAACTTCAGCATTAGGAAGAATACATCTTTTACCCTTTTTACCAACAGCCAATAGAAAAGCAGCCATTGATGCCGACATTCCCACACAAATTGTGGATACATCACTTTTAATAAAATTCATTGTATCATAGATAGCCATACCCGCAGTAATAGAACCACCAGGAGAATTAATATACAAACAAATATCATCACTATTTAAACTATCTAAATATAAAAACTCTGCTACCACAACATTAGCAGTATTATCATTAATTTCTCCATTCAAAATAATAATTCTATCTTTTAATAATCTCGAATAAATATCATATGCTCTCTCGCCCATATCATTCTTTTCAATAATCGTAGGAATTAAATTCATAATTAGTCACCCATAATTAGTATAATATATAGATAGTCTATTCATAACAAAAAAAGTATGACAAAATATAACAAACTATGATATAATAATAATATAGACTATCCAAAAGGAGGAATAATATGGAAACAATAATAATAACTTTGGATAATAATAAAAAGAAAGAATATGTAAAAGGAATAAAATTAAAAGAGATAATTGAACAAGAAAAAGATAAATTAACAAATACCGTAGTAGGAGCCCTTTATAACAATAATATGATTGACTATGAAGAAACACTAACTAAAAATGGTAAACTATATATATATGATTTAAATACCAAAGAAGGAAATAAAATCTATGAAAAAGGATTACTTTATCTATTTGAAGTATCAGCAGTTGAAGCTTTAGGTAAAGATACTCAAATAATAGTTAAACATTCAATTGATAAAGGAATTTATTGCAAAGTAAACAAACCATTAACTACTGAAGATATAACGAAAATAAAAAAGATAATGAAAGAAAAAATAAAAGAAAATATACCTTTTACAAAAATAGAAACATCTAAATCAGATGCCATAGCATATTTCAAGAATAAAAAAAGAGAAGATAAAGTAAGAACATTATTCTATATAAAAACAAATTTTGTAACACTATATAAACTAGAAGATACCTATAACTATATAATTGGAGACCTTCCATATACAACAGGTTCTTTAAAATATTTTGACCTATCATTAATTAAAGGCCATGGTGTCGTAGTAAGATTCCCATCAATATATGATAATAACAAAGTAGTAAAATATACCCATCATGAGAATTATTTCAATAGTCTTGAAGAATATGGAACATGGGGAAATAATTTAAATATAAACAACCTAGGAGAATTAAATGAATTTATAACTAATAATAATGCCGGAGATATCATTCAGTTATCAGAAATAATGCAGGACTATAAATTACTTAGTATCGCAGAGCAGATAGTTTTAAATAAAGATGACTATAAAGTAATATTATTATCAGGACCATCAAGTTCAGGTAAAACAACTAGTGCCATGAAATTATCTTTATATTTAAGAAGTCTAGGATTAAATCCCACTCATCTATCATTAGATGACTATTTCTTAGAAAGATCAGAAACTCCATTAGGACCAAATGGTAAGCCGGATTTCGAGTCTCTTAATGCTATTGATGTAAAATTATTTGATAGTCAAGTTAGTAAAATGTTAAAGGGAACTAAAGTAACAGTACCAACATTTAACTTTATTGAAGGAAAAAAAGAATATAAAAGAACAGTTCAGTTAAAAGATAATGATATTCTAATAATTGAAGGCTTACATGCTTTAAATGAAGAATTATTAACTAATATACCTAGAAAGAAAAAGTTTAAAGTATACATAAGTCCATTAATATATCTAAATATTGATAATGATAATCGTATTGGTATGACTGATTTAAGATTATTAAGAAGAATTGTAAGAGATAATCGAACAAGAGGATATAATCCATCAAAAACGCTTGAATCATGGTCTGATGTTCGTGATGGAGAAGAAAAATATGTCTTCCCATATCAAGATAATGCCGATGTTATGTTTAACACCAGTCTAGCCTATGAACTAGCAGTCATCAAAACATATGCTGAGCCATTGTTATTTACCATATCCGAAGATGACCCTAACTATCAATTAGCTCAAAGACTAATAGAATTATTAAAGTTCGTTTTACCAATACCAAGTGAAACTGTACCAAAAACTTCAATATTAAGAGAGTTTATTGGAGGAAGTTATTTTGAATAAATAAAAAGCATATATTTAAGTAGGTGTAATATGAATAAATATAAACTACTTATAATAATATGCTTTTTTCTTGTCACATTATGTTTACCCAGAGTAACTGCTACTGTAAAAAATTTAAATTTACTGGGAAAGGTAATAATTTTAGATGCCGGACACGGTGGCAAGGATGAAGGTGCCAGCAGTGGTCCCATCAAAGAGAGCAAACTTAATTTAATTCTTACAAAAAAATTAGAAAAAGAATTAATATCAAGAGGAGCAACCGTTTACCTAACTCGTAAAGATAACAACGACTTATCCACAACAACTATTAATAGAAAACGAAACGACTTATACAATAGAGCTAAATATATAAATGATATTTCTCCTGATATGTATATATCCATCCATTTAAATGCTTCACCATCCCCTTCATGGAGAGGTCTTCAAGTATTTTATACAGGTAATAATAAAGAAAATAAAATTATCGCTGAAACCATAACTAATCATCTAAAAGAAAACATATCTAATGTTAGAGAAATAAAAAAAGATAATACTTACTACATGTATAAATATATAAAGTTTCCAGGAGTATTAATTGAAGCCGGATTTATATCCAATCCAAACGATAACTATCTTTTAAGAGATATCAATTATCAAAATAAATTAATAACTCTAATTAGTGATTCAATCGAAAAATATTATCAAAATAAATAAAAACACTTTCAAAAAATACAAAAATAGTGTATACTTCTAATAGAGACTAAGAAGGGTGATAATATATGCAAAAAATATATTTAAAATATGATGAATATACACCACCAGTAGAATGCGACTATGGTTTTATACCAGAAATGGTTTACCTAGGATTCTTATATCCAATCAAGAAAAAGAATTATAAAATGTTTTATATCATGTTAATGACTGAAGTAGCAGTTTCAACCCTAATAATGTGCTTCATTCCCTTTATAATTGGTATAATCATATGTATTGCAATGTTATTTGTCATAAATCTCTTATTCGCAGCCAACTATAACATGATAGTAATTGAAGAACTACTAAAAGATGGCTATGTCCCATTAGACTATAATTCTTCAGATATTCTAATAAAAAAAGGAATATACTTTAAACTCCAGTAGTAGATGTATTCCTTTTATTTTTCAAAAAAATAACAAAAAATATATCATTTTTTTCAAAACTATGATATACTTTAATACAGAATAATGGGAGTTGATATTGTGGAGAAAAATTTTAAGACAATAAATGAACAAGTAGAAATATTAAAAAACAAAGGTCTTATAATTGAAGATGAAAATGTCGTTAAAGATACCCTACTCAGAGAAAACTATTTCTTTTTAATGGGCTATCGTCACGCCTTCCTTATATCACAAAAAGAAAGAAAATTCATACCCGGTACAACTTTTGATGAAATATACTCATTATTCACATTTGATAGGAATTTTAGAAATATAATATTTAAAAATGTACTTGTTATCGAAAATCAATTAAAATCAGTAATATCATATCAATTATCCAAGAAGTATGGATATCGTGAAAAAGATTATTTAAATCCTAAAAACTTCACTCAAGATCATGATAAAGCACGCCGTGTTCGTGACTTAATTGATAAGATGAAAAGACAAATAAGAATCAATGCTACAACCCATAATGCTACAATACACTACATAAATAACTACGGTTATATTCCCTTATGGGTTTTAGTAAAAGTATTATCATTCGGAATAGTTTGTGAATTATATACCATATTAAAGAAAGAAGACCAAATTGAAGTGGCAGAAGTTTTTGATACTACACCAAGTGTCTTATCAGATATACTAATAATATTATCCAACTATCGAAATTTATGTGCTCATGAAGATATCGTGTTTGAACATAAAACCGAAAGGGTAATACCGGATACAGAATATCATGATATGATGGAAATACCAAAAATGGATGGCGAATATATTTATGGTAAAAATGACTTATTTGCAGTAATTATAATCTTTAAAATATTACTAAATAAAAAAGCCTTTCGTTTAATGATGAAAGAAATAGAATATGAAATAGAATTGTTAGATGGAAGAGTGGATACCATTCCAATAAGTAAAGTATTAGATAGAATGGGATTTCCAGAAAATTATATAGAAATAATAGATAAGTAGGTGATAATAATGAATAAGAAAAATAATAAAATAATAATACCTCTTTTAGTATTAGTAGCTTTTATTGGTGGTTCAGTATGGACATATCTAGTAATAAATCAATTAAATAGAGGTACAACAAATTCAGTAACTAAAGGGGGAAACTACACAATAAACGAAAATAGCATATCCGGAGCAGTAGATAAAATATATGATGCCACTGTAACAGTAGCCACTTATAAAGACGGTAAAGCAGTATCAACAGGAACAGGCTTTGTCTATAAAAAAGAAGGGTCAACAGCCTATATAATGACAAACAATCATGTTATATCAGGAGGCGATTCTGCTAAAGTAATCTTTAGTGATGGGACATCAGCAGATACTCAAATCTTAGGAGGAGAGACATATTCAGACATAGCAGTATTAACAGTAAGTGCTGCAAGCATAAAGCAAGTAGCAACGTTAGGAAACACTGATAAAATAAAATTAGGAGACACCACCTTTGCCGTAGGAGCCCCACTTGGAGATACTTATAGTGGTACAGTAACTAAAGGAATCCTATCAGGAAAAGATCGTTTAGTAGCAGTATCATTCTCCGGAAGTAATTCTGATTACTATATGAAAGTATTACAAACAGATGCTGCTTTAAATCCAGGTAATAGTGGTGGTCCATTATGTAATGTAAATGGAGAAGTAATAGGAGTAACATCTTTAAAGCTTACAGAAGAAAAAACAAGTTCAACAACAAGTTATAGTGTCGAAGGAATGGGCTTTGCTATCCCAATAGAAGACGCTCTATCATATGCTGGTATCATTGAAAAAGGTGAATCAGTAAAGAGACCATATATTGGAATAAGTATGTTAGATATAACAGATAGTTATTACTTATGGCAGGCTGGAATAACTTTACCAAAAGGCGTTGAAAAAGGAGTAGCAATTCTAGAAGTAGTATCATCTTCACCAGCAGAAAAAGCCGGATTAAAGAAAGGTGATATCATAACTAAACTAGAAAAAGAAGAAATATCTTCAGTAGCAGAACTTCGTTATGAATTATATAAACATAATCCAGGAGATAAAGTAACAGTTACTTATAATAGAAATGGTAAAGAGTTAACTTCTGAAGTAACACTTGAAGAATCAAAATAATCTAGATTAATTCTAGGTTATTTTTTTCCACGGGAGCCTTAAATAAATTTAAGTTTTCCGTGGTGTTAGTGAGCCAAAAATATTTATCTCCCTAACAAACAATATTTAAGTATATATTTCTTGCTTCTATATAATAGATATGGTTGATATACTACTTATAGACAATTTAATTGGCTATAAGTAGCACTGTAAGACTATTTAAGACTTACAGTGATATTAAAAATAAAATAATAATGTAAAAAAAATATAAAACTATTGTATTTTGTATGTAATATTTGTTATAATAAATATGACAAAAAGAAAGGTGAAAAAAAGATGGAAGAATACAAAATAACATCACATAGTGATAATGAAACAATAGCAATAGCTCAAAACATAGAATCAGAAAAGTTTCCTAATATGGTAATATGCTTAAATGGTGATTTAGGTAGTGGAAAAACAATGTTTACTAAAGGATTTGCTCATGCTATGGGAATAGACGATATAACATCTCCAACATTTACAATAATAAAAGAGTATGTCGGAGAATTACCATTATATCATATGGATGTATATAGATTAGAAGATTCACATGAAGATATAGGAATAGAAGAATACTTTGATAAAGGTGGAGTAACCATAATAGAATGGGCTGATATGATAAAAGATATCTTACCAGAAGAAAGATTAGATATCAAAATCAAAATAGCAGATGATAATACAAGAGTATTAATATTAAAACCACATGGGGAAAAATATGTAAATATATGTGAGGCCATAATATGATAAGTTTATTTATAGATACATCACTTGAAGATGTATCTATTGCCTTAGTAAAAGAAGGAAAAGAATTATCTCAAATACATGAATACATACCAGGAAAACATTCCATATATGTAACTAAGTATATAAGTGATATTCTAAAAAATAATAACTTATCCCCAGATAATGTTGATGAAATAATCGTCGTAAATGGACCGGGGTCATTTACTGGTATCCGAATAGGAGTAACCATAGCCAAGATGTTTGCTTATATCAAAAAAATAAGAATCGTAACCATAACATCTTTAAAAGCAAGAGTACTAGGTCATACCGGAAATTATTTACTAACAACAATAGATGCCAAACATAATAATTATTATGTTGGCGTATATGACAAAGAATATAATACTATTGAAGAGAAGTTTACTTCCTTTAAAGAAGTAGAAGAACTAAAAGAAAAATATTCTCCAGTAGTTATAGACCAAACAACACCATATCAAGTAGAACAAATTGTATCATATACTAAGAAACTAAAAAGTGAAAATCCACATGGTGTGAACCCAATCTATCTAAAATTACCCGAAGCTATGGAGAAAAAATGTTAAGAGAAGTAATAAAAGAAGACCCAAGTCCCTATGTAAAATATATAGAATATATTGAAGAAGATAAAGTATTAGGATATCTAAAATATTCCCTTATTTATGATCGCATGGAAATAGATAATATTCTTGTTGAGCCAGAATATCGTGGTCAAAAAATAGGAAACAAATTAATGAGTAGATTAATAAGTATAGCAATCGAAGAACATGTCGTAAATATAACTTTAGAAGTAAGAGTAAGTAATGAAATAGCCAGAAATCTCTATAAAAAGTTTGGCTTTAGAGAAGTAGCCCTAAGAAAGTTCTATTATGGGGATGAAGATGCTATACTAATGGAAAAACAGGTGATGTAAATGAAAGATGTATATATATTAGGAATAGAATCAAGTTGTGATGAAACAAGTATGAGTATTGTTAAAAATGGTAGTGAAGAAATAGCCACTATTGTGCTAAGTCAAATAGATATTCATAAAAATTATGGAGGAGTAGTCCCTGAAATAGCTAGTCGTAACCATATTGAAAACATAACAATTGTTTTAGAAGAACTTCTATCTAAAGCAAATATGAAATTAGAAGACATAACCGCTATCGGAGTAACATATGGTCCAGGACTAATAGGTAGTCTTTTAATAGGAGTACAAGCCGCTAAAACAATCTCTTTAGTAACAGGAAAACCATTAATACCAGTTCATCATATCATAGGACACATCTATGCCAACAACCTAAAAGAAAGATTAACATTCCCTCTAATAGCCTTAGTAGTAAGTGGAGGACATACCGAACTAATCTATATGAAAGAAGACTATTCCTTTATCAAAATAGGAGGTACTCTAGATGATGCTGTTGGAGAATGTTACGATAAAGTAGCCAAAGTATTAGGTCTAGAATATCCAGGAGGACCAAAAGTAGATAAACTAGCCCATCTAGGAAAAGATACCTATAACTTACCATATCCTCTAGACGATAGTACCTATAACTTTAGTTTTAGTGGTATCAAATCCGCTGTCATAAATCTTGTACATAACGAAGAACAAAGAGGAAACACCATAAACAAAGAAAATTTATGTACGACATTCCAAAATAGAGTCGTAGGAATAATAACAAAGAAAACAATGAAAGCTATAAAAGAATATAAAGTATCAAATCTTGTCGTAGCGGGTGGTGTGTCAGCAAACTCCGGTTTAAGAGAAAAACTAACTGAAGAATGTCAAAAAGAAAACATTCACATATCTTTCCCTGAACTAAAATATTGTACAGATAACGCTACCATGATCGCCGCTGCTGCCTACTTTGCATATCAAAAAAATATCTTTGCTGATCTAACATTAAATGCTATGGCAACAGACACCATATATAAAGAGTGGAAATAAGGATTATAGAAATATAATCTTTTTTTATTTCTAAGGACAATCTCTATTACAATAAAAAATAATTTCACATAAAATAAAGTGATTATGAATAGAGGTGAAAAACATGGAATTCATAAATCAAAATACCGAACTAGTAATAACCCTACTTACTATGACATTAACATGGATACTTGGTTTTATTTCTAAAAGATGTCCTTATGTAAATAACAATCTAATAATAATACAAAACATAGTAATTGGACTATCAGTATCAATATTCTATTTTATAATAACCAAAGACTTCAATTTAGCCATAACCTTAAGTGGACTATTCGCCGAAACAGGATATAATCTTATTCATAATATAGAAAAATTAATAAAGGAGGGAAATAATGGTAAACATAGTAAAGAAGATAGTACCAGAGAGTAGATATTATCTAAAATGCCCTTATGAAATGACACCAACTAGAATAGTAGTTCATAATACCGCTAACGATGCTTCTGCTCGAAATGAAATAAGTTATATGACAAATAATGACTATGAAACATCATTTCATTATGCTGTAGATGATAAAGAAATAGTTCAAGGATTGGCTGAAAATAGAAATGGTTGGCACGCAGGTAAGTAACATTGCCTGAACACACTTTTTCCATTAATCAGTGGGGTACACATTTTTGTGTGCTAACGGGGAAACCTAAGTCTTTAAGATATGGCAATCCCGTGGGAAGCCTATTGACATATATTTACTATTTTTATATAATCTTTATGGGTGATGGTGATGAAAGAAATATGGAAACCTATAAAAGATTATGAAGGACTATACGAAATATCTAACTTTGGAAATGTAAAAATACTTGCTAGAAATTACACCAGATATAATTATTTGACAAAAAGATATAATATTATAAAAGTAAAAGAAAAAATAACACAAGGAACAATAAATGGAGGCTACAGGAGAATATGTTTAACAAAAAACAAGGTAGAAAAAAACAAACATATTCACAAACTTGTGGCTGAAGCGTTTATACCCAATCCAAATAATTATTCATACGTAAATCACATAGATGGAAATAAACAAAATAATTATATTGATAATTTGGAATGGTGTACTCTTTATCAAAATAATACTCATGCTTATAAGACTGGTTTGAGAAAATCAACCGATATTACACCGATTCTACAATATGATTTAGAAGGCAACTTTATAAGAGAATATAAGAGTATTAATGAAGCAAGTAAAGAAACAAATTTAGATATAAGACATATTTCAAGAAATATAAATGGTATAGGAAAACAAATTGGTGGATATAAATTTGTCAAAAAGGAACCTGTATCGACTAGAAGCCCAATCGCTTCGTAGGGTTATTATTGATACATAACTCGAAACGGGTGTGCATTTTAAAATGTAAGAGATAGTCAGTACTAATGGAAACATTAGATTATATGGATGGAAATGGTAAAGGAAATAGAGAAGGAATAGCCATTGAAATATGTTATTCATTATCAGGAGGAGACCGATTTATTAAAGCCGAACAGAATGCAGTTGACCTAATCGTAGACATATTAAATAGATATAATTGGGATATCGATAAAGTAACAAAACACCAGGATTACACTAATAAATATTGTCCTCATAGAACACTAGATATGGGGTGGGATAGATTTCTAAATATGATAAATGAAAAACTATCAGAAACTAGAGCCAGACCTTTCATAGTAGGAACAAAGATATATAACACTGAAGATATCTACCTAACTGAAACTGCAGGTTATGGCGGAGGGCAAATGTTACTAACTAAAAATACTGAGTCAATAGTAAAAAAATACCACTATAATAAAGGATTATATATGGCATTAGGAACAGAAAATACATATTATGATGCAGCATGGACTAATAATTATAGTAAGTTTACAACTACTAAACCACCAGTAGAAGAACTAAAAGAAGATAATAAAGAGACAACTAAAGAGCCAGAAAAAGAAGATGAAAATAGAGAAAGAAATGACAATAAAGATAATAAAGATACAAATAATAATAACTTAGATAAAGAATTAGAGAGACAAAATCCATTGTTATGGTTTATAGATAAAACTAGTAAAAATATTTAAAAGAAGGAAAAAATAAATCCTTCTTTTTTAGAGTTCACACTTCGTTGTTCACTGCTATAGAAAGCCTAATGTCTTTCTATAGAAAATCAGAGCCTCTTAATAGTCTCTGATTTTAAGTATATATTAATTATTATAAATTCTACAAATAACCGAATTGTGATTGACTATATTGCATTTACAGTTGAAACTAAATTATTAATAACACTCAATTATTACTATTAAACGTTTCCTGTTTTTTATTTTATATAAATTTTATTGTTTACATACTAATAAATAATAGGATAAATAAAAACATTTATCAAACATAGCAAAAAATATAATAAATATTAGGTGTTCGCTTGTTTTTAGCATGTAAAAAATGTTATAATTGTATAGAAAGCAAGATTATAATAAACATAGGATGGTGAAATAATGATAAAAGGAAGGCCATTTGTAAAATGGGCAGGCGGAAAAAGACAAATAATAGATAAATTAAAAAAATATGTTCCTGATGAGTTTAATACATATTATGAACCATTTGTTGGAGGGGGAGCATTACTATTTGAATTATCTCCAAAGAATGCAGTTATTAATGACTCAAATAAAGAACTTATGAATGTATACGAATGCATTAAAGATGAAAAAAAATTTGAAGCAATGTGCAGAGAACTAAATAATCATGAAATGAAACATTCAGAAGAATATTATTATACAATAAGGAATATGGATAGAGATAAGAAAAAATTTAATAAAGTAGTAGATTATAAAAGAGCAGCAAGAACAATTTATTTAAATAAAGCTTGTTTTAATGGATTATACAGAGTAAATAGTAAAAACGAATTTAATGTACCATTTGGTAAAAAAACAAAAGTAAATACCTATGAAGGACAAAACTTAGGAATTATATGTGGATTTTTAAATTACAATGATATAAAAATATTATCAACAGATTTTGAAGAAGCAGTAAAAGAAGCAAAAAAAGGAGATTTTATATATTTTGATCCACCATATGATTCAGATACCTCAACTTTCAATAGTTATACAGAGGATGGCTTTGGTAAAGAACAACAAAAGAGGTTAGCCAGAGTATATAGGGAATTATCAGACAAAGGCTGCTACGTAATGTTATCTAATCATAATACTGAACTAATAAATGAACTTTATAAAGATTATAATATACATTTAATAGAAGCAAAGAGAAGTATCAACGCCAATGGTAAAAAAAGAGGCAAAGTAGAAGAAGTTATTATTACAAATTATGAAAATAAAAGAGGCTTTGACCTATAATATATAGGATAAATAATATGATAAAAAAATATTATTATGAAGAAGATAATTTCAAATTAATACAAGGAGATTCATTAAAAGTACTAAGAAATATAGAGCCAAATAGTATTGATATGGTATTTGCAGATCCACCATACTTTTTATCAAATAATGGAATATCTTGTAGTGCTGGAAAGATGGTATCAGTTAATAAAGGTCCATGGGACAATGCAATTAGTATAAAAGAAAAACACGAATTTAATAAAAAATGGATTAGACTATGTAAAAAAATACTAAAAGAAAATGGTACTATTTGGATTAGTGGAACCATGCATAATATTTATTCAATAGGAATGGCATTAGAAGAAGAGGGATTTAAAATAATAAATAACATTACTTGGAGAAAATTAAACCCACCGCCAAATATTAGTTGCAGAGCATTTACTCATTCTACTGAAACAATACTTTGGGCTAAAAAAGCCGACAAAAAAAATAAACATAAGTTTAATTACTCACTAATGAAAAAAATAAATAATAATAAGCAAATGAAAGATGTATGGGAAACTAGTTTAACAAAGCCTAGCGAAAAGACTTGTGGTAAACATCCAACACAAAAACCAATTGAAATATTAGAAAGAATAATACTTGCTTCTACAGAGGAAAATGATTTAATATTAGATCCATTTAATGGAAGCGGTACAACAGGAATAGCGGCAAGCAGATTAAAAAGAAGATATATAGGAATAGAAAAAGAAAAAGAATATTTAGATTTAACAATAAGAAGAAAGGAAAGTGATATAAGTGAAAAGAAATTTTAATGACCTAATGTTATCATTAAAAAAAAGTATAACCCCAGCGGATTTTTTTGTTGATTTTTCTAAAGTTTATTTAAATATCAAAGATTATGAAAGACATTTAAACTTATTAAATAGCCTGATTGGAAAAGAAAATATAGAGGAAGAATTTGTTGACTTAATAAATGAGTATCCAGAAATAATGAAATCAATACCGATTTTATTAGCAACTCACGAATATAAATTTCATATAATTAATGCATCAACAGTAGATATGTTAAATTCCATAAAAGATATGGACTTTAAATTTCTAGAAGAAAAATTTATTTGTTACGATTTTAAAGAAATTGACAAGCCGATCAACAATTATGCAGATTTTTTAAAAAATAGTGGATTATTTGACTTAATAAGTAATAGAAAAATTAAGAATCTTGTTGATTATGCGATAGGGATAGAAGTGGGATTAGATTCAAATAGTAGAAAAAATCGCAGTGGAAAAATAATGGAAGACTTAGTAGAGGAATTCATAAAAAAACTTGGAGTACCATATCAAAAACAAATGAAATATAAAGATATTGATAAAGAATATGGAACAAATCTATGTGCAATAGGAAAGGCAACAAAGAAGTTTGATTTTGTTTTTAAGAGTCCTTCAAATAACGAATTAATAGTAATGGAAGTGAATTTTTATGGAACACAAGGATCTAAACCGAATGAAACTGCAAAAAGTTATGTAGAACTAAATAATGAAATTAATAAACTAAATGGTGTTAAATTTGTTTGGATTACAGATGGAAATGGTTGGAACAAATCTAGACTGAATCTAGAAGATGCCTATGATAAAATTGAGCACTTATATACAATAAAAGATTTAGAATTAGGAGTCTTAGAAAAAATATAAATAATAATGACTTAGATAAATAATTAGAGAGACTAGTAAAAATATTTAAAAGAAGGAAAAAATAAATCCTTCTTTTTTAGAGTTCACACTTCGTTGTTCACTGCTATAGAAAGCCTAATGTCTTTCTATAGTAATTCATAGCCATCAGTAGAAGTCTATGAATTATTTACATTGTTTGTAAAGTTATAGTAAATATTAAAGAAAACACCATAAATATTAAGGTGTTCGCTTGTTTTTAAGATATAAAAAATGTTATAATTGTATTAGGAGATATTCAAATAAGTTGGGTGCTTGCCGAACTTCTATTAAGGAAGGGAGGCGATATTATGAGCAAGAAAGCTTTTTTAATTTTCTTTCAAACTATGACAATCTTCCTTTTGATTATATTGTTATTTAAAACATTTAATTAAAAAGAAAATCACCTAACTTAATGCTTTAAGTCAGGTGAAACCAAATTATTGGCAACACTCAATTGTGACTATTGAATGTTTCCTATTTTTATTTTATGCAAGTTCCCTTGCTTACATACTAATAATAGCATAAATATATACTTTTGTCAAATTGCTTAGTTAAATTATATATTGATTATTTAAAATGTATGTTATAATAAAAAAGAGGTGTCAAATATGAAGAAATGGCAAAAAACAACATTAATTATCATTAGTGGTTATATTAGTTATTATACATCATATATATTATTTAAATTATTAGCATTAAATGAACAAACAATTGTAGTCATCAGCACTTTGATAGGATTGTTTCCACTAATATTATATATATTTGTAATAAGAAAAATGATAAAAAAAGAAAATGAAGAAGTATCAAAATCAAGTATAAAAATACAAGAATTGAATAAATTAAACGAAAAATATCATTTTAAAAGGATAACAAAGAAAAAACATAATATTATAGACCGCGAATACTCAAGAAAAAGTTTAGAGAGAGTGACAGGATCAAGTATTATAAAATATCATATAGAAAATAATATTGATTTAATTAGAACTGATATAGAAAATGCTATATATAATATCGATTTATTAGAAGAATATACCAAAGAAGTAGATAAAATTATTAATTATAAATCTAAAAATAAAACAAATTATTCATCAAAAAAATTTCAAAAAATAGAAAATAGAGTATTAAATGATTCTATTCATAAAAGAAAAGAGTTTTTAATAAAATTAAAGCTAGAAGTTTATTATAGAAGTAATGCAGGAAAGGTTAATGAAACTAGATATGGAAACTATTCTTTTGAAGATTTAGTTAAATTGTATAAAGAATGGCAAAATGGTAATAAATACGAAGAAACCATAAAGCAGGAAAGAAAAATTATGAATGATGATATTAGATATAATGTTTTGAAAAGAGATAACTTTACTTGCAAATTATGTGGTATATCAGCTAAAGACGGAGCAAAACTTCACGTTGATCACATTATTCCAGTATCTAAAGGCGGAAAAACTGTCATGAGTAATCTTCAAACCCTATGTGATAGATGTAATATGGGTAAAAGTAATAAAATGGAAGATTATAGTTCGAAAAATAGTATGATCTGTCCAGATTGTGGAGGTAAATTAATAGAGCGTAAAGGAAAATATGGAATTTTCATTGGCTGCAGTAATTATCCGAAATGCCATTACAAAAAAAGTAAAAAATAACTTAATAGACAACAAACTATTAAGTTTTTTTATTAATAAACCAATAAAAAGAGTATATAACCCTAACTACTCTATAATAAATATGGCTGATATCCTATTTAAAGACAATAAAAAAATTGGCTTTAAATAGCACTTTAAGACTCAAGACTTAAAGTGACAAAAAATAACAAAATAAACATCTTACCCTTTATAATATCTCTAAAATATGATACAATGAAATAGAGAAAAGTGAGGTAACAAGATGCAAATACAAGAATTAAATAAAGAACAACAAAAAGCAGTTAATCATATAGATGGACCAATGCTTGTTTTAGCAGGAGCTGGTTCAGGAAAAACCAAAGTATTAACAAATAGAATAGCAAATCTAATCGAAAATGGTATAAGTCCATATAACATATTAGCTATAACATTTACTAATAAAGCCGCTAAAGAAATGAAAGATAGAGTAGTAAGATTAATAGGAAAAGAAGCCTATAATATCCAAATATCAACATTCCATTCCTTAGGCCTAAAAATATTAAAAGAAAACTATAGCATGTTAGGCTATGAAAAAAACTTTACTATTATAGATAGCGATGATGTCCTAACAATCATAAAGAAAATATTAAAAGATAAAAATATGTCTAAAGATAGATATAACCCAAGAGAAATAAAAAATAAAATAAGTTCTGCTAAAAATGAAATGATGAGTATAGATTCATTTGCTAAAGTAGAGTTTGATCACAAAGTAGTAGAAGTCTATAAAGAATATCAGCAAAAACTAAAAAATGGTAATTCCGTAGATTTTGATGACTTACTAATACTACCAATAAAACTATTCAGAAACTATCCTCGTGTATTAGAAGAATATCAAGATAGATATAAATACATCCTAATAGATGAGTATCAAGATACCAATGAAGCCCAATATACCTTTAGTAAATTACTATCAGCAAAGTATCGAAATATCTTCGTAGTAGGAGATAATGATCAAGCAATATATGCCTTTAGAGGAGCCAACTACAAGAATATCCTAAACTTCGAAAAAGATTATCCTGAGGCCAAAACAATCCTACTTGAAGAAAACTATCGTTCAACCAAAACCATATTAAATGCCGCTAATAGCGTAATCAAAAACAATCATGAAAGAAAAGATAAAAACCTATGGAGTAATAATGCAACTGGTAATAAAATAAAATATAAAGAAGTAGCAAACGAAAAAGAAGAAGCATCATTCGTCGGAACTGAAATAAAAAGACTATTAAGTGAAGGCATAAACGAAGAAGATATAGCGGTATTATATCGTACTAATGCCCAGTCTCGTGTTATTGAAGAAGAAATGCTAAAGAAAAATATTAAATATAGAGTCGTAGGAAGTTTCTACTTCTATAACAGAAAAGAAATAAAAGACCTATTATGTTACTTAAGGCTAATAAATAATCATAAAGATGATGTAAGTTTGCTTAGAGTAATAAATACCCCAAGAAGAGGAATCGGAGATAAAACAATTGAGACTCTAACTGAAGAAGCAACAACTAGAGAATTATCTCTATATGAAACAATAAGTAAAGGAAAAGAACTAGAGTTCAAAAACCTAATCGAAGACCTAACAAAAGCTAGTGAATCATTATCACTAACTGAATTAATAGATGAAATTTTAGAAAAAACCGGTATCAAAAAAGAACTATCAACATCCAAATTACTCGAAGATGAAATAAGACTAGAGAACCTAAATGAGTTCAAAGGTGTAACCAAAAGTTATGAAGAAGAATACGGAACTGCCTCACTCGGAGACTTCCTAGACGAAATCTCATTAGTAAGTGACATGTCCGAACATCAAGATAGTTCAAATAGAGTAAGCCTAATGACCGTTCATTCAGTAAAAGGACTAGAGTTTGATTATGTCTTCATTGTCGGTATGGAAGAAGGAATATTCCCTCACTATAATGCTATTAATGATGGAAGTAATTCCGCTATTGAAGAAGAAAGAAGACTATGTTATGTCGCTATAACAAGAGCCAAAAAAGAATTATATATAACATCAGCAGATACCAGAATGTTATTTGGTAATCCAATGAGAAATCAACCTAGTAGATTTATTGATGAAATAGATAAAGAATATATCGATAAAGAAAGACCAAAAAAACTAGAAAAAATAATAACTAAAGTAAAAAAGACTGTCGACAAAAATGCCACTTATGAAGTAGGAGAACATATCTTACATACTGAGTTTGGTGAAGGAATAGTAATAAGTGTTGATAAATCCATCATAACCGTAGCCTTTCCACATCCATTTGGTATAAGAAAACTAATGAAAGGCCATCCAAACATAACCAAATTATAAAAAAGAAAAGAGGAGTAGTTATGAAAAAAACACTACTAGGTTTTACCATAGTATTACTATTAATGATATCAGAAATACTAATACTAAATAACGATATAGCATCACTAAAAGCATCAAATAAGATATTACAAGAGGACCTAAAAGATAAGAAAAATATAAGTACTTTAAAAGAAGAAAAAGAAGAATTAAATACCTCAGTATCCAATTTACTCGCAGTCTCTACCTTCAGTGATGAAGATATAGAAGAAATAATGACTAGTGAAAAAACAATCTCAAAAGATCTTGAAGACAATATAACATCACTAGAAAATACCATCATAGACCTCGAAGACAAATTATCAAGTCTTCAAAAAGAATACTATAAACTAGTCAAAGAGAATGCTGAAAAAAATAGTTTCTATATCTCAAATGTACCCTTTATCAATCAGTATCCCAACTATCCAACTGGTTGTGAATCAGTAGCCTTAACTATTCTTCTAAAATACTATGGAGTATCCGTAACTCCTGACGATATCATAAATAAATTACCAAAGGGAAGTGTTCCCGTAACCAAAAATGGCAAACTATATGGAGGTAATCCTGAGGTAGAGTTTATAGGTAATCCTTATAGTTTAAATGCTTACGGAGTATATGAAAAACCAATTGCTAATGTTGCCAACCAATATAAAAGCGGTATCAAAATAGCAACAGGAACAAGTTTTGAAAAAATACTAGAAGTAGTAAAAACAGGCAAACCAGTTATGGTATGGACTTCCATGTATCTAGCAGTACCTTATATATCACAGTCTTGGATATATGAACCAACAGGAGAAACAATTTACTGGAAGGCCAATGAGCATGCTGTAGTAATAATAGGCTATACCGAAGATAAAGTCATAATATCAGACCCAATAAATGGTAAAGCCAAATACCAATCAAAAATTATCTTCAAAGAAAGATATAACTATTATGGAAAGAAGGCGTTATATTACTAATGAGAAATAAAAAAGTAAACAAAATATTACCACCTATCATCATAATTATAACCCTAATAATATTTAGCCTTCTAGTATATACCATATATCAAAAAATAAATTTAAATAACAAAAATAAAGAATTAAATAACTACCTAAAAGAACATCAAGAATTAACTGAAGAGATAGAAGAACTAAAAAACATTAAAGAAAATTATGAATTAATCAAAGAAAATAATCAAAATCTGGAAAAACAAAAACAAGACTTAGAAGATAAAATAACTACTCTAAATACAAAAATAAATAAAGTAAAGAAAGATATAGATAAATTAAAATAGTATCTATTTCTTTTTTTATAACATATAATACAGTAGGAGGTATCTATGGATTATAGTATTTTAGTAAATAAAGATAATCCCCTGCCAAGAGCATATATACCAAATACATTAGAAAATGTTCATAGTGAATATAAAGAAAACATATTACTAGACAATAAAGCCCTAGAAGCATTTCAAGAACTAAAAAGAGAAGCCTTAAGATATGGATATCATATTGATATAGTAAGTGGCTATCGAGACTATGATTATCAAGAAAAAATATATAATAAATTACTAGAAGAAAAAGGATTTACCTATGCCATAACAAGAATAGCATCTCCTGGTAAGAGTGAACATCAAACAGGATTAGCTTTAGATTTTTGTATATATAAAGATGGAAAATGTTATATAGAACATGATGTTGAAGATAAAATAGAAACCAAATGGATACATCAAAATAGTCATAGATATGGTTTTATCATAAGATATCCCGAAGGAAAAGAAGATATAACCAAATATAGTTATGAACCATGGCATTTAAGATATGTAGGAAATATAGCTAGTAGTATTTATAACAATAACCTAACACTAGAAGAATATAAAGATAAAGAGTCTATTAAATAGATTCTTTTTCAGTATCGTCTCACACTATGTTGTTCGCCGTTTTCTAATGCCTAAGGTCATTAGAAAAAAGTTTTGAGCTTGTCATCTCAAAACTAAAATTATTTTTTCTTAGAATAATTCATTTATTTGCTAAATAAGTGGAAATAAGCGGAGATAAATAAGTGGAAATAAGCGGAGATACCTTGACAAAACAAATAAATTAATATATAATACTAATCACTTTAAGAGGGAGAAGATAAAAAATGAAAAATAATTATATTAATGAAACTACAAGAAGAAGACTAATATCATTAATGCTTGCATCTAGTTTAACATTAACTTCATTTGGATTAACAGGATGTGGCAAAAAGAAACAAGAAAGTGATTCTTTTGAGCCAACAACAAAACAAGAAACAATTGAAGGTCACACTAAAATAGAAGAATCTTGGTTTTGCGAAGTTTCCGTTACAGACGTTGAAAATGGTATGTTACTAGATGGTGCTAAATTTGAACTTAGAGATGAAAATAATAACTTAATAGAAAGTTGGATTAGTAGTTCAAAAGAAGCACATAGAATAGAAAATATAAAGGATGGATTGTATACATTAACTGAAGTTGCTGCACCAGAAGGTTATGTGGTTGCAGGAAATAAAAATACTTGGACTATCAATCCATCATCTGGATGGAAAAGCGACTGTATGATAATTGATAATATCAGTACTAGCAAATACGTAGACAAAGGCATCAATAATATACTAAATACAGGTAAAAAAGAAGATATAGATGGACAGTACTTTGTTCTAAAATTGAGAGAAAGTTATGAAAATAGATTAAATAATAAAGATTTTCTTGAGTATGAAGGAGAATTACCAAAATACATATTATTGAAAGGTAGTTATTTAGAAGCAATAGGTGTATTATTTAATAGTAATTCAGTTCAATATGAGTTTTTTGGTACAGAAGAAAACCTTTCTTCACCAATAAATTCTGCTACAGACATTTCTTTCTACTATGACAATGATGGTATCTATTATACAAGAATATGGAAAACTAATACTAATGTAGTAAGAGGATTTATAACTAACGATAATCTTTACATAGTACCATTAAGTGATTTAACAAAAGAAGAGTTAGAAGAATTATCATTATCTAATGATATTAATACAGTAGAAAAAGCTAAAACAAGAACATTAACTAGATAATAAAATTAACCACTTGTAAAAAAATACAAGTGGTTTTTATTTTTAACATATAATAGTATATAATAATTAACTTATATATAATAAATATGGTTGATAAAAAATAATATAAACATATTGACATCTTTTAGTAACAGTGATATTATTTAAATATATGAATATATATTCATATATAATAAGGAGGAATAATATGATAGATAATGTAGATATAAATAAAATACAAAAAGAATTAATTGAAGAAGATACAATTATTGATATAGCAGAACTATTCAAAGTATTTGCAGATTCAACAAGAGTAAAAATAATAAATGTTCTATTAGAAAATAAATTATGTGTTAGTGATATAGCAACACTAGTTGGAGGAACACAGTCCGCCATTTCACATCAACTAAGAATACTAAAATCAGCAAAATTAGTAAAATATACCAAAATAGGAAAAACAGTCTACTACAAACTAAGTGATGATCATGTGAAAAAACTATTTAATATTGGAAAGGAACATATAAATGAAATATAAATATAATATCAAAAATCTAGACTGTGCTAATTGTGCTAAAACCATTGAAAATAAATTAAATGAAGATAAAAATATCAAAAAAGCAATCGTTAATTTTAATTCATCAACAGTAACTGTGGAGACAGACTTAAAAGATGCTTTTACTTATATAAAAAAAATAGTAAGTGAAATAGAACCAGATGCTATTTTAAGTGAAGATAAAATAAAAGAAAATAAAAATACAGATATCTATAGAATAGTACTAGGAGGATTAATAGGATTACTTGGAATAGTACTAAAATTACCAAACTATTTAAGTACTATCTTAATAGTAGTAGCCTACATAATCCTAATATATAAAACACTATTAACCGCTATTAAACAATTAAGAAAGAAAGTAATAAATGAAAACTTCCTAGTAACAATATCTGCTCTCGGTGCCTTTGCTCTAGGAGATTCCCATGAAGGATTAATGGTCCTATTCTTATATGATTTAGGAAAAGTATTAGAAAGCATGGCTGTAAATAAAAGTCGTAACTCAGTAGCCGAACTTATGGATATCAAAGAAGAAACATCAAATCTAAAAGAAAATAATAAAATAATAGTAGTTCCAACAACCGAAATAAAAGTCGGAGATATAATCGTAGTCAAAGAAGGAGAAAGAGTACCACTAGATGGAACCATAGTAAAAGGTTCTTCCATGTTAGATACAAGTGCTCTAACCGGAGAATCACTTCCAATATCAGTAAAAGTTGGTGATAATATCCTGTCGGGAAGTATAAATAAAGGAGGCCTACTAGAAGTAAAAGTAACATCAATCTATAAAGATTCAACAGTAAATAAAATACTAGAATTAGTAGAAACTGCTACCGAAAGAAAAACCAAAACCGAAAAAGTAGTATCCAAATACTCATCTAAATATACATTAGGAGTAATTATAATTGCCATTCTAACAGCAGTCTTATTACCATTATTTACAAGTCTAACATATAGTGAAAGTATTTATAAAGGATTAACAATACTAGTAATATCTTGTCCATGTGCTATAGCCATATCAATACCATTATCATATTTTTCAGGTATTGGAGCATCATCTAGAGAAGGAATACTAGTAAAAGGAAGTAATTACCTAGATAGTATCAAAAATATCAAAGAAATAGCTTTTGATAAAACAGGAACTATCACAACAGGTGAGTTCTATATATCAAAAATAAATATCCATAACAAAGAATATACTGAAGATAAAATAATGGAAATTTTTGCTAAAGGAGAATCACTTTCAAACCATCCAATTGCCAAATCAGTATTAAAAAAATATAATAAAGAAGTATCACATAATGATATCAAAGATTTCAAAGAAGTATCAGGAAAAGGAATAGAATTTACTTATAAAAAAGATAAAGTAAAAATAGGAAACCCTAAATACTGTGGTATCAAAGAAGAAAGTAGTAATATATATCTAACAATAAATAATAGTCTAGTTGCAGATATTGAAATAAAAGATGAAATAAAAAGTACTGCTAAAGAAACAATAAAAAAATTAAAAGATATGAATATAACAGTTCATATGTTTACTGGAGATACCAAAGAAAAAGCCGAAGAAATATCAAAAGAACTAAATATCGAAGATGTAAACTATAGTATGTTACCAAATGATAAATATAACTATTTAGAAAAAATAATCACAAACAAAAAAGAAGGAACCATCGTAGCCTTTGTTGGAGATGGTATCAATGATGCCCCAGTTCTAAAACTAGCAGATCTAGGTATTTCTATGGGGCATCTAGGAACAGACTCTGCTATCGAAGCATCAGACATCGTAATAATGAATGATAACCTAGATAAAATAATAACTGCTATAAACATATCTAAGAAAACAGGAAAGATAATAAATCAAAATCTAATCTTTGCTATAGGCATAAAACTATTAGTACTAATCTTAACTCTACTAGGAGTATCAACAATGCTAGAGGCTGTCTTTGCTGATGTCGGAGTAACAGTATTATGTATTCTAAATACTCTAAGATTATTAAAGAATAATAAATAACTATTTGACATCAAAAATGAGTAAAACCATATATCATAAGGAATTACTCATTTTTTAATTGTTGTGATTTCATTAAAATAACTAGTTGTAATAAATAAAAAAATAATATATAATTATATTATAAATAGGAGGATATATGAATATAGTAATAGCCATAATTTTTATATCGGTAATAGGAACACTTTTACATTTCATGTATGAATGGTCAGGACATAATAAAGTAGTATCCCTTTTTGCCGCAGTTAATGAAAGTACTTGGGAACATATCAAAATAGCCTTAACACCAACCTTTATATGGACATTATATGATGGAGCAGTATATGGCCTTAATCCCAATTACTTTGAAGCCAAAGCCTTAAGTATATTAGTAATAATAGTACTAATACCATTACTATTTTATGCCTATCAATTAATAACCAAAAAAGCCATATTACCAATAGATATCACAATATTCTATTTAACTATTATTATAAGTAATCTAGTATTTTACTATATAATAAATATGGAATCATTACATTTCTTCTATACATACATATCAGTAATAGTATTATTTATAATATTCGGTTCCTATATGGTATTAACATTATTACCAATAAAAAACTTCTTATTCAAAGATCCAATAACCAAAAGATATGGAATAAGAGGACATTCTCATCATGAACATAAAAAAAAATAATCAAAATATGTTTTAATAACATATTTTTTTTGGTATAATAATAATGGAAAGTTAGAAGTGAAAAAATGAGAAATATATATGATTTAACAATAAAAGAATTAGAAGACTATTTCATATCAATAAATGAAAAAAAATTTAGAGCAGTTCAAGTATATGAAGCCCTATATAAAAGAAGAATAACATCATTTGATGATATGACCAATATAAGTAAAGAAGTAAGAGAAAAACTAAAACAAGATTTCTCTTTCTATAAAATAAAAATGTTAATAAAACAGCAAGGCAAGAATGTCAATAAATATTTATTTGAATTAGAAGATGGAAACAAGATAGAATCCGTATTAATGTTTCACGATTACGGAACAAGTATCTGCGTATCATCTCAAGTAGGTTGTAATATGACGTGTGCTTTTTGTGAAAGCGGAAGATTAAAAAAAGTAAGAAATCTATTAGCTTATGAAATAGTACAGCAAATACTTCAAATAGAAGAAGACATAAATAAAAGAATAACTCATGTAGTATTAATGGGAATAGGAGAACCATTTGATAACTATGATAATGTTTTAAGATTTGTAAAAATAATAAACTGTGGTAAAGGAATCGATATCGGTTCAAGACATATAACCATATCAACATGTGGAGTAATCCCTGGTATAAAGAAGTTTATGAATGAAGAAGGCCAAGTAAACCTAGCCATAAGCTTACATGCTCCTAATGACACCCTTAGAAGTAGAATAATGCCTATCAATAAAGCATATCCTTTAAATGAATTAATGGAAACAATAAAAGAATATATAAATAAGACAAATCGTAGAGTAACCTTTGAATATATAATGCTTGATAATGTAAATGATAGCGAAGAAAATGCTAAAGAATTAGCCATATTATTAAAAGGAATAAATTGCTATGTTAACCTAATACCATATAATGAAACAGAAAATATTGAATTTAAACGAACAAAAGAGTGGAAAATTATGAAGTTTTATGATATACTAAAGAAAAATAAGATAAATGTAACAATAAGAAAAGAATTTGGAGGTTCAGTTGATGCCGCATGTGGTCAACTAAGAGCCAATAATTAAGAGGAAGTGAAATAATGCAAACATTTTATATGACAGATGCCGGAAAAGTAAGAACACATAATGAAGATAGTGTAATAATAGTTGGCAATAAAAATAATGAATTCATTCTCGCAGTAGCAGATGGAATGGGTGGACATAAAGCTGGAGAAATAGCTTCAAATATAGCAATAGAACATATTGTTCAAAGTTTCGAAAGTATGGAAACAATAGGGAAAAAAGAAGAAGGAATAGATTGGTTAAGAAAAATAGTAAAAGAAATAAATGAAAAAATATTTGAATATACCTCTATTCATCCAGAAAGTAAAGGAATGGGAACAACTCTAGTAATAGCCATCAAAACAGATGACTATATCCTTTATGGAAATATAGGAGATTCATCAGGATATGTAGTAAAAAATGAAAAATTACATAAAGTAACCAAAGATCATACCCTAGTAAATTTATTAGTCTCAACCGGAGAACTAACTCCTGAACAAGCCAAGTTTCATCCAAGAAAGAACTTGCTTACAAGAGCACTAGGAGCTAATGATCCAATCGAAATAGATATCTTCGATATCGATAATACCATAAACGGTTTATTCCTATGTAGTGATGGATTAACTAATATGGTAACAGATGAACAAATAGAAAAAGTATTAAATAGTAAATCTTCAATCGAAGAACAAGTAGAAAAATTAATAAAAAAGAGTAATATAAGAGGCGGAACAGATAACATATCAATAGCTTATCTGAAGAAGGAAAGTGGTGATAAGTAATGCTAACTAAAGGTCAAAAAATAAATGATCGTTATGAAATAATAAAAACCATCGGTGAAGGAGGAATGGCCAATGTCTATCTAGCAGAAGATACCATTCTTGAAAGAAAAGTAGCTATAAAAGTTTTAAGAGGTGATCTTTCAAACGATGAAAAATTTATTCGCCGTTTCAAAAGAGAAGCCTTATCAGTATCAAACCTATCACATCCAAATATCGTTGAAGTATATGATGTTGGAGAAGAAGATGGAAACTATTATATTGTAATGGAATATATCGAAGGAAAGACATTAAAACAATTACTTCAAAAAAGAGGAGCCTTAACCCTAACAGAAGTAATAGATATAATGAGTCAGTTAACAGATGGTTTAGCTCACGCTCATGAAGCTTATATAATTCATAGAGATATAAAACCACAAAATATAATGATTGAAGATAATGGTCGTATCAAAATAACCGACTTCGGAATAGCAATGGCTTTAAATTCAACCCAATTAACTCAAACAAACTCAGTAATGGGTTCAGTCCACTATCTACCACCGGAGCAGGCTAACGGTAAGGGATCAACAGTAAAAAGTGATATATATTCATTAGGAATATTAATGTATGAGTTATTAACCGGTTCCGTACCATTCAAAGGAGACACTGCTGTTGAAATAGCCTTAAAACACATGAAAGAAAAAATTCCTAGTGTTAGAAAGCAAAACCCAACAATACCACAATCAGTAGAAAATATAATTCTAAAAGCAACTGCTAAAAATCCAAAAAATAGATATGACTCTGCAAGAGAAATGTATAATGATTTACAAACTGCTTTAGAAAGAGATAACGAAAAAAGAATAGTATATGAATATCCTGAAAATGATTTAGAGGAAACCAAAGTAATAGCTCCTATACCAAAAGAGCCAAAGAAGCCCGTCGTAGATAAACCTCTTGATAAAGAAGAAACTACTGAAACAGATGATTCAATACTAAAAGAAAAAGACGAAAAAAATAAACTACCAATTATATTGGCAGGTATATTATTAGCCTTCCTAATAGTATTAGCAGTAGTATATCTACTAATAAGTAATCATGATGTTAAAGAAGTAAAAGTACCAGATGTAACAGGTCTTACCTTAGAAGAAGCCATAAAGAAAGTAGAAAAACAAGGTTTAAAATATACTACAAAAGATGAAGAAAATGCTGATATTGAAGAAGGAAAGGTAATAAGAACAGAACCAAAAGCTGGTTCAACAAAAACCAAAGGAAGTACTATCACAATAGTAGAATCTTCTGGTAAAGAATACCTATTACTAGAAGACTATACTGGTAAAAATTATTATGAAATAAAAGCAAAACTAGAATTAAAAGGTATCAAAGTAGAAATGAAAACCAAAGAAGTAGAAAATACATCTGATTATAAAGACAAAGAAGAACAAATAATAGATCAAGAGCCAAAACTTGATAAAGAAAAAGAAACAAAATTATATGCTAATGATTCAGTAATACTATACATACCAGAAGTAGATGTATATCCAGATATGGTTAAAGAAAAATGGACTTTATCAAAGGTACAAGATTTTGCTAAAGAAAATAATTTAACGTTAGATATAACATATAAAGAAACAACAGATGTAGAAGAAAATATCGTATTATCACAAGGCAGAGATCCTGGAGATCCAATTTATAATGGTTATACTTTAAAAATAACTATATCAAAGAAACCAGAAGATAAAACAGAACCAACAGATTCATTAATGCCAAAAGATGATAAAAAAGATAAAAAAACAGAATAGGAATAAAATATGGAAGGTATAATAATCAAAAACGAAAGTAATAATTATACAGTAAGAACAAATAAGGGGATAAATATCTGTAAGCCAAGAGGAAAGTTTAGACTAGATAAAATAACTCCTTTAGTAGGAGATAAAGTAATAATAGATGATATAAATAATTACTTACTAGAAATAAAACCTAGAAAAAACTCCCTAATAAGACCTCAAATAGCTAATGTTGATATAGCATTAATTGTAACATCAGTAAAAGAGCCTAACTTTGATAGCAACTTGTTAGATAAACTACTAACAATAATATCTTATAATAATATAGAACCAATAATATGCTTAACAAAGACAGACTTACTAAATGAAGAGGAAGAAAAGAATATTAAAGAGATATTTAACTACTATCAAAGTATTGGTTACATAGTAGTAACAAATAATGATATCAAAGAAATAAAAAAACTAATTACAGGTAAAATAGTAGTCTTTGCTGGTCAATCAGGAGCAGGCAAATCATCTCTATTAAATAAACTAGATAAAAATCTAAATCTAGAAACAAATGAAATATCCAAGGCTCTAGGTCGTGGAAAACATACAACAAGATGTACAACTTTATATGATATAGATTCATCTTTAGTCGCAGACACCCCTGGTTTCTCATCAGTAGATTTCCGTGGAATGACTAAAATAGATATCCGTGATAATATGAAAGATATGTTTGATAACTTACATAATTGTAAGTATAAAGATTGTATGCATATCAAAGAAGATGACTGTGAAGTAAAGAAACTAGTAGAACAAAATAAAATATTATTATCTAGATATAACAATTATAAATCATTTATAGGAGGTCAAAAATGAAAATATCAGTATCGATACTAAATGCCAAAGATAAAAAAGAAACAATAAAAATATTAAATAACACTGATATATCATATTTTCATGTCGATGTAATGGATGGTAATTTTGTTAAACAAATATCTATACCAGCAAAAGAAACATTAGAACTATCTAAAGTATCAGAAAAAAAACTAGATATCCACCTAATGCATAGTAGACCTCTATCATATATCGAACAAATAAAAGACTTAAAAAATATTGAATATATAACAATTCATTTAGAAATAGAAGAGAATATTCAAAATATATTAAACAAAATAAAAGAATATGGTTTTAAAAGAGGAATATCGATTAAGCCAAATACTGACATAAATAAGTTAATACCATATTTAGATAATATCGATTTAATATTAATAATGACTGTCGAACCAGGTCAAGGTGGCCAACCATTCCTAGAAAACAGTCCAAATAGAATAAAAGAAATAAAGAACTTAATAAAAGATAAAAATATTTTATTAGAAGTAGATGGTGGTATCAATGATAAAACCATAAACTTAGTAAATACTGCTGACATAGCAGTAGTAGGTTCATACATAACTACTAGTGATAACATGATAGAAAAAGTAAAAACACTAGTATAAATATAGCTCCTCTCTTTATAATAAATAAAGAAAGGAGCTTTTAATATGAATAATGAAAATAAAAAGGAACCAAGTAAAGAAATAATTGAGGAAGAATATCGACTAGGTAAAGAATACTATAACAAACTATTAAAAGAAATGCCAAAAGATAAAGAAAAGTATGACTAGAAAATAGTCATATTTTTTTTATAAACACTGGTAATTATAATTATAATATGATATAATAAAATAAAAGAAAGTAAGGAGATGAATAAAAGCAAATGAAAGAAGATAAAAGTAAAAATGTTATAATCATAATGCTAACAATAATTATAATTTTATTATTAATAATTCTTACATTAGTATTAACTGGTAAAGTAAATGTAAATAATAAAAATGACAAATTAGACAATAAAAATGATGTAATAGAAAATAATAATACTGAAGTAAACTGGGCTGAAAAATTATTATCTTATAATATATCAGAAATAAAATTATCTAGAAAAAGAAATACTCAGTTAGGAGACTCTCAAGATATAGATAAAGAAGTAACTTTATCTAAAGAAGAACTTAAACAAATACTAGATAAAATAAGTACAAATAAATTAGTAAAAACATATAGTCTAGGAAGGGGTGGACAAGATAGAGATCACTTAACTGTATCTTATCAAATAAATAATCAAAATTATACTTTTGAAGTATTTGCAGGTTCAATAGTATTAGATTCTGCTGATGAAGAAATAAAAAATATTTTTAATAATAGTAACTATGAAGAAAGAAATACAGAATATAAAAATCAAGCAGGTGCCTTCTATTACTATTCAATAGAAGAATATAATGAAAGTATATTTGATGAGTATTTTAAATAGAATGACTAGTAACTAGTCTTCTTTTTATTTATCAACAACTTCTGTGGATAAATAAAAAAATGGATATAAATCCATTTCATTAAGCATCTTTCTTATTATTCTTCTTCATAGTTCTAGCTTCTCTAACACTAGTCTTAATTTTGTTACCATCTTTGTCAGTAACAGTAGTAAAGTTAACTTTTTGAGTACCTTTAGTTATTTTTAAACAGTTAGGTCTATTATTTACAGATCTAGTTTTTTTAGTTGTTACTTTCTTCATCGTATTCCCTCCTCATCAGTTCGTAATTAACTTTACCATAAAATTGCCTTTTAGTCAACAATTATTTATGATTTTACTATTTCTTAGTATCATTTTTAATAAATTCTCTTAAAATTTTTGTTATTGCCCTTTTTTCAATTCTTGAAACATAACTTCTCGATATACCCAAATTTTTAGCAATTTCCTTCTGTGTTATTTCATCGTTATTATCAAGACCATACCTTTTAGTAAGAACATCCCTCTCCCTAGGAGAAAGAATATTCATATATTCTTTTAATAATTTAATATTATCATTTTTATATATTTCTTCATTAAAATCAGGATCTTCAGTTTTTAAAACATCAAGTATTGTAACCTCATTTCCTTCCTTATCATAACTAATACCATCATAAATACTAACATTCTTAGAATTCTTTTTATCTGCTCTAAAATGCATAAGAATTTCATTTTCTGCACATTTAGCAATATAAGTAGTAAGTCTTACATTCTTGTTAGGAGAAAAACTATCAATACCCTTAATAAGTCCAACAGTTCCTATCCCAATAAGATCATCAACATCATTATAAGTAGATTCAAATTTTTTAACAATATGTGCTACTAGTCTAAGATTATGTTCAATAAGTTTACTTCTAGCCTCCTTATCTCCATTTATCATTCTTTCTATATATTTTTCCTCTTCTTCTTTAGATAAAGGATCAGGAAAAACATTATTAGAGTAAGCACCACTAAAAAAAGTAAGGTTACCAAATAAAAGATTAAATAAATTAAATAACATCATACCACCTATTAAATAATATAAAAATAAACATTTAATTATACCAAAATATATGATACAATATAAATATATATTAAATAAGAGGTATAACAATGAAGAAAAAATAAAAAGTGAACAAAATATAATAATAATAATGGATGCAATCAAAAAAATAATGACCATATTTCTTGGCCCATTCTTAACAGCGTACTTTATAAGTCCATCTACTAATAGTATATTAAATATAGCTATATACTATATATTTACATATGCAACAATGGCATTAAGCACGTTAGTAGTAGCAGTCCTAGCAGAAAAAAGAAATAGAATTAAAATATTTAGAATAGGAATAATATTAAACTTTATTTGTATTTTAATAATAATATTATTAAAAGAAAAAATAATAAATTATTTACCAATCATATCAATACTATATGGTATATCAGCAAGTTGTTATTATTTTCCATATAATTTATTCATTATAAATAAAGTAAAAAATACCGAAAGAACAAACTACATGGTAAAATTATTTATAACCATATCAGTAGTAGGTATTCTATTTCCAATAATTTTCGGTAGTATAATAACTATAACCAATTATATATTAACAGCAGTTATAGTATTATTTATATCACTTATCCAAATAATATTATCTTTTTTCATAACTGATAATCATAATGGAGATTTAGAAGAGTACAATTTAAAAAAAGCTTGGCTAGAACTCAAAAAGAATAAACAAGTAATAAATTGCTTAGCAGGAGAATTCTTTATTGGTATGAATATTTGTAATGGTGCTTTAGAAACAGTAATGGTAATTTTAATATTAAATTCCTTTAAAACAAATATCAATCTAGGAATAATAACCTCCATAGCAACATTATTATCAATATTAGTAGTAAAAATATATGGTTTAATTTATAATAAAAGAGATGATAAAAAAGTAATAATAATATCAAGTATAATACCAGTAATATCTTTAATAATATTTTTAATATTAAAAACAAATACTACAGTAATAATATATAAATTTAGTTATGTAATATTTGCAGAAATACTATCTCTAGTTAGAAAAATTAAAATATTTAATTTATCTAATAGCAAAATAGTAAATAAAAGTAATCAATGTGAATTTAATGCCATAAGAGAAGTAACATTAAATGTTGGAAGAGTTACAGGTTATACTCTCCTCCTACTAGCGGGTTTAACTCAAAGTGCGGTAGTATTAAATATAGTTACTATAATTTTAACTTTATCCCTTTTAGTTATGAGCATAAATTTAACTAAAGTAAAGAAAAATAACTATTAACTTTCAATAATAAAAAAAATATAGTATAATATTTATAGTGAGGTGAATTATATATGAATTATTTTTATCCAGATGTTTATCAAAAAAGTATCTATACCATAAACTATGATAAATTAAAAGAAAACGGTATAAAATGTTTACTCTTTGATTTAGATAATACTTGTGTACCATATGTAGATAAAAAACCAACTAAAAAATTAAAAAATCATTTTGATAAACTAAAAGATTCAGGTTTTACAGTAATAATATTTTCTAATTCACCAAGAAATAGACTTGAACCATTTAAAAAATATTTAAATGTTGATTGTTGCCCATCTGCTAGAAAGCCAAGAAAAGCAAAATTCATAAAAGTATTAAAAGAATACAAATTAGACTTATCTGAAGTAGCAATCATTGGAGATCAATTAGTAACAGATATCTATGGTGGTAATAGAGTAGGTATAACAACAGTATTAGTAAATCCAATGTCTGATATTGATATGCCATTTACTAAAATACATCGTTATATAGAAAGAAAAGAAATAAATAAAATGAATAAAAAAGGAATATTTAAAGTAGGAGAATATTATGATTAAGAAGTGTACAGGATGTGGCATTACTCTTCAAACAGAAGATATAAATAAAGAAGGATATACAGAAAATATAGATAATGAACTATGTTTAAGATGCTTTAAATTAAAAAATTATGGTGAATACAAAGCTGTAACATTAAATAATAAAGACTATACTGATATTTTAAATAGTATCCCTAAAGATGCGTTAGTAGTCTATTTAACATCATTATTAAATATTAATTTAGAATATATAAATAAATTTAATAATGTAATATTAGTATTAACCAAAAAAGATTTATTACCAAAATCAGTTCAGGACTATAAATTAATAAATTATATATCTAATATAACTAATAACTATCTAGATATTGAAATAATAAGTTCAATAAAAAATTACAATCTAGATAGCTTATTAAACAAAATAAAAAAATATAATAAAAGTAATAAAGAAATATACTTTGTAGGAATGACTAATTCAGGTAAATCAACTCTAATAAATAAACTAATAAAAAACTATACCGACAAACAACTAGAAATAACAACTAGTCTATATCCTTCAACAACCCTAAATAAAATAGAAATAAACTTAGATAATTTAAAAATAATAGATACACCGGGCTTATTAAATGAAGGTAGTATTCTAAATAGTCTATCTCTAAAAGAAATAAAAAAAATAACTCCTAAAAAAGAGATAAAACCAAGAAGTTATCAGTTAAAAGGAAAAGGTTCTCTAGTAATTGAAGACTATATTAGATTAGATTATTATACAGATAATAATATTACTATATATATAGCTAATAACTTAAATATAACAAAAATGACTCATAATAATCCAAAATTAAAAGAATGTAAAAAAATAACATTCAATCTAGAAAAAGATAAAGATATCGTAATTGAAGATTTATGTTTCATAAAGTTTACTAAAAAAGGAAAAGTTGATATATATACTAAATATGATATCAATATATATGAAAGAAATAATTTAATATAAAAGGAGTTAGCAGAATGAAGAATGGTTATACGAATATGGTGGTAAGATGACAACAATAATAAGTTTTTTATTAATAATTTATTCACTATTCTTGTTAGTATATAGTTTCTTTGTAATGACAAGAAATAACAATAGTCCCAAGAAGTCAGATACAGTAACTAATAAATATTGTATTTTAATACCTGCACGTAACGAATCTCAAGTAATAGAACAACTTCTAATTAGTATTGAAAAGCAAACTAAAAAAATAAATTCCAAAGATGTCTATATAATTGTAGAATCAAAAGAAGATCCTACAGTAGAAATAGTCAAAAAACATAATATGAATATCATCTATCGAAAAGATTTAACTAAAAAAAGAAAAGGCTATGCCTTAGATGATGCTATTAAAGAGATATTATCAAAAAATAAAAAATATGATGCCTATTTTATCTTTGATGCCGATAATATCTTAGATAAAAACTATATCAAAGAAATGATAAATAGTATTGAAGAAGGTTATGATATTGGCATAAGTTATCGTAATACTAAAAATAGTTCTACCTTAGTAGCAGCTTCTTCTGCCTTAACCTTTTCTATGATAAATACAATTGGTAATCAATTAAAAAGTAAATATACCAATAATTTAACCATATCAGGAACAGGATATTATATCAAAGGTTCTTTAGTGGAAGATTGGCAAGGTTTCCCTTTTAATACCTTAACTGAAGATTATGAATTAACTCTATATAGTACTTTGAATAACTTAACTACAACCTATAATGAGAAAGCTATCTTTTATGATGAACAACCAGATAGTTTTAAAGTATCTATGAAACAAAGAACAAGATGGGTAAAAGGTTATTTTGAAGCTCGTAAAATATATATCAAAGAAATTAGAAGAAGTCTAGATTATAAAGATAAAAACTATGGTTCAAAAATAAGTACCGTAATAGGAGTACAACCACTAATATACCTTTTAATAGGAGTTCTTTTATTAATAGTAAGTTCATTAACAATAAATGATATTACAGCATTTATAAAAACTTTAGTAGTAGTCTTATTACTAATCTACTTAGAATTAGCGGGTATAACCTATATAATAATTAAAAGTGAAAAAAATAAATTAAATTTAAATGTATCAAAAACAAAATTAACGTTATATAACCCATTATTTTTATTAAGCTATATCTTATGCCTTATGATATCAATATTTAAAAGAAATTTAGGTTGGGAAGAAATAAAGCATAACAAAAAATTAGCAGACTAATTCAAAAATTATTCTAGATAAAAAGTGATATTTCTATTTACTTTTTATCTTTTTTATATTATAATTTATTTATAATAAGGAGGGGCCTAATATGAAATATTTTACAAAAGAAGAGTTAGAGGATATAACGAATGAGTTATTACAAGAACCTACTCGTGAGACATTAAAAAATCTTAATAACAAATATAATAAAGAAGAAAAAGTAGAGTTACCTGTTCAGGAGTCAGTATTTAATCCACCTAAAGAAAGTGTAGCAAATAACATGCCTAGTTTTGAAGTTCCTACATTTAATTCAGGAGCATTCGATATGCCAAAAGAGAAACCAGTAAATACAGAAAGTATTCCTGTAAGTACTCCAAGTTTTGAAGTACCAGCATTTAATGCTCCAAGTAGTCCTGCTGTAGAAGTAACACCTCAAATGTCAACACCAGAACCAGTAGAAGTATCAAGTCAAAAAGGACAAGTACCAAATAATTTAAATATTCCTAACATGAATCAAACTGAGGCTATGCCAAATTTACAAACAAATAACTTTGAAGTACCAACACCAGTTCTAGAACCAACTAATTATCAACCGATGGGAGAACAAATTCCTAAATTAGATAATCAAGTAGTAAATAATCAAAGTAATGAACCAGTAAACTTCAGTGGTAATTTGTATCAACAACCTACGCCAGAACCAACCAATCTAATGGATACAACAGATAATTTCAAAATAGATATAAATAGTACTCCAAACATGAATTCGGGAGTTAATACTAATTTAAATAGTAATCCATTCTTTGGTAATCCAGTAAATGAGTCTAATCAAGTAAATAATCCCATCCCAGTAGGAGGACAAACAACAACTGGACCATCAATGTTTGGACAAATAATGCAAAATAATCAGTAGCAGATAAAAATGCTACTTTTCTTTTACCAAATTATAGACAAAGATAACTATATATGATAAACTATATGTGTCATTTAAATATGAAGAAAAACAATATTTTTTTCAAAGAAAGAAGTGTATAAAATGAATACTAAAACAATAAATATTCAAGTATTAGCCTTGCTAGGAGATGCTGTATTATCCTTATATATAAGAGAAAAATTATTAAAACAAGGTATCAATAATGCCAATAAATTAAATGCATCAGCAGTTCCTTATGTATCCGCTAAAGGACAAGTAAAAATATTAGATAAATTAACTAAAGATAACTTCTTAACTGAAGAAGAATTAGATATCGTAAAAAGAGGAAGAAATAACAAAAAAGAAAATCACCCCAAAAATACCGATATCATAACCTATAAATTATCTACTGGTTTTGAAGCTTTACTAGGAGACTTATACTTAAATAATAAAGATAGATTAAAAGAAATATTAGAGCAAATAGAGGTGAAATAATGCAAATATATGGAAAGAATGTAGCAAGAGAAAAATTACAAACAAAAGATAAAATAAAAAAAGTATATCTAAGTAATAAATTTAAAGATAATGAAATAATCACTCTAATCAAAAAGAAAAATATAAATCCTATTCTTCTAGATATGCGTGATTTAGATAAAATGTGTAAAGGTTTACATCAAGGTATAATATTAGAAGTAGAAGATGTTAAAACCTATTCACTAGAAGATATCATACCAAATATCGATAAAGAGTATCCACTAGTGGTCCTATTAGATCATATTGAAGACCCTCATAACTTTGGAGCCATCATAAGATCATGCGAAGCCTTTGGCGTAGATGCCATAATAATACCTAATGATCGTTCAGTAGATATAACCGGAACTGTTGTAAAAGCATCAGTAGGTACCATTGAAAAAGTAAAAATAATCAAAGTAACAAATCTAAATAATACCATCAAAAAATTAAAAGACTATGGTTATTGGGTTGTAGGTACTGATATGGAAGGAACAGTCTATACCGATATTGATTATAAAATGAAAACTGCTCTAATAATAGGAAATGAAGGTAAGGGAATAAGTAGATTAGTAAGTGAAAATTGTGACTACTTAGCCAAAATACCTATGAGTGGAACAGTAAATAGTTTAAATGCTTCCGTAGCTTGTGGCATCTTTCTAGCAGAAATAAATAGATCAAGAGGAGTATAATATGGATAATGATTATGAACTATTATATTTAGCTAAAGATGATGATCAAGTAAAAGACCTAATTTATCAAAAATATAAAAATCTAATTTATTATAAAGCTAGAAAATATTCACAAAGAAATAACACTAATAATGAGCTAGAGGACTATATAAGTGAAGGAACTTTAGCATTATATGAAACAATAGATAATTATCGCGATACTACTCCCTATAATATCTATTTAAATAGATGCTTAGATAATGCTTTAAAAAATGCTTTTAGAAAAAATAATACCAAAAAGAGTAGAATTCTAAGTGAAGCAACATCACTTAATAGTACTGATTATTTAAATATAGCCTCATATGATAAAAAGTATGACCCAGAACTACAAGTATTTGAAGAATATAACTATAATAAATTAAAGAAAACAATCATAAGTAAATTAACTTGGCAAGAAGAATTAGTTTTTAAATTAAAAGAACAAAACTATAAACCAAAAGAAATATCTGAAATAATAGATAATAATCAAAGAACTGTATATAATATAATTAATAAGATAAGAAAAAAAGTATCAAGTATAGTGTCAAATAAAAATAATTACTAACTATAATATTTACTTTTTTTCTTTTCTAATATATACTATAAGTGTAAAGGAGGCACAAGTATGAATAATAATTTTACCCCAGAAGAAAAGTTAAGAATAATAGATTTACTAGCGGTTACTCAAAGTAAAGAAGAATTTTTAGATGCAGTAAATAAATTACTATCTGAAAAATCAAAAAAAGAAACATTGCCTCCACAAGAAGAGAGTATACCATTACCTGAAGATACCAAAGTATTAGAGGATTCTCCTAAAGAAGAACCTTTATCAAGTACTCCAGGTGAAGCAAGTATTTATGATTCAAAATATACTAACTTAGTAAACCAAGATAAATTAACTCATCCTCGTGATGAAGTTCTAACCATGGATATACCAGAAGAACCTATAAATGAACTTGCGGTTACTTTTGATAAAGAACTTGATAATTCAGATAAAGAAGATTCTAGCAAGGTAAAAGAAGAAACAAAAGAAGCAAACTACACAAGCCCAGACCTAGAAAACTTTATTCCTGAAGAGCAAGAGGAACATAAAGTACTAGAAAGAAAAATAAACAACCCATGGGCCGACTCTGGTGCTAGAACCGTATCCCCTGGCGAATTAAATTTTTAATAAATATAAAGTGCTATCAATTAGCATTTTTTTCTTGTTTAAAAATTTAAAAAAATGTGGTATAATACCAAAGGAAAAGGAAGCAGTGATAATATGGATAAAATAATAATAAAAGGTGCTAGAGAAAATAATTTAAAAAATATAAATATAGAAATACCTAAAAATAAACTAGTAGTAATGACTGGCGTATCAGGCTCAGGAAAATCATCCCTTGCCTTTGATACAATTTATGCCGAAGGCCAAAGAAGATATGTTGAAAGTTTATCTGCTTATGCTAGACAATTCTTAGGTTCATCTGGTAAGCCTGATGTTGATGTCATCGAAGGTCTATCCCCAAGTATTTCTATTGACCAAAAAACCACTAACAAAAATCCCAGAAGTACTGTTGGAACCGTAACCGAAATATATGATTACCTAAGACTATTGTTTGCTAGAGTAGGAGTTCCCCATTGTCCTAATCATCATATCCCTATTTCATCTCAGTCAATCGAAGAAATGACCAATAAAATCTTAGAACTAGAAGAAAATACCAAGATAATGGTTATGTCACCAGTAGTTAAAGGTGAAAAAGGAACTCAAAAAGATTTATTTGAAAAGCTAAGAAAAGAAGGATATATAAGAATAAAAGTAGATGGTGAAATAAAAGAACTAACAATCGATTTAGAATTAGAAAAAAATAAAAAACATAATGTATCAGTAATAATTGATAGACTAGTAATCAAAGATGGAATAAGAAGTAGACTATATTCATCACTAGAGACTGCTAGTAAATTAAGTCATGGTAAAGTAGTAATCGATGTTGTAGGTAAAGAAGAAATAACCATGAGTGAAGACTATGCTTGTCCATATTGTGATTATTCTCTTGAAGAACTAGAACCAAGAATCTTCTCTTTCAATGCTCCATATGGTTCATGTCCTGATTGTAAAGGCTTAGGAGTAAAATATAAAATAGATGTTGATTTAGTAATACCAAATAAAGATATCTCTATTCTAGATGGTGCTATCAAACCAATAAATCTAGATGAAGAATCAAGTATTATGTATACTGAACTAACAACACTAGCGGACTATTATCATATTGATTTGAGTAAACCCGTTAAAGACCTAACCAAAGAAGAATTAAATTTAATATTATATGGTTCAACCGAACCTCTAACTTTTAATTATAAAGCCAAAAATGGAAATACTAGAAAGACAACAAGTTACTATGAAGGAATAATAACTAATCTTGAAAGAAGATATATCGAAACCAAAAGTACTTGGATAAGAGATTGGATTGAAGGCTATATGACAGAACTAGAGTGTCCTACTTGTCATGGCTCAAGACTAAAACCATCAGTATTAAATGTTCTAATAAATAACAAAAATATCTATGAAGTAACATGTCTGTCAATAGGAGATCTAAGAACATTTATAACTAATCTAAAATTAACAAAAGAACAAAAAGAAATATCTGAAATAGTAGTAAAAGAAATAGATTCAAGATTAAATTTCTTAATAAATGTTGGCCTATCATATCTAACACTATCAAGAGAAGCTGGCACCTTATCCGGTGGTGAAAGTCAAAGAATAAGATTAGCTACTCAAATAGGTTCAAGATTAACAGGAGTCTTATATGTCTTAGATGAACCAAGTATAGGTTTACATCAAAGAGATAACCAAAGACTAATAAATTCTCTATTAGAAATGCGTGACTTAGGCAATTCCCTTATTGTAGTAGAACATGATACTGATACAATGCTAGCAGCAGACTACCTAATTGATATAGGACCAGGTGCTGGACTAGAAGGTGGAAATGTAGTAGCGGCAGGTACTCCTGAAGAAGTAATGAATAATGAAAATAGTATTACTGGAAGATACCTAAAAGGAACAGAGAGAATTGAAGTACCTTCAGTAAGAAGAAAAGGTAATAAAAAATATCTAGAGATAAAAGGTGCCAAAGAAAATAACTTAAAGAATATCAATGTAAAAATACCACTAGGCACAATGACTCTCGTAACAGGAGTATCAGGTTCAGGAAAATCAAGTTTAATAAATGAAATACTATATAAAGCCTTAGCTCAAAAAATATATGGTTCTAAAGATAAACCAGGTAAATATAAAGAAATAAAAGGCTTAGAGAATGTTGATAAAGTAGTTCAAATATCTCAAGCACCAATAGGAAGAACACCTCGTAGTAATCCCGCTACTTATACTGGAGTATTTGATGATATAAGGGATATCTTTGCTGAAACCAAAGAAGCTAAAATAAGAGGTTATGACAAAGGAAGATTTAGTTTCAATGTTAAAGGTGGAAGGTGTGAAGCTTGCTGGGGTGATGGTGTTAAAAAAATAGAAATGCACTTCTTACCAGATGTTTATGTACCATGTGAAGTATGTAATGGAACAAGATATAATAGTGAAACATTAGAAATAAAATATAAAGAAAAAAATATATATGATGTATTAAATATGCGTGTTGAAGAAGCTATACCTTTCTTTGAAAATCATCCTAAAGTATTAAATAAATTAAAAGTACTAGATGATGTAGGTTTAAGTTATGTTCGCCTAGGTCAAAGTGCTCCAACGCTATCCGGAGGAGAAGCTGCTCGTGTCAAATTAGCCAAAGAACTTCAAAAGAAACCTACTGGTAAGACTGTCTTTATTCTAGATGAACCTACTACTGGTTTACATCAAGCCGATATCAAAAAATTACTTGCTATCCTAGAGAGAATTGTTGATAATGGCGATACTGTAATAATAATAGAACATAATCTAGATATTATCAAAGTAGCAGACTATATAATTGATTTAGGTCCTGAAGGAGGTTCTGGTGGAGGTACAGTAGTAGCAGTAGGTACTCCAGAACAAGTCGCCGATAATCCAAATTCTTATACTGGGGAATTCTTAAAAGAAATATTAAAAAAGTAAATAGTTTAGTAAATTATACTAGACTATTTTTTTAGAGTTCACACTTCGTTGTTCACTGCTATAGAAAGCCTAAGGTCTTTCTATAGTAATTTAAAGCCAAAGTCTTTAAATTAAGTTTTATCATAAGCAAACAAAAATTTGCTTTTTTTTATAATATATGGTATAATACCCAGCACATATGAAGGGGAATTGTTATGGATAAAATAATAAAGAAAATATATAGTAATATAAACTATAATACTAGTGAATTAATAAGTGATATAAATCTAGGACTAATATTAACAACCTTTGGTACAGGCTTCTTCTCACTAGGAGCAAATTTAAATAATGCCGCATCGTTAATGATGTTAAGCATATTAAATATGATATATTATATATATAGTGAAGAAGAAAGATTATCATTACATACAAAAGATATAATAGAAATAAGAAAATTATATAATAATTTAATAAAGGACTATAATAAACTAAATAAAATATTTGACTTTCAAAATCCTGTAGAAATATATACATTATATAATAAAATGTTATATGCTGGATATTTATCTAAAGATAAAGAATTTCACTTTGGAAAAGATAAAGTTAAAGACATAACGACTATACAAGGAACAAATATAATAAATGGAGAAGCAGTATGTCGTCATATAGCACAAATGTTAAAAGATATTTATTTAGACTATGGCATAACAAGTTATGATATTAGTGTATTTCAAAAAGATACTACAACAGATAAAAGTATGTTATCATATTATCAAAAAGAATTACAAAAAGTAAGTGATATAAAAGGTATCCCAGTAGAAGATTTAACCTACTTACTCGAAGATAAAATACAGGAAGCTTTTAGTTATTATATATCACCAGAAGACATAGGTAAATTAACAAATCATCGTATAACTAAAGCCACTTATCAAGGTAAAGACTATTATTTAGATCCAACTCAAACAAGAATGTATAAGCCAAGTATGAATAATCAAAAAATTTTAATATCTGAAGATGGTCGAATAGATACTAAAATAATACCAAGAGCAAATTCTTCTAAAGCAATGAAAGCAAATCCATCAACACCATTTAGTGAAGATTTAAAATATGTCAAAAGCACTATTAATATTTATAAACAAAATAAAGATATATTAGAAAGATTTTATAAAGAACATCAAGAATTATATAATTATATATCAAATCTATTGTCAAATATAAAAGTAAAGAGAAAGGAAAAAAGATAATATGAGAGATAATTTAAAAGATAAAATATATGGAAACATAAGTTATAATACTAATGAAATAATATCTAAAGCTAATACTATAGCAATCATGTCATGTGGAATAGGAACATCTCTTTTACCTAACGTAAGTGATAGTTTATTAGCAAGTCTTTTGTTACTAGGAGCAAATATTATAAATGTTAGTTATGCAATATTTTCAAGAAATTCAGAATCACATACAAAAGAAGTTCAAAAAATAAAAATTCTTTATCAAGAATTTCTTTCTGAATATGTAAAATTAAATAGAATATTTGAATTTCAAAATCCTATAGAGATATATACATTTTATAATAAGATGTTATATGATGGTTATTTATCTAAAAATAAAGAATTTCATTTTGGAGAAGCAACAGTTAGAGATATTAAAGATATATACTCATCAAATATAATGAATGGTGAAGCAGTATGTCGTCATATAGCTACTATGTTAAAAGAAATATATAATGCTTATGGAATAGAAGGAAATACTTTAACTGTATATCAAAGTGATTTTGATGTAATGCAAGATAATGTAGAAAATATGATAAGTCTGCTAGAAGAAATTCATAATGAACATCAAAGAACAAACATTCATCTTTTAGATTTAGTATATCAATATGAAGAAGAACTAAATAAATATTATGAGTATACTATACCTAAAAAAGATAAAAAACTAACTATAATAGGTAATCATAAAATAACAACAGCAGTCTACCAAGGAGATACATATTATTTAGATCCAACTCAATCTAGAATATATAAACCAAGTAGTATAAAAGAAAATATCTTAATAGATACATCAGCAGCAGGATATACTAACATACTACCAAAACAAAAGAAAAATAAAAAAGTGCTTGCAACATTAACTGATGCAGTAACAGCACCAAGTGAAGATAGAGAATATATAGACATGACTACGAGAATATATTCAAGTAATAAAGATATAATTGAAGCCTACTATCAAAGTCAAAAAGAACTATATAGTGATATTGCTGAAGAACTATCAAAAATAAAAGTAAAAAGAAAAACCAAATAACTAAATTAGAGACTACAGGGCTCTAATTTACCACGTAAGACTATAGGCTGAAGTGGCATAAAAAATAAAGATAATTCTAAATATCAAGAATTATCTTTTTATTATAACTAATTATGAATATACCAAGTCTTATTAATATCACAACTCTGACTAAGAGGTTCAGGATTAGGTTTATCAAGAATAGCAATCGTAGGCATCTTAAAAGCCGTACCAAACATAATACAAGTACCAGGATGTAAAGTCTTAATCTTATTAGTCAAAGTAATATCTGCACTAGAAATAATATCTTTAATAAACTGAAGATCTCTAGGATGGAACATCTTAAACACTAAGAAGTTACTACACTGTGATATTGTAGTTTCAGAAAGCTCAGAAGGTCTTTGAGAAACAATACCAAGAAGTAATCCATATTTTCTACCTTCCTTAGTAATTCTTTCAAAAATATTATATCCAAGTATAGTGACATCTTCATCATTCTGAACATATCTATGAGCCTCTTCAAGAACAATATGAAATGGCATTGAAGCCCTCTGATTAAGAGATACAATATAATCAAATAAAAGTTTAGAAAATATTTTAACCAAATTCTTAGCAAATCTATCATCAACATAATTAATATTAAAATTAACAATCTGTGCTTTCTTACCATCATTAGTAGTAAGAAGTAAATTAATAAAACTCTCTCTATTAATATAATTATCAAATTCAAAGTATCTAGCATAATTACTATTCATTAAATTGTTAAATCTAACTTTAAGAATATTAGTAAGTTCAAAAGCCTTATCACTATTTAACGTACCTTCAGATATAAGAGCAAACTCCAAAGCCGTACTAAAGTCTTTCATAGTATACATATATTCCCCATTAGGAAGAGAAAGCTCAAAATTATCCAAACATAAACTTTCTAAGTATTCAATAACAACCTCAACATCCGAAAACTCACCAGTATTCTCTACGAATAAACATTGTCTAATAGTTCTAGTCCATCCACCCTTAACAAGTTTAACTTCTAAGTTAAGATTACTAGTATTAAATTTAGTAAGAATAGAAACAATCTTATTTCTAATCATACTAGCACTCTTACCAGAAAATAAAATATCTAATAAACATCTAGCAATAATATCATTTTTCTGATTAATAACTTCTTCTTCTTTTCTAGCAAAATAACTAACTAATTTTAAAGCCTTCTCAATAACTGGTAATTGCTCTTTAGAAGTAACACCCATAAGTAAAGCTAAATCATCAATACCAAGTAACCAAAAAGGATATTGTAAAATATCAAATTCAGTACTATTTAAATCAGTAGTATATACCTTATAATTAATATTATCATTAACTTCATGTATCCTAGAAAAAGCTCTTTGATACTCTCCATAAGCATCAAATAAGAATATATTAGAATAGAAAGGTAAACTCTTACATTGGTAGAAGACACTCTGAAGAATCTTAGCAACAGAGTAAGATTTACCACTACCAGAATTACCTAGTATAGCAAAATGATTAGAAAAGAAATTACCAACATCAAGTTTAATATCATAATCAGGATAAATAAAAGACTTACCAAGTTTAATACTATTAGGTCCATCATTATTTAAAATAATATCAAGAACACTATTATCAATCAAATTACAAGTAGCCTTAAAAGAAGGCTTAGAAATATCTCCAAATAAAAACTTATTATTCCTAATTTCTCCCACTAAAGATACCTGCATAATACCATTACCGATAGCAATAACTTCTCCAATACTAATTGCAGTAGTATCTTTAAATATAACATTCTTACTAATTAAACTATCATAATCATAAATATTAACAGATAATTGTACTGAAACAATATTATCATTAATAGCAATAATTCTCCCCAGCATATTCTTCTTCACCTATTATAATTTTACCACATAAATAAATAATTGTATATAATAAAATTGCAAAAAACTATAGATGTTTCTTAAACTTTATCATAAACCTTAATTCTCATTTATAAATATCTTCACAAAAAAATATGAATAAAAAAATTATATGCCTCTCACACTATGTTGTTCGAGGTTTTGAAAGCCAAATGTCTTTCAAAAAAATTTCAGAGCCAAATGTCTCTGAAATAAAAGTATATATAATATAAAAAATATCAAATAAGTATTCTAGCACATAAATAATCCATAGAAATGTTATATCTTTTACATATCTCATAAGCAAAAGCTGTAAGAATAGTAGTTTTACCACTTTCATAAGCACTAATCGTTGAATGAGTAGTATTAAGAGTACTAGCTAGTTCTTCTTGGGTAATATTTTTTTCTTTTCTAAATTCTTTTAATCTCCTACCAATAATCTTTTTATCAATATTATATTTACCATTATTAAAACTATTCTTATTAGAAAGCCCCAGCATATAATCCATACTAACATTATAATAGTTACATAAAGAATTCAAATGCTTTAAAGGAATAATTTTACTGCCATTTTCCCATAGTGAATAAGTCTGCTGAGTAATGTTTAATATCTTAGCAATATCCTTTTGTTTAAGATTAAAGTTTTCTCTTAATTCTATTAGTTTTTGAAAATTCATATCTAACACCTAATATAATTTTCCCATTAAAAATAAAAATATCATTTTTTTACAAACAAATACGACAAAATATGATATAATTAAATAAAGTAGCAAAGGAGGTATTTATGAAATGTATAAAGTGTAATGAAGAACTAGAAGTAGATGATAACTTCTGTCCCACCTGCGGAGAACTAACTCCTCATGGTTATTTATCTCTAAAAGATAATAAATTAAGATATAAAGAAAATAATATTGGCTCATTATTTACCTTAACTTCTATTATCATAATAAGTTTTATTACTATGACTTTAATAAGTGGTAAAGATATGTTTAGACCATACATAGAATTACAAAAAGAAATATCTAGCTTAAAATATGGTTATAAAGTATCCATTATGAATACCAATAATAAATATACAAATGTAACTTTGAGTACCAAAGAAGAAGCCATAAACCTAATAAAACAAGATATCACAAAACAATCTTGGAAATGTAAAAGAAATATAAATGTATCCATAATTGAAAAAGAAATAAGTGAAAGCTATAACATTCCCAGTGTAAGTTTATGCGATGTTGATGAAGATGTATCAAACAAAATAAAAGAAGTAATAAGTGCAACCTATCAGTTATTTCCTAATATAAAAGGCTATCTAACAAACATAACAGTAACCAATGCTCCAAGTAATGAGGATTATATAGCTTATTTTAATCCTACTAATACTTTTGTAAATAATAACTTAGATATAAAAGAATATAACAAAGTAAATAAAACCGAAATCTTATTAAATAGTTATTATTTCTTAAATAAAGATATCCTAAGTAAAGGATTAAAAGAAAACTGGTATCCAAATAATGCCAGTTATGAATCACTAATAGCCCATGAATTAGGCCATTACATAACATTTGTAACATTATTAAAACAAAATAATATTGATAACATAACACTAGTAACAAAAGATAATATAAATAGTTATCAAAATATTCTAAATATCTTAAAAGAAGGAACATACTCAAAAGAACTAGTCGAAGAAGCCATAGATAGTTATAACAAAAAGTATAATACCAATATTTCACTTGAAGACTTTACCAAAAATATATCAGGATATGCTAGTCAAAAAGTAAAAGAAAGTGTAAATTATGATGAAGTAATCGCCGAAGCCATTCATGACTATTACCTACATAGAGAATTATCTAGTCCTAGTTCATTAGAAATAATAAATATCATAAAAGAGAGGTTACAACAATGAAAGAATGCATAAATTGTAAAAAAGTAGTAAGAGATAGTGATAAGTATTGTCGTAACTGTGGCATAAGAGTACTAAAACCATATCAAAATATCTTAATAAACATAACCAAAGTACTCTTAATAATAATCTTAATAATAATGATAGTAATGTTTGTTCTATCATATCTAATATAAAGGAGTAAAAAGATGAAAGAAAATAATTATTATAATAAAAAAGTTGAAGAACTATATAAAGAATTAGATACCAATATAAATGGATTAACTGAAGAAGAAGCAAGTAAGAGATTAGAGGAGTATGGCGAAAATAAATTAGCAGAACGAAAGAAAAAATCAAATTTAATAATCTTTTTAAATCAGTTTAATGATCTAATGATAATTTTACTTATCTTTGCTTCAGTATTTTCTGCAGTAATATCTTATATTCAAAAAGAATCATATGCTGACTCAGTAATAATTCTAATAATCGTCATAATAAATGCTACTCTAAGTTATATTGAAGAGAAGAAAGCCGATAAAGCAATCGAAGAACTAAATAAAATGTTTATAACAAATAATAATGTCATAAGAAATGGTAAAAAAGAAACAATTGATGTAAGAAAGATTGTACCAGGAGATATAATAGAGTTAGAAGCAGGAGACTATGTATCTGCTGATGCTAGAATAATATCATCAGAAGCCTTAGAAGTAAATGAATCAACCCTAACTGGGGAATCAAAAAGTATCAAGAAAGATAATATAGATATAACCGAAGAAAAAGAATTATACGAAAGAAAAAATATGGTTTATGCTGGCTGTAATGTAACAAATGGACATGCCTTTGTAGTAGTATGTAGTACCGCTATGAATACAGAACTAGGTAAAATAGGAGCAAGCCTTATGAATAATAAGAATGAACTAACTCCACTCCAAAAGAAAGTAAATCAAATAAGTAAAGTATTAACCTATATAATAATAGCAATAATAATAGTTATGATGGCCGTAGGCCTACTTAAAAAGAATGATTTCTTTGATATCCTAATGTTATCCATTTCCCTAGCAGTAGCAGCTATCCCTGAAGGAATGTCATCAGTAATAACCATAATATTATCTCTAGGAATGTCCGAAATGGCTAAAAGAAATGTAATCATAAGAAAGATGGCTTCTGTTGAAACACTAGGTTCTACTGACATAATCTGTTCTGATAAAACAGGAACTATTACTGAGAACAAAATGCAAGTAAAAAGTATCTATGTAAACAATAAATTATATACCGAAAAAGATAATATCGAAAACATAAATCTATATAATTATTGTTTATCAAGTTGTCAAAATGTAACAAAGAATAACGACAAATATCTAGGAGATGAAACCGAAGTAGCCATCTATAAATACCTTGAAGAAAAAAATATATTAATAAATATTCCAAGAGTGAAAGAGTATCCATTTGACTCAGATAGAAAAATGATGAGTACTATCAATACCATTGAAGGTAAAGAATATTCATTTACTAAAGGAAGTTTAGACTCAGTATTACAAAACTGTTCCTATTATCTAGAAGATAATAAGTTATATAATATAACTACTGAATATAAAGAAAAAATATTTAAAATAGAAGAAGAAGAATCAGAAAAATCCCTTCGTATCTTAGCACTAGCCTATAAAACAGAAAACACAAGTGATCCAGAACATAATATGATATTTATAGGATTAATAGGAATGATGGATCCACCAAGAATATCAGTACCAAATGCTATTAATACTTGTAAAAATTCTGGTATAAAAATAGTTATGATAACTGGAGATAGTATAAATACTGCTCGTGCAATAGCTAAAAGTGTTGGTATTATCGATACCGATGAAGGAGCCACAACAGGAAAAGAAATAGATAAGTTAACAGACGATGAATTAAAAGAAGCAGTAAAAAAATATAATGTTTATGCTAGAATATCACCAAGTACCAAATTAAGGATAGTAGATGCACTTCAAAGTAATGGTTATGTTGTAGCTATGACCGGTGATGGCGTAAACGATGCACCCGCTATTCAAAAAGCTGATATTGGAATAGGCATGGGCATAACCGGAACTGAAGTAGTAAAAAAAGTAGCAGATTGTATTCTTGTAGATGATAGTTTTTCAACCATCGTAGATGGAGTTGAAGAAGGAAGAAGAATAACTTCTAATATCAAGAAAATAATACTATACTTACTCGCAGGTAATATAATCGAAGTAATACTAGTATTCATATCCATGGTACTAAATATGGAAATGTTTACAACATTACAACTACTATGGATAAACCTAGTAACAGATAGTATACCTGCTATTATGTTAGCTTTCGAAAAGAAAACAGAAGACCAAATGGAAAATACTCTTGCTAATAAATACAATGAAAGTTTCTTCACCCCATTATTAACAGCTAAAATAGTAATCGGAGCAATCATAAAATCAATAGTAATGTTAATAATATTTATCTATTTTGCAAAAGAAGCAGATGTAAATACTGCAGGTTCATTATTATTTATCTACTTAGTAACTCATGAATTACTATTCTCGTTCTCTTGTCGTAATATTAAAAAGTCAGTACTAAATAAAAATATCTTTTCAAATAAAAAACTAACATTAGGAGTATTCTTAATACTATTAGTTCAAATCATAGTATTAGTAACCCCAATAAGTAAATACTTTATAGTACCAAATATAAAAATAAATTATATCTTGATAACTATCGGAATATGTTTTATAATGTTTGTATTAGGAGAGTTAGTAAAACCAATATATACAAAATTATTTAAAGATTACAGGGAGGTTAAAAATGAAAAATAATAATAGTACATTTATAGTACTTGGAGGTATATTCATCTTATCAGTATTTAGTTTCATTGTAGCAAAAAATATCTTACCAGATAGTGATAATAATCAGTATTATGCTAAACCTAATGAAAATATGATAGCTAAAATAGAAAGTATTACTAAAGAAAATAATAAACTTATAATAACAACAACAGGAGATCCAACTGAATACTGTTTAAAAACAACTAAGAGTGTTCCCAGTATAGATTCATTATGCTGGAATAAAATAGAAAATAATAAAGTAGAGAGTAATTACTTTACATATAAAAAATATTATCTTTGGATTAAAGATAGTGATAATAGAATAAGTGGTAGAACTACTATAGAAAAGGAATAAATATGGAAGACGATAGAATAGAAACTACTAGAAATAGAGTATTTGTCCGAGAATTAGCTTTTGGGAAAGATAGTCCTATTGCTATGAAGACAAATGATAATTTTGTATATAGAGTAACCGGTATGGATCAAGTAGAAGATATTATAACTAGTGGATATGCAAGAAGTAAAGATAAAGTAAAAGGTGGTCATAATAATGAATTATTTTGGACTAGAGGTGGAGATAAACTATTTTACTACGATAAAAGACCAGTACTAGAAGCACCTTATACCAAAGTACAAGATGGTCAAATGGGAGCTATCTCGTTAGAAGATTTAACTGCTATATGGATATTTAATGAAAAAGAAAATAGATATGTTAATTGTATTGAATATTATAGATGTTTAAGAGAAGAACTATTATCTTCTAAAGGAAAAAGTAGAAGGTAATATATCCCTCTCACATTACATTGTTCGAGGTTTTTGAAAGCCAAAAGTCTTTCAAAAAAATTTACTGGGCCAAATGTCTCTGAAATAAAAGTATTTATATAAGCTATAGATTAATGTCTATAGTTTTTCTTATATCCACATATATTGTTGATAAACAAAATTACTTAAAAACTAATGACAAGAGTAAAAGTAAGTGCTATAATAAACATTAAAACAATTGAAGGGAGCGCTTACATGAATAAAAAAGAAGAATATCAAGAAATATATATAAATTTAGATGATTCAGGTAAATTAACAAAAAAAGAAAAAGTATCAGTATATGCAGGAATAGTCTTTTTATCAAAACAAGAAAAAGATAAATTTATAACGCAGTATCGCCAAATAATAAATGAAATAAAATGTTCTTACTGTGACCAAACAAAAGGAGAATGTACTAAAAAATGTAAAGAAATAAAAAATACAAATATCAAGAAAGGTCATAAAAGAAGGATTATGAACTACATAAGTAAATATTATACTATTGCCCTAGTAATAAATAATACAAAAGTATATAATCATATTATAAATAATAAAGCCTCAAAAGGAAGATACATAGATTACACAATAAGAAGACTAATTAAAAGTACCATTGAAGAATTAATAAAAGATAAAAAAATAGACCCACATAAAAATGTGAGATTAATAATAAATATAGATGAACAATCTACAAAAAGTAATGGTTATTATAATTTAAAAGATGGTCTAACAGAAGAATTACTACATGGAATATCTAATTTTAATTATGACATAATATACAAAAATATATTATATGGAAAATTAGAAATAAGATTAACATATCAAGATTCAGGTAAGAGTTACTTAGTGCAAGCAGCAGATTTAATAGCAGGTACTACTAGAGGAAGAGCATTATCAAATATTGATTCTGATATTGATATTATCGATCATAAACTATTATTCCCATAAAAAGAAAAGAGACTATCTAGTAGTCTCTCCCCAACTCAAGCGGTGTACTTAACATACACTTAATTTAATAAAATCGACATTGAGCTATCGACCTGACGAGATTTCTCTCCGGTAATACAATGATACTATAACTATCATAAAAAGTCAAGTATATTGCACTATTATTATACTCAAAATAACAAAAAAAATACCAATAATAAACTACTTTAAGTATATATTTCATACTTATATATAATAAGTATAATTAATACTTATTTGGAGACCAAAGACTCCAAATAACACTAGCAAGACAAATGGCTTGCAGTGTAAAAACAATTGACAAAAATAAAAAACTATAATATATTATAAGTGGAGGGATATTTATGTATAAATATGTAGGTAATGTAATCATGTTTACTATAAATATCACACCTTTATCTCATCAAAAATAAAAGTAAAAAAAATGAGATGTGGGTGTGAGTTTTTGTCGTGCCTGCATCTATATATATAAATAGAAGTTATATGGATGCAATATATTCATATAACTTTTTTTGATGGGAGGAATATTATGATAGATATAAATATAAGTAAAGTATGTAAGTCATTTGGTTTTGACTTAGTATTAAATAATATAGATATAACAGTACAAAAAGGAGAAAAAGTAGGCTTAATTGGAACAAATGGAAGTGGAAAGAGTACTATACTAAAAATAATCGCAGGCCAAGAAAGTATAGATTCCGGTTCCCTTTCAATAAGAAATAATATAAGTATAGGCTATTTAAGTCAAATACCTGAAGAAAAAGATATAATAGTAAAAGACTATATAAATAGTGCCTTTAAAGAAATAATAGAACTAAAAGAAAAATTAGAAAGATATGAAGATAAACTCTTAACTGAGGATTATAAAGTAATAACAAAGTATATGAATCTGCAAGAGAAGTTTATCTCACTAGGAGGATATGAATACGAAACAAAGATTCAAAAAATACTACCAGTATTTAATATAACTGAAGAAATATTAAATAGAAATTTCAATACCTTATCTGGAGGAGAAAAAACCATCATATCTCTAATAAGATTATTATTACAAGAACCAGATGTCTTATTATTAGATGAACCAACTAACCATTTAGATATAAATAAAATGATTTGGTTAGAAAAAACATTAAAGAACTATAAAGGTACAATAATACTAGTATCCCATGACCGCTATTTCATGGATAATGTCATAAACAAAGTATATTTATTAACCAAAAGAGGAATAGAAGTATATCATGGTAATTATAGTTACTATATTAAAGAAAGTGAAAATAGACTATTACTAGAATTAAAAAACTATAAAGACCAACAAAAACAAATAACCGCTATGGAAAATAGTATCAAAAGATTAAAAGAGTATGGTAAGCTTTGTGGACCAAGTGGTGGAGAAATATTTTTTAGAAGAGCCGCTAGTATCGAAAAAAGATTAGAAAAACTAGAAAAGTTAGATAAACCAGAAGACAAGAAAAAACTAAATATAACTTTTGATACCGCTAGTAGATCAGGAAAAGATGTATTAACAATAAATAATCTAAATCTATCTTATGGTACTAAAGAAATATTTAATAATCTTAATCTAAGTATTAAATATCAAGATAGACTATGTCTAGTCGGAGATAATGGAGTCGGTAAATCAACCTTAATCAAAGAAATATTAAAAGGAAATAATAGTATAAAACTAGGAAGTAATATCAAGATAGGTTATATTCCTCAAGAGATAGAGTTTGAAGATATTAATTTATCAGTACTAGAAGAAGCCAGAAAATATTTCATTGGACCAGAACAATATTTAAGAAGTGCCTTATTCAAATACCTCTTTGCAGGAGAAAACATTCATAAAAAAATAAAATATTTATCCGGAGGAGAAAAAGTAAGATTAAAAATATTCTGTCTAATCCAAAATTCATATAACTTCTTAATTCTAGATGAACCAACTAATCACATTGATATTGATACAAGAGAAATGCTTGAAGAGTCACTAAGGGAGTTTACTGGTACTATATTATTTGTATCTCATGATAGATATTTCATAAATAAAATAGCCACTAGTATAATCGAAATAAAAAATAAAAACATCACTAAATATATTGGTAATTATGATGATTATCGTGAGAAAATAAACAAAATATGATATAATTAAATAGGAGGAAATATGAATAACATACCAAAATTAAAATTTAAATATTTAACTCTTGAAGAAACTATTATTAAAGAAATAAAAGAACATGAAGAAGAGTTTATAAGTAAATGTAATAATAAATAACTTATCCACAGAAACTGTTGACAGGCAAAAGTGTCAATAGTTTTTTATTTGACATAATTTGCATCTTTCTATATAATATAAGCATCTAGAAAGGAAAAATACCATGGAATTAAACATTGACTACGTATCTGATTTACACTTAACTCACTACATAAGTAAAAAAGAAAGCATAACTAAAATAGATAAATTAGTCCAAGATAAAATAAGTATGCAAGTAAAAGGAGATATCCTTGTAGTAGCGGGAGATATCGATGAAGATATAAATAGAGTGAGTGAACTATTATATTCATGTTCAAAATACTATAAAAAAATAATATTCGTCCTAGGTAATCATGAATACTATATACCAGTAATAAAATATATCTATACTAATCCTATGGCTAAAGAATATAACTATAATAGTATGAATAAAGTATATAGATTAAATGAAATATTTAAAGATAATAACGATATAATCATACTAGATAAAACAAATAATACTAAAGGACTATATACCTATAATACCTTCTTATTAGCGGGAGATACCCTTTGGTATAAACCAGTAACATTAGTAGATAAACTATATAACTATCCTATGCAGAATGATTCAAGATTTATCTTATCAGAATTATCTAAGAAAGATAAAATATTAAAATTACATAATGATAGCATATCTTGGTATAATAACTTACCAAATAATATAGATTTAATAATAACTCATGTACCACCATTTAGAAATAAAAGTAATAGTAGGGGTAATAACTCTTGTTATTATACAGAAGTAAAAGAATATAAATCACCAGTATGGATATATGGTCATGATCATAAAGAAGAAGACATAATAATAAATAATACAAGATTAGTATCTAATCCATGGGGTTATGATACTAAAGAATTCAAAGTAAAAACATTAACATTGACTAAATAATAAACTAAGATATCAAGTCTTAGTTTTAATATACCTATATATTATCTTTATTATATTCACTATAAGCCTTACTATGTAAGTCTTATTAGTGTTTAATTAAGCTAAGTAAACTTATCTTAATTAAAAGTATCCAAGATACTTATTATATATAAGCAGTAGATATATACTAATATTATTTTAGTATAAAGAAGTAATTATATAAATAAGAGTAGAAAAATAAGCATATAGTCATACATAACGAAAAACTATGATATAATAATTTCAGGTGGTGAGATTATGTGTTTAATATGGAACTTAATAAAAGCATTTGCAGATACAGAAGATGATAATAAAAAAGATAATAATTATTTAGAAGATTGGCAAAAAGAATTAGTAAAAGAAAAGAAGTATGATACATTTAACTTTGAAGAGGAAGAACTAGAAGATGATGACTATTATTCAGAAGATGATGATGAATAAGAAATTTGTCAAAATATATTGAATAAATAAAAATAATTTGATATACTTAATTTAGTTAAAGAAAGACGCTAGTACAGGTCTATTTAATAGATTTTTTGTACTGCGTCTTTTTGTATTAACTAGAAGTAGGAGAAGTTGAAAATGAATAATAAAATAAATAAACCATACAAACTAAATTGGCATTTATATTTAAGCTTGCTGTTTATGTCCATAATGCTTATGGTATGGGGGATTTACTTACAGGAAGCAAAAGACAAAATATTAGCAGATATAATTTTAAATATAGGGTTAGGTTGTTTTGCATCAACAATAGTAGCCTTAATTATTGAATTTGGAAATGTTAAGGAAAAAAATGAAAAACATAATGATATTTATATGTTAGTTTATAGTGATTTACAATTTAGTATTATGAAATATATAGAAGGTTGGTCAGAATTTTGCTCAGTAGCAGGAAGAAAAAAAGACTATCGCAATAAAGAATTCAAATGGAAAGAATGGTATGAAATAACAAAAGAAATCTTTGCTGACTACGGTGAAAATAAAAAGCCCGAACTATTAGACTTTTTAAAAAATATATTAAGTAACAATATAAAATATATTAATGAACATATCAATTATATAATGTCACAAAGAAATATACTTGAAATTCATGATTTGTATAATAATGATCTTAATTTTATTATAAAAGATTTTAAATTTGAATTTTATTGCGCAGAGGAAGAGTTGAAAATAAATAAAGAAACAGAAAGTTTTTTTAAAATATTTGATGTAATAAATGAGGATATCACACAATATATTGAACAGTGGCAAGATATAAAAATTTACAATAATATTAAATTTAAGCCATATAAATTTTTTGAATCTCTAAAGCTAGAGACAAGAAAAAAATATCAGTGCTTTTCTGCATAATTAGGGGTGGTATAAATGAATAGGTATGATAAAGAAGAAAGAATAATACAAACTTTTCAAGACTTAAAAAGAAGGAGGATAAAAATATTTCCATTAAATTTTAATAATATACTATTATATAGATTAATACATAATAAATTGTTATGGAAAACATGGACTGATGCCTCTTCTAAAAATGCTTTACCGCCGGACTTTTATAATAATAAATTTAAATTAATGATGGATGTAATGAGAATTGATGATCATACATTTGTTGATAAAAATGGTAGAGTAATTAATCGACATAATGAGCAAGAAAGTCAAATAACAAAACAATTAATAGATAAAAATAAAACCATTAAGGAAATAGCAGAAGCTGGTAATTTGTTCATAAATCCTTATTGTGGACTTGAAGGACATAATGATCATAACTATAAACTTTATGTTGATAATTTTAAAAGGGTAATAGAAAAACATATACAAAAAATAGAAAAATATAAAAATAATCATCCAGGATTTAAGACAATGTTTTTTGTTTTTGATGAATCAACACCATATATTAAACTTATAGATTGCGAAGTTCCTAAAGGGCCGGGCGAACTAATGACAGGAGACCTACATTGTTGGTGGAAGGATAGTAACATGTTAAATATATTAAAAGATTCAAATATAGATTATTTAATATGGATAACACCATTTAAAATATTTAAGTCATTTCCTAAAGTAAGATATCCATTAGCAGCTATATATAATGTTTCCAAAATTAAGTTTAATAAAAATATTAAGTATGAATTAGATGAATTAGAAAGCTTGGAGAGATAAAGTGAATGACAGAATAGAATTATATTATAGTTTTGTTAATTTACAGGTTTTTTGGTAGTAAAGGAAGTGTTATATGTATGAAATACAATTTAGATGTACTAAGTCCGTTGGAGTTTGAAAAATTGTCAAAGGATATTATTTCAAAAAAGTTAAATTTGGAGTTTAAAAGTTTTAAAATGGGTAAGGATGGTGGAATTGATTTAAGAAATAAAGAAAATGGCATAATTTGCCAGTGCAAACATATTAAGAAATTTTCGGATCTAAAGTCTATTTTAAAAAAAGAATTAGAACTAAGTTGCCCCCCTGAAGAGAGCATTTAACCGTGCTCTCATTTTTTATGCCCATTTTATAAGGGGTTGCAAGGCATCAGTTTTGCTGAAATAATTTTAGGTACAATTTAGGTACAAAAAAATTGAGTTTTAAAATAGTTCATTGAGAAAAAGTGCCGAAAGTGGCAAAAATTCTCAATGGATTTTTTTACAGTGATATGGACAATATAGATTTTATCCGTATGGTTGCAGTGGTATTATACCGCAAACGGTAGGATATAATTGTTATAAGATCATGGTATAATACATTATGAGGAGATGACTTATGAAAAAGAAAGAAGAAATAATTAGAAATAAAATTAAATGTAAAAAATGTGGAGATATTATAGAATCAAAAAGTACTAATGATTATAAAAGATGTTCATGTGGAGCAGTAGCAGTTGATGGCGGTATAGATTATTTAAAAAGAGTTGGTAATGAAGAAGATTACAAAGAATTATCTATAATTAAAAAACACTAGCCAAAGCTAGTGCTTGTGTAAGATAATAAACCACAGTTATTCGAGATTGTCTTTTTTATTGCCGTTTGGTTTTGATACTGGAGTTTTACCACTGCTATCATGTTTAATGTAATATCTATCACTATAAACAGAGCTGTCACTTTCAATTCTTTTTACAAATTGATTAAGTGTCATTTTGTGATGATTCCCAGTGTTAATGAACAAATCGTTTTTGCCTGTACTTGTTTGATGTATAGCCTTAACTGTTGCCATAATAACACTTCCTTTCTTTAAAATGAATTTACAATCCTATTAAAAGAAAATGTTTTAAGATCACAAAAGTGTGATATACTAATAATAGGATGTTAATCCAAAATTAGTTTGCGAGATGTATTATCTTACACATTGAGGAGAAGTTTTGCAGAACTTCTTTTTATTTCCTCATAACAATTATATCACAACATAATTAAAAAAACAGCATTAAATGTGGAAAAATCACATAAAAGTATTGATTTTTTATAAAAAAGATGTATAATAACCTTCACAAATGAGAAAAATTGTAATATAATTATATTAAGAATAGGAGGATTGTTAATATGCTAATGGGATTTAAAGTTAAGAATTTTAGATCTTTTGATGAATTACAACATTTTTCAATGTTGGCAGGGAAGGTTAGAAATAATGAGAATCATATTATTGAAACAAATAATAAAAAGATTCTAAAATTTTCTGGATTGTTTGGAGCTAATGGTTCAGGAAAGTCTAATTTAATAATTGCTATAAGTATTATTAAAGGTATTTTTAATGGTGGAATAAGAACTTTAATAAATAATCAATTTTATAGAGGAAAAAATGGTGATCCAAATAAGGATTCATACTTTGAATATGAGATAGAAATAGACAAAAAATTATATTCATATGGATTTGAGTTAAATTTTTCAAGAAATGAGTTAGTTTCTGAATGGTTGATTGATATGACTAAACCTACAGAAAAAATTATTTTTGAAAGAGATTTAAAGAAAAAGACAATTGGATCAGATATAAAAGAAAAAAATGAATATTTTAATACTTGTTTAAAGGAAATGAAAAATAATAATTCAGATTTATTTTTACTTGAAATGTCAAGAAGATTAATAATGTCAAAAAATAATGATATTTTCTTTAAAGATATTATAAATGTATTTAATTTTTTAGCGAATGAAATGATAATTATTAGACCTGCATCACATAAATTATTACCATTAGATTATGTTGATAAAAAAGATAAAATAATTAAGTATTTAAATAAAATGGATATAAATATTAATAATATTAAAGCTGATGATTATGATATTAATAGCATTAGATCAAGAATGTCAGATGTTGATTTTGCTAATTTTATTAATGACTTCGAAATGATTTCTAAAAAGGCAAAAATAAATAGTTGTACATTGAGAATTGAAAATGATTTATATCTTGTTAAGAAAGATGAAAATAATAAATTTGAAGTAAAAAGTTTAAAATTCATGCACAATAATAGTGAATATTCTTTTGGAGCATATGAAGAATCAGATGGTACAATTAGAGTATTAGAATTACTTGATATACTATTAACTGATAATAAAGTTTATTTAATAGATGAATTAGATAGCAGCTTACATCCATTGCTTGTTGAGGGATTACTAAAATTATTTTTAGAGTCAAATAATACTAACCAATTGATAATAACTACGCATGAATTAAAGACTTTAGATTTTGACTTAGTTAGACGTGATGAAATATGGTTTGCAGAAAAATCAGAAGAAGGAAACACAAGAATATTCTCTCTAGAAGAATTCAAAGATGTAGCAAGATTTGATAGAAAAATTGATAAAGCATATTTGGAAGGTAGATTTGGTGCTATAGCCAACATAGATACTAATTATGAGGATTAAAGAACCATTTGCTACAGAAAGAGAATCTGAAATTAGTGATTATAGAAAAAAGTATTTTATAGCTTCCGAAGGTTCTGCAACTGAACCAAAATATTTTGAAAAACTGAATGAATCACTAATAAAAGAAAATGTAACTGTTATTAATATTTTGAGAGATTATGCAAATCAAGGACACAGTAATCCAACACATGTCATTAAATTACTGCAAACATTTATTGATAATTCTGCTAATGAAGTAACAGTAGGAGAATTGAAAAACAAATTATCAAATTGGGATCATGAAAATCCTGGTAAAATTGATTTAGATAGTGCTTTTACAAAATTAGATGAAATGTATAAAGGTGATAATTATAGAATACCGTATAAAGATTTAGATTCAGTATTTATGTATCTATTTAAAAATGAGGCATACGAAGATATGGCTAAAAACTTTGAAAAGTATTTTGAGGCGCAGGATGTTACTTATTCGTCTGATGTTGATTCACTTAATATGGTAGTCGATAGAGATAAAGATAGTTTTACAGAAGAACAATATGATAAAGTAGTTGAATTCTGCAAGAAGAATAATGTTAATTTGTATGTTAGTAATCCAAGCTTTGAATTATGGTTATATATGCATTTTGATGAATTTGATTCTGAAAACAAAGAAGATTTGATAATAAATAAAAAAATGAATAACTCTGGAAGAAGATATATTGAAAAGAGATTGCATGATGCATGTGGCTATAGAAAAAACTCTTTAAATTTTAAAGAGTTTGAACCTGGAATAAAAAATGCAATCAGAAGAGAAAAAGATTTAGCAGAAGATATTACAAAGATTAAAAATGGGTTAGGAACTAATGTGGGATTATTAGTTAATAAAATGATAAAAGAAAAATAGCTTAGTTATCTTCCAAGCTATCTATAACAGAAACAACAGAGTCGAGGGCAGTACTAAACATATGTGAATATGTATTTAGTGTTTCCTCGATTTTTGTATGTCCTAAATATTTTGCAACTAATGTAACATTAGCACCATTATTAATAAGTAATGATGTGCATGAATGTCTAAAATCATGGATCCTAATAACTTTTAAACCAGCAAGAGTAGCTAATTTAGTTCTTCTAAGATATATATTAGAATCAGCTATAGGTTTAGAATCAGAAACGACAAAGAAATTGTCGTTAAATCCATAGTAATCTTTTTTATCCTGTTCATAGAGCATTTTAAGGTCATTTAGCAAGACTTTAGTAATAGGAACTATTCTTCTACTATCTCTTGCCTTAGTATCTGAAAATTCAAACTTAACACGGTTATTTCTCTGGGTTATTTGTTTATTAACAGATAAAACTTTTTTATCAAAATAAATATCTTTCCAAGTAAGTCCTTTTAATTCACCTTTACGTAATCCACAGTAATATAATATTTCAAATACACATTTCCATCTTAAGTCTTCTTCATAAGAAATAAGCTTTTTAAACTCATCATAAGTATAATAAGACATTTTTTTTTACGTTCATTAGGATCTTGGGACTTTGTCATTTTATTATATACTGCTTGAAAGTTTAAATTATGCCATTTAACACCAAAGTTTAAAATAGATTTAAGAAATTTATAAATATCATTTTTATATCTAAGAGATATATTAAGTTTATTTATTTCTCGTTTCCATTGTTCAAACTGCATGATATTAAAATCTTTCAATTTAACAGTATAGAAGCATTCTATAAATTTTTCTTTATTATCATAACCATACTTAGTAGCATCTTTCATTATTTCATCGTTATGCATTCTAAATTCATCATATAAATCCTTAGAGGTCATATTATTATCTTCAACTTTATCAGTAGAAGTAACTAAAAACATTCTCTCCGCATCAGATGCTTCCTTTTTAGTTAAATATCTTTTAGATCTATACTGCTTAGTAGCACCAAATTCATCTTTATAGCTAAACTTAAAATACCAATCTCTACCATTTTTAGTAGGCTTAGGCTCTTTATAAACTGCCATTATTTTACCAACTTTCTTATTAATTAAAAAGTCAAGTGCAACTTTTGAATAGTTATAATAATTGTCGCAAATACGATTTTATGCCGAGAAAATCTATTTGTCAAATGTCAAATTATATGTTATAATTATTATTGAATATGTGAGATGAAATGGGAAGTAAGAGGTAGTAGTATGGAATTAGAAGATTTAAATTTAAATCCCGAAGCCAAAGCAAGAATAGATATTGATAAAAAATTAAGAGAAGCAGGTTTTGTAATTCAAAATGTTGATTCGTTTAATCCTACAGCTTCTTTAGGTGTTATTTTAAGAGAGGCACAAACCAATAGTGGACCTGTAGATTATTTAATATTTATAGCAGGTAAACCTGTTGGTGTTATTGAAGCTAAAAAAGAAGAAAGAGGAACTACGCTAGGTGTTGTAGCGGAACAATCACTAAGATATATTAAGAGTGGATTAAGAGGATTAAAAGAACAACCTGAAATAAGATTTGCCTATGAATGTACAAATATTATAATTAGATTTTGTGACTATAAGGATGAAAAAGCAAGATCAAGAGAAATATTTATGTTTCATACACCAGAAGAATTAGAACAATTATTAAAAGATAATGACACTTTAAGAAATAGAATGAAGCAATTTCCAGAACTTGATGCTAAAGGATTTAGAGATTGCCAAGTTAATGCTATTGTTAATTTGGAAAAATCATTCTCTGAAAATAAGCCTAGAGCCTTAATTCAAATGGCAACAGGTGCTGGTAAAACATTTACTGCTATAACTTCCGTATATAGATTGTTAAAATATGCAAAAGCAAAAAGAATTCTTTTCTTAGTTGATACTAAAAACTTAGGTGAACAAGCTGAAGAAGAATTTAGAAAATATAGACCAAATGATGATAGTAGATTATTTGGAGAATTATACAATGTTAAAAGACTTAATTCATCATATATTCCAAATGATACTCATGTATGTATTAGTACAATTCAAAGAATGTATTCAATATTAAGAGGATTTGAATTAGATGAGAGGGATGAAGAGTTATCACTATCAGAAAAGTCATTTAAAAATGAAAGACCAAAAGAAGTATCTTACAACAAAAAATATCCAATAGATTTTTTTGATGTTGTAATTATCGATGAATGTCATAGGTCAATATATAATGTATGGCAACAAGTATTAGATTATTTTGATGCATTTTTAGTTGGATTAACAGCTACTCCAGATCAAAGAACATTTGCTTTCTTTAATGAAAATGTCGTATCAGAGTATTCTCATGAACAGGCTGTTTTAGATGATGTTAATGTTGGAAGACAGGGAACATATTTAATAGAAACAAATATAACAAAACATGGCGCTTGTATATTAAAACAAGTTGTTGAAACAAGAGAAAGATTATCAAAAGAGAAAAGATGGTCTCAATTAGATGAAGATGTTGTTTATTCAGCAAGTCAACTTGATAATGATATTGTTAATCCATCACAAATTAGAAATGTTATTAGAGAATTTAAGTCAAAGGTATTAACAGAAATGTTTCCGGGAAGAAAAGAAGTTCCTAAAACATTAGTATTTGCTAAAACGGATAGTCATGCTAACGATATTGTAGATATCATTAGAGAAGAATTTGGTGAAAGCAATGAGTTTTGTAAAAAAATTACTTATGGTTCTGATGAAGACCCAAAATCAATTTTAAGTGCATTTAGAAATGATTATTATCCAAGAATTGCTGTTACAGTTGATATGATTGCTACCGGAACAGATGTTAAACCTATAGAATGTTTAATATTTATGAGAGATGTAAGAAGTAAAAACTACTTTGAACAGATGCTGGGTAGAGCCACAAGAACTTTAGATCTTGATAATTTAAAGAAGGTTTCACCATCAGCAACAGAAAGAAAATTGGGATTCATAGTTGTTGATGCGGTTGGTGTTACTTCGTCACAAAAAACTACATCTAGACAATTAGAAAGAAAGCCAAGTGAATCACTTAAAAATTTACTTAATAGTGTAGCATTTGGTGCTAAAGATGAGGATACATTAACATCAATAGCAAATAGATTTATCAATTTGGATAAAGTCCTTAAAGTAGAAGATAAAGATGAATTTAAAAAATTAACTGATGGCGTAGCAATAATCGATGTTGCTAAGAATATTTTAAATGCATTTGATGATGATTATATTAATTCTAAAATTGATTTTTTAGATGATACTAGCAAGTATGAATCTACAAAACAAGAAATTATTGATATGGCTATCAAACCAATATATAATCCAGAAGTTAGAAAGTTTATTCTTGAAGCTAGAGATAAACATTATCAAATTATAGATAATGAAAATATAGATTCAATTGAGTTTTCTGGTTGGGATACAAACAAAGAAGAAAAAGCTAAAGAAATAATTAAAACTTTTGCAGAATTTATTGAAGAAAATAAAGATTCAATAGATGCATTAAATATTATTTATAATCAAAGTTATAAAAATCGACCATTAACTTATAAAAAGGTTGAAGAATTATATGAAAAAATGATGAGCGCACCATATTTTCTATCAAATACTAAATTATGGGAAGCATATTCAACTATTTATGGTGATAAAGTATCTACAAGAGTAGAAGACAAACTTGCTGATATTATATCTTTAATTAAATTTGAGTTAAAACAAACAAATGAATTAAAGTCATTTAATACTACTGTAAATATTAAATTTAAAGAATGGTGTTTTAAACAAAATGAAGGATATGGAGAATTCAGTGAAGAACAAATGGAATGGCTAAGAATGATTAAAGATCATATAGCAATTTCAATGAATATAAAAGAAAGTGATTTAGAATTAACACCTTTTAATAATAAGGGCGGATTAGCTAAATTTTTCCAATTATTTGGTGCAAAATTTAGAGAATTATTAGCTGAATTAAATTATGTATTATTAACATAGGAGGTTTTATAAAATGAGTGAAGGAACTTCAACAATCAATAAAAAAGTATGGAGCATGGCAACTGTCTTAATGAATGATGGTGTTTCCAATCAGGATTATCTTGAACAACTAACATATTTATTATTCTTAAAAATGATAGATGAGTATAACAAACCACCATTTGAAAAAGGAATTAAGCTACCTGATAATTGCAGTTGGGATGAATTAAAATCTAAAAAAGGAGCAGAATTATTCAAATATTATAATGAAATGCTTGAATCTTTATCTGAAGAGGATGGAATGTTAAAAGAAATCTATTCAGGAGCTATAAATAAAATATCAACACCAGCAATGTTATCTAAAATAATCAATATGATTGATGGTGAAACATGGACAGCTTTATCTTCTGATGTTAAAGGTGATATATATGAAGGCTTATTGCAAAAGATAGCTGAGGATACTAAAAGTGGTGCGGGACAATATTTTACTCCTAGACCAATAATAGATGCTATGGTTCGTTGCATAAAACCTGAACCAAATAAAACAATTGTCGATCCTTGTTGTGGATCTGGTGGATTCTTATTACTCTCTAAAGAGTTTATAGAAAATAATTATGATTTAACTGAAAAAGATAAAAACTTCTTAAAATATAATACTTTTAGAGGTTGGGAAATTGTACCAAGCACTTATAGATTATGTTTAATGAATTTATTCATGCATAATATTAGTGATGTAGATGGTAAGTCACCAATTACAAGAAATGATGCTTTATTGTCTGATCCAAATGAAAGGTTTGATTATGTATTAACAAATCCACCTTTTGGTAAAAAATCTACTCTAACAATTACTAATGAGGATGGAGAACAAGAAGATGAAGACTTAGTATACAATAGACAAGATTTTTGGACTACAAGTTCGAACAAGCAATTTAATTTTGTACAACATATTCATACTTTGTTAAAGTCAAATGGAAAAGCTGCTGTTGTATTACCAGATAATGTTTTATTTGAAGAAGGATCTGGCGGACTTACAATCAGAAAAAAACTATTAGAAACAACAAATCTTCATACAATATTAAGATTGCCAACAGGGATTTTTTATAAGCAAGGAGTAAAAGCAAATGTATTATTTTTTGATAATAAACCAGCATCAAAAGATGTTCAAACAAAGAATATATGGATATATGATTTAAGAGTTGGAATGCATTTTACTTTAAAAAAGAATCCAATTCAAAATACTGATTTAGATGATTTTGTTAAGTGCTATAATCCAGAAAATATACGAGATAGGGAAGAAACATGGTCTGAAGAAAATCCTAATGGACGTTGGAGAAAGTTTACATATGAGTTTATAAAAAATAACAAATATAATTTAGATATAAAATGGATATCAGATGATGATAATTTAGATGATGTTACAATTGAAGAATTATTTAGTGAAATACAAAAAGAAAGCGAAAACATTTCAAATATAGTAGCAAAACTTGATGCACTTATAAATGGAGAATAAATATGAATATATTAAAACTAAGAAAAAAAATTCTTCAAATGGCATTTTCAGGACAATTACTATCTAATGATGAAAATGGTAATTGTCTACAAGTTAAAGAAAAATATGATAAAGTCAGAAATGATTTGTTAAAAAACAAAACTATAAAAAAAGATAAAATTGATGATGTAATATCAGATGATGAAAAGTTATTTCAATGCCCAAAAAACTGGATTTGGGATAGACTTGGAAATATTGGTAATTGGGGAGCTGGAGCTACTCCATTGAGAAGTAATAAAGAATATTATCTTGATGGTTCTATTCCATGGTTAAAAACAGGAGAATTAACTGATGGATATGTTGCTAATGTAGAAGAAAAAATTAATGAGAAAGCTTTGAAAGAATGTTCTTTAAAAATTGTAAATCCAGGGGATGTAATGATAGCTATGTATGGTGCTACAATTGGTAAACTTGGAATAGCTACTTTTAAACTTACTACCAATCAAGCATGTTGCTCTTGTAATATATATGGTGGTGTTGAATCAAAATATTTATTTTATTATTTAATGGCATTAAAAGATTATTTCACAAAATCAGGTATGGGTGGAGCACAACCTAATATATCTAGAGAAATTATTATTAATACGCCAATTTGTATCCCATCAGTGGAGTATCAGAAGAAACTATGCAATAAAATTGATGATATTTTTCTAATGATTGACGAATTAGAAAAAGGAAAAAATAAAATTGATATCATAAAAGATAAAATGAGAAAAAAATCTATAAGTGAAGTGATTTTGAATTTAGATTATGAATTACAACCTTTAGGTGATATTTTAATATATGAACAACCTACAAAATATATAGTATCTTCTACTAAATATAATGAAGCATATGAAACTCCAGTTTTAACGGCTGGTAAAAGTTTCATATTAGGTTACACTAATGAAAAAAATGATATATTTAAAGATATACCTGTAATAATATTTGACGATTTTACCACTGATTCAAAATATGTTGATTTTGATTTTAAAGTTAAATCATCTGCAATGAAAATACTTCATTGTAAAGAGGGAATGAATATAAAGTATTACTATTATTTTCTACAATCCTTAAATGTAAATGCATCGACTCACAAACGATATTGGATTTCTGAATTTTCAAAAATGATGGTTTCAGTTCCACCAAAAGAAATACAAGATAAAATAGTTAAGAAAATAGAAAATATATTAGAATTAGTTGAACAAATATAACAAAGTTAATTTGCATAGTTTTAATTGATAATTATTTATAAAATATTTACAAGAGGCTAAAACAATGTTATAATATATATTAAATAATAGAGTGTGTTTCATTTTTAAGATGGAATATGCTCTTTTTTTGATTGGAGGAAGAAAAATGCTAGAAAAACTTAGACAATGTAGTAATGTTGAAGAAATTGCAAAATGCATAAAAGATTTTTATCATTTATATGACATTGATAATTACATTCCAGGAATATATAAAGAGGGATCATTTTTATTCACAAAAAAGGAAGACAACAATGGTGAATTTTATGCTAAGTTAATACTCAGACCAAAGGGTATTGATATTAATCAAACTTGGTTAAAAGGCAATTTACAATATGGTTTTATCGATGGCTCTGATGATCGTGAGAAAAATGATATAGGAAATTATATTTATAATGTAATTGTTCAAAAAAATTTTTATAGAAATAGTATATATACATTGAACCCATATTTATACAATGATAACAATTCTTATATATATGAAAAAGTACAAGACACAAAAAATGTAGCTAATTTGGTTTATTATAATGTAACATTTTCAACAAATGAGTGGCCAGTATTAGTTTCAAAAGGAGATAATGAAATATTATTTTTAAAGGAATCAATTTCTGATTATGTTAATAGTGAAGAAAATCATTATCCTCAATATACATTATCAGTTGAATTTGAATATAGGGATAAAATAAATAATATAAAAGAATTTGATAAATATGTTAATAGCGTATGTTTAATAACAAAGGAAAGAAGAGATGATTTTGTTTGGTTGCTAGGCACGATAGATATAGATTTTGTGATTCCAAAAGATAGAAAATTAGATATTATAACAAATCAATTAAATGGAAATATAAGGAAGATAGATGAAAGTAATTGGAACGATGACATGGATGCTGGATTAATAGTGTTTAATAACAAATGCCTTAAATATCTGAAGGAAAGATATTTATTTATTGAATTATCAATGATTGATATGCATACAAAGGATTCTGTATTAGTAGATTTTGTTGGAAATAGAGTAGTTTTTTGGGAAGGTGAATTTAATAAACTTCCATATGAAGTGAAAAAGGAATTGGAACAGTATAATGTTAGAAAAAAATGTAAAGGCATAATCTCAAAAGCTATGTTTGAATGGCAACTCAATTGTAATCTTGACTATGATAAATATGAATATCCATATCAAAAAATTGGTAAGAAAGTATTTGAAAATTATTTTGATATAGCTTTTGAGTCTGGTTTAAGTTTAGATCTTCCCAGAACATCAAAAGAATTAAAAGATAAGATAGATAATTTGTTAAAAATTTTTTCTGTAGAGTTTAATGAATTGTATAAATATGAAAGAGGATTTATTACATTAGAAAAAATAATAAATAATAAATATAAGCCAACTGTAGAGGAATCGAAACAATTATTTGATTATTTTTGTTATAACTTACTGGGGGTAATTGACAATGATAAATAAATATTTAAATAATAATTGCTATGATCCATTATTTCTTATTGGATCAAATGGTAGTGGAAAAACTTATACTTTAAAGGAATATCAAGATATTACAGAAGGCAAGAGTATATACATATCAGAAGAAGGTACATTAGATGTTAAAATGTTTCGTAGTAATGCTATTCCTAAGTTAGATACACACGAATACTTATTATATCCAAAATCTAAATATTATGGTGAAACAAAAGAAAGAGAAGAAATAAAAATTGTTAAAATTGATAAAAGATTAATAGAATTATTATCTTATTGTAAGAAAGAAATTGATTTTTACAATTCAGTAAAGAATAAATCAAAGGGGCAAGAAAAAGTTTTTAATATTTTTAACATAGTTTTTAATACTTTTATGAATCCTATAAAAATTATTTTCTTTGATGAACCAGAAAACTTTTTAGATGATTTAGGTCTGAGAAAAGTCTCTGTTTTGTTTTCAATGCTAAAAAAAGCAAATATTAAATTAGTTGTAGCTACGCATAGTTATAGTTTGTGTAATTTGCTTAAAATACCAATAGATAATATTATTTTTATAAATAAATGGTTTGATATTGATGAATCCAATTATAAAAATAGCATTATATCTCAATCTTTAAAAGATATTAAAAAAATGTATAGAACATGTACTGAAGATTTTGAAAAATATATAATGACTAAAAACCTAGATATTGATAAGGGAATAAAAATGAAAATGCATTACTATGAAGATAGCAAACTGTTTAAATTATATTTGAACGATGCATTGAAATCAGAACAATTTTATAGATCTTTATTTTATAAAAGAATTATTTTAGTTGAAGGTGCTTCCGAAAATAGAATCATTAGAAAACTAAATATTGAACAATTACATGATGATTTTTTCTTTGTAACCTATGGAAAAGCTTTTATGATTTTCTTTGCTAAACTATTTACCAAGATAGGAAAAGAAATTATTATAATAACAGATAGTGACAAAAAATATAAAGGAAAGTCAAAAAGGTATAATACCGCATATGGGATTACATTATTCTTGAAAGAAAAGTATGGTAAAAAAGTGAAATTGTTTGATGCAGATTTAGAAAACCATTTCAATATTAATAAAAAAGAATATGAAGATAAAGGAATGTTACCAAACGAGGCAAAAGTTTTTTCTGCGGATCAATATTTTTCATATAAAAAGAATTTAAACAAATTTATCAAATTTCTTGATAAGGAGTGATATATGTAATGAGTCGAGGATATAGAAATAAAAGTTATAATGGAAGAGGTATAGTAAGCATAGCAAGTTATTTGATTAGACAGTTTTGTTTTCCTAATCCGTTTTCTAATATAGTTAAAGACCCTAATATGGCTACAATTGTTAACTGGATATGTGGTGGTATTTTTATTCCTCTTGCTTATGCTTTAACACACACGTGGTATAATGGTGGAGCAAAGTCAATTGGAAGTTTTGGATTCTTTATTAATTATGCAATATTAACAGGCTTATTTTTATTGATAACTAAATTTATAACTAATCTTTATTTAGTAGCATTTCTATTCATTTTAGGGTATGCTATATTGTGTATTGTTGAAAGTAAATTATTTGGAGAAAAGCATACATTTTAAGAGTTAGTGGAATAGGTACTAATTCTTTTTTTAGGTACAATTTAAGTACAAAAATACTAAAAAGCCACGGCAAATGACGGTTTATACTAATATAAAAAGGCTAGTATTTAAAGGGGGTTAATACAATTTGGTCTCCACTAATTGAAGAGAGTAGCTGTTTACGAAATATCAAAAAGACTTACCCACATCACAATGATGTACTAAGTCTTTTTCTTCTATCTTACAAACTTGTAATATAAAATACATTAAAATAATGATATAATAGAACTATAGAAAGAAGGAAATATAATATATGAAAAAGATAATGATAATTGAAGATGATACTATAATATCTAAAGAATTATATGAACTACTAGTAAATGCTGGCTATGAAGCATTAATACTAAAAGACTTCTCAAATGCCAAAGAAGAAATATTAAAAAGTAATATAGACCTAATTCTATTAGATATAAATATACCATATCAAAATGGTGAGCAGTTACTTAAAGAAATAAGGAAAAAATCAAATATTCCCGTAATAATGGTAACCTCAAGAGCAAATGAAACCGATGAAATATTATCCATCTCTTATGGAGCAGACGATTACATAACCAAGCCTTATAGCCCAACCATTCTATTACTAAGAATACAAAATATCTTTAAAAGATTAGATAATAGTACTGAAGTACTAAAATATAAAGATTTAGAAGTCTCACCATCACGTGGTACCTTATCTGGTAGTAACAAAGAATTAGAACTAACCAAAAATGAAATGCTAATCTTTCAGCACCTATTAAATAACCAAAATAGAATTGTATCACGAGATGAACTAATGACCATTCTCTGGAATAATGAAGAATACATAAATGATAATGCTCTAACCGTAAATATAAGTAGACTAAGAAGTAAACTAGAGGACTTTGGTTATCCAAATGCCATAGAAACAAGAAAAGGACAAGGATATATACTATTATGAAATTAACAAACTATCTAAAAGATAAAATAACCATAATCATTATTACTATCATATCAATAATTCTAATAACCCTATTAGACATAGCCTTCAAAGTACCAGAGGGACTAATAATAGTAACCATAGTATTACTACTATTAATACTAATCATAGCTCTTTTAATATCATATTTCCAAAAAAGAACCTTCTATAACACCCTCATAACCAATACCAAAAATCTAGATAAAAAATACCTAGTCCTAGAAACCTTACCCAAACCAACCACTTACGAAGAAGAACTAATATATAACATCATGTACGACATCAACAAATCAATGATTGAAAATGTCAGTAGTTACATAAATAGCACCAAAGACTTCAAAGATTATATTGAGATGTGGATACACGAAGTAAAAATACCAATATCAAGTCTAATACTTATGACCCATAATCATAAAAACCAAGTACCAAAAGAATACATTGAAGAAATAAAAAGACTAGATAACTACATCGACCAAATCCTTTATTATGTAAGAAGCAACTATACCAGTGAAGATTTTATCTTCAAAAAAGTAAAACTAGAAAAAATAATCTCATCAGTAGCCCTTAAAAATAAAGATGACCTCTTAGAAAATAAAATTGACCTAATCGTCGATATAAAAAATACCGAAGTCTATACCGATACCAAATGGTTAGAATTCATTTTAAATCAAATTATCAATAACAGTATCAAATACAAAAAAGATATTCCAAACTCCTATATCCAAATAAATGCTATAGAAGATAGTAGTCAAATAACCTTATTTATCAAAGATAACGGTATTGGCATACCAAAAAGTGATATCCCTAATGTTTTCAAAAAATCCTTTACCGGTACTAATGGCAGAGATAAAATCAAATCAACAGGCATGGGTCTATACATAGCCAAAAAATTATGTACCAAACTAGGTCATAAAATAGAGATAGAATCTGAAGAAAAAGAATATACCATTGTCAAAATAACCTTTGGTAAAAATAAACTTTATCACCCAGAAGACTAACCTTACAAAAAAGTAATATACTGTAATATTAAAATTACGACAAATATCCTATTATCTAGTATTATTAATTACGAAAGGAAGGAAAATAATATGGAAAACATACTAAAAATAGAAAATATTGAAAAATACTATGGAAGTAAATCAAGTTTAACTAAAGCCATAGATAACATATCATTTGAAGTAGAAAAAGGAGAGTTTGTCGCTATCATGGGTTCTTCAGGTTCAGGTAAAACAACATTACTAAACTGCATATCCACAATTGATAAAGTAACCGCCGGACATATTTTTGTAGGAGGAACTGACATAACAAAACTAAAAGGAAATGATTTAAACAAGTTTAGAAGAGAAGACTTAGGTTTCATCTTTCAAGACTTTAATTTATTAGATACCTTAACAGCCTATGAAAATATAGCACTAGCCTTATCAATTCAAAATGTAAGTCCCAAAGAAATAGATAAAAGAATAAAGAAAGTAGCAAAAGAACTAGATATCGAATCAGTACAAAAAAAATATCCTTACCAAATGAGTGGAGGACAAAAACAAAGAGTAGCAGCAGCCCGTGCCATAATAACAAATCCATGCTTAGTACTCGCAGACGAACCAACCGGAGCCCTAGACTCTAAGTCATCAAAAATGCTTCTAGAAAAACTAACATACTTAAATAATAACCTAGGAGCCACTATTCTAATGGTAACTCATGACGCTTATGCCGCAAGTTACGCTACTAGAATAATCTTCATAAAAGATGGTAAAATATATAACGAAATTCGTAAAGGAAATGATACCAGAAAAGAATTCTTTGATAAAATAATAGATGTCGTAACCTTACTAGGAGGAGACATAAATGATGCTCTTTAAATTGTCTATAAAAAACATAACCAAAAGTATCAAAGATTATGCTATCTATTTCTTTACTTTAGTACTAGGAGTAGCTATTTTCTATGTTTTCAATGCTATAGATAGTCAAACAGTAATGCTAAATGTATCATCATCAACAAGTGAAATAATAAGACTAATGACCACCATTCTAGGAGGAGTAAGTGTCTTTGTTTCATTCATTCTAGGATTTCTAATCATCTATGCCAGCCGTTTTCTCATAAAAAGAAGAAACAAAGAATTTGGAATCTACTTAACCCTAGGAATGTCGAAAAGAAAAATATCTCTAATCCTTTTCTTTGAAACTCTTATAATAGGAGTTATCTCTTTAGGAGTAGGTCTAGCCCTAGGAATAGTTTTATCACAACTAATGAGTATCTTAGTAGCCAATATGTTTGAAGCAGACCTAACAAAATTTCAGTTTACATTTTCATCTTCAGCAGCCCTAAAAACCTTATTATACTTTAGCATAATGTATTTAATAGTAATGATATTTAACACCATAATTGTAAACAAATGTAAACTAATAGACCTATTACATGGTAATAAAAAATCCGAAAAAGTAAAATTAAAAAATCCTATCATTTGCACTATAGTATTTATAATTGCGGTCATAGCACTATCATATGCTTACTATCTAGTAACAGATGGTTTTGGTACTTCACCACTTATGAATGCTATAAGTGGGATATTAATACCAATAGCCATAGGTTGCATATCAACATTCCTAATATTTTGGTCACTATCAGGTCTAATCCTAAAGATAGTAATGCATCTAAAAAAATACTACTACAAAGGACTAAATAGTTTTACCATTCGTCAAATAAGTAGTAAAATAAATACCACAGTCTTTTCAATGACAATAATATGCCTAATGCTATTCTTTACTATATGTATCTTTTCCTCAGCATTATCTATAAAAAACTCTCTATCAGGTAATCTAAAAGATTTAGCTCCCGTTGATATTCAGTTTTCAAAATTACAAGAATCATTATCTAAAGAAGAAAAAGAAAACTTTTCAAAAGAGATAATAGAGGATTATAACACCACTGTCAAAGATACCTTACAAAGATTAGATGTATACAAGTATCTAAAAGATGTAGTAGACATAAATATATATAGATTAGAAGAAATAACCCTAAAAGATTCTTTTGGAGACCAAATAGAACAAATAGGAAAAGATTATCCATTACTAGCTTATAACGTAAGAGAAGACTTAGTAAAATTAAGTGACTACAATCGTCTAGCAAAACTATATAACCAAAAAGAATTAACTCTGAAAGATAATGAATATGTAATTATAGCCAATTATAAGATGATGGCGGATATTAGAAATATATCCCTAAAAAATAATACCAAACTAACTATAAATGGTAAAGACTACTATCCAAAATATCAAGAATGTCAAGATGGCATTATCGAACTAAGTGGAAGTGCTACTAATACAGGAGTAATAATATTACCAGATAATGCCTTAGAAGGTATTCATCCATATAAAAATGTTTTAGCAGCCAACTATCAAGTAAATACTAAAGAAGAAAAAGAAGATATTGAGAATACAATTAGTACTATAATAAATAACCATTTTAACAAAGATACCTTATTATCATATAATACTAAAATAGATATCTATGCATCATCCGTAGGACTAGGAGCCATGGTAACATTTGTAGGACTATATCTAGGAATAATTTTCTTAATATCAAGTGCGGCCATCTTAGCCTTAAAAGAATTATCAGAAAGTACTGATAATAAAGAAAGATTTAATATGTTAAGAAAAATAGGAACCGATGATAAAATGATTAACAAAGCCTTATTTAATCAGATAGCAGTATTCTTCCTATTCCCATTATTACTAGCTATAATTCATTCAATATTTGGAATAGAATTTGCTAACTATATCTTAAAAACAATGGGAACAGAATCATTACTATCATCAATAATATTAACAGCAGTATTTCTAGTAGTAATCTATGGAGGATATTTCTTAGTAACATACTACTGTAGTAAAACCATAATAAAGGAGAGATAAGATGAGCTATTTAGTACCAATAAAAGCAGCTTTAATAATCTTTCCTTTTTTAGCCTTATTAATAACATTACCATATATAATATATGAATATCATCATTATGGATCAGTAAACAAATTAAGAACTTTAATAATATATTCCTTTATCTTATATCTAATGACAATCTACTTTTTAGTAATATTACCTCTTCCAACCAAAGAAGAAGTAATCAAAATGAAAGTGATTAATCCTCAGTTAATTCCATTAACATTCATAAAAGATATAGTAGAGGACCTAATAGAATTAAAACAAATAAACATTCTAAAAATAATAACTATACCTAGTATATATACTGTTATCTTTAATATAATAATGTTTATGCCATTAGGAGTCTATCTAAGATACTACTATAAATGTTCATTAAAGAAAACAATAATTATAAGCCTCTTAATATCACTATTCTTTGAATTAACTCAATTAACAGGACTATATTATATCTATCCTAGAGCATATCGTAATTTTGATGTGGATGACCTATTAATAAACACACTAGGAGGTCTTCTGGGATATTTAATAATAAGTCCTATCCAAAAATATTTACCAACAAGAGAAGATATCGATACCAAATCATTAAAAGAAGGACAAAAAGTATCTTCCTTAAGAAGAATAACACTCTTTATAGGAGATATCTTTATCTATCTACTAATGATAATGCTAGTATCATTTTTAATAAATAATAAATATATAAATCTTTCACTAGCAGTTCTTTACTTTATTATCATTCCATATTATAACCATAACCAAACTATCTTTGGAAGAATAATAAATGTATCATTAGAAGTACCAGATAAGAGATTACTTAGAATAATTTTAAGAAATATCTTTATATATTTATATTACTACGGAATATTTTCATTAGTGGTACATTTAGAAATGTTATTGGCTAAAAATATACCTAACTATTTATCAGTAATAATAGGATTAAATACATTTTTAATATTTATAATTTTCTATATATATAGTTTTATAAAAATATTAAAAAATAAGCAATTACTATATGATAAAATATTAAATATAAAGTATGTAAGTACTATAAAAGTAAATAATGTAGATTAATATAGTCTATGTTATTTTTTTCTTTATCCTCTTAAGCCTAGGTCTTAAGAGGTAATTTAGAGCCTATTATATAGTCTCTAAATTAAAAATATTTGTGTTGCATTATATATAAAGTAATAGAGATATAATAAGTTATTATCAATTACTTATATTACATGCAATTACTTAATAAAGTGTAAAGTGTTTTATAAAAACTATTAAATTATAAATATAAATGATATAATTGATTCATAAGAAAGGTGATTTGCTATTATGAATGAACTAGAAAAATATAATAACCAAGATATTTTTAATCCAGAATATCTATATCACGGAAGTCCATATGTTATGGAGAAAATAGAGCCAAGAGAGGCAAAGGACAGTGTAAATAAAGAAAATGAAGATACAGCAGTATTTCTAACTAGTTACCAACCAACGGCACTTGCTTATGCATTTAGAAACAAAATAAAAGAAACTAATGATAATTATTCTTTTTCAATAAATAACAATGGTAACTTACCTTCAATGGGGTTTGAAGCAGACTATATACCAGAAGATTTGTTTGGATATATTTATGTATTTAAAAAAGATGACACCATGATTAAAGATAAACATAATAATTCGACTCAATATAAATGTTATCATAGTCTAATCCCAGTAGCGGTTGTTAAAGTATATTATAAAGATTTTGAAAATTATTTTTTAAGAATAAATGCTCCAAAATCCAGATAACTAAGAAGTATATGTTTGAAAGGAAAATAAAGAATGAAACCAAATACAATAAAAGATATTACTGATTTTATATTTTTAGGTAAAGATTTTGAAGAACTTTCTCATTATGATTTACTAATCATAAATGCTGATTGGGCCGAAGAACAATTAGCTAAAGATATGAAATTAATGTTAGATAAAAATATAATAGATAATAATACTACATTTATAATATGTGAAGGCCATGGTAATACTGAAAAAAGAAGTGCTAGCATATTAATAGATTATCTAAAAAAAGAAGGATTAACAAATAAAATAATTATTAGTGATAAATATATTAGTAATCCAGAAATACTAAGAAATATTGATAAACTAGTAGATATTACAAAATATAATAGAATACTTAGAGTAGCCAAAGATTTCGTAGCTAGAAGATGGTATATGAATGCTAAAAAATATAATTTTCCTATAGAAAAATGCGATTTCTATGGAGTAGTAGATAATAGAAATATTAGTAAAAAAGATTGGCATAAAAGTGAAACTGGCATTAATCAAGTAATGAAAGAATTTATAAATATAGGACAATTGACCATTGATAAAGAACTAGACATAAATTAAAAATAAACAAATGAAATGAGGAATAATAATATGAATTATGTATATCATGGAAGTAGTATTCCTAACTTAGAAGTAATTAAAAAACATAAAAGTACTCATATGAAGGAATGGGTATATGCCTGTCATTCAAAAGGAATAGCAACAATTTTCCTATCAAAACAAGGTAGTGACTTATTTTATTCATTATCAGGAGACGGAAAAAATTATCCAGTAGAACTAGTAGAAAGAAAGCCAGGTATGTTTAAAAAGATATTTAATTGTTCCGGATATATTTATAAACTAGATGCATCTAATTTTAAAGAAAACCAAACTGGATGGTCTGCGGAAGTGGTAAGTGACACAGATGAAAAAGTAATATCTTCTGAATATATAGATAATGTTTATGATGAATTAATTAAACTAGATAAAGAAGGATTAATAAAATTATATTTATATCCAAATAGACCTGATTATGTTCCAATAGATAATAGTGATTTAATCCCAAAAGTATTAAGATGGTATAAGAATGGATTTAATATAAATAACTTTTATAATATATATCCCGAATTAAAAGATAAGTTTATAGAAGAATTAGAAAAGGCAAATGAAAATTAACATAGAAGTTACTATATTATGCTAGAATATTAAATATGTAAGTACTATAAAAGTAAATAATGTAGATTGATATAGTCTATGTTTTTTTTCTTTATCCTCTTAAGCCTAGGTCTTAAGAGGTAATTTAGAGCCTATTATATAGTCTCTAAATTAAAAATATTTGTGTTGTATTATATATAGGCCATAACTAATTACATATAAAATGTCAAAATACTGTAAAAATAACCAAATACAATATATAAATTATTAAAATTATGATATACTTAAGTTAATGATAGAGGAGGTAATATGAATAGCAATAACATTGAAGAAATATTAAAAGACATATTTGGCATGTCATTATTGGATGCAAAAAAAATAGAAAATGAAATAATTTATAATTTTAATGAAGTCATGACAAAATTAGATGAATATAAGATTTTTTATACTGGTGATGTAAACATAATGTTTGCAATAAAAGTTATAGAAAATTACATTGTAGATAGTTATAATCGAATAAGTTCTATAATAATAAACAATATATGTTTAAAATATTTTGGTAAGAACATAGAAATGACATTGGCATCTGAAGATATAGATAAAATAAAATTAGTTTTTGAAAGATATTGCAAATTAAATAATTATCCAATAGAATTGCAAGATAAAATTATGAGTGATATAGAAGAAAAGGCAATGGCATTCAGTAAGAGATTTACCTTTGATGATATCTCACTAATAAACTTAATTGAAGCTGCTAAAGGTTCAAATATAGTAAAAGAAGAAGCAAGTAATAGAAGTGCCATTCTAGCACAGACTAAAGGAAAAGACACATATCACTTTAAAGAATTACCTAGAATAAAAATAACTCCAGATATGACTGAAGAAGAAAAAAATCAAAAAATAAAAGAACAAAGTCAAGTATTTACTATTGGAGGAAAGATACCAGAACCAAGAAGTGAAGAAAATAGATTAGAAAAAAATAAAATTTTTCTTAAGAGTTATCCTGGATATTCCGAAGTCTTAGAAACTAGAAGTAGAGATGAGATAATGAAAGAATTAATAGGTAATCTTTTTGATAATCTAAATCTATGCTATGACACATATCAAAAATATTATTTAGATGGTAATAACAAAGCAATAGAAAATGATGTAGAACTAGCAGATGGAACTATATTCCCATTTAAATATGTTTTAGATACAAAAAGAATACCTCATATATTAGGAATACCAAAAGCCGAATATTTATCAGAAAAAGTAAGAAAAGTTCTAGGTTTAAGTGAATCAGCAGGAGCAGATAAAGTATTATTAGCATTGATAAAAAATCAAAAATATATAATAGCAGATGGTGGATTGATAGAAGAAAATGGTAAAGTATATCAAATGTTACCTTGGGAAAAAATAATACTAAAAACAAGCTCATTTATGCGAGGAGACTATTTTAAAACATGTTTCTGTTTAGTAAAACTAAAAGAAGGACACTATTTAGAAAAACCAAATGAAGAATATGCTACAATAGCAGCAACTAGATATGGTCAAGATTTTATAAGTAAGAAACTAACAATAACTGGTATATTAAATGATTTAATTCTAACAAAAAAACAATCTAAAGATTTTATTTTCAGTGGCTTTCTACTAGATGATAAGATAGGAATGTATGTTCCAGATACGTTAATAACAGGAAAAGCCGAAAATATAAAAGTAGGAAAAGATAATGAAAAATTATTGACATTACAAAAATATAGAAAAATCTTTGGAGATAATGATGGCTGTCAAGTAGTTAAGAGAATAATGAATGAAAACGAAGATAGACAATTTACCCCTGAAGAGCAAGCTTTAATTCATCTAACCACATCTTCAAGTTTAGGACTACCTGCTAAAGTATCCGAAGAAGCAATAAAATTAGAATTTAGCATCCAGCAGGAGATTGAACAAATATTAAAAACAAATTTAGAAGAATTAATAACTACAAACAATCAAAAGAGACGATAAACTATTTAGTTATCGCCTCTTTTATATATTTAATAAAATTCTTACTAATATAACCGATGCTGCTGTAGTCATAAATCATACCTAAATATTTTTCCTTGAGTGGTAATTCAATATTAAGTTTAAATAAGGTACCATCTTCAAGTTCATCTTTAATATGTTCTTCAGTAAGCATACCAATACCAAAGCCTGCTAGTGTAAAATCTTTAATTAAAGTATTACTACCAAACTCCATATCTGGATTAATAACAATATTATTGTCAGTACAGTATTCATCAAGCCTAATTCTAGTAGAAGCACCTTTAGTTAAAACTAGTAAAGGGAGTTTCTCTAAGTCGTTCTTAGTGATATTTCTATCTTTCAAATACTTAAATGTTTCATTCGCAGCAAAACAATCATGCAAATCAATTAATTTAAAACTATCAAAATTATTTGGAATATTATATGGCATATTAGTAAAAATAACATCAATTAGTCCCATTTTAGCCTTCTTAAGAAGTAAATCAGTTTTATCAGTAAATATCCTAATATTAACTTTAGGATATTTTTTATGAAAACTTTTAATATATGGCATCAAAAACTCATGAAGAATAGTTCTACTAGCTCCAATATTAATAACACCGGTATCCATGTTAGTTAAAGCATCTAAATCGTTTTCCGCAGAAACTATAAGTTCAACAGCATCTTTAATTTTATTATAAATAGTTTCCCCTGCTTCTGATAAAATAACTCCATCTCTCTTTCTAATAAATAGTGAAGTACCAACTTGCTCCTCTAAAGTTTTAATAGATTTACTGATAGCAGGTTGACTTATCATCATCTCATTAGCGGCTCTACTTATGCTACTATTTTTAGCAACATAATAAAAGACTTTATATAATTCAAAGTTAATATTCATAAATAACCTCCATCTAAAATATAACCAAAAGTTATATAACATATAAATAACATGTATATTAATTATATCATAAATTATGTTACAATACTAGTGCTTTTGACAAAAAAGCCATTGGAAGGGGGAAAAAGTATATGCTAGAAGAATATTTAAAGGCATTATTTTGTCAGTACTGTAATGCTAGAGAAATAAAGAATATTAATTTTGCCGAAATGAAAGATAATGAAGATTTTATAAACTGGATAGTCCAAAATAGACAGACATCAAAAATGTATAAAGATTATCTTTCATATCTTAATGTATCATTATATGATGGAACAGAAGCAGGAAAAGGAAAATATGATAGCATAAGTAGTAAAGATATGAAAATAGTATCATCATATGGAATAACATTAGGAGTATTACCATCAAAATTAATAATAACTGATAGAAATGTTTTAATAGCAACTCCAAGAACAATATCATTAGTGGAAACAAATCTATTTATTACTCATAATCCATATTCATATCAAGATGTATCAGCTTGGCATAAAATACATAATTCAGGTATGTATGATATAAGTATAGGAATGTATGGAAACATTTATGATAGAGATAAAAAATCAAAAATAGAACTTCTATCTAAATTAGCAGATAAAATGGATACTGATACAGAATTAACTCAAGATACATTAGGAGATAAATACTTTTGTTCATTAAATAGTAGAAGATATATCAAAAGAAAAATATTAACAAGATAAAAAAGTAAAGAAGGGGATTAGAATGGAAGAAAACATAAAAATATTAAACATGTGGAATGAAAAAGTAAAAACACTAGGTAAACTAAAGTTAAAAGAAGCTCAAGAATTATTCATTGAGATGAAAAAAGAATCAAACATTAAAGAAAAAGAATTAAAAAGAAAAAAGCTAATTGAAGACACGTTATATGTACCATTAAATTTTATAAATAAAAATAAGGTTTATTTTACAAATACAATATCATACGATATGAATGATGTGATAAGTACAATTTATGAGATATGGATAGAATTAATAGATGCCGAAATACTTGTATCAATAGATAAATATTCAAATATATTTAACTATAATAGTCTATTTTATACGAAACTATTAGATAAATTACCAATAGCAAAGTATTCTTTTGAAAGAGTGGTTGTTTTAAATACAACAAATTTTGCTGAAATATTAATAAACTACATCAAGTTAAAGGAAATAACTCCAGAGGTAACCTATAATAAATACCTAGACTTTATAAAAAAAGAACTAAATAAAAATAAAGACTTTTTTAAATATTTTCCAGGATACTATTGTTTATATAGTATATATACATTATTAGAAGCAATCACTAACAAACTAACAGAAGTAGATAGTAGCAAGCTATCAAAAGCAAAGATAGATAAGTTAAAATATTTATTAATTGATAGCGGACTAACAGATTCAATTCAAACGTTTGAAGAATCTTTGCCAATAGATATAGAAAAAGCCATAATAGAAGATAATTATAATTCACAAATACTAAATACATTATTGAATGGTTTGAATGAAGATGAATTAGAATTAATAAAGCGAAGGTTTGGCATTGGTGAATATGATTGTCATAATTTAAGGGAGACAGCACAGTTAATGGATATAACAAGAGAAAGGGCAAGACAAAGAGAAATTAAAACATTAAGCAAGTTAAGAAGAATAGCGGCAAGGAAAAAAGTAAGATATTAGGAGGAAAATAAAATGAAAAAATATAATATAGAAACAGTATATAACTACATAAATGGTGAAGATATAACAGATTTTACATTAGAAGAGCTAGAGTCCAACACTAACTTTATGATAGATGTAATAAATGTTTCAAATGACAAAAACTTTTATAATTTTACTGAAGATAATGTAAAAACAGATTATAAATTTGTTAAGTTTATAATTAATAAGTTTAAAGAAGATGAGAATTTAATTACTGTAGTAGCAGACACTTATATAGAAAATCAAGATAATGAACAAAATTATATAGAATTATTAATAATTATGTGTAATCTAATAAAAGACAAAAATAGTAAAAACTACAAAAAATACAAATTTCTTTTAGAGGTTAATCATAAGTCAAAAAGATTACAAATAGAATTAGGAAAATTAAAAATGAATACAGAAGCAGCAGACAATTTAGGAATGGGCTTTCTAATCATTTATGATAGTTTTAATAGTAGTCAGATTATATTAGATTATTATGCTAAAGCAATAATTGAAGATATTTTTGAAGAATATGACATTGTACTTGAAGATTCTATTCATCAAAGATTTAATACATTTGAAAAAATAGAGAAAATAGGAATCAAAAAATATATATTAGATTTTATAGCGGTCTATGATGAAATGTTATCATCATATTTAAGTAGTCATATCTATTTACTTGAAGATATTTCAAAACAATTAGACAAAATAAAGAATAATTGGAATAAATATATTGAAACAAAAGAAAGAAAAAAATATAATGAAATAATAAATAAAGTACATGAATATATGGAGTATGAAGCAGTTGACTATTATTCATTAAATGAAACAACACTACTATATTTAGTAGCAACTAATCTAGGAATAGAAAAGACTTTATTAAAGTATGATAGTATATCAGAAGAATATTATCAAGAAATAATGGAAGAGGCACATTTTTTGTTAGAGGTATCTGAGTTAAGTTTTAATGATAGATTAAATTATAACAATATTAAAAAAATAATACTTGATATTTTGAAAGATAATCAATCCAGTAGTCAAACACCGGAAGAAAAAACAGAAAATTATAAAAAATGCAAGATAATAAAATTAGTTAAAAATGAACAAAGAGATTAGAAGATTCTCTTTTTTCTTTATCCTCTTAAGCCTAGGTCTTAAGAGGTAATTTAGAGCCTATTATATAGTCTCTAAATTAAAAATATTTGTGTTGTATTATATATAAGCCATAACTAATTAAATACAAAATGTCAAAATACTGTAAAAATAATCAAAGATAACATATAAATTATTAAAATTATGATATACTTAAGTTAATGATAGAGGTGATATAATGCCTAGTTGGTCAGTCCATTTAGCAGTAGCAAAAGAAGTTAATAAAAAATTAAATTTAAATAAAGATTTATTTTACTATGGTAATTTAATACCAGATGTAGATAAAGGTACTATTATTAATCGTTATACAGCACATTTTTACGATAATATTCCTTTTTCATCTTACCCTAAAGAAAAAATGATAAATATAAACAAATTTTTAAATACATACAAAAATGAACTTAATAATGATTTAATATTAGGATACTATTCCCATTTATTAACAGATACTTATTTTAATAATGTTGTATATACCAAATGTTGGGTACGAGATACAAATAACAATATAATAGGAATAAAATTTAAAAATAACAAAATAAAATATATTGATATTGAAGATAAAAAGAAGCAGAAGAGAAAATATAAACATAAAGATTTTGAATTATATGGTAAATATTTATATCAAGATGGTCTAGTAGATATACCTAAAGATATAAATATAGTAATGTCAAACATTGATAAACTAATACCAAAATTCTTAAATAAAGAACTTGTAAATCATAGATTTAATTATCTGCAAAATGAATTTTCAAATTTTAATAAGTTAAGTTTATTTGAAAGAAAATTTAAACATAGATATTGCCTTTTTACAAAGGAAGAATTAAATACAATTTTTAATGATTGTGTTAATTATATAATAAAAGAAATTATTAAGTTAGGAGATAATAAAAATGACTAAAGAAGAATATATGAATAAACTAAAAAAGATATTTAAGTTTAGCAGTATTTCAAGAATACTATTTGAAAACCAAATAAATAATTATTATGATGCACAAAAAGGGTACAAACTTACAAAACATAATTATGAAGTAGGTGATATGGTAAAACTTAAGAAACATCAATTTATGAGAGGAGAAGGTGCTCTAAGTGACCTTAATGATGACAAATTAAAGTTTATATCTGAAAATGGCTTTGTATCACCAGATTTTTTAGGCGATTTTAACTTAAAAAAGAAAACACCTCTAACAGTACCTGTTTGGAATATTCAAAAAGATATATTGTTAAAAGATTATATCAATTTATATAGCGGAGCAACATTTTTATATACAATAAAAAGTGAAAACTATAAGAAATATACTTGTCTTGTTCCATATAAAAAGTTAGAAGAAAAAATAGAAGAACTAAGAAATAAAGATTATTGGATGTGGAGATGTGAAGAAACAAAAGAAATAAGGTTTCTTCCTAGTTTAGCAAGAGATAATATTCAGTTAGGCTTTATAATGAACTTAGATGATGAATACGGTAGAAGCATTGCACAAAATGATATTTTTAATCTTTCTTTCGATAAGTCAGTACTAAAGCATTTTATTTCTAAAACATTTATTAAAGACTTTATATATGCAGAAAGAGATGATTTTACTACTAATAGAGAAAGTGCGATAATATTTGGTATTCCATCATGCTTTATTGAAGGCTTACTAGTAGGTAGAAAGTATGAAAAAGATGATGAAATGTTAGAAAAATTAAAAAACTACTTTCCTGATTGCTATATATGTAACTTAGATGGTAAAGTAATAAGAAAATAATAAAAATATATTGAAATTGAGTGATACAATGGGATTATTTAATCATAATATAGAAAATAAAATTACTGAAAAAATTTATGAAGAAAATGGGTATGTTATTGGAATGAATAGCCATATAATATATCATGTTCCAAAAATACAATTAGGTTCATCATATGTTCTTCCTAATGGAACAACAGGTTTGAAAGAAACGGCAATATCAGAAATGCGTGTTTCAAAACCACAACAAATCATTGTTCCTGGTACATTTAAAAAATTTAATGTTCAGCTTACCAATTTTGAAAATTTAAAAGAAATAAAATTACAAGAAGGAGTAGAAGAAGTTAAATGCACATTTGATGCAAATAAAAATGCAGTCAATATAACATTGCCTACAACTATTAAAAAAATTGGAAGAAATAATTATTCAGTAGTTCAACATTTAAATTTACCAAGTGGTGTTACTGAAATAGAACAACTTTTTTCTTCACACGATACTAATTTATTATCAGTTAATATTCCTGGCACAATTAAAGTAATTCCGCAAAGAGCATTTAATCAATGTAGGAATTTAGAAAGAATAGTATTTAATGAAGGAGTTGAAACTTCGGAAAAAAACGTTTTTCATGGAACTAATAATCTTCATACATTGGAAATACCAAGTACTTATAATGGTAACATTGATTTGCCAATGGAAGCAAGGCCTGCTTCCAACATCAGAGGAAATAGTAAATATGACGGAAAAAGATTTGAAGAAGAAAAAAATAGCATACTAAAGATTAAAATTAAACGTGGACCAAAAGAATTTGAGTTTAATATCAGACGTGGTGAAGAGCCAAGTATATATATAATGCAGAATAGGATTCAAATTAAATGCAAATCTCAACAACAAGCAATCTTTATTGATTGCGACAATTTAAAACAAGGAATATATAATGTTGAAAATGGAGTTCTTACGACACATAAACAAACATTTACTCAGTCAAGCCCGCCTCAACAAACGACTTATCAGACACAGCAAAAACAAACCACAAATCAATCACAACAACAAAAAGAAATTACCAATAAATTAGAATTAATTTTCCAAAAAGCAGTAGCAGATAATTTAGATGAGGAAGATTTTAAATTTGCCGGAATATATGGAGAAGACAGAAATAAAGTCATAAAATATATGTGGGAGATGTTTTCAAGACAAGCATCACTTAATATAGTTAGAACAGATAATAATAATATCGATAGAATATTTACCGAGGCTATAAGAATGTTAGAAGAAGAAAAATCAATAGAACAAGCAGATTTAGGTCATAGTAGGAAAGGAAGATAAAAATATTTTTATACATAAAAATAATCAAAATAGATAAAAAAGAAAACAATAATATCAAGGAACTGCTACAAAATAGTAATAGATAGATGAAAAGAGAACAATAAACTGGAGGAGGTACATATGATTAAACTAAGTAAAAAAGAAGTAGAAGACTATCTAATAGAAATATTTGATTTTATAGAAAATGGTGATTCAAAATTTAAAGGTCATCCTGGATTATATTTTTTTCATACAAAAAAAGAATTAAAAGAAAAGATGAATGAACTATTAAATAAAAATGAATATGATGAATTTGATATTTATTATATAACTTCATTATTAATAAAATTTATGTTGGGTAGATACGATTCGCATACTAAAGTAAGTTTTAAAGATAATATATATATGCCAATAGATTTTACAGTAGAAGAAAATAGTCTTTATATTACAAAAATCACACCAATTTATAAAAAATTAATAGGTTGTAAGTTATTAAAAATAAATAATATAGATATACAAAAAATATTATATGAATTAGAAGAGATTATTTGTTATTCAACAAAAGAACATTTATTAGTAATGATTCAGTCATTTTTATCTGATGTAAATGTTTTAAAATCATTACCAAGTATTGAAAATAATACTAAAGAATTTATCTATACTATTTTAAATGATAATAATGAAAAAGAAAATATTACTTTTAATATAAATAATTTACCAGAATTTTATAGTGTACACTTTCCAGAAAACTACTCTACAGAAGTTATTAATAATTGTTGTATTATCCATTATAATTCCTGTAGAGATAAAGATAAAATGGAACACCTAGTTGCAAAATTAAAAGAAGATAATAATATAAAAAATTATATAATTGATTTAAGATATAATGGAGGAGGTAGTTCATCTGTAATAAAACCATTAATAAAATTTCTTAAAGATAAAAATGTTGTAGCACTAGTAAATGAATATGTTTTTTCTAGTGGTCGTATGGCATTAGTAGAACTAAAGAAAATAGGAGCCTATATAATAGGAACAGATATAGGAACAAGTTTAAATTGTTTCGGGAATTGTCCTAGTAATCTAGATATCGATAAATTAAATCTAAGAGTAACTAGTAGCTCCACATATTGGTATTATGATAAAGAATTTTCACTTACTGGTTATGAAAAAGATGAATTTAATACCTATTTCAATAATAAAAAAGAATTACTTGAGCCAGTATTATTGCATCCAGATAAATATGTATATTTAACTAGAAATGATATAATAAATAACTATGATAGACAAATTGCTGAAGCATTAAATTACTTTAATAATCATATAAAAAGAAGAAATCAACTAAAAATCTCATTTAATGTATCATCTTAATCCTAGGTCTTAAGAGGTAATTTAGAGTCTAATGTCGCTAAGTTAAATAATATTATTGTATGACAAATATTTACTTAATAGGTGTAAACCTTTCTTTATAAACTATGAAAATAAATACATAAATGATATAATTAGGTTGAAAAATGAAATTAAGCGTGATATACGGAGGAATAATTATGAGTACTACAATATATTTAATAAGACATTCAAAGCCCTTAAAAGTTAATAATAATTTAAATAATGATAACCTACAAATTCAAAATGAGAAGTCATCTCTTTCAATAGAGGGAGAACAAATAGCAAAAGAAAAACTAAATAATAAAGAGTTTAATAATATTGATGCTTTATATTCATCAAATTATGTTAGAACTATACAAACTGCCAAGTATCTAGCAGAGAACAACAACATAGAAATAAATATAATGAGTAATTTAGGTGAAAGAAAATTTGGAATTGACTCTTGGAATCAATTACCAGAAAACTTTGAGAGAAAACAAATTTTAGATGAAAATTATAAAATAGGAACTGGTGAAAATCAAAAAGAAGTTAGAGATAGAATGTATTTTGCTATTATAAAAATATTAAATGAAAATAAAAATAAAAGAATAGCTATAGTCAGCCATGCAACTGCAATTTCATTTCTTATTAAAAAATGGTGTGATATTGAAATAATAAATAATAAGTTAAGATATAGTTTCAAAAATAACATTTTACTAGAGGGATATATAGAATATTGTGCTGGTTTTAAATTAGAATTTGCTGAAGATAATCATTTAATAAATATAGAATTTTTAAAATAAAGGGGGACTATAATTATGAATTATGATTTATTGTGGAGTATTGAAGAATATCAAGCACTTCTTGATTATAAATGGAACTCATTTAAGTATATAAATATGTTTTTAAACGAAAACATAACAAATCGCGAAAGAAACTTTAAACCCAATGCAAAAAAAGCATATCCCCAATCATCAGAAGATTTTAAAAAGGCAATAACGACAATAATCGTTCTATATAAAGCAATACAAAAAAATTATATACTAAATGACAGTATACCATATCAACAGTCATTGTTTCGTGGAGTAAGAAAAAATAGTAATCATTCATACTTTACTTCAACAAGTGAAAATATAGAAGTTGCACTCAGTTTTATAAATGGAATAAATAATGGCGATACAAGTAATGATGTATTAATAGAAATTGAACCATCACAAGTACCTTGGATAGACTTAGAAAGATTTATTCCTGCATCAAAAGGTGGTGATTTAGAAGAAAAAGAAATATTATTTTTACCTTGTGAATATCAAACTAAGCAAGAAACTACCCTTACTAATTATTTAGAAATGACAGATTTAAAAGAAAAATTATCTAAAACAGCTCAAGTAAAAATAAGTAAATTAAATAACTTAATTTGTAGAAAAGCAAAATTGATAAAGCCCAATTATAAAGCTACATCGTATATGTCATTAGATGCATTAGCAGCAAAATTTGAGCAATATAGAGAAAACCTAATCAAACTTACTGAAGCTTCAAAAAATAGACAAAATACCACTCAAATAGAAAAAGAAATAATTGAATTCAAAAAATACTGCTCAGGATTTCTTAAGTCAAAGTTTAACGAAATAGATATAGAATTTCAGAAGAGTCTTCAAAATACACAACGAGAACATATAAATATTGATAAGGAAAGTACTATAAAAGAAGTACATATTGGAAACTCCGGAAGAATGTTTTCTATACAAACATTTGATGGTATAGAAAAATATTATTTTAAACCAGCAGAATCAAAAAATAAAGAATCAAAACCATATCGTGCATACATACAAGAAGCAGCATATAATATTCAAAGGATAATTAATCCCACAAAAGCAGTAAAATGTAATGTCTGCAATATCAATGGAACATTTGGAGCCATCCAAGAAAAAATTGAAATTGATAAAGAAAAAACACAAGAAATGTATAAAATGTTTTCTAGGTATGGTAGTGAAATACCAACAAACTTAGTAAATCAAATATTAGAGGAATATTTAGTAGATTATTGTTTATGCAATTATGATGCACATATACATAATTTTATAATTGATAAAAATGGTAGTCTAAGAGGAATAGATAAAGAACAATCATTTAAATATATAGATAAAGACATAAATGATGATATGTTATTTAGTCATAATTATAATGAAGAATATGGAGAAAGTGAAACTATTTATACAACAATTTTTAAAAAAATAGTAAATGGTGAAATATCAACTGAAGTTCTAGAAACTTTAAACTACCATGCAGTACGACTAGCTCAAGTTCCAGATGATCAATATCGTCAAATATTTAAAAATTATGCATATAGTAAAACAAAATATCAGCAAGAAGCTGAAATGTTATTAGATAGAATAGTAAAAAGAAAAAAAACAATAATGAAAAGAATTGATATATTAAAAGAAGAAATATCAAAAGAAAGACAAAAACAAATAAATAAAACAAATTACATAGAGCAAACAAAAAAACATAAAGTACATAAGTAATAGGAGGCATATAATGACAAAATATGTAAAAGTAATGTTTGATACAATATTAGGAGCGGACCGTAACTTCAAATATAAAATAAATGAAGTAAATATAAATAAAAATTGGAATTGTCAAAAATTATTCAAATTAGAGTTTGATAATAACAATAATTTGATAAATATTGAAAATATAAGGAGATAATCATGGAAGCAAAAAAAAAATGAATTTAATTATTATATACATAAGAGTCCCGTAGCAGACTATAATTCTTTTTTTCAAAAAGGACTTAAAGATTTAGATACATCTTTTAGAATTGAATCAACAATGGAAAGAATATCTGATGAAGATATTGAAAATGGTTTGTTACAAGATATAATGAAAAATTTAAGAGAAACAGATGAAAATGTTTTTTTAATAAAAATTCCTAAAAGTTATTTCCCAGATAGACAACATAGAAATGGTAATTGGGATGTTCCAATTCCAATATTTTATGAACAACAAGGAACAGATGAATATGGAAGAGAAGGAGTTTATCCAATATTAATACCTAACCTTATTCAGGGATGCTATAACAAGAAAAAGGGATTTATAACAAATGAAAATTATAATCCAGTATTTGATCCAAGTGGATTAAAATTTGCTTATGAGCAACTACAACCTATGAGAAATGCTGGGTATTCAAAATATTATGAGTATATGAAAAGAAATGCTGGAAATATGAAAGAGTTATTTTATTTTGATAGAGATAATGATACTTGGGGCCCGTTTATTGAATATTTTTCATCAAAATTTGGCTATAAAGAAGTTGTGCTATTTGATGATGATAGAACAAGTAAAAAAATATGTAAATAAAAAGGTGGTGTTTTATGAATGTAAATGTCATAAAATAATAATAGATAGATGGAAAAAGATAAATACTAATTATAATGAAGAAGAATTAGATAAATACAAAAAAACAAAGAATGTATAAATAGTATAAATCATTAAATGAATTTATAAAAATATAGATAATTTATAAATACAACTATGAAAAACTATGTTTTAAAAGAAAGAAAATAAATGACAATAAAGTAATAATAAAAATAAAAGAATCATTTTATATATTAAGAAATCATAATTACATGGATAAATTTTATGAATGTTTAAAAAAACACAATTTATATGAAGAATACTGTGAATATTCATCTGATTATTATAATTATGTTTTTAAAGAGTGGTGTAAAATACATAATATTAATTTAAAAGTTTAAAAAAATCAAAGAATTTTGACTTAATGTTAAGATTCTTTTTCATTTTATAAAAAATACCTCATATTATAACATAATAGAATAAAATAGTATCTTTTTCTTCTAGTTAAGTTAACCATTTTATAACAATTACATATACTACTTTGAAGGTGATAACTATGAATAATAATGAAGATAGAGCGGTTCGTAAAGTAATAATTGACCCAGGTCATGGTGGTACGGATGCAGGTGCTACAGGCAATAATTTATTAGAAAAAGACTATAATCTATTAATATCCAAATACATGTATGATAGATTTAAACAGTTAGGAATACCAGTAGCTATAACTAGAGAATCAGATACCACATTATCTCCAACTGATAGAGTAAATACTATTTTAAATAAGTTTGGTAATTCCTCTGACGTTATATTAATATCGAACCATGTCAATTCAGGTGGCGGCGAAGGAGCCGAAGTCATCTATGCCCTAAGAAATAGAGATACCCTAGCCAGAAGAATATTAGAAAATATAGGAGCCGCTGGACAAGAAACAAGAAAATATTACCAAAGAAGACTACCAAGTGATACCTCTAAAGACTACTATTTCATACATCGAAATACTGGCAATCTAGAACCACTAATTGTCGAATATGGCTTTATTGACAACACCAAAGATGTCGAATTCCTAAAAGAAAACTATAAAGAATTAGCAGAAGCCGTCATATCAGCAGTAGCAAACTATATAGGAGTACCATACACACCACCAGAGGGAATAACAACCAATACCTATGTTGTTCAAAAAGGCGATTCACTATATAGCATAGCAAATAAATTAGGTACTACTGTTTCAGAACTAAAAAAAGAGAATAACTTAACATCAAATACATTACAAATAGGAGAGGTTCTTCGTATTCCAACTAAAGAAATATATGAAGGAGAAGAAAATGTCTACATAGTCCAAAAAGGTGATACCTTATACTCAGTTGCCATGGCTAATAATACTACTGTGGATGAATTAAAGAAAGCAAATAATCTAACATCCAATATTCTATCAACTGGACAATTACTAAAAATACCAAGTGCATTATTACCAGAGTCAACATACATTGTAAAGAAAGGCGATTCCTTATATTCAATTGCCAATAAATATAATACTACCATTGATGAACTAAAGAGAATCAATAACTTAACAAGTAATATTCTAAGTATTGGTCAGGTATTAAAATTACCAAGTGATAAAGTAAGCGATGTAGAGAAGGAAGAAAATACCATTAGTTATACAGTTCAAAAAGGCGATTCCCTATATAGCATAGCCAGAAAATATTCTACTACAATTGATAAAATAAAAGATTTAAATAATCTAACAACTAATTTATTATCGATAGGTCAAGTATTACTAATACCAACAGATACCAATCTAGAGACAACTTACACCGTTCAGAAAGGTGATTCACTATATAGTATAGCCAAAAAATATGATACTACTGTTGATAGATTAAAACAGTTAAACAATCTAAAATCAAATTTATTATCAATAGGTCAAATACTAATAGTAAGATAATATAGAAAGTATATAACCATATATTTTCTTTTTTTTTGTCCACTTTAACCATAAACAAGTTTATGTTTTCCGTGGTATGATAGAGCCAAATAATTTTGTCTCCATCATAAAATGAGTAAGCTTAAGATTAGTCTTCCTCATAAAAGTATTATTAAAGTTTACACTATTTTACACATGAAAAGCCTTATAAAATATAGAATTATCCACACTGCCTGTGGACAGATTAAATAAATTTGACAAAAATTGACAAAATTAACAAAAACCTGTTGACAAGCACTAATCCATATAGTATACTTATTGCGATATTAAGGCCTACCAAATTAATGAATTTTTTGAAGACTTTTTCAAAGAAATTCATTAATAATATTTGAGTAAAAGTACAAATCTAAGAATGGGCGAAATCTGAAAATAAGGAGGTTATTGCTAGAGTAACAACACATAACGCTCTAGTTTGAAAAATAAAAAACACCTAATGTGTTATTAAAGGTAATTCCTATAAAAATGTATAAAAATTATTTTATTGTTGATTAATATATCAACTAATCCCTTTTTTATGTTAGATATTAAATAAAATTCACAAAAATCTGTTAAACCTATATTAAATTAAAAAGTACAAAACTTCAAAACCCTATTGTAGAAAAAATTAAAAGTAGGAATTACCGCTCATTTATTAAATAGTTCGTTTGTTATAATAATTTGTTTTTGATTTATGTTTTTGTTTTTAAAATATAAAAATATATTTACTCCAATTAGTAAATAAAAAAATAACTATTATCCATTCCCAGGGTAATAGTTATTTTAATTATATAATTATTTATTTTTATTAGGAATTTCTTTCTTATTAATAACTTTCTTAGACTGAACATCTTTTTTACTATTGTTATCATCTTCTTTAGTATGCGTTTTAATACCCATAACAATAGGTAAGATAATAGGAACTCTACCAGTCTTATCTGAAAGAATTGGCATAAGACCATTAATAATTTCTGACTTCATATCATTAAAGTTAAAGAATTTCTTTTTAAGTTCTTTATTAATAATAATTTCTGCATTATGTTGAATTTCCTTAATTAAATCAGTATTTTCATTAACAAGTATATAACCTCTAGTAGTAATTGCAGGACTACCTAAAAGAATCTTATGCTCAATATCGATATTAGCAATAATAACTAGAATACCATTAGTACTCATAAGAATTCTATCCTTTATAACTGCAGAACCAACATCACCAATTCTTGAGCCATCGACATAAACTTCACCAGCTTGTACTTTACCATCTTTATATAACTGTCCTTTATCAAGAGCAAGAACATCACCATTTTCTAAGACAAAAGTATTCCTTCTTGGAATGCCACACATAACACCTAAATCTGTATGCTTTTTAAGCATTCTAAATTCACCATGGTAAGGAACAAAGTATTTAGGCTTAAATAATCTAATCATAAGTTTAAGTTCTTCTTGATTAGCATGCCCTGAAGAGTGAATTTCACTCATTGTATTAGTAAATACCTTAACACCTTTTTTATAAAGCTTATTAATAGTTCTTGATACAGAAGCTGTATTACCTGGAATAGGGGAACTAGAAAATACTACTATATCATTAGGCATCAAACTAATTTGTCTATGTGTACCAGCAGCAATTCTAGATAGAGCTGCTAGTGGTTCACCTTGGCTACCAGTACAAAGTAAACATACTTCACCAGGTTTTAAATGATTAGCCTCTTCCGCAGTAATAATAATGCTCTTATCCTCAAAGTAACCACACTTAAGAGCAATATCAACCATGTTCTCCATACTTCTACCAAATAAAGCAATTTTTCTATTATTCTTTTTACAAGTTTCAATAATATGTTTAATTCTATAAACATTTGAAGCAAAAGTGGCTAGAATAATTCTATTACTAGTATAAGTAGAGAAAATTTCTTTTAAGTTTTCATCAACAACACTCTCACTAAGAGAAGTGCCAGGACTCATTGCATTAGTAGAGTCACTCATAAGTACACTAACACCTTTTTCACCAATTCTTGCCATCTTATGTAAGTTAGCCATTGGTCCAATAGGAGTCATATCAAACTTAAAGTCACCAGTCATAACAATAGTACCATCAGGAGTATCTATTGCAAGACCATGAGAATCAGGTATCGAGTGGGTTGTTCTAAAAAATTCAATATTAAAATATTTAGTTTTAATTACAGTGCCTTCATCATAAACAACCATGTCTTTGTAGACAATATTTCTTTCATCTAATTTTTTATCAATAAGCTCTTTAGCATTAGCGGGAGCATAAATCTTTGGAATAGTAACCGATTGCAAAAGAAAAGGAATACTACCAATATGATCTTCATGTCCGTGCGTAATAATTAAAGCCTTAATTTTACTTTCGTTTTCTTTTAAAAACGTATAGTCTGGTATAACATAATCAATACCAAGTAAGTCATCATCCGGAAACATAACACCAGAATCGACAATAATAATTTCATCACCATGCATAACAGTATACATGTTTTTACCAACTTCCCCAAGTCCTCCTAGGGGAATAATTTTTGTATTCATTTAATTTCTCCTTTCAAAATATTTTTTCTCGTTAAAAAATAAAAATTTAATATATTGAATTTTAAAAGAATAACCACTGCCTAATAATTATACAATAATTTTGTTAAAAAAGCAAATGGTAAATTTTATCTTTACATATAGAGTGTCTAGAGAAATCAATCATATGTTACACTTTTTTATAAAAAGTTCTTTTCTGCCTATAGACATATTATAAAAAAGTATTATGTTTGTCAAGGATGGCTT
>MNTB01000007.1 GCA_001916775.1 Firmicutes bacterium CAG:321_26_22 | reverse complement strand
TTGACAAACATAATACTTTTTTATAATATGTCTATAGGCAGAAAAGAACTTTTTATAAAAAAGTGTAACATATGATTGATTTCTCTAGAAATCAACGCAAGTTGATTTTTTTGTTGCTATTGCAAAGAAGGGGTGTGATGTGGTATGATTAATATCATAAAAAAGAAAATCAATATGAGTGATGAATTCAAAGCCAAAATTAATTGGTCTTGCAAATTTAATAAGAAATCTTATCAAATAATTGAAGGATACTTAAGAATTGTGGAACATACTAATTTAGCGTATGTTGAACTACACAAAGTAATTATTTGAGATGCACTATATTTATTCTTCAATGAACAAAAACATTTTTATATTGGAAATTTAAAGAAGAAAATCCCTATTGCTGATTTATCAGACTATATATCAAGGCATTAATTAATTGAAAGTTTATATACTCCTATAATATTGGTTTATTTTGTCGTGTAAATAATCAATATAAGTATAAGGTGTCTTGTTTTGTGACATGTTATGTGACACCTTTTTTGGTGCCTTTCATTAAAAGAAAAGGAGGAAAAATTATGAATAATGAAAGGATGATTGCAGCAGTTTATATTCGTGTTTTGAAAGAGGATCAGGCACTAGAAGAAAATATTGAATGCTTAATGAAAGTAAAAAATAAATTTCACTATCTTGGTTACTTTGAAGATGAACGAGCTATTGGTACTAAAATTGAATATTTAAAATTACAAAATATCATACTAAAAAAATATATACCTAATATTGAAAATAAGAAAGACATTGCCAACTAAACATTGTCTTTCTTAATAAGTTTTTTAGTAACTACTTCTTCGTAAGGTACGAATTGAAAATCAAAATATGTATAATATTCACCTTTTGGACAATTTAAATACTCTGTAATTTGATTGGCTGCAGTTTCCGATATCTGATTTATTCTAACAACTCCATCATCAGTTTGAACCAATGGTACAACATATCGTGTTTTAGCTTTTATATTAACACAATATTTTTCATCAGCAGGTATTGCACTTCTATAAACTTTATCAGCGTCTTGAAATAATTTAAAACTATCTGATAAGTATTTATCTTCACAAGTTAAAATTTTATCAATTACTTCTTGTTCTGAAAGTGTATATAAATCTTCTATTGTTAAATAACCAGCATTATTCATTGACTTACACATATCTGCTAAAAATTGCATTACTGTTCTATCTTTATCGCTTACCCATTCAGGCCATAATTTTGAAATTGTGTCTATATATTCTTCACAAACTTCTTTATCTTTGAAAGCAAGTTCTTGTATACCATCTTCATTTGTAGTTACTACAATATTGTTATACATTTTTCTAATTTTATCTAATTCCCAAACTCTGAAAAAAGTTAAGCCACTTGCAAATGTATATTCAAATCTATCAGCAGATAATTTTGGAGTATCATTATCCGCAATAGGATAAATTTTATAGTCATCCACTTCTTCTAATTTTATACCATCTCTTTTTAACAAACTCATTATTTTTGAAGAATTTCTAATAATGTCAGATGTTTTTTCTTCAGTAGACTCTTGAATTTCTGAATCACCATTCATAAAATCTATACAATGTTTAAATACAGGTGTAGCAATGTCGTGGAATAAACCTGCCAGCGTTTGTTTCTTATCGTGTGTAAAATGCCAAATAATTAAGGCAACACCAATACTATGATCTAAATTTGAATACCAATATCTAAGATTAAAGCATTTAGAATAATCAGTACCACAACTCATACTTATTTTACTTATTTTTTCCATTTCAGGAGTATCAATATATTCTAATAACCATTCCGGAAATTCTGGTGATAAAATACTAAAATATTCTTTTACTTCATCATTTAAACTATCATAATATTTATTCATTATAGTCACTACCTTTCTTACTTACAACATACATCAAAAAAATCTTTTCCAAACTCTGTTTTCTTTATCATTCCCTTTGTTATATCTAATTTATCTAAAAACTCGGCTTTATATTTCATTATTTCTTTCCCATTTTCAATAGGATTATATATTTTTTCATCTATATAATATTGGTCATCATAGATTTCAATCAATTTTAATCTTTCCAGATTATTTAGACTCTTTATGACTTTATTTTCTGAAATATTAACATAAAAATCACTAGTTAATAAATAATCTAATATGGGTGTAGTACCTTTTTCCTCGTTCTTTTGTAGCACATAAAGTGGAATCACTATTTTACTATATATTTTTGTAAAAATTTTAACATCATTTGAATCCATTTGTTTTATAATCTCTGAAAAACTTGGATGAACATTTTCCTTTTTTGTTATATCCATATCAGAAGCCATTAAATTTAAATATAATTGTTTTATATCTTCTTTTTCCCAATTGTAACTAATAGCTTGTGCAGACGGAATAAATATATTTGGATCAGCATCAACTATGTTTTCTGCGTTTTTGCTTTCTAGTTTTCTTTGTAATTCTTGTTCAAATTCTTTAACCATAAACTCTTTGTTAATACACCACATTTCAACTTTTGCCAATGCATTTTTTACAACTCTAGGAACTAATGATAAAGTTTTTCCTGTTTCAACCATTGCAGGTTTAACTCCATCTTGGTATATTTCTTTTTTTGTATCTTCTGGTATCATATCCACAATTTCTTTTAATTCATTCATCGACTATTACTCCTTTTCTTTGCATAAAATTAAAAAAGTATCATAATTAATGATACAGAACTATTATAATAATAACATATTTTAACATTTTTTTAAATAGATATAAGGATTTTTTAGTAAAAGTATTGTAATAAATTTATTATTTGTTATAATTGATTTATCAGAGAGATTTAATCAAATCTTATAGTCTTAATTTCGTAAACGTGTATAGTTAAGGCTCCATAAGATAAAATCGTCGCACCAATGTGACGTTAGATTTAAGTCAACTTGTAATAGTTGATTTTTTTGTGTGTTATGTAAATGGTAAAATAAAATGTAGGAAATTGGTAAATTTAAATGTCGGTTTTCCTACATCTTTTTTAATAATTCAATTAAGGCATATTTTTCTCTATAATTTAGTTTACCATTTTTAATAATATCATCTATCAATGATATATAATTTTTAAAATTTGGAGCAATATCAATCATTAGTTTTATTTTGTCTTTTTTATTATCATTAGTACCCATAAGAATATTTACTAATGAATCAAATTTTTTTAAGTTCCCACTACTTAATATTTCATTAAAACAATTAATAGATGATTTCACTCTATATACTTCTTGCTCTTCTTCTGGATCATCCATATTCTCTATCTCTGAATCATCAATATCATTATATAATAGCACCATATTTTTGCATAATAAATTAATGAAATTATAATCATATACATTATAAATATCATTTAAGATATAGGTTGTAATATTTTTTTAATAGTAATAAAAAATATCAAGTGTTGTACTTGATATTAGTCTTCTTTTTCTTTTGTTACATCTACCCATGCTGTGCGGTTAGTTACTTTTTCTAATTCTTCAATCGATATTTCTATAGCATTATTAGTAGCTCCACAAGCAGGGAATACTGTTTCAAAATTCTTTAGTGATTCATCTAGATATACTTCTACACCATCATTTAATGCAAAAGGGCATACTCCTCCTACAGGATGGCCTATTTTTTCTTCTACTTCTGTTGCTGCTACCATATGAGCCTTTTCTCCAAAGGTATGTCTATATTTAGCGTTATCTATTTTAACATCTCCTTTTGTTACAATAACGATATATTTATCTTTTAATTTAAATGATAATGTTTTAGCAATTCTAGCTTCTTCAGTTCCAAGAGCTTCTGCTGCTTCTTTTACAGTAGCACTAGTTGTTGGTACGGTTATTATTCTATTATCCATATTATATTTTTTTAAATATTCTTTTACTTTAGCTGCAGACATATTATTACTTCCTTTCTATGTAATTATTATAACATAGTTTTATTTATTCGTTTAATTATTTTTATTTTGTTAATATTAATAATGGTGATTTTATGAAGGTTAGACTTGGATATGCATGTATTACTAATTGTATTAATGATAGTAGTTCTAGCCCTTATACTTATAGTGAATATTTAAAAGATGGAGATATTGATAAGTTGGATAGAGTTATTATTTCTAACTTAAAATCTTTAAATAATATAATTGATTATAATATTAAGAATAACATTCATTTTTATAGAATTTCTTCAAAAATTATTCCTCTTGCTACTAAAGATGATGTTAAATTTGACTATACTAATAAATACAAAAGTTATTATGATACTATAGGTAAGAAAATTAGTGATAGCAAAATGAGAGTTGATTTTCATCCTGATCAGTTTTGTGTGCTTAATAGTGTGAAGAGTGATGTTGTTTCTAATTCTGTTAAGATACTTGAATATCATTATAATCTTTTGAATATGCTAAATGTAAATGATAAAATATTAATACTTCATGTTGGTAGTAGTACTTTTGGTAAGGAAAATTCTATTAGCAGGTTTATTAATAATTTTAATAAATTACCTATATATTTAAGAAAATGTATTGCTATTGAAAATGATGATAAAGTTTTTAATGTTAATGATGTTCTAAAAATATCCAAAGTTACTAGTATACCTGTTGTTTTAGATTATCATCATCATTTATGTAATAAAAGTAATTTTTCTTTTGCAGATATTTTTAATAGTTGGGGTAATAGGAGAGTTAAGATGCATTTTTCTTCTCCTAAAAATAAGAGAGATTATAGGAGTCATAATGAATATATTAATGGTGATGATTTTGTTAATTTTATAGAAATACTTAAGAAATATGATAAAGATGTTGATATTATGTTAGAAGCTAAAGGAAAAGACGATAGCTTATTTAGATTAGTTAGATATATTAAATATAAGACGGATTATGAGTTTATTGATGATACTACATTTTTAGTTTAATTTAAAAAAGTAACAACTTAATGTTACTTTATTAGACTTATTAATTCTATTATTATTCCCGATAGGACTCCTAATGCATAGAGTAATAGAATAATTGATAGATTTTCTTTTTTGTTTTTATTATTTTTAATTAATACTAATAGAGAAGAACCACTACTTGTTAGGAGACCTCCAATTAAGGCTCCTAATGATATGGTGCTATTTAAATATAATTCTGTTAATATTACACTAGCAGCACAATTTGGTATTAATCCTATTAGACTAGTTATGAATGGAGATAATATACTGTTATTTAATAATATTTTTGATAGATAATTGTCTCCTAGTAGGGTGAATATAGTATTTATTATTAGTGTTATGATAAATATAAATAGTGTTATATGCAAGGTGTGTTTTATTGCTGATAATAATATACTATGATTGCAATCACAATGTTCTTCATCACATAATTCATAATTTGTTTCTTTATCTTTTTTCTTTTTGTTTATTATTTTATCTATTATTAAACCATATACTATACCGAAGAATATTTTTATTAATAATATTTTTAGTATTAATGATATTTCTACTTTTTCAGATATCATTATTATTAACATTTCATCACTAGTAGATAGATATATTGATATTAATGTACCTAGTGTTATTATTCTTGTTATATATAGATTAGTAGCCATTACAGAGAAACCACATTGTGGTATTACTCCTAGTAGAGAACCAATTATTGGTCCTACTTTTTTTGATTTGGTTATAATGTGTTTTGTTTTATTATTTAATTTATGCTCTAATAATTCTATTATTAGAAAGGCCACTAATAAGAATGGTATTAATTTTAATGAATCTATAATTGTATCTAAAATTACTTCTTTCATATGTTATCACTCCGTTTTTAATTATAACATTAATATTATTTTAGTACAATTATATTTTATACATTTTTCTTTTACTAGATGGAGTTTTTGGTAATGTTATAATTTTATCTTGTTCTTGATATAGATATTCGCTTAGATAATTTAGTACTATATTTCTTATAATTATTTTTTCTGCTATTTCTAGATTGTTTTCTTTTAATGATTCTTGTATTAATTTTATTTCTTTTTCTTTTGATATTGTTGCTATTTTTAGAGCTTCATTGGCATAGTATATTATTGTTTCAAAAAATTCATCATAGTTAGAAAATGATTGTACTTTAATATCTTTAGTTAATTCTTTGAATATTGACTCTACATAGTTATATATTTCATTGTAATTTATACTTCTATTTGATATTAATTTTGGAGTACTTAAATCTTTTTTCATATCTATATATGGTAGTGGATAAAGATCATGGAAATTAACATTAATTTTTACAGATTGATATTCTTTTATACAGTTTAAATTAAATAAAAGTAGGGTATCAATACTCCAAGAATCAAATACTTCAGATTTTATTTCTCGATATATATTTTCATAGTTTATGTATATTCCATCATATGCTTTTGATAGCACTTCATAATCAAAAATTGTATTTCTTTCGGTTATTTCATAAATATAGTTTAATGATTGATAATATGATGGATATTTTTTTGATAGTTCAAGTATTTGATTAGAAGTATTTATTGTTAAAATATTAGCATTTTCTTTTAGGGTGAAAATAGTAGCTTTTGTTAAATCTCTATATTCTGATATTGATCTTGCTATTCCTCTAGCATCTAGTAGGTAATCAAACCACGGACATATTTTTCCATATGGTAAATTGAATTTTGATGCCCAAAGACCTCCGGTTGGTTTAAGACTAAAATTATCTAATGGTCTTAGTATATTACGAAATATATCATTTGATATTATTGGAGTTCCTATAGTTATATACTTTGTTTCTTTCATATGTAAAGTCACTTCCTTTTTAAGTGATTATTATGATACTTTATTTTTTTATATTTGTCAATTATATTGCTTTTTATTTTGAAAAGTGATATTATTTTGGTGGTGGTTTTATGAATAAAAAGAAGAATATTATTATTTTGGTTGTTACTTCTATTACTTTTATTTTGTTATTAATTTTGTTTATTGTTAGTATTAATAAAGGAAAAGAACCTATTAATGAACTTAAGCCTAATAATGATGCTAATATTAAATCTGCTAGTAAAGCTACTGTCAATAATGAAGTAAGTAATAAGTCTAATGATAAAGATAAAGATGAGACTATAACTAGACAAGATAATAATGATAGTAGTGTAGATATAAAAAATGAAAATGATGTTATTCAGTATTTTGAAAATAATTATAATGATATTAATAGTAATAAGGTTAGTATTAAAGATAAAGCTAAAGAATATTTTATTGATATTGTTGATTTTATTTTTTATGATAAAGAAATAAAGGGATATACTTTTAGTGAACTTAGTGATAATACTAAAATAAAAGTTATTGCTTTGTCTCTTAAGATAGATAGTAAAATAGAAGAATATATTCCTGGATATAAGAAGAGTATATCTAGTAACGGAAATAAGATATATACTGATGTTAAAGATAGATTAGTTAGTAGTTATTTGGATTTATCTGTTAAGATTTGTTCTAATAATGAAGAAGGCTGTAATAAAGCAAAAGATATATTTAGTGATATAAAAGATAATTGTAAGATTGGTTGGAGTTTTATAAAGAAATTGGCTAGTGATGGTGGTAATAAATTAAAAGATTGGTATGAAATTTATAGTGGAAAGAGATAAAATTATAAATTAGGTCATAATATTATGTAAATAGTTAAGTTTTTGTAAAAAGTTCTTTACTTATTAAGATAAAATTGTTATAATACTTGTGAGCGAAAGCTCCTTGCCTAGTAATAGGCCGTTAGTCCAAAAGGAGGTGTAATAATGAAAAATTATGAAATTATGTTTATTGTAAGACCAGATGTTGATGAAGCTACTGTTAAAGGTACTGTTAAATCATTAGAAAAGATTTTAACTGATCACAAAGCTAAGATTACTTTATCTAAAGAATTAGGTCAAAAAGAATTTGCTTATGAAATTAAGAAATTTAAATCAGGTTATTACTTTTTATACAACATAGAAACATCTGATGATGCTGCTGTTAAAGAATTTGATAGAGTAGCTAGAATTGATGAAAATGTTGTTAGACATCTTGTTATTAACCTAGATAAATAAGGAGAATAAGTATGAATAAAGCATTATTGATAGGAAGATTAACTAAAGATCCTGAACTTAGAGCTACATCTACTGGTAGAAATGTTTGTCAGTTTTCAATTGCAGTAAATAGAAATTTTACTAATGCAAATGGTGAAAGAGAAGCTGATTTTATTAATTGTGTAGTTTGGGATAAGCAAGCTGAAAATCTTGTTAAATATCAAAAAAAAGGTAATCAAATAGCAGTAGACGGAAGAATTCAAACAAGAAATTATGAAGATAAAGATGGTAAGAGAGTTTATGTTACTGAGATTCTTGCTAATAATATTAGTTTTTTAGATTCTAAAGGTACTAATACTAGTAGTAATGATTTTAATAGTTTACCTGAACCTCCTAGAGAAGATAGTATAAGCTCTTCTTCTAATATGAATAATATGGAAACTGTATCTGTTGATAAGGATCCATTTGAGGCATTTGGAGATTCAATTGAAATTAGTGACAATGATTTACCATTCTAAAAAAGGAGGATAAACATGGCTGAATTTCGTAAAAAAAGAAAAAAAATATGTCATATGTGTGCAGGAAAACCTGTTAATTATAAAGATGTAGCAATTATATCTAAATATATTAATGATAATGGTAAAATTTTACCTAGAAGATTTACAGGTACTTGTGCTAAACATCAAAGACATGTTGCTCAAGAAGTTAAAAGAGCAAGATTCATGGGATTTGTTCCATTTTGTAAATAATAATATAGTCAGTAATGGCTATATTTTTTCTTTTTTTAATGACATTGTTATAAAAATATTGTATAATAGATAAGTAAGAGGTGGGATATATTATGAAGGTTATTTTTATTAAAGATTTAAAAAAACAAGGTAAAAAGAATGAAATTAAAGAAGTTAGTGATGGATATGCTACTAATTATTTAATTAAGAATGGATATGCTGTTAAATATACTAAATCTAGTGGTGATAGATTAGAAGTAGAAATAGAGAATAATAAGAAGAATGAAGAGAAAAATATAAAAGAAGCAAATAAAATTAAAAAGAAAATTGAATCCGAAAAACTTTCTTTTGAAGTTAAAGCAGGAAATGATGGGAAAGTATTTGGCTCTATATCTAGTAAACAAATTTGTGAAAAACTAAGTGTACTTGGTTATGACGTTAATAAAAAGATGATTATGATGAATGAGAGTTTATCTTCACTTGGAGCGTTTTATGTAGATGTTCAATTATATAAAGGGGTTATTGCTAAGGTTAGGGTTGAACTTATAAAGAAGTAGGTGAGTTATGAATAAAGAATTACCTAAAAATATTGAAGCTGAGAAGTGTTTACTTGGCTCAATGTTTTGGTCTAGAGAATCTCTTCAAAGAGGATGTGAAGAGGCTGATAAAGATATATTTTATTTGGATAGTCATGGTAAGATATTTGATGCTATTAAATCATTGTATTTGAATGATACTCCGGTAGATATTACTTCAGTTACAACATATTTAATTAATATAAACAAAATTGGTGAAGTAGGTGGAGTTGAATATCTGAATGAAGTAGTTAATTCTGTTGCTACTGGAGCTAATATTGAATATTATATTAATTTAGTTAGTGAAAAGTATACTTTAAGAAAAATGATTGAAGTAGCTACGGATATTGTTAATAAGGCCACTAATGCAGAAGTTAATGCTGCTGATACTATTGATGAAGCAGAGAAAGATATTCTTAATATTTCTAAATTTAGAAAGACAAGTGAATTTAGAAAAGTACAGGATGTACTTAGTAAAGCTCAAAGTGATTTAGAATTTTTATCTAAAAATGGTGGTAAAATTAATGGCTTGACTACTGGTTTTGGTGAACTTGATTCTTTGACTGAAGGATTACATCCAACACAGTTAATTATTATTGCTGCTAGACCTGCTGTTGGTAAAACGGCTTTTGCTCTTAATTTGGCTTTAGCTGCTGCTAAGAGTACTAAAAAAAATATTGCAATATTTTCATTAGAGATGCCTGCTGAACAACTTATTATGAGAATGATTAGTTCTCTTGGACAAATTGATAATAAGAAACTTAGTACTGGTAAGTTAGAAAATGAGGATTGGAAGAGATTTAATGAAGCAATTAGTATACTTGCTGATACTAATATTTATTTTCATGATGCTGGAGGGGTTACTCCTGCTGAAATTAAGGCTAAATGTAGAAGACTCGCTACGCAAGGTGATGGTTTAGGTCTTGTTATAATTGACTATTTACAGCTTATTGATTCTTCCTCTAGATATTCTGGTTCTAGACAGCAAGAAGTTTCTGAAATATCTAGGGCACTTAAAACTATGGCACTTGAACTTGAAGTTCCTGTAATTGCTTTATCACAGTTATCAAGAAGTGTTGAAAAAAGAGAAGACAAAAAACCAGTTCTTAGTGATTTGAGAGAATCTGGTTCTATTGAGCAAGATGCTGATATTGTTGCGGCACTTCATGCCCCTGATGTTGAAGTTCCTGTTGGTGACGAGGTTCCTAATCCTATTCAACTTATTATTCTTAAACACAGAAATGGTCCTACTAAAACGATTGATTTGTTATTTAAGAAGAAGACATCAACATTTTTATCTATAAAGAGGGAGAGTGATAGTAGTGGTAAATAATAATAAATGGGGATTTGGTGTTATTGTTTCTCTGATTGTTATTTCTTTAGGGATATTTTTATTGGTATTTTTTAAAAATGTTACTATTGAACCACAAACTGTCTATACTGTTTACTTAGATGGTAGAAGTATTGGTAATATTGTTTCTAAGAAAAGTTTTGAGGATTATATAAATGTTAAAGAAGAAGAATTAAAAAATAAGTACAATGTTGATACTGTATATACTCCTAAAGGAGTTGAAATAAAAAAGAATTTTACTTATGATACTTCTGTTAATAGTGATGAACAGATATATAATAAAATTATTGATAATAAGAAATTTACTGTTAAGGGTTATGAAATTAAAATTGTTAGTAAAGTAAAGAGTGAAGATTCGGAAGAAAATGAAACTAAGACAACTAATATTTATGTATTATCTAAGGAAGTTTTTGATGATGCTTTGGAAAATACTATTAAGGCTTTTGTTGATAAAGATCAGTATGAGAAGTTTTTAGCTGGTACACAAGAAGAGGTTAAAGATTCAGGTAGTATGATAGAGAATATTGATGTTGATGATGAAATTACTTATAAAGAAGCTTTAATTCCTACTGATCAAAAAATATTTGTTGATAGTGATGAACTTAGTAAGTATTTATTATATGGAACACTTGATGAACAGGAAACTTATATAGTTAAAGCGGAGGATAGTATTGAATCAATTGCTAGTAGTCATAAGCTTAATGTTCAGGAATTTTTAATTGCTAATCCAAGTTTTACTAGTGCTAATAATTTACTTTATGAAAATCAAAAAGTAAATGTTGGATTAATTGATCCTATGGTATCTGTTGTTGTAGATGTACATAGTGTTGGAGAAGAGGAACGTGATTATGATACAGAAATTCAATATGATTCTAGTCAATATGTTGGTTATCAAGAAGTTATTAGAGATGGCGAAAATGGTTTATATAAAGTAACTAGAAAGAGTCAGTATATTAATGGTCAATTGGTTTCTGGTACTGTTACTAGCTCTACGGAAATTAAACCTGCTATTAATAGGATTATTGTTAAGGGTCAAAAATATGCTCCTAACGTTGCTGATTTAAGTTATTGGGCATGGCCAACTGACAAACCTTATACTATTACTACTTATTTTGAATATCGTTGGGGTTCTTTCCATGATGCCTTAGATATATATGTTGGTTATGGCTCTTCAATATATGCTGCTAATAACGGTGTGGTTGTTAAAGCTGTTGGTGGTTGTTCACCAGGTTATACTAGATGTAATGGTGGAAGAGGTAATTATATTATAGTTAATCATAATGCAGGAGGTTATTATACTATTTATATGCATTTAAGGGAGATTAATGTTAGTGTTGGTCAAACGGTTGCTAGAGGACAAAAAATTGCAACTATGGGAAATACAGGATATGTTGTACCTACACCTAGTTCTTATAATCCTTATGGCGGTACACATTTACATTTTGGAGTTATGGTTGGTAGCTCTAATGGAACTCCTGTTAATCCTCTAAATTTATATTGATGAAAATTTGTGTTTTGTCTTCTGGTAGTAAAGGGAATACTACTTATATAGAATCTGAAAAGGTAAAAATACTTATTGATATTGGTAATAGTGCTAAATATGTAAAGGAAAAATTAGAGGATATTGGCGTTGAGCCTGAAGAAATAAATGCAGTACTAATTACTCATACTCATGTTGACCATGTTAAGGGCCTTAAGGTGTTTGAAAATAAATATAATATTCCTGTTTATATTACAGATGTTATGTTAAAGAGTTTAGATTATTTAAATAATTATGTATTTTTAGAAAATGAATTTGATATTGGAGATATGCATATTATTGCTATTAAGACTTCTCATGATGCTCCTGATTCTAGAGGTTATATAATCATAAGTGGTGATGACTCTATTGTTTATATTACTGATACTGGATATATTAATAAGAAGTATTTTGATATTTTAAGTAATAGAAATGTTTATGTTATGGAGTCTAATCATGATATTGAAATGCTTAATAATGGTAGTTATCCGTTTAACTTAAGACAAAGAATATTATCTGATAAAGGTCATTTATCTAATTATGATTCGGCTAAATATTTGTCTTCTTTTATAGGAAATAATACTAAATGTATTATTCTTGCTCACTTATCTGAAGATAATAATACTGAGGAGCTTGCTTATAATACACTTATTGAAAGACTTAATGATAGTGACACTCATGTTGATAATATTATTATTGCTAAACAAAATAAAGAGACGGAGCTTGTTAAGTTATGATTAAGATTATTTGTGTTGGAAAAGTTAAAGAAAAGTATTTAAGAGATGCTATTTCTGATTATGAAAAGAGGATTTCTAAGTATTATAAAATAGATATTATTGAAGTGAATGACTCTAATATGAAAGAAGAAGCTATTAAAATTAAGCAACATATTAAGAGTAATGATTATGTTATTACTTTAGAGATTGAAGGTAATATGCTTACTTCTATAGAACTTGCTAATAAAATAGATAAAATATTTATTACTAATCCTAATATTATATTTATTGTTGGGGGCTCTGATGGTTTAGATAAAAGTATAAAAGAAATAAGTAATTATAAATTATCATTTTCTAAATTTACTTTTCCACATCAGTTATTTAGGGTTGTATTGTTAGAACAGATTTATAGAGCATGTAAAATATTAAATAATGAAACTTATCATAAATAGAATCATAGTTATTGATTCTATTTTTTTTATGTGGTAAAATTATCTAGTAGGAGGAATTTTTATGTATTGTTCAAATTGTGGTAATAAAGTTGATGAAGATGCTTATGTTTGTTTAAATTGTGGTGTTATATTAAAAAAACGTGAAAATAAGGTGAAAAGTAAAAAGAATAATATAAAACTTTTTAATGTTGTTACTTTGGTTTTTAGTATTATATCTTTTATATTGTCTTTTTCATTGTTTTTTTATGATATAAGTGAGGTTGGTATGTATACTAAAACTTATGAAAGAATTATATATGGATTAGGTTTTGTTAGTACTACGATGTTCTTTACGATTATTTCTTTAATTTTTGCTCTAGTTAATAAAAAAAGTAATATTGGTAAAATTGGATTAGGATTAACATTAATTTCGGTATTTTTAATACTAACTGAAATTTTTGTTATTGTTATATATTAATGATTTATAATTTTGATTTTAGAAAAAGTTTAGGGCAAAATTTTTTAATAGATGATAATATAGTTGATAATATTGCTAATGCTATTGATTATAAAGAAAATAATATGGTTATTGAGATTGGACCTGGTAGTGGTAATTTAACTAAAAAATTACTTAAGAAGGCTGATTTTGTACTTTTATATGAAATTGATACTAGATTAAAAAAAATTCTTAGTAGAGAATTGTTGGAATTTAATAACTATGATATTATATGGGATGATTTTTTATATCGTGATGTTAAAGAAGATTTAAAGAAATATAATTATAAAAATATTTATATAGTAGCTAATTTACCATATTATATTACCACACCAATTGTTAGCAAATTTGTTATGGAAACTATACCCGCTAATGAGATTGTTATTATGATACAAAAAGAGGTGGCGGAAAGATTATCTGCTTCTGTTGGTACAAAAGAATATGGTCAGATAACTGTTCTTCTTAATTATTATTTTAATATAGAGAAAATTATTGATGTTGATAGGAAGGCTTTTTATCCGACTCCTAATGTTGATTCTGCTGTTATTAAGATGATAAGAAAAGATAATCTTGAAGATCTTACTTCTTTTGAACATTTTGATAAATTAGTTAAAGATTCTTTTCAATTTAAGAGAAAGACAATTAAAAATAATTTAATAAATAAATATAATTTAGATATTGTTTCTAAAGTGCTAGAAAAATATGGTTATGATCTTAGCATGAGAAGTGAAAAGATTCCATATTATGTTTTTGTTGAAATTTCAAATGAGTTACTAAAGTAGCTCTTTTTTGTTATATATTTTTTTTTATATCATATTATTTTATGGGTGATAGTATGTTTAATATTGGTGATTTAGTTACTAGGAAATCTTATGATAATGATATTGTATTTAAAATTATTGATATTAATGAAGGTATTTATATTTTAAAAGGGGTAGTAGTTAGATTATTTGCTGATAGTCCTGGTGATGATTTGAAAATATATAATTCTAATTCTATTGATGATTTTTTCCCAGAAATTGATGGGTATAGGTCATTAGAAAGAGATGAGTATTTTTATTTACCTGGCAGAATTCTTCATATTGATGGTGATAATGAATATTTAGAAAAGTGTATGAATTTTTATAAAAAAAATAGATTAAAGGCTTATGGAGTTTATGTTGATGAAAATAATCTTATTGAGGTTGTAAATGATAATTTAAAAAAATATAATCCTGATATTTTAGTTATTACCGGTCATGATGCTTATTATAGAAAGAAAAGAAGTGGTAATAATTATAAAAATACTAGTAATTTTGTTTTGGCTGTGAAAGAAGCTAGAAAATATGAGAGTTCACATGAAAAGTTATTTATAATAGCAGGTGCTTGTCAGTCTAATTATGAAGAGCTAATTAAGGCAGGTGCTAATTTTGCTTCAAGTCCTAAAAGAATTAATATTCATGCACTTGATCCTGCTATTATAGCGGCTTGTCTTGCTTTTTCAGATAAAAATAATAATATTGATTTGATTAAAATACTTGCTAAAACTAAATATGGTGCAGATGGAATAGGGGGGATTATTACTAAGGGTACTATGTATATTGGGTATCCTAGATAATTATGACTATTGAAAAAATTAAGAATAATATAGATAGTAAACTAGGTGATAATGTTAAGATTATATATAATGGTAGTAGAAATAAAAAAGAAGAATATTCAGGGATAATATCAGAGACTTATAATTATATTTTTATTATTAAAACTAATGGCGATGAGATTAAAAGTTTTAGTTATAGAGATGTTTTAACAAATACTATTGAACTTTTTTTTGACAAATTGTAAAATTTTATGTAAAAAAACTTGCTTTTCTTTATTAAATAATATAAAATGTAATTAGAAAGTATTATTTCTAGAAGGAGTTGATATTCATGGAGTTAAAACTAAAAAGTTTTACCAAAGTTGAAAAAAGAGAGGATTCTAAATTAAGAGGATATGCTAGCGTTACAATTGATGATTGTTTTGCTGTAGAAAGTATTAGACTTTTGGAAGGTGTAAAAGGTCTTTACCTTGGATTTCCTAGTAGAGAATATGTAAATAAAGAAGGAGAGACTGTACATAAAGATACTTGCCATCCAGTTAATCCTGAAACTAGAAAACAATTTGAAGATTTAATTTTTGCTGAATATAATAAGAGCGAATAAAAAAACTACTGAAAAGTAGTTTTTTTCATATTTTCTTTTTCTCTACATATAATTTTTTAGGAGGAATTGTATGGATAAAGTAAAAGAGGTTGATAATGGTTTTAATCATGGTATTACATTAGTAGAAAGAAAGAATATAGGTATTAGTGGTGTTAAAAAAATTGAAAGTTTTGATAGTGAAGAATTTTTGATGGAAACAACACTGGGGTATTTGGTTATTAAAGGCAGCGAACTTGAAATTATTAAGCTTGATACATATCAGGGAAATGTTAGTATTAAGGGTAAGATAGATAGTATAATGTATTTAGATGGTAATAATAAAAAAGAAAATGAAAATTCTTTGTTAAATAAATTATTTAAATGATACTTAGAATTCAAATTTTTTCACTTTTATATTCTTTTTTCTATGGTATAGTATTTTATATTTTGCTTGAAATTAACCATAAGATATTATATAATGGAAAACTTTTTTATAGAATTATTATTTCTTTTTTATTTGTTATTGTTAATTCTTTACTTTATTTTCTATTTTTGATTAAAATTAATAATGGTATTTTACATATATATTTTTTCTTTTCTATGTTTACAGGTTATTTGTTATCTTTTGTCATTTATAGAAATTTGATTGTAAAAAAGAGTAAGGTGTGATATAATGACTTGTAGAAAGGATGGTATTATGGCTAAGAATAAAAAGAAGATAAATAAGAAAGCTAAAACTAGAATATTTTTATTTTTTATTATATTTGGTTCTATTATAACTTCACTTAGTTATAGTTTCTTTTCTAATGTTAGTAAAATTATTGAAATTAAAAATGAAAAACAAGCTTTGAATGATAAATTGGTTACATTAAAAGATGAAGAGGATAAACTTAATTCTGATATAAAAAAACTAAAGGATCCTGAGTATGTTGCTAGATATGCAAGAGAGAAATATATGTATTCTAAAGATGGAGAACTTATTATTAGACTTCCGGATGATGATAATACAAGTAACTAAAAGAAGATACTATTTTGATTTAGTATCTTCTTTTTTTGTATCTTTTTTGGTCTTTTTATTTGCTTCTTTTGCTGTATCTAGTTTAGTATCTTCTTTTATTTCTTCAGTATTTGTTTTTTCTGGTAAATGTCCATGTTCTACTAGATAATCTATCTCTTCTTTTGTTATTGTTTCTTCTTCAAGAAGTGTGTTAGCTATTAGAGCTAATAAATCTTTATTTTCTGTTATTATTTTCTTTGCTTTTTCATAGCAGTTGTTTATTATTGAACGCATTTCTTCGTCTATTTCATGAGCTACTGTGTCGGAAATATTTCTATTTTTTGTATAATCTCTACCTAAGAATGTATTTCCATCTGGTTCTTCAAGCATCATTGGTCCTAGGGAACTCATTCCATATTCTGTTACCATGCTTCTGGCAATTTTTGTTGCTTTTTTGAAATCATCATGAGCTCCTGTTGTTATTTCATGGAATGTTACTTCTTCAGCAACCCTTCCTCCAAGCAATCCACAAATTGACTCTAATAATTCATTTTTTGTATAATTGAATGATTCTTCTTTAGGAGTCATCATTGTATATCCACCAGCATGTCCTCTAGGAATGATTGTGATTTTTTGTACTTCATTAGCACCATCTAATTTTAATCCCATTACTGCATGGCCTGCTTCATGGAAGGCTACTAATTTCTTTTCTTTGTCTGTATATTTCTTTGTTACTTTGGCAGGTCCCATTAGAACTCTGTCTGTTGCTTCATCTATTTCGGCCATTGTAATAGCTTTTTTATTTCTTCTTACTGCTAGTAAAGCGGCTTCATTAAGTAAGTTCTCTAGGTCTGCTCCTGAAAATCCTGGAGTTCTTTTGGCTAGATATTCTAGAGTTATACCTTTATCTAGTATTTTATTTTTAGCATGTACTTTTAATATTTCTATTCTAGCATTTTTATCTGGTAAACTTACTGTTACTTGTCTATCAAATCTTCCTGGTCTTAATAATGCTGGATCTAGAACATCTGGTCTGTTAGTAGCGGCAATGATAATTATTCCTTCGTTGGCACCAAAGCCATCCATTTCTGTAAGTAATTGGTTAAGTGTTTGTTCTCTTTCGTCATGTCCTCCACCAAGTCCTGTACCTCTTTGTCTTCCGACAGCATCTATTTCATCAATAAATATTAAACATGGAGCATTCATTTTTGCTTGTTTAAACATATCTCTTACCCTTGAAGCACCAATACCTACGAATAATTCTACGAAATCAGAACCACTTATATAGTAGAATGGTACTTTTGCTTCTCCTGCTACGGCTCTAGCAAGTAATGTTTTACCAGTACCTGGAGGGCCTACTAATAATACACCTTTTGGTATTCTAGCGCCCATGCTTGTAAATTTCTTTGGGTTTTTTAAGAAGTCTATTAATTCTTGTACTTCTTCTTTTTCTTCAGTTAGACCGGCAACATCTTTGAATGTTGCTTTGCTTTCTTCAACTAATTTGGCTCTTGATTTTCCAAAGTCCATTGATTTGTTTCCGCCACCAAGTTGTTTGGTGAATACCCAAATTATTAAACCTCCTAGTATTATGTAAGGAACTACATTAGCAATAACCATTAACCATGATGAAGCTTCTGGATCATTTATGATTGTTAATTTGAAATTATTTGTTCCTTCTTTAACTGTAGTTATTTTTGATATAAATTCTTCTGATTGTGGAATATATAAAACAAACATTTCGTTATCTTTATAATCTTCTGTTTTACCAGTTAATTTATATGTTTCAGTTCTCACTTTTGGTGTTATTGTTAATTCTGTGATTTTACCACCATTTAAATCTCTTAAGAATTCATCATATGTTATTTCATGTACTTCATTATTAAATAAATTAAACATTACTAAACAACCTATGAAGAATACTAATAGAAATACATATGGTAATAGACTTTTTTTAATATCTTTTTTATTCATAATTTTCATCTCCTTCAATACACTTTATTATTATATCATAGTTTTCATCTTTTTTATAACATAAATTACTTTTTTTTAAGTTAGGTATCCATATTATAGTGTCATTGCTATCTACTAGTAGTGGATAATTTTTTCTTTTTGATAATGGAATTTTATTTTCGATGAATATTTCTTTAACTTTTTTTCTTACATTACTTGTTTTAAGGGTTATATAATCACCATCTTTTCTATTTCTGAAATATAATGGAAATTTTATATTGTTACTTTTTATTCGACAAATATTATTTCCATCTAAGTTTTCATCTTTTTCTTGTTTGAATATAAAATTATTTACTTTTAATTCTTTTTCAAATATTATTTTATATTCTTCATTATTAGTTGCTTCTTTTTCTTTTATATATATTTTGTCATATTCTTTTATTAGTATTTTATTTAGAGGTAGATCTATACTTATATTAGGTCTAATACTTTCTATTAAAGATAATATACATTGAATATGTTTTTCTGTTACTATATCACTTTTGTTTTCGTAGTAGTCATTTAGTATGTAATATAATATATTTTTCTTGATAAAACTGTCTTCTTTATTTAGTTCTTTAATATAGATAGTATTGCTTTTATAGATGCTTGGTATTTTTTCTTTTATTACTCTGTCTATATAATCGTTATATTCTTGAAGTGTTTTGGAATATTTTAAAAATTTAAGATGAATATTTTTATCTCTTTCTTTTAGTAATGGAAGAACATTGTGTCGATACCAATTTCTAGTATAATCTGTGTTTGTGTTAGAACTATCAATATAATATGTGATATTATGTGATTTATTATATTCTATAAGATCTGCTTTTGTATATACAAGCAATGGTCTTATTATTTCATAATTTGGTAATTTACTTATTCTTTTTATACCGGCATATCCTTCAATATTTGATTGTCTTTCTATTTTCATAAGAATAGTTTCTATTAAGTCATCACCATGGTGAGCAAGAAATAATTTATTGGAATGATATTTTTTTAGTATTTCTTCATAAAAGGAGTATCTTATTTTACGGGCTTCGTTTTCAAAATTATTTTCTTTATATTCTTTTATGGTCATACTTTCAAAAATTAAATTATGCTTTTGGCAGTAGTCTTTGAGATATTTTTCTTCAATTATGCTTTGCTTTCTTATATTGTGGTTTATATGACATACTACTATTTTGTTAGTCTTTTTTTCTAATAAGTCTAGTAAGCACATTGAATCAGGACCAGCGGATACTCCTACTACAATATAATTATCGAAATTTATGTCATTTAATATTTGTTTCATAGTGCCTCCTTCAAGCATATATTATATCAGAAAAATGAATATTTTTAAATATTGTTTTGACTTTTATTTGATTTTATTATATAATTCTATTTTGTGAGGTGAACTTAATGCAGACTGATGATGAAATACTCCCGTTTTATTCTTTTTTTGCAGGTGTATTTCTTACGAAACGAGAAGTTGGTTATAGTGAATTATCTTTTTTAATGGACGATTTTACTAATAAAACAGGAATTTATATTAGTGATGATTGTGAATATTTTTCTGAGCTTGATTCTTTTTTTGAATTTAATGATAAATGTTTATTTATTAATTGTGATTATGATACTGTTATTCATATAAATGGGTGTTCAATGACACTTAAGAATTATTTATATAGTATAACTAGTGATGAAGTGAGAAAATATTTTAATATTTGTAAGAAAAATAAATTTAATTTTATTAAGATTAAAACAAAAACTAAAGTTTCATAGGGAACTGAAGTTGTAAGATAAATGTAGACACATAAAAACTGTCTACATTTTTTTGTTATAATAAAATTGGAGGAAGAATATGACAAGAATTAGAAAAGAACCAAATAGATATTGGTCAAAAGAAGATAAGTTAAAATTAATTAATGAAGTATTATTAAGTTGTAAATCATCCTATGAAGTAGCTAAAGATTATGATATTTCAAGTGGGATGCTAAGGGGATGGATAATTAAATATAATAAAGAGGGTTTAGATGCACTGGAAAATAAAAAGAAACCTGGTAATCCGTTGTGTAAGTATTCAAATAAGAAAAATTTAACAGATATAGAAAAACTTCAATATGAAAATATGAAGTTAAGAATTGAGAATGAACGATTAAAAAAAGGATACCTAGTGAAAGGAGATGGTTCAGTTGTAGTATTCAAGAAATAAAACAAAAAGAATTTGAAATTGTAGAAACATTAAGTAATGAATATTCAATTAAATCATTATGTGAAGTAATAAATATATCAAGAAGCGGATATTATAAGTGGTTGAAAACAAAAGATATTCTAAACAGATATGAAATCAATCGCAAAGATTTAGAGCCTTTAATTAGAAATATTCATAAAAGAAAACCGAGTTATGGTTATCACAGGATAAATTATTTAATTCGTAAAGAAACTGGTTGGGTAGTATCTGATAACTTAGTTCATAAAGTTTGTAAGATATTAAAAATAAGAAGTAAAGCAAAACACTATTCTACTTATAAAAAGCCAGGTGAAGAATCAATTAAATATCCCAATCTTATTAATAACAATTGGAATACTACAAGACCATTAGAAAAAATAACATCCGATACAACAATGATATGGTTTAAAAGGCAAAGGTATGATTGGACATACTATGTAGATGCATTTGATGATTCAATAATAGGTTCTGACATTAAACCTTTTTATCACGGAGTAAGTATGAAAAATCATAGAGATGCCTTACAAGATATGTTAAATAACAAAATAAAAAGAGGATATAAAAGCCAAGAGACGATTTTCCACTCTGATCAAGGCGCAATATATTCCTCAGTGGCATTTAATAATGCACATAAAAATTGTAACATAAAAAGGTCGATGTCGAGAATAGGAACCCCAACAGATAATCCGATAATCGAATCTAAAAATGGTTGGTTAAAGAAAGAGATGTATATAGATTTCAATCAAGATGATTATGAAACTGTTGAGAATTATATAAATGCAATAATTTATGATCATAATTATTTTAGACCTAGTTATGCATTAAATTATAAAACCCCAATTGAGTATAGAACTCAACTAGGGTTTAAATAGAAGTTTTTTATTGTCTACTTTTTATTGACAAGTTCAGTTTCATAGGGAACTTTAGTTTATTTTTATTAGGTAATATTTCTTTTTTCCTCTTCTGATGATATGGTTCTTTTTGTTATTTGTTATGATATGATTTTCATCACTAATTATTTCTCCGTCTATGGTGATAGCGTTGTTTGATAGAAACTCTCTTGCTTCTCTTCTTGATGAGGCTATATTATTATTTACCATAATATTTATTATTGTATCTTCGTTTGATTCAATAGAAGGCATACCTTTAAATACCATTTCTATTTCTTTATCGGTTAATTCTTTTACATTTCCTGTAAATAATGCTTCTGATACTTTGATGGCATGTTCAGCGTCTTCTTTACTATGTATGTCTTTTACTACTTCATAAGCAAGTGTTTTTTGGGCTATTCTTTTTTCTGGACATTCATTTTGTTTTTGCATTACTTCTTCTATTTCTTCTTTTGATAGGAATGTAAATACTTTTAAGTATTCATATACTTTTGAATCATCTGAATTCAATAAATATTGATATATTTCATAAGGGGAAGTTTTTTCTTTATCAAGCCAAAGGGCGTTTCCTTCACTTTTACCAAATTTATTTCCAAATTTATCTAGTATTAATGGCATTGTAAAACCGTATGCTTCTTTACCTAGTATTTTTCTAATTAATTCTATACCTGTAGTAATATTTCCCCATTGATCTGAACCTTCTACTTGCATAATGCAATTTTTTTCTTTATATAGATGTAAAAAGTCATATCCTTGTAGTAGGGTGTAAGAGAATTCGGCATAGGTTATACCTGTTTCTAATCTTCTAGATATTATATCTTTATTTAACATATAATTTACATTTATATATTTTCCTATGTCTCTTAAAAAATCTAAATAAGTATAATCTTTTGTCCATGTATAATTATCTACTATTTCGGCTTGTCCATTAAATAATTTATCTATTTGATTTTTAATTGCTATTATATTTTTGCTTACTGTTTCATTAGATATTATTTCTCTTTCAGCTGTTGGTCTTGGATCTCCGATTCTACCGGTTGCACCTCCACATAATAATATTGGATGATGTCCATATTTTGCTAATCTTTTAGCAGTAACTAATGATGAATAATGCCCTATGTGTAGTGAGTCTGCTGTTGGATCTGTTCCCCAGTAGAAGGTTATTGGTTCTCCATTTAATACTTCTTCTAGATTGTCGTTTGCAACATCTTTTATTAGTCCTCTCCATACTAAATCATCATATAATTTCATATTTATCCTCTCCTTTTTTATATAAAAAAAGATGATACCAAAAGGACGAAATTACTCGTGGTACCACCTTTATTTACAATATTTTATATATTTATTAATAATATTATATTGTCTTAATATGATAACGGTTTTTACCGATTAAACTCTCAATATTGTAATTCATTATTTTGGTATTGTTAATTTCCACCTAACATTAACTCTCTATTTAATACTATTTGAAATAACTACTTGATATTCGTCGTTGTTTAATAAATATGTCTAAATTGTATTACATTTTATTATTATTGTCAATAATAATTATGATTTTTTTTAAATTCTTGTTTATTCACTTCAAATCTATGGTTTTGAAGTGTCAACTTGAGCCTACTAAAGTAGTCTTAAGTTGAGATATCAACCATATATATTATATATTAGTTAATGGTATATACTTAGAAAATGAGTTAATTTAGTATTATGTTGAGTTATAATACATATGTTACAGATTTAATATAAAAAAAGATACCATTCTGGTATAATTAAGTTGAAGACAAAAATTATACAGAAAGAGTGGTA
>MNTB01000006.1 GCA_001916775.1 Firmicutes bacterium CAG:321_26_22 | reverse complement strand
CAAGTTACGCTTTAAATTATAAAACCCCAGTTGAATATAGAAATCAACTAGGATTTAATTAATGTTCTTTTATTGTCTACTTTCTATTGACAAGTTCAATTATTTGTCTATTTCCTTTAATAAACTCTTAGTAAAATGAGCTGATACCAAATCAAATTCTTTATCACTATCTAGTCCAATATAATACTCTTCACCATCTTCTATAACAGTCTTTCTAAAACATATCTTAGAATTATCATTTACATTAGCAAACAAAGTATATTCAGTACCATTAATAACATCTTCTCTAACAATAGCATACTCAATACCATCATCTAAAACTATAGTATCCATATTATCTTCCTCCTTTATCATTGCTAATATTTTTGTTTTGTACATCATTAATAATTCTGTCAAGTTCAGAAGTATCGCCATCTTTAGCTTTATCAACAGCATCCACAATAGCAGCACTTGCCAAATTAGAAGCTTCTTCCCAACTATTTACTCCCATAACAGCTAAAAAACTACCGCCACCTTCTAATATCTGCCCCTTACTATAATTACCATCAGCACAAAAAATTTCAATATTTCTAGAGAATTTATCAGCTTCTTTAACATCTTTTTCAGAAAGTGTATATCTATCTTTGCCAGCATCAATATCTTTAATATTCTCTGCATCCTTAATAGCTCTTTCATATAATTCGAATGTTGCTAAACCAACATCATTACCTCCAACAACCATATCTAAACCAGAATAGTCATTATTTTCATATAAATAAAAATCTTCTCCCTCGAAATAACCATAGCCAGCATCTACTAGCTCTTGTTGAGCATAAGGAATAGCATAGTTATAGCTTTCATATGGTATTGTAATCTTAGCAATAGTAGGTTTAATAGCTCCAAAAAACAAAGCCAAACTAGCAGATACTGCTGCTAAAGAAACTGCAATGTTCTTATACCTTTTCTTTTTCTTAGCTACCTTTTCTTTCTTTATTGAAGCCTTTCTAGCTTTTTCTTCTGCCTCTTTCGCTAATAAAGCCGCATTTTTTGATTTATCACGCATATCAAGAATTCTATAGATATCATCAATATTACCATCAAATTGTGAACCATTTTCCATATCTTTCTACCTCCTATGATAAATATATAACATTTTAAATACAAAGTCAACAAAATTTTACACTATTTGACATAATAAAAGTAACAAGTCGCCTTGTTACTTTAATATTAATTTATTATCTTGAAAATCTATAGTGATAGTACTACCAAATTTAACTTTATCATTAATAATAGCATTAGCAATTAAAGTTTCAACATTCCTTTGAACAAATCTCTTAATAGGTCTTGCTCCATATTTCTCATCATATGCTGAATCAATAATATATCTTCTAGCAGATTCTGTTACTACTAAATGTAAATTCTTATCTTTAAGTCTATCTTCAGTATCACTAATAATTTTATCTAGAATATCATTAACTATTTCTTTAGATAAAGAATTAAAGACTATAATTTCATCAATACGATTTATAAACTCAGGTTTAAAAGTACTCTTAAGTTCATTCATAACTAATTCATTACTATTAGAAGTATTTTCTAGAATATATTCACTACCTAAGTTAGAAGTCATAATAATAATAGTATTTTTAAAGTCTACAGTTCTACCTTGACCATCAGTAATTCTACCATCATCTAGTATTTGAAGTAAAACATTAAATATATCCTTATGAGCCTTTTCTATTTCATCAAACAAGATAATAGAGTAGGGATTTCTTCTTACAGCTTCAGTAAGTTGTCCACCCTCATCATATCCAACATATCCTGGAGGAGCTCCAATTAATCTAGCAACAGAATGGCTCTCCATATATTCAGACATATCAATTCTAATCATATGTCTTTCATCATCAAATAGTTCATAGGCAAGAGTTCTAGCAACTTCAGTCTTACCAACACCAGTAGGACCTAAAAAGATAAATGAACCAATAGGTCTATTAGGATCTTTAATACCCGCTCTTGCACGAATAATAGCCTCAGATACTAAGTGAATAGCATTATCTTGTCCTTTAACTCTTTTCTTCATATTTTCTTCTAAGTGAAGTAATTTTTCTCTTTCACCACCAACTAATTTAGATATTGGAATATTAGTCCATTTAGATATAATAGCCGCTACTGATTCCTCATCAACAGTATCAGATAATATCTCTGATTTATTAATTTTTTCTAGTTCGGCAAGTTCTTTCTCTAATCTAGGAATAGTACCATGTCTAAGTTTAGCAGCAGCTTCTAAGTCATAATTATTTTCAGCCTTTTCTAAAGCAAAGTTAGCAGAATCAATTTCTTCCTTCTTTTTGCTAATCTTAGTATTAACAGACTTTTCTTCTTCCCATCTATTTTTTAAATCCTTTTCTTTTTCTTTAAGACTAAATAACTCCTTATCAATATTCTCAATTCTATTCTTAGAAATATCATCTTTCTCTTTCTTTAGAGCTTCTTTTTCAATTTCTAGTCTCATGATATTTCTTTCTAAGTTATCTAGTTCAGTAGGAACAGATTCCATTTGTACCTTAATAGTAGCAGCAGCTTCATCAATTAAGTCAATAGCTTTATCAGGTAAGAATCTATCAGTAATATATCTATCAGATAATGTAGCAGCGGCTACTAAAGCTTTATCTTTGATATTTACACCATGGAATACTTCAAACTTAGGTTTTAATCCTCTAAGAATAGTAATAGTATCTAAAACAGTAGGTTCTTTTACTAATACTTTTTGGAATCTTCTTTCTAGAGCAGCATCTTTTTCAATATATTTACGATACTCATTTAAAGTAGTAGCACCAATACAATGAACTTCACCACGAGCTAGCATAGGTTTTAACATATTACCAGCATCCATGGCCCCTTCTAGAGCACCAGCTCCTACTATCATATGTATCTCATCAATAAACATAATGATTTCTCCATCAGAATCTTTTACTTCTTTTAGAACAGCTTTTAATCTTTCTTCAAATTCACCACGATATTTAGCTCCTGCTACTAAGGCACCCATATCTAATTCCCAAATACTTTTATTTTTCAAACTATTAGGAACATCCCCTTTAATTATTCTAGTAGCTAGTCCTTCCACAATAGCAGTTTTACCAACACCAGGTTCACCAATTAATACAGGATTATTTTTAGTTTTTCTAGATAATATTCTAGTTATACTTCTTATTTCATCGTCACGACCAATAACAGGATCTATTTTCCCATCTTTAGCGGCCTTGGTAATATCACGACCATATTTTTCTAATGGTTTTTGTAGATTTTCTTCATATGGATTATTCATATTCATATTTATCATCCTCCTTTTTATACATCTATATTATACCACTATTTTAGCAATTGTCAATAGAGATTGCTAAAATAAATTTATTTCTTTTTCTTATCTTTTTTAATGCCTCGTGGTCTTAAGTAAACTTAAGTTTCCGAGGTATTTTTTTTAATAATTATCACAAATAGAGGTAAAAACCAAGTATAAAAGTGTATTAATATATGAAGGAGGTAAGAAATATGACTTAAAAGTAATTTATTCAGAGAATAACTAGGAGTTAAATGTGGAGAAAGAAGGAACAAATGAACACAGTAATGAAAACAAGAGTAGTACCAGTATATTATGATCGAGCTTGTAAGGTAATATTTAGTGAGAATAGAGATGTTTTAATTAAATTTTTAAGTGAATTATTACATAGAAATATAGACAGTAATGCTAAGATTATAATAGGAAAGGAAGCAGTGGGTAAGTATATAAACGGTAAAACTTTTAGACATGATATGATTATATCAATTAATGATAAAGAATTTATATGTTTTGAGATGAATGCTAATAAATATGCTTATTCTATAAATAGAAATTTTATTTATTTAATAGATTATTTATTATCAAAATTACCAAAAAATATAAAGGTAGCAGATCTAAATGATTATAGAGTAGAGCTATTAAACTTAAATATGTTTGGTAATGCAAGTAATGAAGTCCTAGAAGAAGCAACATTAGAATATTCACATAGTAAAAGAAAGGCTACTGAAATGATTAAGATAATCGATTTTAATATTGCTAAATGCTATGATATGATGTATAATGAAGATGTAGAAAAAAGCAAAATAATTAGATGGGGAAGTATCTTTAAAGCCGAAACCATCGAAGAAATATCAGATTTATTAGGAGATGATTTATTAACTATGGAAGAGAAAGAAAGATTTTTAAATAGCATTAGAGCAGTAAATGGTGATGAAGAAATAGTTGCAGCATATCGCAATGAAAGAAATGAGAGATGGAAAAGAGAGAGCATTGAAAATGGTCTAAGAGAAGAAGGCAAAGAAGAAAATACTATTTCTATTATAAAGAACATGCTAAGTGAAAAAATAGATTATAATACTATTTCAAAAGTAACTGGTAAAACAATGGAAGAAATAAAAGAAATAGAAAATAATATGTAATTAGATGACTGCAGTATGGTAAAGTACGGCAGTTATTTAGTTATTTTTAGGCATAAAATTGCAAAAAAATTAAATAGTGAATAAAAAATATATACTTTTTATTTATTTTTTGTTATAATTAAATTGTATCATTTTAGGGAGAGTCGATATCGTGAAGAAAATATATACTGCTATTGACATTGGATCTGATACAATTAAATTCGTAGTAGGAGAATACTTTAAAAATAAATTAAATATCCTAGCTACTTATGAACAAAAAGCAAAAGGAATAAGAAAAGGTTTAATTGTTGATCCCAATTTAGCTATTAACTCTATTAAAGATGGAATTAAAGAAATAAATAATAATTTAGGCATTGATATAAAAAAAGTAATAGTAGGAGTACCTAGTTATAATGCTAAGTTTATGTTTGTTACTAGTGAAATAGAAATAACTGGTGATGCTATAACAACAGATGATGTAAATAATCTTATAAAAGCTTCAGTATATTCTAAAGTAGAACAAGACTATGAACTTATAACCGTATTACCACTAACTTTCTTAATAGATGGAGAAAAAGAAACTAAGGTTGTAGGTAAAGCTGGTAATAAACTAGAAATAAAAGGAATTATGATTTCTGCTCCAAAGAAGAATGTCTATTCAGTCCTATCAGTTATGGAAGGAGCTGGATTAGAAGTAGTAGATATTACTGTATCAGCTTTAGGAGATTATTATGAAGTAAGAAATAATAATTTAGATAAAAATATAGGAGCTATTATTAATTTAGGACATGAAACTACTAATGTGTCAGTATTCAGTAGAGGTAAACTTATGAATACCGAAACAATTCAATTAGGAGGAATTAACGTTGATAAAGACTTAGCCTATATGTTTAATATAAATGTATTTGATGCAAGAGAAATAAAAGAAAAATTTGCATCTAGTCATAAAAGATTCATAGCATTAAATGATGTATATGAGGTTAAAAATACTGCTGGTGAAGTAATTAAATTAAACCAAATAGAAGTAACTGAGATAGTTATGGATAGATTAGCAGAGTTACTTAGATTAGCCCAGAAACAAATATTACTATTGACAAAACAAAATATTTCTTATATAGTAATAACTGGAGGATTAACCGAAATAAGGGCATTTAAAAATTTAGTCTATGAAATTTTAGGAAAAGATGTTATAATATATACAGAAGATACTCTTGGAGCAAGAAATAATAAATATACAACTTCAATTGGAATGATAAAATACTTTATAGATAAGATGGGAGTTAGAGGAAAAGAGTATTCGATGATAGATGAGCAAGATGAAGAGTTACTAATAAATCCAAATAATAAGAATTCAAAGGGGAAAGCTAGTATTACCAAAATATTTGGAAACTTTATTGGAACTAAGGAGGATTAAAAATGAATAATATGTTTGGTTTAGAAATGGATCAGTTAGCAAAAATAAAAGTAATTGGAGTAGGTGGGGGCGGTTGTAACGCTGTAAACAGAATGATAGAATCAGGTCTTAAAGGCGTTGAGTTTATAGTAGCTAATACTGACCTTCAAGTTTTAAATAATTCTCTGGCTCCAATCAAACTACAAATAGGTAGAGAATTAACAGATGGCTTAGGAGCAGGAGCAAATCCAGAAATAGGTAGAGAAGCTGCTCTTGAATCAAAAGGAGAAATAGAAGAAGCAATTAAAGGTGCTGATATGGTCTTCATTACATGTGGTATGGGTGGAGGAACAGGTACTGGTGCTGCCCCAGTAATAGCTGAAATAAGTCAAGATTTAGGAGCATTAACCGTAGGTATTGTTACCAAACCATTTAGTTTTGAAGGTAAAAAAAGAATGAATCAAGCCGTATCAGGACTTGATGAATTAAAGAAACATGTCGATACTTTAATCGTAATACCTAATGATAGATTAAGAGAATTAATAGATAAGAGTACACCAATGCTTGAAGCATTTAGAGAAGTAGATAACGTACTACATAGAGGAGTACAATCAATATCTGACTTAATTGCAGTATCAGGTTTAGTTAACCTTGACTTTGCTGATGTAAAAGCAATTATGAAAGATAGAGGTAATGCATTAATAGGTATAGGTGTAGGTTCTGGAGAAAACAGAGCAACAGATGCTGCTAAACAAGCTGTATCTTCACCACTACTTGAAACATCAATAAATGGTGCAACAGATGCTATAATAAATGTAACTGGTGGTGCTTCACTTACATTATTTGAAGTAGAAGAAGCTGCTGAAGTAATTAGAACTGCTGCTAATACAGATATTAACACAATATTTGGAGCAGTAATTAATGAAAACCTAAATGATGAAGTAATCGTTACAGTAATAGCAACAGGATTTGAAAATCAAAGTGAACCACTATATCATAGTTTCAATTCAACTAGAAGAGAAGACATCTTTAGAGAAGGAACTAGTGATATAGATATCGATAACGATTTAGATATTCCACCATTCTTAAGAGATAGAGATAATTATTAAAAAGGAGGCCCTCTTATGATTAATGTAGTAGATAAACAAGTTAACAGCAAGTTAATTTTTTGGGGGCACAAATCTAACCTAACTAAATTAAATAACAAAAAATATAAAGACTATGAAATAACTAATAGAAATATTAGTAGTTTTTCATAGCCTTTTTACTATGGAGGAAAGTAATGAACAAATATAAAACATATATGTATATTGGAATTATCATATTAATTATATCAATATTAGGAAGTACATATGCTTATTATAAGTATGTACTTGCCTCAATTAATATTAATACCATTACTAAAGGATTAGATTATTATATTAATTATGCTAAAGGAACAGATATAACATCAGGTACTTTAAATCCAAGTACTGATTATACAGGTGGCAATAGCGTGACTATAACCTTAAATAAAAAAGACAATACCTATGATATTTATGGGCATATCTATTTAGATATAACTACTATTAGTTCTGCTCTTAGTAGTAGCAATGCCTTAAAATATGTTGTATTAGAAGGTACTACTAAAATATCCGAAGGAACATTAGGTGGAGTATCAGCAAGTAAGTCTTATTTACTAGCAGTAAATATTCCATTAAAAACAATATCAACTACATATACAGTATATCTATGGTTTGATGAAACAAATAGTAATGCTTTATCAGCTGAAAATACCACGATAGGTGCAAAAGTAAGATGTGAAGCCACTATGAAAAAAATTAATGATGAACCATATACAGTTTCTATTCTTTCTGAAAAAATAATAAATTTATATAATGCATCTACCAAGAACCCAGTTACAAATGATAGTATAACTTATCAGTATGATACTGCTGATAGTCTTATGCAAGATATAGGTGGTAACATTCGTTATTATGGAGCATCACCAAATAACTATATATATTTTAATTGTAGTGATTATTCAAACCAAACATCTTCAACTTGTGAATTATGGAGAATAATAGGAGTATTTGACGGAAAAGCAAAATTAATAAGGAATGAAATTCTTGGAGAATATTCATATGATAATAGAAATAAAGCCACAGGAGCTGATACTAGTTCAGGTAAAAACGATTGGTCTGAAGCAAGATTAATGAAATTATTAAATTCTGGATACGAATCAGAAACTGGTGGAAGCCTTTATTGGAATAGAAAAAAAGATACTTGCTATAACGGAAGTGGTGCCAACACAACAATAACATGTGATTTTTCAAGTACAGGATTAAAAGATAGTTCAAAAAGTATTATTGCAAAAAATAATTATTCACTATTAGGATGGGATGATTATAATTTATACGCCCATCAAGCATATCAGCATGAAACAACAGATGGAAGTGTATATACAGGTAGAGAAACATCTTGGAATGGAAAAATTGCTTTAATGTACTTATCTGACTATGGATATGCTGCTGATCTCAGCAAGTGTACTGATAACATGCATGCATATTCCAATTGTGTTGCTTATAATTGGTTAGTATCAGGAATATCAGAATGGACATTAATGCCTAAGTCAAGCAGCATGGCAAAGCTATATAGAATTGCTGCAGGCGGAATAGTTGCATATGATTTAAGTGCCTACAATGCATTGGCAGTTAGACCAGTATTATATATATATAGTACATCAAGAATAATGGGTGGTAATGGTAGTCAAAACAATCCATATCAATTAAGTATTACATAGAGTTAGCTTATTTGAACTAATTCTTTTTCTTTTAGTTATAACTGCGAATATGATAGGTCTACTGAGACTCTGATATAGACTAAGAATTAGGCTATATCAGACATGAAAATACCTTGGATTTTCATGAAAGGTATATAATAAATTAACTAGATGTAAACTTAGTAGACATTTTATAAATATATTGATATAATTATACTAGGAGTTGTAAGATATGAAAGAATTAGAAACAATTGAAGGTATTGGACCTAAAACAAAAGAATTACTTAATAAAATAAAAATATATACAGTAGAAGATTTATTAAATTACTATCCATACCGTTATGATATAATAAAAAGAAGTGATTTAAGTAATCTATCTGATGGAGATAAAATAATAATAGATGGTATAGTTGAAGGACAACCCACTACTATATATATAAATAAAAGTTTAAAGAAAATGATCTTTAGAATTAGTACCAAAACAATGATACTTAATATAACATTATATAATAGAGCTCATTTATATTCAGATCTAAAATCAGGTAAAGAAATAACAATTATAGGTAAATATAATAAACTAAAGAATACAGTAATAGTATCAGATATAAGATTTGGTTTATTACCACCATCTGCTAAAATAGAACCTATTTATTATACTACAGAAGGATTAACAGTAAAACAAATAAGTAAATTTGAAGCTATAGCTTTAGAAAATGATTATGATGTAATTGACTTAGTACCTAGATATATAGAAGAAAAATATAATTTAATGAATAAAAAATCCGCTATTAAGAATATTCATGTACCAGAAGATATCTTATTACTAAAAAAAGCAAGACAAAGAATTAAGTATGAAGAATTATTTATGTATGTACTTAAAATTAATTATTTAAAGAATAAAATTAATAATGATAATTTAGCAATAGAAAGAAATATAGATAAAGATAAATTAGATAAATTTATTAAAAGTTTACCATTTGAACTAACTTTAGATCAAGATAAAGCGGTTAATGATATAATTAATGATTTATCTATAAAAAAGAGAATGAATAGATTACTACAAGGAGATGTAGGTTCAGGTAAAACAGTAATTGCTTTAATAGCAGTATATGCTAACTATTTATCTAAGTATCAATCAGCCCTAATGGCTCCTACTGAAATACTAGCAGTACAACATTACGAAGAAGCAAAGAAAATATTTAGTAAATATAAACTTAATATAGCACTATTAACTTCAAGTACCAGTAATAAAGACAAAAAGACTATCTATGAAGAATTAGAAAACGGTAAGATAGATTTAATAATCGGTACACAAGCACTAATCCAAGAGAATGTCAAGTATAAGAAGTTAGGCCTAGTAATAACAGATGAACAACATCGTTTTGGCGTTAACCAAAGAGATACTTTTAAAAGTAAAGGAATAAGTCCTGATGTTCTTTCGATGAGTGCAACACCAATACCAAGAACATATGCCTTAACAATCTATGGTGACACCGATGTATCTTCAATTAAGAGTAAACCTAAAGGTAGAAAAGAAATCATTACAGTATTTAAAAAAGAAAAAGATATTACTGATGTTCTAGAAATGATGAAAAAAGAACTAGAATTTAACCATCAAATATATGTCGTAGCCCCAATGATTGATACCGAAAGTGATAGTGAAAAAGAAAGCGTATATGATTTAGAAGAAAAAATGAATAAAGCTTTTGGTAAGATTAGTAAGATAGGTATCATTCATGGTAAATTAGATCCTAAAGATAAAGATAAAGTAATGAAAGACTTTGAAAAAAATAAAATTAATATCCTAATATCTACTACTGTTATTGAAGTAGGAGTTAATGTTCCAAATGCTTCAATGATCGTAATCTTTAATGCTAATATGTTTGGTTTATCTACTTTACATCAATTAAGAGGAAGAGTAGGTAGAGGAGATACACAAAGCTATTGTGTACTAGTAGCTAAAGAATCAGAAGAAAGACTTAGATTCTTAGAAAACACTAGTGATGGCTTTGAAATTAGTGAATATGATTTCCAAACAAGAGGTGAAGGCGATTTATTCGGAACAAGACAAAGTGGAGAATTAGGTCTTAAAATGGCTAATATTAAGAGAGACTTCAAGATGCTACTTAAAGCAAAAGAAGATGCTGACGAATTTATAAATATGCTTTTAACATTTGAAACCAATCCAGAATTTGGGCCAATACTAGAAGAACTTAAAAAGGTTGACACTCTAGACTAGTTTACATATTTAATAAAAAAAGTGTAAACCAAATAAAAAACTATTGTATTTTATAAAAAAATATATTATGATTAATATGTCATAGAGATATGACCACACTCTACGAAGTAAAATGTAGGTGTGATAACCAAAACCCCCTGAAATTCCCCTCGAAAGAGGGGAATGCTTTTGTTTATAAGGAATTTTTAACTATTTTTGAGTTATCTAGATACCATACTAGATACTAAATATTTTTTTATTTGAATTTATTTAAATACTTAGATTTAAATTATCCATAGTATTTTTTACATCAGTTAGATTATTTGGAAACATATGAGCATATGTGTCTAATGTTTCTTTAGTACTAGCATGACCTAAATATTTTGTTACAGTTGTTACTGGTTGACCAGTATTTATTAGTAAAGAAGCACAACTATGTCTAAAATAGTGTAGTGGAATTCTTCGGATATCTGCATTTTTAGCAATTCTACCATTAATTCTAGACATCATACCAAAAGTTAATGGTTCATGTTCTCCGAAGATAAACAATTTGTCATTGAAGCCATAGTACTTCTTTTTTTCATTGTATAAATTTACTAAATCATTATATAAAACTTCAGTAAGAGGTAAAGTCCTAATACCTTTAGATGTTTTAGGATGAGTTAGTTCATAATATTTTTGACTATCCTTAACACTATTAGATTGTTTGGTGATAGACATTAATTTATTATTTCAATCAATATTAGACCATTGAAGTCCTCGACATTCACCACGACGTAATCCACAATAATATAACATTTCAAACATTGCTTTATCATCTAGATTAGTAGTACCAGTTATATATTTTTGAAATTCTTCAATATTATCTTTCTTAAATAATCTCATCCACTTTACCTTCTTTCTTGCTAACGCCCGAAAGCATTGTCAATATATTTTGGCCGAAAAACTAGACATTTAAACAGAAAAGTGATAAAATTAAATTATTGAGAGAAAAAAAGGGGAGAAAGAAGTGTTATTATGAACTCAGAAAAACTTAAAAATTTAATTGAATCAGCAAGAGAGGTTAAAGGTATTTCACAAAGAGAATTAGCTAAATTAACAGGTATTAGTAGAAGTACTTTAAACGATTTAATTAATGGGAAAATAAAAAAAGTAGATATTGATGATCTACGTAAGATTTCTGAAACTTTAGATATGTCATTACAAAAACTATTAAAGGTTGCAGGTTATGATGAAATGCTTTTCTATTTTTCTAAAGATAAATATGCCAATAAATCCAGTAAGGATTTAAAAGAAATGATTAAAAACTATGAAGATTCTCAAATAGAATTACTAGACTTTAATACTGAAAAAAGAAAAAAAGTAAGTGATGCAAGACAAAAATTATTTTATACAATAGAACACTTACAAATAATGAAAGATAATAAAGATAGTTTATATACAATAGATAAAGCGATTGAGGATATTCAATACGCCTTTGACGAATTAGAATTTGCAGAACATAAATATGATTATAGTAAATTACCAAAGAAAAACTAATTTATAGAACGAAAAATTCAGAAAATTCGTTCTATGAAAAAATATAAAACGAAAAATCAAAAAAATTTGTTTTAAGAAAAATTATAAAAATTAAGAGGTGAGAAAATGAGAACAATAACTAAATAAGTATGGCATAAACTTTGATTATGCCGAAAAAAGGAGGCATAATATGTTAGAAATAAAAGATTTAACAATATCTATTAGTGATAGATATTTAATTAAAAATTTAAATTTAATACTAAATAATGGTGATAAACTTGCTATTATTGGTGAAGAAGGAAATGGGAAGTCCACTTTATTAAAATCAATTTTAGATATTTGTGAATATGCTGAAATAAGTGGAAATATTAATCTAAAAGGCAATAGAATTGGTTATTTAGAACAATCTATTAGTACTGATAAATTAGATAAAAGTGTATATGAATTATTGTTTATTGATGAAAGTGATTATTATGATAAAATTAATAATCTATATAAATACTTAGACTTGATTAATTTAACTGATGATATTTTAAAACAAAAAATAAAAACATTATCAGGTGGGGAAAAAGTTAAAATTAGTATTTTAAAATTACTATTAAATGAATATGATATTTTATTTTTAGATGAGCCTACTAATGATTTAGATATTGAAACATTAGAATGGTTAGAAAAATTTATTAATAATACTAATAAACCAATTATGTATGTTTCACACGATGAAACATTATTAGCAAATACAGCAAATATGATTTTACATTTAGAACAAATAAAAAAGAAGACTGAATGCAGGCATACATTATTAAAAATTGATTATGAAACTTATGTTGAACAAAGACTTAGAAAAATTGAAAAACAAACACAAGTAGCAAGATCTGAAAAAAGAGAATTTAACAAACAACAAGAAAAACTACAAAGAATAATGCAAAAAGTTGAACATCAGCAAAATACAATCACAAGAGCAGATCCACATGGAGCTCAAGTTTTAAAAAAGAAAATGCATTCATTAAAATCACAAGAGAGAAAACTAGATGAAACTGAATTAACTGAATTACCAGATGTTGAAGAAAGTATAATTTTTTCATTCGAAGAAGTTGAAATGCCAAGAACAAAAAACATAATCAATTTAAATATTGATGAGTTAAAAGTATCTGATAAGTTATTATCTAAAAACATAAAGTTAGATGTAGTTGGTAATGTGCATTTATGTATCATAGGTAAAAATGGCGTTGGGAAATCTACTTTAATAAAATTAATTTATAATGAATTAAAAGATAGAAATGATATTAAGGTTGGGTATATGCCACAAACTTATGATGACATCTTAAATAATTATAAATATGTATTAGATTTTATATGTCCAAATGGTAGTAAAGATGAAATTACAAAAACAAGAATGTTTTTAGGAAACATGAAATTTACTAGAGAAGAAATGATTAGTAATGTTAAAGATTTAAGTAATGGGACAAAAGCAAAATTATTTCTTGTTAAATTAGTATTAGATAAATGTGATGTTTTAATACTTGATGAACCTACAAGAAATGTAAGTCCATTATCAAATCCGGTTATTAGAAAAGTTTTAAATGAATATAAAGGTACTATAATTAGTGTATCTCATGATCGAAAATATATTAATCAAGTAGTAAATGCTCTTTATATTCTAACACCAAATGGATTAGTAAAAGAAAGATAAGGAGGTCTATATGGGAAAAGTAATATTAGTATGTGGTAAAATTTGTAGTGGTAAAAGTTATTATTCAAAGCAATTAAAAGATTCTTTAAATGCAGTGATAATTTCGCCAGATGAAGCTACTTATGAACTAATTAATAATGAACAAGGAGAATTTTATAATGTCTTTTCTGAAAGATTGAATAAGTATTTGACTAGAAAAGTTGGTGAAATTACTAAGGCGGGTGCTAATGTAATTTTTGAAAGAGGACTTTGGTCAAGTAAAGATAGAAAAGAAATAAAAGAATACTATAAAAATAATGGAGTAGATTGTGAAATACATTATGTATGTGTTGATGATGATACTTGGAAACATAATATTGAAGAAAGAAATCAAAGAGTATTAGATGGTAATGGTGGCTCTGATTTCTATTTGGATGAAGGATTAATGAAAAAACTAGAATCTAAATGGGAAGAACCAACTGAAGATGAATATGATATACTATATAAAGTAGAAAGATAAAAATAGATTTATGACACTATGACACTATAAATGCTTGTGGGGTACCCATCAATACTGTGTCACTGTGTCATTTTTATAAATTTATCCAAATTAATGTCAAAAAATAATGTTATTAAATCTTATTTTTCTAGTGTTGATTATACTTACTTTATTGAGTATCCAGTATCTGATAAAGAGTATAATTCACCGTTAGAAGTTCTAGAAAGTGAAATATCACTTACTGGTAGTGATGCGGGAGTAATGTATGAAAATATCAATGGACAATTTCATGCAATAGCTTTTATTGATTTAAAAAAATAATCATAGAGTATAGAAAAAAATTTTAGAAAGAGTTAATAAATATATATATAATAAATATATATATAATAGATATTATGTGGTATAATTATCTTAGGTGATAGATATGCATTCTTATAATTTAGAATATTTAAATGAAGTTGAATTTAAGAAAAGAGAAAGAAATTTGAAAGAATATAGTAATTATACTTATGAAAAGTTAGTTTTTAATGTTTTTCCGGAGTTAATGAAAGGTAATTTTAAAGGCAAAATAGTATCTTATGATACTAAAAGGAAGATTACTAAGTATGAATTGAAATTACCTATTGATTCTGATTCTACACTATCTGATATGAATGAAAATTTTACTTTGCACTACATGGTATATGAAAATAAAGATTTGGTAATTTTAGACACGATAACACCAGAAACATATCAAATAGGGTTAAATTCCTATAAGGGCATTGCTATTAATAAAGCCAATACAGAACGAGTGTATAGAGTTAATTTATTAAATAGTTTAAATCCTATAACTATAACAACCGAACTGAAAGCATCAAGCCAAGTTAAAAATACAGAAACTATTAAAAAAAATAATAAAGTAAATAAAAGAGAAAAAGAATATATATTTATATCTATAATTTTAGTTTTAATGATTTGTGTATCTTTTTCTTATTTTCTTTATTTTTTCTCTAAAGTACAACGTTAAAACATTATATCAAAATTAGATGTAAATTATATAATAAGCGTTAAATAATCAACGGAGACACTATTTTTCATTAGGCTAAGAGAAGAATATTCTCTTTTTTTATTACATTCATTATTTTTATGATATAATTATTATAGTTTATTTTTGAGGTGATTTATATATGGAAAGATATAAAGAAATAGAAAGAAGTATTATAAAAAAATATCGTAAAGAGATATGGAGTAAATTTATAAAGGCAGTTAAAGAATATGAACTAATAAAAGAAAATGATAAAGTAATGGTATGTATATCAGGAGGTAAAGATTCCTTTTTACTTGCTAAATGTATACAGGAATTAGAAAGACATGGTAAAGTACCATTTACTGCTGAATATGTTGTAATGAATCCTGGATATAGTGAAAAACATAGAGATAATATATTAGAGAATGCTAAGATATTAAATGTACCAATAAGAGTATTTGAAAGTGATATCTTTGAAGTAGTAGATAAAATTAGTTATGATAGTCCCTGCTATATGTGTGCTAAGATGAGAAGAGGATATTTATATAGTAAAGCTAAAGAGTTAGGTTGTAATAAAATAGCTTTAGGACATCATTTTAATGATGTTATTGAAACAACACTATTATCAATGTTTTATGGTTCTGAAGTAAAAACAATGATGCCTAAACTACATAGTGATAACTTTCCTGGTATTGAGTTAATTAGACCATTATATATGGTTGAAGAAGCATCAATAATATCATGGAAGAATAGTAATAATTTAACTTTTATAAATTGTGCTTGCAAATTTACCGAAAGAAATTATAATACTAATGATGGTACTAGTAAGAGAAAAGAAATAAAAGAATTAATTAAAGAATTAAAAAAGAATAATCCTAGTATTGATCGTAATATCTTTACTAGTATGAATAATGTTAATTTAAATTGTATTCTAGGTACTAAGACTAATGGTGTATATAAAAGCTTTCTAGAAGATTATGATAAGGAAATAGAACATGAAAAAGAATGAAGAAAAAACTAATGTAATTAGAATATTAGAACAAAATAAAATAAATTTTAAAGTATATAACTATATTAATAGTACTGCGATTAGTGGCACTGAAGTAGTAGACTATCTAGGTGAAGATTATAATATAGTATTTAAAACATTAGTAACCATTGGTAAATCAGGTAATCATTATGTATTCTTAGTACCAGTAAATAAAGAATTAGACTTAAAAAAAGCCGCCGTAGTAGTAAAAGAAAAGAGTATCGAGATGATTAAATCTAAAGAATTACTTCCTCTTACCGGATATATTCATGGAGGATGTTCACCAGTAGGTATGAAGAAATATTTTCCAACTGTTATTGATAAAAGTGCAAAAAATCAAGAAAGAATAATTTTTAGTGGAGGTAAAATCGGTTATCAAATAGATACTACACTAGAAGAATTAGCTAAAGTAATAAATTATACATTAGAAGATATAACTAAAGATAAGATTTAATAGTAGTCTTATCTTTTCTATTGTATAGATAATAATTTTATTGTATAATTATCTTAGATAGTAAGGAAGTGGTACTATGAATAAAATAGATAATAATACTATTTTAGATAAGTATAAAGAAATATCTAAATTAAATATAGAAGAAGTATATACTAAATATAATACTAGTAATAGTGGTTTATCTAATAGTGAAGTAAATAAAAGAATAAAAGAGTATGGTAAAAATATAGTTATAAAAGAAAAAAATAGAAGTATCTTATATTTCATAATTAATGCTTTTAAAGATGAATTTATATTAATATTATTATTTCTAGCTATAATAAACTTTTGTCTAGGAGATAAATTAGGATCATTAGTAATCATTTTAATTGCTATTGTTAGTGCTTTAATTAGAGTATGTGAAGATTATTCTGTATATAAATTTAATAAGAAATTAAAAAGTAAAATAGTTAGTACATGCTCAGTAATTAGAAACAATAAAGAAGTAACTATTAAAACAGAAGAAGTCTGTGTAGGAGATATTTTAGTATTAAATGCTGGTAGTATTGTAGCAGCAGATTCTATAATAATAGATAGTAAAGATTTATTTGTTAATGAATCAGTATTTACTGGAGAATCTATACCAGTAGAAAAAAAGATAACAAATAATAAAAATATAGATAGTATTTTTGATATAGAAAATATTATCTATATGGGTAGTTCTATAATTAGTGGTAAAGCATTAGCGGTCGCTACTAATACAGGAATAAATACTTATCTAGGTTATATGGGTAAAGATTTAACCAAACAAAAAGAATTAACTAATTTTGATAAAGGAATGAAGAACATTACTAATATGTTAATTAAATATATGATATTTATTTGTTTAGTTGTCTTAGTAATAGATGGTATAATAAAAAATAATTTTAATGAAGCCATTTTATTTGCTCTTTCAGTAGCAGTAGGTATTACTCCTAGTATGTTACCAATGATTGTAAATGTAAATTTAACTAAAGGTAGTAAGAATCTAGCTAAGAAAAAAGTATTAGTAAAGAGAATAGAAGCAATACAAAATTTAGGAGCAATGGATATCCTATGTACTGATAAGACTGGTACTTTAACAGAAAACAAAATAGTATTACAAAAGTATATTGATGTTCTAGGTAATGAAAATTTAAATGTTTTAGAATATGCTTATTTAAATAGCTATTATAGTACTGGTATGAAGAATATTGTTGATAGAGCAATACTTATATATGGTAGTAAACATAATTTAGATAATATATTACCTAAGTATAATAAAATAGATGAAATACCTTTTGACTATAATAGAAAAATTATGAGTATCCTAGTAAAGAATAACAATGAATATCGAATGATTACCAAAGGAGCTATGGAAGAAATATTAAAAAGATGTAGTAAAGTACAAATAAATGGAAAAAATAAAGAATTAACTAAAGAACTTACTAATAAAGTAATATCTAAAGCTAAAGAGATGGCCGAAGAAGGTATGCAAGTAATAGCACTAGCTTCAAAAAAAGAAAGTAATAAAGTTTTAGTATTAAATGAAAAAGAAGAAAATGATATGACCTTTATTGGTTTTGTAGCTTTCTTAGATTCTCCTAAAAAAGATGTTAAAAATGTTATAGAAAAGCTAAATAAATATAATGTTAAAGTAAAAATATTAACTGGAGATAATCCTTATTCTACCAAGAGTGTATGCCTACTAGCGGGTATAAATAGTGAAAAAATATATCTAGGTAGTGATATTGATAAATTAAGTGACAAATCCTTATCTAAAGTAGTAGAAAAAGTAGATGTCTTTGCAAGATTAAATCCTATTCAGAAAGAAAGAATTGTCCGAATATTAAGAGAGAATAACCATGTAGTAGGTTATATGGGTGATGGTATCAATGATGTTCCATCCTTAAAAGAAAGCGATATTGGACTATCAGTTAATGGTGCTACGGATATTGCTAAAGAATCTAGTGATATGATTCTTTTAGAAAAAAGTTTAAAAGTAATATGTGATGGAGTAATTGAAGGTAGAAAAGTATATGGTAATATAATTAAATATATGAAAATGGCTTTAAGCGCAGACTTTGGTGATGTCTTTAGTATTATGATAGCTAGTATCTTTTTACCATTCTTACCACTATTACCAATTCAAATGTTATTTCAAGATTTTATTTATGATTTCTCCCAGATAGGTATACCATATGATAATGTAGATGATGAATTTATCAAATCTCCTAAAAAATGGAATACTAATGGTATATCTAAATATATGATAGTTATGGGTATTACTAGTTCTATTATTGATGTAATTGCTTTTATAATCTTTTGGTATGTATTAGGATATAATAGTATAGAAAAAGCTAGTTATTTTCAAACAGCTTGGTTTATTACATCTCTAATCACAGAATTAATGATTATTTATAATGTTAGAACTTCTAAACATATTTATGAAAAATCAAATATATCTCCTGTACTAGCAGGTTTAACAATCTTTTCTGGTATTTTAACTATTATCACACCCCTAATAATGCATAAAATTACTAACTTTCATTTTGAAATATTACCATTTAACTTCTATATATATTTAATATTATTATTAGTATTATATTTTACTATTGTATCTATAGTTAAAAGAATATATATTAAGAAAAATCATGAATGGTTATAGCTTCTATTATATAATAGAAGTTTTTTCATATACTTAAATAGGTGATAATATGAATAATACTTTCTATGCTTTTTTACTTACCGTATTAGCGGGCTTATCCACAATGCTTGGTACTATCTTTATCTTTATTAAAAAGAAAGATACTAATAAAATAGTTTTATCTTCTTTATCTTTTGCCGCAGGAGTAATGATTTGTGTATCAATAACAGATCTAATACCAGAATCTATTAATTTATTAAGAGATAATATAAATAATATCAGTACTATTATTATATCCTTTTTAGGAATTCTCCTTGGTATTATAATATCTATGTTAATAGATTACTACTTACCAGATAAACCATCCATTAGTAGTGATAAAAAGCTATATAAAGTAGGATTTATATCAATGATAGCAATTATTTTACATAATATACCTGAAGGTATAGCAACATTTGTAGCAACAAATAGTGATATTACTCTAGGTATATCACTTGCTATAGCGATAGCTATGCATAATATACCTGAAGGAATAAGTATCTCAGTACCAATATATTATAGTACAAATAATAAAAAGAAAGCCCTTTTATATACAGGAGTATCAGCTTTATCTGAACCATTTGGAGCTTTCCTTGCTTATATCTTTTTAAAAAATATTATGAATGATTTAATACTAGGTATCCTATTTTCCCTAATAGCGGGTATTATGCTCCAGATATCCTTCTGTGAACTCCTGCCGACTGCCAGAAGATATAATAACACTAAATATTTAATAATCTTCTTCTTAATAGGAGTTCTCTTTATGTTAATGAAGTTTATTTTATAGAAATAATATCTTCAAAAGAATTATCTTCATTTTTAGTAACTATTATAATTTTATTTTCATTTATTAGTCTTCTAATTAGATAAAACACTAACAGATCTATTAAATGATAATCCTTCATAATTTCAATAGTTAATTTACTAATTTTAGTACTTCCTAATTTTTTTAATTTAATTAAAATATAATCATTTAGATAGTCATAAGAGACAGACTTAACATTATTATCTTCTAATAGTCTTATATCACTATTTTCATTTACAATATCAAGCCATTTACTACTATAACTGTTTATTTCATTTTTATTTAATTTATGTTCTAAATCTTTTAGTTTATTTAATTCAGGAGCATTCATACAGGCAGGTGAGTAGCAATCTTTATTATACTCGTCAGAGAATACGACATATATATTACAATCTTTATTTTGTAAATAATTACATATATATAACATAAGTAAATAAGAATTAATTTCATAATGACTAGTCCATATTCTAATATCTTTATTATTTTGAATATAACTATTTAATTTATCAATTGATTCTTTAAAAGAATACTTTATTTCTTTATGATATATATCTTTAGGTAAAATAACTTCCATTTCTTTAGTAGTGGATAAATCTATTAATGAAAAGGGAATATCAAACATAAGGATATTATCTTTTAAATAATCACATTCTTTCATTGTATGATAGGTACTAAGACCACTGATAATATTTAATTTATTCATAATAACTTCCTTTCTAATAATCTTATTATAGCATAGAAATTAAAAAAAGATATAAAAAGGTAATGACAAGTTATCTTTTTTTTGATATAATTTTATATAGAGTAGGAGGATAACATGAAAGAAACCTTAATATGTAGTTTAGAAAAACATAATATATATTATTTAAGTGATGCTAATGTTAGTTTTTATATATTAGTTCCTTATAAAGAATATGATAATACCAATATATCAATTAGATTAAAAAGTAATTATGATAGTTATGATTTAACAAAAAATTCATTAGAAGTAGTTACTAATGAACTTATTAATTATTATAAGAATTTAGATAACTATAACATAACATTAATATTACCAGTATTTTATAATAATATTTTAGATAGAATTAGAGTAGTAGAAGATTTAGAAATGTATCAGATAGTAGATAGATATTTAGGAGTTATTTTTAATAATGCTTATATGTTTTTAACTAAGAATAATGTAAAAGTAAATAATAGTATCTATGTTATTAATAATGATTCATTTAAGAAATTCACTAATTGGTTTGTATCTAGATATAACAATAGAATTGAATATAAAACAATCCTAGATTTAGTAAAAGATAATGGTTCATATAGTAATTATAATGTTATAGAAACTCCTAATATGAATTTTGTAGTAGGTAAGAATACAGAACCTACAATTGAAAAAACAGTAGAAATGGAATTAGAAACATTTGATAACTTAGCTAAAAAGACTATTGAAGAAAAGAAAAAAGAACCACGCAAGAGAGAAGAAACACTAGTAGGTTCTAGTGGCTTTGTTTCCTATATCTTACTAGGAGCTGTATCTTTTATAGTATTTATTGGACTATTATATCTATTTGTTAAATAAATTATTATTTTTATGACCTTAGGCATAAAAATACCACGGAAAATTTAAGTTTACTTAAAGTTGAAGTGGCAATAAAAAAAGTACTTATTATCTAAGTACAAATGATAATACAGTAGTTAAAGAGAAAGCTACTGCTAAGAAAAGCATAATGTAAGCAAATATTCTATTACTTAGATTTTGCTTCTTTTTCTTTTTACTCATAATCTTATACACCTCTATATAATTGTATCAAATATTAGTCATATTTTCAATATCTATTAATATAATTTAATGGTGATAATATGAATAAAAAATTAAATAGAGGACTAGCTATAATTATACCAGATAAAAAAGTAAATACTTTTATAATGTTTATAATAATATTAGGAATAATATCAGGATCATTATTTCTAGTAGTATTAAAAGATGCCGATCACAACCTAGTAATAGAAAAGATTAATACATTCTTCACTAATATAAATACCAATAACATAAATAATATAGAAGCTTTTAAGAATGCTTTTATTGAAAATATAATATTTGTAATCTTAATATGGATACTAGGAATGTCTATTATTGGAATAATTATAAATATATTTATAATATATTTAAAAGGATTTATCATAGGTTTTTCCTTATCTTCATTCTTCTTAGTATATAAATATAAAGGCCTATTAGCGGCCCTTATCTATGTTTTTCCTACTAGTATAATAAATATATTAGTATGTCTATTACTAGGAGTATATTCAGTACTATTTACAATAAACCTATGGAAGATAATCTTTTTAAAAGAAAAAAATTATAATATGAAAAAATTTATAAAGAAATACTTCTTATTACTAATATTATGTATAATATTAATACTAATATCATCATTAACAGAAAGCTTCCTAGTACCATCATTATTAAAATTAGTAATAAAACTATTTATTTAAATAATAAAATGTGATATAATGACTACTAGTGAGGTGATTAACCATGAAAACAGTAGTCATTGGTATGTCAGGAGGAGTAGATTCCTCAGTAGCGGCTATCCTATTAAAGAAAGCCGGTTATAATGTCATAGGCTTATTTATGCGTAATTGGGATAGTACTATTAATAACGATTATCTAGGTAATCCAAATTTAAATAATAATATATGTCCTCAAGAACAAGATTATAATGATGCCTTAGAAGTATGCAGGAAGATAAATATTCCATTACATAGAGTAGATTTTGTTAAAGAATACTGGGATTTTGTCTTTACTTATTTCTTAGAAGAACTAAAAAAAGGTAGAACTCCTAATCCAGATGTTATGTGTAATAAATATATAAAGTTTGATTTATTTGTTAAAGAAGCAAAAAAACTAGGAGCAGATTATATTGCTACTGGTCATTATGCTAGATTAATTGATGGTAAACTAGCTAAAGCAGTAGATAAGAATAAAGATCAATCATACTTCTTAGCATATGTTAATAAAGATATTTTTAAAGATGTTTTATTCCCTCTAGGTGAAATAGAAAAACCAGAAGTTAGAAAGATTGCTAGAGAATATGGCTTAGTTACCGCTAGTAAAAAAGATTCTACTGGTATATGTTTTATTGGAGAAAGAAATTTTACTCAGTTTCTAGAAAATTATTTACCCAATATTCCTGGTGATATAGTTAATATTGATACAGGTGAAATACTTGGTAAACACATTGGCCTTATGTATTATACCATTGGTCAAAGAAGAGGATTAAATATTGGTGGTACTAAAGATAGAACTTTTGTTGTAAAAAAAGATTTAGATAAAAATATATTATATGTAGCAGTAGGAGATGATAATAAGTATTTATATTCTAGTACTGCTATTATAGAAGAATTTAATTATTTAACTGATAAAAGACCTAGTAAATGTACTTGTAAATTTAGATATCGTCAATCAGATATAGATATTAATGTAAAATACTTAGATAATAATAATTTATTACTTAGTTATAAAGGATCTAAGGCAGTTACTCCTGGACAATTCTGTGTTCTATATGATAAAGATATATGTCTAGGTGGAGGTATAATTAAAGAAGTAAAATAATAATTAAGGCACTGTAAGCTATAATCTTACAGTGTTATTTTTAGCTTGTAATCTAAAAATAATATGTCATCCACATCTATTATATATAAGCAAATAATATCTTATAAATAAAGAAAAAAATAAAAAATGTTGAGTTATAATACATATGTTACAAATTTAATATAAAAAAAGATACCATTCTGGTATAATTAAGTTGACGACAAAAATTATACAGAAAGAGTGGT
>MNTB01000028.1 GCA_001916775.1 Firmicutes bacterium CAG:321_26_22 | reverse complement strand
TTCATCTACTTTAATTTCTTTTACATCTTTAATCCAGCCGTTAATTGTTGATTTTGCAATGCCATATTCGCTACTTAGCTCTGCTAAGCTCATTCCTGACTTAAATAATTCTACTATCATATCCTTATATTCTTGATCATATCTTCTGCCCTTTCCCATAATGGACACATCCTTTCTTAACTAAATATTATTTTACTTAGTTCGATTTAATGTGTCCACTACTTTATACTAACACCAAACTTTATAGCAACAACTTCATCGAATGCAACAGTATCCCACATTCCAACTAATCCAATCTTCCTTGTATTCATATTATAAAATAAATTATCAACAGTACTTTGTCCTCCAGAAATTAATTCATATAATAAAAATGATTCTCCTGTTAATTTTCCACTATATACTCTATTGTCCAATCTTAATAACTTTCTTCTAATATATTCTATCATATTTATACATAAAAATAAGACCTAACTATAAAATTTAGTTAAGTCATAATTGAACATATCAATTTTTTTAGTTACTTTTACTCGTTAAATTCCGGATATTTTACTGAATCTTCTTTCCAAGTTATTAACTGAAAGTTATAATTATTTCCTTGAATATCTTTAATTTGATTAACATATTCCACTAATAATCTTACCGACTCAGGGTGACTTCTTGAAATTAATCTTCCTATAGTTGGCGTTATTCCATCAGCAATACATTTTTAATTGATATACGTCCTTTGGCGTAGTCTTATCTTTTTTACCTTCATAAATTATTACATTATCCTTATTCTTAATGTATAAATCTATTCTTACCTTTTCATGTATTGCCTTAAAAACTTTTTGTTCCCTTGTTATAGTCTTTGGATCATCAAGTTGTTGTTGCTTTATTCTTTCTAATTCAATGAACAAATCTACTTCATTATCAATTCCATCACTATCTATTTCTGCTGTTACCTGTGGTAAATGCTCTAATATAAAAGAATATACTTTATTTAATCTTATGTCACCTTGTCTTAATCCATTTTTGGTTGCTCTCGTCATAGGTAACTTATTTTGATCTTCAGAAATTAAATCTATTCTTATTAATAAATAATTATATTTATTATGTTTTTCTATTCCCCATATTTCTTTAAACAAATTATACTCTATTAGCCTTCCATTTAATCTTATTTTCACACCAGAAGAAGACATATTCTTTTTATAGTATTTATAGTTTTCATTATTATTTGAAATACACCCAAATTCATGTCTTAATATTATATTACCTGCACCCAAATCACACTTAGTTTCTCCTTTTCCTAGTCCAAAATACTTCTTCCATTGGGGTTCTAAAGCTTCTACTATTTCAGTACCACTATTATTCTCTCTATCAGTATATGCTATTGTAATAGTAGCCTTATTTTGCTTAATTATTCCATAATATACAAATCCCAACTCTTCTTTTAAAATCTTAATTAAACTTTTAAAATTATAGTTACCTTTTAATCCAGAACGTAGTGTATTAAAAACTGCCTTTCGAACTTAAAATTAATATATGTTCCACTACCATTCAATTCTCCTGGCCACTGATCCTCTACATTTTCTAATATTTTACCTTTAATGAATCTATTACTTTTCCTGAATTATCAAATGTTGTTACTTTATATGGAGCTTCTATTTTTTTAAAATTCCGTTTTATAAAATCATCCTTTGTACGTGTATAAATACTCTCTATGACCTTAAGAATTTCATTCATAGCATCTAATCTTAATGTTGGGGTTATTCCACAAATCCAATCACCAGCAAATTTAAATTCAAGTAACTTTAAAAATTCTTCTAACCTATTTTCTTTAAACTTACTATAATAATACATAACCGGCGGAATCCACTCTTCTGATCTAAACCAAATTCTCATTATAGTTATTAAATTTTTGTACTCATCAGAAAGAGACGTATCTTGCAAATCAATAATATTATCATAAATCTCACTATATTTATAAATTGTATAGGAGACACTATTAGTAGACCATAAATTTCATTAAAAAGTAGGCCACCCTTTATAAAAAATACCTCTAAAACACATAATAAATTGGAAATAAT
>MNTB01000027.1 GCA_001916775.1 Firmicutes bacterium CAG:321_26_22 | reverse complement strand
ATAATAGATTCAATTTCTGGATATTTTTCGTGTAATATTTTAAAATATGTATTAGTACATCCTAAAGAAACAATATTATAGAGTATTTCCTTATATTTATTCCATGTTATTTCATGAAATGATTTTTCCATTTTTAATATTAATATTTTATTTATCATTGCAATTTTTTTATGGGCATTTAATTTATTATCAGAATCATCTTCTTTCATTATATTTTGTAATAAATTAAAATTTCCATTCTGCATATCTTCATTGTAATCTTCATAGGCATCTATAATATAAATCCATTTTCCAAGATTAAAACAGAGTGAATATAAATTATCGTATTTTTCTATCACACAATCTTCTTTATATAATTTGAAAAATAACTGAAAAAGCTCAACAAAAAATTCACCAAATAAATTTGATAGTTGATCAAAACCAGCATTTTCTAATTCTAGAGAATTTATTTTGTTCATTAATTCAGATAATATATTTAATTTAACACCATATGTATTTAATATGTTTTGGTATTGTGAATTATGTTTGAAAAATTTTAATATAATTTTTTTGACATTATTTTTTTCATCTATAATATCATCTTCCAATTTAAGAACAGAAAGATAGTAATTTATAAATGCACAATATTCTATTACATTATTAGAAATACTCGTGTTTATTTTTTTGAATGGATTTGTTGGACATTTAAAAGATAGGGGTGTCATTTCTGTTTCAAAATTTTCGAGTACTAATGCTAAGAAAACCATGTCATAACTTAAAATTAAACGATAAACTATACCATATTTTTTTCCTATTCCTTGACATAGTGCACAATATTGTTGTTTGTATAGGCGAAAATCGCGTATTCTTAAATCATCTCTTTGTGTTTTAATATACCCTAACATAATTCATAACCCTAACAGAAACAATGAGAGATACCATTGCAAGCACTTATGCAGGTATCACCACTACAACACCCAGATAAACATAAACATGTACATAAGCAAGCACAACAACCACCATCATCGTCATCGTTATCATTGTGATGACAGCTATCATCATAACTATGCCAGTTGCCATCGCAACCTTCATAATATCCTGTAAGAAATATATTAGTTTTTTCAAATGGATTACCTGATAATTTTTCAAAAAGAGAAAAAAATTCTTTAAAATAATCATTTGGTAATTTCTCAAAAAAAGAAAACGCTTCATCTAAACGATCTAATTTTAACAACGCATATCCTATATTAAATACTTTTTCATCAGAATTAGGTAATGATTGTTCAGTTATCAAATATTGTTCTAAAGAATTTCTATCTAAATGATTGATTTTTTCTATTGAAGTGTTCAATGTCTGTTTCATATATAATCTCCTCCATCCGTAATTTTTAAATTATTTTCCTACTTGTCCTATGATAGGACAATATTACAGCGTATTCATTCTATCATTATTTTTGTCCTATGACAAGACAAAAATAAAGGAGATTAAAATGGCAAGAATAATTGATAGTAATGAAAAAAATTTAATTGGAAGTAACCTGAAAATATTAAGAAAACAAAAAAAGATGAGTCAACAAGAACTTTCAAATAAATTAGAAACATTAGCAATATATATTTGCAGAGGATCTATTTCAAGAATTGAAGATAAAAGTAGAACGGTAACAGATATAGAATTATATGGGTTATCTAAAGTATTGGGAGTTTCTATAGATTCGCTTTTTGAATATCCTATAGAATAAGTATTTCGAGATATAGAAATATGAAAAGACAGTTTCGTGTCATATCTTTTTTTGATAAAATGTAAAGTGATAAAATGATTTTTAGTTTATCAAATATATAACAATAATAAGATAAAAACAAAAAAGGGGTAACAAATGAACATGAATAAATACGTCAAAAGCTTGATCAAAAAATACAAAAATCCATCAATTATTGGTGAGAAAAGTATAGAAGAAGTGATTGCTTATTTGAAACAAAAATTTGTCATAAAAGATATCACACAAAAAATTTCAGATATAGAAATAAAAAGATTTAAATTCAACATCGTGCATTCACTCGATGGAGAGAATATTTCACCAGAAAATATAAAATTTTATGCAGCAAGCAAGGAATATTATCAAGAAATGGATGATGAAGAGAAAATATACGTTTATATAGATGAAACTTCAGGATATATTGAATCAAATTGTAGTGGACTTTTTACAGAGTTAGCACTTTATAAAGGAATTTCACAATATGATTATGATAACAATACAGATAAGCTGATAGAATATTTAACACATTGTAAAGATTGGGAGGAAATCCAATGAATGATCAGTTTATACAGGGCATTATATTTGACTGGAACAAAATAGATGATGACAGTTACCTAAAACAAATAGAAGCATTAAAAGATGTTGAAAGACTAGAATTTCAAAATTCAATCAACTTTTTTGTTGGAGAAAATGGAAGTGGAAAGTCTACATTATTAGAAGCAATTGCCATAGCTCATGGATTTAATCCAGAAGGTGGAACGAAAAACTATGTATTTTCTACGCATGATACACATTCCGAATTATGCGATGCCATCAGAGTTGTAAAAGGATATCGGAAGGAAAAATGGGGATATTTTCTTAGAGCAGAAAGTTTCTATAATGTTGCAACGAAG
>MNTB01000005.1 GCA_001916775.1 Firmicutes bacterium CAG:321_26_22 | reverse complement strand
CACTCTTTCTGTATAATTTTTGTCGTCAACTTAATTATACCAGAATGGTATCTTTTTTTATATTAAATTTGTAACATATGTATTATAACTCAACATATTTATTAACCTACATACAAAAATCAACTGTCTTTCATAATCAACATCATTGTAATCATACAATTTCAATATAGTTAAAGAGGAATCAAAATTGGCATTTAATTCTGAAGGTTGAAACTTACTATAATTACTATTACCAATTAAAAATTCATTTTCAAATATTTTATACAAATTATTTTCCCTTTCAGCGAGCATTTTATATTGAAGAACGTGTTTAATTTCATGCAAAACAATTCTATACAAATTCATTGTAGCAAAATAATCGTTTTTGCTTATATTAAACAAAGATTTCATTATATAATTATAATTAATAGTAATTGCTTTATCATTAAAACTATATGAAGCACAATAAAAATCAGAATTATTTATAAAAATTCTATTACAATAATCAGTCAAGCAATACAAAGATAGTATATCATCGATGGTTTTTCTTATGTTACTACAATTCAAAGATTTTGTATTAAAAACCGACGATAATTCATCGGTCTTTAAGTTTCCAAATATGTTGTAATCAAAGTTACTTAACATAGCTTTCTCTTTTTTCTTCATTATCAACCATTTTTATTAATGTTAAAGTTTTACTTTCAATTTCGTTAGTATTAAACAATTCACCATCAACTGATAAACAATAACGATTTGCATAAGAAGACGCAATCATCTTAATCTCATTTACTTCATCAACTGTAAATCTACCAGTTTGATTTTTAATTGCTAAGGTTTGAGTATATACTTGTAATTCTCTTCCACCTTGACTAGCATGTATATGAGGTGCTTCCCATCCATTCCAATCGTCAAATCTAACTCTCCAATAATTTGGTTGACCATGAACAAAACTGTATTCACTTGGCATAATTTTCCTCCTTAACTGAATATTATACATTCAGTATATATAATTGTCAACCCTAAATATACTTATTTATTTCATCTCTACTTATAATAGAAACATAATTATCAGTTACATATTCAATAGAAACAATATTTTGAAGTTGTGAGAACAAAATTATAGACAAAGTGATGTAGTACGGCCTATTACTGCTATTATTTTGTTTTAACATATCATCATTTATTTCTTTTAAAATAGAATCTATCAATTCTTCTTCATTGCCTATATCAAAATTGTCAAAACCGCCTTTAATAACATTTAGTCTAGCATCATATACAAAAAATATAGAATTTTCTTTATTAAAAAAGTTTTTCTGTCTTTTAATTTTAAATGTCATATACTCCTCCTTATAATTAAATTATATCACTTATAATTTCAAAAGTAAATCATTACCTCATGCATGCTTTATTATTTATTTTTAGTTAAACTTTTATATTTTAAATAATATTCAATTTTACCAGTCTTTTCAAATAATAACCATATATCCTCTTTATTCATTTTTTATCACCCATTTATATAATGTTCTATTTTCAAATTATTTATTCAAAAAATCTTTATATCCTATCATATTTAAGAATTTCTCTTTATCTCTCCATTTAGGAATAACTTTAACAAATAATTCTAAGTATACTTTCTTATCAAAATATGCTTCAATATCTCTTCTTGCTCTAGTACCTATTTCTTTAATCATACTACCATTTTTACCAATAATAATCTTCTTTAAATTCTCACGATCCACAATCACAGTAGCAGATATATTCATAATATCATCATATTCTTCAATTTGTTCTACTATGCAAGTAACAGCATGAGGTACCTCTTCATTAGTTAAATCAAGTACTTTCTCTCTTACAAACTCAGATATAATAAATTCTGGTGAACTACTAGTAACTGTATTATCATCAAAATATTTAATATTATCAGGTAAATATTTCTTAATTACTTCAAGTAATCTATCAGTATTATCATTCTTTCTAGCAGATACTGGTATTATCTCTGCAAAATCATATAATTTTTGATATTCATCTATTTTCTTTAATATCTCTTCTCTTGGTAGTTTATCTATTTTATTAATAACTAAGAATACAGGTTTATCTTTAATGTTCTTTAAAACATCAATAACAAACTTATCTCCTGTACCAATCTTTTCAGAAATATCTACAACCATAATTACTATATCAACATCATTTATAGTAAAATAAGCCTGTTTATTTAATACTCTTCCTAGTTTACTTTTAGGCTTATGAATACCAGGAGTATCTACGAATACTATTTGAGTATCCTTATCATTATATATACCTTGAATCATATTTCTTGTTGTTTGAGGTTTATCGGAAGTAATAGCAATTCTCTTTCCTAAAATACTATTAAGTAATGTACTTTTACCAACATTAGGTCTTCCTATAAAACTTACAAATCCACTTCTCATAATACTTACCTCTCTTTCAATTACATATTAATTATATCAAATAATAAGAAAAAAAGAAATAGAAAATTACCCCTATTTCTTTACAATTACCTCGCTAGCATTACTAATATCAATCTTCTTAATTAACTTAAGTAATGTCTCCATATTTAATTCTTTAATAATACCAATCGGATCATCTTCTAACTCATTATTATAAATAATATTATCCATAATAATATCATTAATATTTTCTACATTCTCATAAGCAAATATCTCATTACTAATTAATACCTTTTTCTTTCTCTTAAAGTCTTTCTCATTAATTTCCATATTATTCAGTTTATCTTTTAATCTCTCTAAGAACTCTTCATATTTATTAGTTTCATTAACTAAAGATATAAGTAAATGCGTATTAGTATTTAATAAACTAACATAAGTAGTATTACTAATAATACCATCTTTTTTTAATTCTTCATCAAATAAACTAGTCTCATCAAATAAAGTAGTAAATAAAATATACATATATAAATGTAACTGTCTTCTAGTTAATTTAATATCCTTAAGAGGAATCTTTAAAGTATACGCAATCTTAGGAATATTAGTACTCATCTTAATAATTTCTTTTTCTTTAAACACCTTATCTTCTTCTTTAAATTCCTTAACTTTAATATTATCTTCTATTTTAAAATTCTTCTTACTTTGATTTTCTCTAATTAAAGACATTATTTCTTCCGGATCAAAACTTCCCGTAACTACAATAAACATATTAGAAGGATTATAAAAAGTATAATAACAAGTCTCTAAGTCCTCTTTAGTAATACTTTCAATATCTTTAACAGTACCAATAATACTATTACGATATGGACTAGAATTAAGTGTATTTAATCTTACCTTCTCAAATAACACATCTCCCGGTCTATCCTCATACATATGAATCTCTTCACTAATAATACCCTTTTCTTTTTCAACATCTTCTTCAGTTAAATAAATATTTTGTACATAATTAAGTAAATACTCAATATTCTCTTTTAAATCTTTCGTAGCATAAAATAAGTATGAAGTATTTCTAAAAGTAGTATAAGCATTACATAAAGAACCAGATTTAGCAAAGAATTCCATTGGTTGAGGATCTTCTTTTTCCGTAAAAACTTTATGTTCTAGAAAATGAGCTATACCTTTAGGAAAAGACCTAATTTTAGACTCTCCTATCGGAACAAAATCATTATATACAGAACCATACTTTGTTGTAAAAGTAACATAATTAGTATAAATATCATCTTTAGTATATAAGTATACTTCTAAACCATTATCCAATTTTTCATAGTAAACATCCTCTTCAAGATCCTTAATTCTAATCTTCTCCATGCTCTTCCTCCTTAGGTTCTAGTGTTAAAACAGTATGAAGACTAATCTTTTTACTAACTTTAATAATGTCTTCTTTAGTAACTTTACTAAACTTCTCTATTCTCTCTTCATCACTATCACTACCTACAAGTACCTTAGAAAAGTATGTATTAATAGCCGTAATAGGATTATCTCTATTAGACTTAATAGCGGATATAATAGTATTCTTACAAGAATCTAAATCATCAAGAGAAAACTTACCTAAACTTACATCCTTTAAACATTTCTTTATTAACTTAATACTCTTATCAATATTCTTAGCCTCTACTCCTGAATTAATAATTAAAATATTATCATAAGCCTTAACTGAAGAATTAATGTAGTAGCAGTAACTATTCTTTTCTCTTACAGTATTAAATAATATCGAATTAGAATTACCTCCAAGTAACTCATTATATAATTTTATAACATATTGTCTTTCATAATCAGTAAGACCATTTAAACTAGCAAGTAACAATAATTGTGATTGCTTTACCGTATCATATTCACGGTATCTAACAATTCTCTTTCTAGGAACCAATTCTTTTACTAGTACTTTCTTATCCTCTTTCTTAAAAGTATCTATCTTAAAGTATTCTTTAAATATCTCTTTAATATCATTAGATTGAAAATCTCCTAATACAAAAATATCTATCTTATCTTCTTTTAATACTTTCTTATAATATTCATATAAGCTTTTACCAGTAATATTATCTATATCTTCAAGATAACCAAAAGTATTATAAGAATAAGGTTTATCTTTCATCTTTTCCATTAATTTAAGAATAGAATATCTAATCTTATTATCCTTAATACTAAGAATATCTTGTCTTAATCTATTCTTTTGATTATCAATACTAACAAAAGTATTATCTTTAACATAAGGATTAAATATCAAACCAAGAAAAAAGATGATAGATTCCTTATTCATATCTTTCTCAGTATACTTCTCATTCAAAAATTTAGTTTGAAAAGATAAGTTACTAAAATTACCAATTCTTGATATACTAGATGATACCTTAATATCATATAAATTCTCACTTTCAATAATAAGATTTCTTTCCGTCTTATAATTATTACTAGAATCTAATAATACCATCTTAAGTAAATTTCTCTCAGTAATTTCTTCTTTCTTAATATTTCTATAAAAATCTACATCTATGGTTATCGTCTTAAACTTATTAGTTTTAATTAAATGGAGGTTATATCCCCCCATATTAATTGTTTCAAAATCCATTATAATCACCTCTCCCCTATAGTATACCCTAGTTTTATAATTTTAAACTTGTCTCTAACGCTAATGTAATTAAATTATCAAGTCCTTGTTCTCTTTCTAGGCTAGATAATTTATCTGGATAAATAAAACTATCGCTTACCATAAGAAGAGTGGCAGCTTTCTTATTTAATAATTTTGCATTAGTAAATAATGCAAAAGATTCCATTTCTACACCAAGCACATTATATTTAGCTACTTTATCTTTAAAATCATTATTTTGTTCATAAAATACATCTGAAGAATAAATATTACCATTATATATATTTAAACCTAATTCTTTAGAAGTATTCAAAATAATATTATTAAGTTCCATATCACCATTAATATTTATATTAGGATAATTACATAAATATTTACCATAATTAGAATTAGTAATAGAATTATCTACTAATACAATATCTTTTAATTTTAAGTCAGTATAACTACCCATCGTACCAATTCTAATAATAGTATCAACATTATATTCCTTAAATAATTCATAAGAATATATACCCATACTAGGACATCCCATACCAGATGGAAAAACAGTAATTTTTTTACTTTTATAAAAACCTGTATAAGCAGTCATACCTCGAACATTATTAACAATTTTAGAATTAGCTAAAAACTTTCGAGCAATATATTCACATCTCTTAGGATCCCCAGGCATAAGAACTACACTAGAAATATCTTCTAATTTACTTTCAATATGTGTACTCATATTATCTCCTATCTAACAACATTAATACTATAATCTTTAACATTATCTTTTTTCAAAGTATCATTATAAGCAAAACTAAATTCAAAAGTATCTTCACCATTTAAAGCCTTATCAGCAGTATACTCTTTCTTATCTTCTCCTACAACATTACCATCATTATCATATAACTTAACAATAATAGATAAAGTACCTTCAGTACTTAAATTTTTAATTGAACCAGATACTTTAATATCAGTATCACTATTAGTAACAGTAATATTACTAATCTCAGTATCACTAATCTTTAAACTATAATTAGTGTTATCTAAAGTAACTTTAGTCTCTTCAGTATAAGCACCATTAAATACATTAGTAACATCTACACTCTTATTGATGTCAATATATACATAACTATTATTTGCATCAGAAATAAATCTTATACCTTGACTATCACTTTTAATATTGTTGATTGTAGTTCTACAACTATCTTCACTGTTTCCATAGTATTTACATATAATATTAGCAATTTCTTTATATGTATCAGTAATTATTTTTTCATTTTCTTTTGCAATATTAACTTGTAATTCATTGTTTACTAGTGGAATATTGATATTAATATTTTGTTCTCCTTTAGTATAAGTAACTACGATTGCATCATTTGATACAGTAGAAGTAAATGTTGCTCCATCATTAGTATATCTATTTGCTAAAGTACTACTATTTAATCCTGCTGTTATTTCATTTAAACTAATATAAGTAGGTAACTGATCATCTTGTCTTGGTTCTTCTTTCCTAATAAATTTTAAGTACAGAATAACTACTATTGCACCTAGTAAAATAACTATTAACATATAGGCTAATGCAATATCTACTTTTTCCCTTTTCTCTATTTTTTTCATTCTCATCAATTCTTCTTCATTCATTTTTCTTACCTCTTTTCTTTCTTTTTTAATTAATTGCTAATTGATATGGATCTGATATGGTTCCTGTGCCTGATGCCAAATTAGTGGTACTTTGTAAGTGTAGTGTTGGGAAAATGTCATATGCATTAGTTGGCACAGCATCGTTAATATCATTATCAAATATGTCAACGTCTCCGTTTTCTACTATGACGTTCATATTGCCGATTGGAGTCCTATTTATCAAAACTGCAACTTTAGTATTTCCATTTGCCATATACGCCATCCAATTGTTACTTACACATGATGTTTCGCTATATTGCATTAACATTGACTTACATAAGTTTAAATCTGTTGCATAACCGTAATCACTTGTATTAGGCAATCCAACATAACTTTGATATGTAGTTTTAATCTCATTATAAAGATCAACATCAACATAATTTTCTACTGTAGCGCCTATATTCCAAGTTGAATTTGATATTGCATTTCTTGTTGCATCATTTTTTAAGCCTGTTGAAGTAAAATTGCAAGTTCCGGAGATTGTACATGCACCACTAGCACGGTTCCAATAGAGACTTCCATTGCTACCAGTAAAATTGGGGTTTAATTCTTTCATCAAAACTGATTCTGACCACTCGGAATTTGAATTATTGTTCCAAGAATATGCACCTATATCAGAATTTCGCATTATCTTTAGTTTTCCATTAAATACACCAATTATTCTCCATATTTCACATGTTGTTGAAGATTGGTTAGAATAATCATTGCAATTAAAATATATATAATTCTTTGGATTTGCTCCATAGTATCTAATATTATTTAATGGATCCTGCATTAACTGATTGGTTGTATCATACTGATAGTTTATACTATTATTTGTAATTGTTGTTTTTGTTGCATTTTTGTATAAACTGGTTATTGTATTAGCAATATTAGTATTGCCACCTTCAGTTACAACAATAGTTCCTACAAGTGATTTATTCATCATTGTTAAATCGTTATCATTATTACCATCTATATATAGATATAATGTAAAATTAGTAGTCCCATTAGTAGAAATTTTATCACTATATATGTTGTTATCTCCGGTTGTTATATTACTAAAATCATCTTCTTTTACTATGGTATTTTCTTTTAATATTACATATTTTAAATTTTTATTTTTTAGTTCATCTGCTATTGAGGTTATATTTAGTTTAACAGTATAATCAATTGTAGCACCAGTAGTATCTCTATTATTTATACTAAAAGTAGTTTTTTCTCCATCAGTATAGTTAAATACCGGAGCTAATGTATTAGTACTTATATCGTTACCACTAGTAAAAGTAACATCAGCCATCTTACCTATTGTCATAGTAAGCGAGGTGTTATTAGTACTTTTCCAAGTAAGCCATGCATATGTACCAGTAGCAATAACTAGTATTATAAGTAATATTATTAGTGTTATTAATAAACTCTTGCTTTGGATAAATTTATTAAATTTATTCTTCATATCACACGCTCCATATTCTATAAATAAATATACTATAAAAATGATATTTTTTCAAGTACTTTAAAGAAATATTTTTATTTATTTTTCACTCCGAATATAATATGTATGGTTGATATTCTTTTTCAGATTATAAGCTGAAAAGAACACTCTAAGACCTTAGGTTTAGAGTGCATATAATAATTATTTAACTATTTTCACTTTAATTTTCTCATCTTTATGACAAGTAACATCAAATTTATTACCACAATTAGGACACTTAACAGTATGTTTACCCTTCTTTAAAGGTAGCCTAATCTTTTGTTTACATTTAGGACATTTCTTATACATATGAGTATTTCTATCTTTATATTTCTTCTTATTATAATCAAATAATTTAATAATTTTATTTTTAATTTCTAAATATTTATCATTCTCTTTCTTTCTTAATTTAATATTCTTAGACATATATCTATAAAATATAATAACAATAAGTAATACCTCAAATAATCTAATAACATTATTACTAATAAAAGTATTAATAACAAGTAAAACAAAACATATCAAAAGAAGAAATTTATATAACTCATCTACCCCATATCTATCTTTCATAAATTTAATATATCTATCACCAAATTTCATTTATTTCTTTACCCCAATCATTTCTTTATTACCCATATAAGGTCTTAATACTTCAGGTATATTAATACTACCATCTTCATTATAATTATTTTCAATAAGTGCAATAAGTGCTCTAGTACTAGCAAGTACCGTATTATTTAAAGTATGAGGATAATAGTTACCATTTTCACCTTTAACTCTAATAGATAGTCTTCTAGCTTGAGCATCTCCTAGTGTAGAACATGATCCAACTTCAAAATATTTCTTTTGTCTAGGACTCCAAGCTTCAACATCACAAGATTTAACTTTAAGATCTGCTAAATCACCAGAACAACATTCTAGTGTTCTAACAGGAATATTCATATTTCTAAATATCTCTACAGTATATTTCCACATCTTATTATACCAATCCATAGATTCTTCAGGTTTACATAGAACAATCATCTCTTGTTTTTCAAATTGATGTACTCTATAAATTCCTCTTTCCTCAATACCATGAGCTCCTACCTCTTTTCTAAAACAAGGAGAATAAGAAGTCATTGTAATAGGAAGTTCACTTTCCTTTAGTAATTGTCCCTTAAATCTACCAATCATAGAATGTTCACTAGTACCAATTAAGAATAAATCTTCTCCCTCAATTTTATACATCATAGCATCCATCTCTTCAAAAGACATAACACCACTTACCACATCACTTCTAATCATAAAAGGAGGAATACAATAAATAAAATTCTTATCTATCATATAATCTCTAGCATAATTAAGCATCGCCGTACTTAATCTAGCAATATCTCCCATCAAGTAGTAGAAGCCATTACCACTAGTTCTACCAGCAGAATCTTTATCTAATCCATTTAATCTATTCATAATATCAGCATGATATGGTATTTCATACTCTGGCACAAATGGTTCTCCAAATTTCTCAATTTCAACATTCTTAGAATCATCTTCTCCTATTGGAACAGAACTATCAATAATATTAGGTATCTTCATCATTCTTTCTTTTATTTCATTCTCAAGAACTTCTTCTTCCTTTTCAAGTTCTGGTATACTATTCTTAATCATAGAAACTTCTTCTTTAATTTTATTAGCTTCATCAATTTTCTTATCTCTCATTAATGAGCCAATCTCTTTACTCAAATTATTTACTTTATTTCTTGCCTCATCAGCTTCAGTCTTAATCCTACGATACTTAATATCCATATCATATATTTCATCCACTAACGGAAGTTTTTTATCTTGAAATTTCTTCTTAATATTTTCTTTTACTAAATCTCTATTTGTCCTAATTAAATTTATATCTATCATAATCTTCCTCCTATTTTATTATTTTTATTGGATTTTTTATATACTGCATAAATTCATCTAATAATAATTTAATTCTCTCACTAATCTTTTTATCTTTAAAACTAACTATATTCTCTTTACTCTTACCATGTAATTGATTAATATAAGCACATATCGTTTCTATATGAAAATATGTTGTTAATACTAAAAATATTATATATAAATAATTAAATATCTTTATCTCAATTGATAAAAGAGCCGCTATTAAAGTTATAATAAGTAATGTAGTTTTAAATTTACCTACCCTCTCAGTAAATACCTTTTTATTTTTCTTTAACATTAGATAATTAATTATAGATATTATAAGTTCCATTATCATAGGTAATATAATTAAATATTTTTTATTTACCAGTAATATAATTATTAATGATAAGAAATATAATTTATCACTAACAGCATCTAAATACTGACCAAACTTAGTATAAGCATTTAACTTTCTAGCAAAATAACCATCTATCGAATCAGATATAGCCCCATAAATATAAAATATTAGTGATAAGATAGTATTACCATTCATAAAAAGAATAAAACCCACTACTAAGGAAATAATTCTTGATAAAGTTATAATATTTGGTAATTGTTTTTTTAATTTATACATCATAAATATTCCTTTCATATTGATTATACAATAATTTATAGTAAAAAGCAATTAAGTAGTGTAAAATATACTAAATATAATTTACTTATTATTTATATTTTGATATAATTTAGAAGTGGAGGATAATTATATGGAAAATTTAGTAGAAAGTTTAATTAATTTATTTAATGGCTTAGGAAAAGAAGTAGTAGTCTTTATTATATCTATGCTTCCTTTATTAGAATTAAGAGGAGGATTACTCGCAGCATCACTACTTAAACTAGACTTTTTACCTGGTTATATTATAAGTATAATAGGAAATACTCTGCCTATTCCAATTGTTTTATTATTTTTAGAAAAAGTTTTAAATTGGTTAAAAAAATTCAAAGTTACTACAAAGTTTGTTAATAAAATAGAAAATAAAATCTTATCAAAAAAAGATCAAATAGAAAAATATGGTTATATTGGTCTTATGTTATTCGTAGGTATTCCCCTTCCAGGAACTGGAGCTTGGACAGGAGCAGGCCTTGCCGTACTACTTAATATGAATAAAAAGAAATCATTTCTTTATATCATGCTAGGAGTAATTCTTGCTAGTATCATTATGAGTATAATATCATATGGAATACTTGGTAACATTATTAAATAAAGAGAGTATAGAACAAAATCTATACTCTTATTTTATATCATCAAAAGTTACTTTACCTAAATAACCATCTTGCAAATCTTTTATAACTCTTTTATAAACTCTATCATAATCTGTTTCATTATTTCTAAAAGCTCCTATTTTCTTACCTATCTGATCAAGAATATCTACAATATCACCAGTATTAGTAATATTATATCTATCTTTAATGTTATCTGGATAATCAGATAACATTTTATTTATAATATATATAGCAATATCTTCACAATCTAATACTTCTTCTTTAATCGCAGTCATACTAGCTAAATTATGAGCTACCTCTTCATCATCTAACTTAGGCCATAATATACCTGGAGTATCTAATAGTTCAACTTTATCATTAATTCTAATCCATTCTAGGGTTTTAGTAACACCAGGTCTATTACCTACATTAGTACTCTTCTTACCTACTAGTCTATTTATTAAAGTAGATTTACCAGCATTAGGAACTCCCATTACTAGTATTCTAGCTCTTCTAGGTTTTAATCCCTTACTAATTCTCTTATCATTAATTTCATCAATTAAAGGTTTAATCTTATCAAATATAATCTTAGTATTAGGATTATTAATTAGATCAATAGGTACTACAATATAATCCCTATCTTCATAATATTTAATCCATTTATTGGTCTTAACATTATCACATAAATCAATCTTAGTCATAACAATAACTCTAGGTTTACCTTTAGTCATTTCTTCAATCTCTTTATTCTTAGAAGAATATGGTATTCTAGCATCTACTACTTCAAATACAATATCTATTAAATCTATCTTTTCTTTTATTTCTCTTTTAGTCTTAGCCATATGGCCAGGGTACCAGTTAATTCCGACTTTAGTTAACTTTTCTTCTTGAATGTTATTTTTCTTTTCTGCTCTGATTTTTCTTTTTTGATAAATATCCATTTTAATCACTTCCTTATTCTTCACCATTATTTTCCTTTAAATATTTATTGTAAAATTCATCCATTGAAGAAATATATTTTTGATCTTGTATAACCCTAAATTTTTCATATTCTTTTTCTGCTTTTTCTACTGCTTCTTTATGAGATATACTGCCACTATTATTTAATATTTCTTTTCTTCTAAATTTTAATAAATCATCAGTTGCATTTATCCAATCTTTCATTGTCATAACATGTCTTTGTTTTGCTTCATCTTCAGCAAACACTAAAAACATATTTGTTAAATCTTTTAAATTCTTCATTTCTTCTTCGTTTAAATAATTTTTTGCAATAACTACATCATATTTATATATTAAACCATCAGGAGAATTTTTCCAATTAGTTAGTCCCATATACTCTTTCTCTGAATTTGCTCTACTATATATTAATTCGGCAGCAGTATGTCCACTTATAGCATAGTGAATTTTATTTTGAACAATTTTAAAGAAAGTATATGCTTCTTCTGACTTTGGATTATAATCAGTTGCTGTTGCAATAAATAAATCAGTGATTTTTTGGTATGCCATTCTTTCACTTACTCTGATTGTTTTGATACGTTCTAATAATTCATCAAAATATTTTACATCATATTTATTTCCATTTATAAAACGTTCATCATTTAAAGCAAATCCCTTAGTCATATATTCTTTTAGTATTTTTGTAGCCCATATTCTAAATTCTGTTGCTTTTTTCGAATTTACTCTGTATCCTACTGCAATTATGGCATCTAAACTATAAATAGTTGTGTTATAGTTTTTTCCATCATCAGCAGTTAACGAGCATTTCTCGGTAACTGATTTTTTATCTAACTCATTATCTTCAAATATATGTTTCAAGTGTAAGCTTATATTATCTGTAGAACATTCAAAAACTTTTGACATACCTTTTTGTGATAGCCATAAAGTTTCATCTTTATAAATAGCATCTACAATGATATCACCATCACTATTTTTATATATAATTAATTTATTGTCTTCCATAAATATTCTCCTTTCCTTTTGTTTTTCATAATTCATACACTTATCAATTTAAATTAAAATTTATTAAAAAATGTCCCAAAATGTAAAAATCATTTAGTAAAAATTCCTTTTATTTTCAAATATTCAAGTGTGTTTTTTCATAACTCCCCACTTACCAGTTGATATTTATTTTGTTCATGTTTTCGTTATTCATTATATTCACTTTCTTTCTAAAATTTTTCTTTTACTTAGCGGTAATATTTCAGTATTTTTTTCATCATATAATTTGTCTGCCAATATCATTGATACCTTTAACAGTTCTTCTAGGTTATTTATTGGAACTTTATTACCACCATTTTTTAATTTTTCATCACCCAATGCAAAACCTTTAATAGTATATTCTTTTACTATTTCATTAACCCATTTTATAAATTAAACCGCCCTTTCATTATCCACTTTAAATCCAATTGCTATAATCTTTTGCAAATTATAATGAACTACATCTTGATACTTCTCTATTTCATTCATTTTGAACTATTCGAAATTTTCGAATAGTCGATTCTTCTTTTAATTCATTAACATTATATTTTTTTTAATATGATAATTTATTGTATTTATCTCTACATTATAAAGAATTGATAACATTTTTTGTGTAAGCTAAATATTTTCATCTTCATATCTCACGTGAACCTCACGCAACATAAAAAAGCATGCTTCTAATATCACTATTAGAATTTTCTCCATTTAATAATATCATTATTAATGTAAAGAGACATAAATTCGGAAAGTTCCTACCCTACATACAAATAACATATATCTACTATCTCCGAAATAATCATACCATATATTGACATCCATGTAAATATTTTTAGAACCCCACTACCAGTTAATATTTGTTTTCATTATTCATTATTTTTACTTTCTTTTAATCATTTCATAAGTACTATTTTTATAACTTTTATCAATAGAATTAACATACTCATCTTTATATTTTTCAAGCGATTCATCTACATTAATCCAATATACACTTGTTAGTATTCCATCATATGGATCAATTTCAGTTCTTTCTAATTTTCCACCTAACGCCTCCATAGTCTTGCTTGAACCTAGATTTTCTACATCACAATCTAACATCACTTTATCCAATCCAATCTTTTTTGCTTCAATCAATCCAAGATATAAATTCATCTTGTTATATCCCTTTCTTCTTTCAGTAGGTCTTATTCCATAACCAATATTTCCCCCAAATTGTTTCATTTTTTCTGTCAGATTCCATCTAACATTTATAGTTCCAATTATTTTATTATCATTCTTTCTAATTAATAAAAAGGTCTTTCCCTGACACATACCAAATTTTTTGGCATATTCTTCATATTGCATATTCAGGCAACTCTCAAGTGCTTGTTCGAATGTATATCCATCTAATATCTTATCCAACGATCCTGTTCCATTAATATCTGATTTATGTTCTACAAATTCATTTATATAATCTATTATTTCATTCTTACGTTCTAAAGATGGTGTTTCTAAATAAAATGTTTCCATTATATTATTATTATTCATAATTTTTTCCTCTTTTCTTCATATCTATTTAAATGATAAAAACTTATTTTAAATAAATATTTTATTTATAATACTTTTCTAACCAGTCGAATTCTTTTTTAGGATCAGCATTTTGTACTATCAAATAGCGGATATATTTTGATAATTTATAGTCTTGTATATTAGCAACAGCATTATTATTTCTTTTTGACAACTTGTTGACTTCAACAAGTTGTTCATCTAAATTAAATTTAGAATTTTTACAAGATTCTTTTGTTTTATCTATTACATTTTGAAAATTCCTCCAATCTTTGTATTCTAATACCCTTTGCAATTCACGTGTATACCAAAATTCATTATTATATTCATCAATATGTTTTATATTCTCAAAAATACTATTAGTATTTTTATTTTCTATTTCTTGCATTATTACCTCCTTTTAATAAGTTATACTATATCACCTTTTCTCCTCTTTTTTACCAATTTTTTATTATCACCTAATATAGAATTCCTTATCATATTTAAATTTTCAGAAAAACCTTGCATATAAATATAATATCTATAATCAAAGCTACAAATATCATCATCGGTAATTCTTTCAATTTCATCTACCTTTAGTTCTATAATAGTTTCTTTACCAAAAACAGTTTTAATTAAATGTTTACTTATATATCTTCCTTTAGAATCAATATATATAGTATCAGACATCCAGCCTCCATGTAATTCTAAATTTATAAATAAAGGTTCATCAGCATTAACTTCGGTTTTAAAATATCCATAATCTATTGTATCTGATATTAAAACATCTTTAGCAAAACTATTGGTATCAGAAATTATTCTTAACAAATAACTATCAGAATACTTATTAGTTAAAATTTCTTTTCTCTTTTTTATAAATGATTTAGCACCATCCATTGGCCAACTATAAAAATTAACTAAATAGTTTTTATATTCTTCTAAAGATACCATATTATTTATGTTATCTTTATTTAAATCATCTTCTAAGTATCTTACTATTTTACCATGTTCTTTAGCATATTCAATTTCTGATCTAGTACTATTGCCAATATAGCCACCTACATTTATAACAAAGATTTCATCGGCCATATCAATCTTTCTTTTATGCATATCATCTAACATTTCTTTAGTTTTAGTAAGAGTTCCCTCATCCATATTTTCCCATACTTCAGAGTCGCCAGCATGACCGAATAATCCTACTGAAATTACAATATTTCCTTGTAAGGTTAAATCTTTTTGAGTCTGCAAGAACTCATCTTTAAATCTAGTAGAACCACATAGTGTTATTACTTTATAATTATCTACCATTCTATTATCTCCTACTTTTTACTTTTATTTTTATTCCTAATACGCCATACTTTTCTTGCTCTTCTTTAGAATAGTAGGTTTCCATATCTTTGGGATCTGCTACTTCATCAGCAGTATAGCCCATTTCTATTTTATCAAAGTGTTTATATAATTCATCAAAACTAGCATAGTTATATAGATTTATGATATCTACTAATAACTTTTCATTTGTATCTCTATTAGTAAATTCTATTTCATCTCCTACTTTAAGTAGTTTTCTTTTCTCATCGTTTAATCTTAACTCTATTACCTTAGTGCCATTTTTGATACTTTTGAATGGGCCATTATTTAAATTCATATTATATTTCATAATTTATTCTCCTTTGCTTTTGTCTAATTAAATTATATTATACTAATGTTGCTATGTCAATTTTTTTATTTGACTTTTTTACTATTTAGAATTATGAATAAAATAAATAAGCATACAAGATGCTTACTTAAATTTTTCTATTACATTAATACTGTTTATGCATATTATAATATCTTTAGTATCATAGTTATCATTAATATATTTTTTAAATGTTTCTAATTCTTTATATCCTAGTGATTTATAGTCTAAGTCATTATTATCTAATTCTTCTAATTTTTTATATTTAGTAGGAGTCACTTCTATGATACCAAGTATATCACCAGCATTTGTTCTTAATATTTTTTTACTTGATTTTATATCATGATTAATATATGTTATAGTGAATGTCTTTAATAATTTGTTATCAAGAATTAAAGTACAATGTCTTCTTGAGCAAGTATAATAACCTGAGCATTTAGATAAAGTGTCCACTAGTGGGTTATTACATGACTCTGTTGTTATTTTATCTAAATCTGTTCTTCCATTAAAGAGAAGATATTTTTGAAGATATTTTAAATACATTAATTCACTTTTATTATAATACTTTTTATCTTCTTTATTTAAGAAAAAGGATTCTGGATGTAAATATAGAATATCTACTACTTCTTCAAATGAATGAGCATGATCATGTTGTAGTTTATTATTATATTTGTGATTAAATGAATAATATAGGGAAATGCCTGCTAGACTAGATAAACTATCTACTAGTGAATGATTAGTTACTTCAAAACTATTTTTATTGATATCATACTCTTGGTAGTGGTAATTTAAGTTATTATCTTTCCATACCGGATATGGTAAATTATATTTCATACTGCCTCCTACTAAGTATTTTTTAAATACTTTCTTATTTCTTTATAATTTGGATAATACTTAGATACTTGTAGCCAGAAATTTTTTGAATGATTAGGATGAATAAAATGAGATAATTCATGGACTATTACATAGTTTAAACATTCGATATTATATTTTGATAATTCTGAGTTTAACGTTACATTATGATTCTTTATATTGCATACTCCCCATCTACTGGTCATTTTTCTTATTTTTAGATTAGGAATGGGGATTTGTTCTTCAAAGATATTGTAATAATGGTCTAATCTTTCCTTATAAATATTGGTTATATACTTAGATAAATATTTGTTTAGTGTTTTTTCATCTTTGGTGTATATTTTATTATCTTCTATTTCGGTATTTGGAAAGCCATATACAATATCATAAGTTATTCCAAATAGTTTAAAAGAGGTATCTTCTTTTTTTTGATTATCTTTTAATAAGGCTTTATTTATAAAGGAAGTATTATCTTTAATTAATTTATTTATTGTAAATGAAGAAGTAAGATAATTTGTTGTTACTATTATCTTACCCTCTTTTACTCTTAAATAAGTATTCTTATTATTCTTTCTTATTATCTCTATTGGATATTCTTTATTGTTAAGAATATAGGTATTAACGGAAGCCACCGCCACCGCCTCCTCCTCCGAAGGAACCGCCTCCTCCGCCACCAGAAGAGAAGCCACCACCGCCAGAAGAATATGACTCTGCTCTTGACCTAGCAGTACTAGCAGCATTTACTGAACAATTCGATAGGTAATTTATATAAAGAATAGTATCTAAATCAATATAATTATTTGGATCTTCTAGTACTTCAGGATATAAATTTTTTAATTGTTTTGCTACTTTGTCCGCTATTCCAAATATATAAGCAAACATTAGGTATTCATCCCATATATGTACTTCAAGTACTTCTCTAGTATCAATTTTAGAAAATTCATCTAAGAACTTCTTAAGTCCATATAATTTAACACTTTCTTCATATATAGTATCATCCATAATATTCTTTCTTTTACATTCTTCTTTATTAGTTCTAGTATATATATGATTACCTTGTTTTAATTTTTCTATTTCAATTTTATTAATTCTTTCAAATAAATCAAAAAACTTCGTATAGTGTTTATTATTCCATTTTTCTAATTCTTTGGTTTCTAATATACCGTCAATACTTGCTTCATGCATAATATCAAACAATTCTTTTTCTAAAACATTATCAAATGTAGGATTAAGTGTTAAATCAATACTACTAGTTTCCTTATTAAAAACACCTTTAGTTTGATTAATAAATTTAACTTTATTTTCTTTAACCCATTTTAAAATTATAGCTCCAAATATATTAGTTTCTTTATAGCCAGTAAATATTTCATTATTTAATTTTGTTAATATATTAGCATAATAAATATCTTTATTACATGGAATATCTCTAAATAATGGTGTTTCTTTTTTATTAATTACTTTATTATTTTTATAACCATAACCATTTACTATGGAACTTCTTATAGCAATAAACACTATCGCAAATGGAATAAAAATACTAATTAAAAATGGTATATAACTTAATAATTTTTGAAAAAAGTTTTTCTTTTGTACCTTATAAGTAGTAGCTCCTTCATTAGCCATATTTAAATATTCATCAAATGTTTTATCTACTGCTGTATCTAATGTAAAAGTATTTTCGGGAAACTTTACTAAAATAGTCATATATTCACTACTAGTGACTGTTGATTCGGAATCCATTTCGATATAACCATCATATACATAAGTTGGAGCTCCATATTTGCCATAACCCCATACATCTAATGTGTCTGCATATTTGAAATCACTATATATTTTTATATATACTCTTTCGGGTGATGGGTTATAGTCATAAGGAAATAATGTCCAGTAAATCATTTGATAATTATCACTGGTATTTACTACAAAGTTACTGATATCATAACTTAAGATATAAGTATTCTTACCATAGTTTGTTATACCAAAACATAATTCTACACCATTGTCTATATAGTGAAAGCCATTCTTATATTTTTTTTCATTAAATGAAGCATTAATATCATAATCAGAATTATAAGTATATTCCTTCCCATTCATACTTACTTTAAAATTACTTATTTTACTTTCTCCTAAATTGTAATATGGTTTATAACCTTCAGTACCTTGAGTTAAATTAGTGGTCCACTCTTCGGTTACATGAGCAGTACCATTATTATCGACATATATTTTCATATCAATATTATTTATTTCATTGGCTAAGATGATACTGGGTACTAAGAATAATACCAAGGTAAATATTATTTTTTTCATTTTTATTCACTCCTATCAAAAAAGGACTTATATTTAATAAGTCCTAAAATTTCACTTGTGGATTTTCTCTATCTTTTTCATCAGCATTAAAGAACTCTAATTTTTCAAATTTAAACATAGAAGCTATTATACTTGATGGAAATTGTTCTCTTAAATTGTTATAAGTTAGAACTGTATCATTATAAAATCCTCTAGCATAACTGATTTTGTCTTCTGTTTCTTTTAAGTCAGCTTGTAATGACATAAAGTTTTCATTAGCCTTTAATTCAGGATAGGCTTCAGACAAAGCAAATAATTTATTTAATGCACTTGTTACGGCATTAGATGCTTCTACTTCTTCATTAATGCCACTAGCAGTAGCCATTTTATTTCTTGCTTCAACTACTTCTTTGAATGTTTTTTCTTCATGTTTAGCATATCCTTTTACTGTTTCTACTAAATTAGGAATCATATCACTTCTTCTCTTTAATTGTACATCTATTTGAGAGAATTGATCTTTTGCTTTATTTCTAGCATTTATTAAGTTATTGTATACGCCAATAGCATAAAATACTAGAATAAGTAAAACTCCTACTACTATGATAATAATTATTGTTCCAATATCCATATTTTTCTCCTCCTTCAATTATTACAATTTAATGATATCATAATTTTATCTATTTGTAAATGTTTTATGAGTCTTTATTTTCTCTTTTTATTATATTTGAAGCTGCTACTACGGCATCACTAGCGGCTGTACTTAGCTGGTAATAATCTTTTTTTATTACATCTCCTATTGCATATACTTTATCTATATTAGTCATGTAATTAGAGTCTACTATTATATAGTTATTATCTTTATTTACATTAAATATTTCACTATTAGGAGTACTACCTATGGCTAAGAATACTCCTTCTACTTCTAAGTTATCTTTATTATTTATTGTTACTGAGGTTAATTTATTGTTATTTTGATTATACTTAGTTATATTACTATTATATAGTACTTTGATATTTTTAGTACTATTTACTTTATCTATCAAATATTTATCAGAAGTTAATTTATCTCTACGATGGATTATTATTACTTCTTTACATATTTTTGATAGATATAATGCTTCGGTAAGGGAAGAAGAGCCTCCTCCTACTACGGCTACTTTTTTATCTTTATAGAAGAAACCATCACATAGGGCACATGTACTTATTCCTTTTCCTAGTAATTCTTTTTCATGTTCTAGAGATAACATTCTACTTTTTCTACCTGTTGCTATTACTAGGTATTCGTATTTGATATTGTTATTTATTATTTTATTATTTAAATCGATACTTGTTATTTTTTTATTTAATATTTTTACTCCTAGTTTGGTTAATTGATTATATATATTCATGGCTAAATCAGGACCGGATATTTCTTCATAACCGGGATAGTTTTCGATACTTGGTATTTCGTTTAATACTCCTCCTGGGATATTATCTTCAACTACTAGGACATCTAGTCCTCCTCTTTTTAAATAAATACCCGCAGTCATACCTGCTATTCCTGATCCTAATATTACTACTTTATGTTCTTCCATTTAATCCTCCTATATATTATTCCTATTATTCCTATTAATATTAATATTATTGATACTATTTGACTTATTCTAAATACTCCTAAATATAGGCTATCTGTTCTTAAGCCTTCTATTATTAATCTTCCTATTCCATACCAGATAAAATATATATATAATAATAGACCGGTATGTTTAAAGTTATCTTTCTTTCTTACTGTTAACAATATTATAAAGCCTATTATACACCATACTGATTCATATAAGAATGTTGGTATGTAGTAGAAGCCATTTATTTTCATTCCTTCAATAATAAAATTAGGGATATGTAAGTTTTTTAAGTGTTCATAGGTTGTTATGGCTCCATGGGCTTCTTTATTGATAAAGTTACCCCATCTACCCATGGCTTGACCTAATATTAGATATGGTACTAAGGTATCTAGGGTTAGATAGATATCTTTGTTTTTCTTTTTGCAATAATATATTATAAATATTATTGAAGAGATTACTGCTCCATAGATGGCTAAACCTCCTTCCCATATTTTAAAGATACTTAAGTAGTCTCCTTTAAATACTGAATAGTTAAATATTACATAATATATTCTTGCTCCTAGTACTCCTACTGGTATTAGATAAAATATTAAATCTAATAAGAAATTTTTTCCTAATCCATTCTTTTCCGCTTTTTTTGATGAGAAATATATTCCTATTACAATAGCAGTTATTATTATTACTGAATACCAATATATTGTTATTGGTCCTATTGTTATTAGTTCTCTATGCATTTTTATCACCATATATATAATATCATATTTACTTATAAAATTAAAGTAGAATTATAGATATTAGTTTATTTTTATATGAAATGCCTGGGTCATTTCATATTACTTATAGCCTAATTCTTAGTCTATAAGTAAACAATAATAAGATATTATATTTAGGGTGTAAACTTTCTAACTTAGATAAAATAAAGTAAAAGAAGATAATCTAGTATCTTCTTAAACTGTAAAAATTAATAACTAGGAAGAAATCTTCCTAGTTATTTTTAATTTTCTCAATATAATTATTTACTTTTGAAGACCATGTTGGATCTTCAGCATATTTAGGATTCATCTCATCAGCAGTCATTAATCCATAATCAACATATTTATTCTTGATATTTAGGATAAAACCGTAAATACCATCTTCTAATGTTTCAAAGGCTTGGTATTCACCACAACCAGATCCTTTTTGACCACCAACATTATTACATGTCTTTGCTAAATAAGAACAATTCCAAGTACATCCTGTTTCATGCATAGCTATTGCTACTGCTAGATATGGGTCTACTCCTAAATCTATTGAATACTTAGCAAATGATTCTCCTTTACCTGATAAATCTGATGATAATGTTCTATTTAACTTATCAGTTAATTCTTCGATAGTTAAATTATCATATACTTCAACTCTTTCAGGTACTACTTCAGTAGTAAGTTCTTCTTCATTTGAAAGATTTAATTCTACTACTTCTTCTTTATATACTGACGGATTATATAATTCTTCCGTCATTACTATTTCATTCTTTTTGTTAATTTCATTATAGTAAAATAAACTTGATGCAAATCCTAAAGTTAACATTGAAGCCATTCCTACTCTAATGAGCGCGCTTGGTTTCATTTTATTCACTTCTTTCCGCCTTTTTGAAAAAGACGAGTTATATTATAGCAGATTTCACTATATTTGTCAAATTAGGCTACTCTTCTGACATCAATGATAGGCATTATATACATGCTAGTTACTACTATTCCGACATTAGAATTTAGAGCATGAACTAGTTTTCCATCACCAATATATAGTGCTGCATGACATACTACTCCATCGTAACCCGATACGATAATATCTCCTGGTTTGATGTCACTTAAATCAACATGTACTCCAGCATAGGCTTGCTCTGGTGCTGATCTTGGCAGATATACACCATAGTTAGCAAATACTAATTTTGTAAATCCTGAACAGTCTGTACCATTAGTTAGAGAGTTGCCTCCATATACATAAGGACCTCCGACAAACTGAAGAGCATAGTTTACTACTTGATTAGAAATAATTTCGTTATAAGGAACTTCATTTTCACTATTTGCCGCTAGATTAATACTATATACTTCCTTTTCACTTGGTACTTCTTCATAAGTTTCAACTTGTACTTCTTCTTTTGCTTTTGTATCACTTTCTTCTTTTACATTTTCGTTTTGTTGTTTTAATAACTCTTCAGTAGGTAAAGATAACATTTCTATGGTTATGTCTTCTTTGTTTTTTATTTCTCTCATAGAGAGCAATTCGTTACTTAAAACAACTTCTTGTTCGCTCCCCTTAATATTGCAATCGTAAAATGCATAACATAGAACCCCAAGTAATAGAGTCAGTGCTGCAATTTCCATTTTATGCTTTTTCACTTCTACACCTCATTTTTTTAGCGGACGTTTATTATCTTAGCACAAATGGAATTCTTTGTCAAATAGAAATTTATAAGTCCTTATTTTATAAGGGCTAAATGTTTTTTTAAAATTACTTAGAATTATTGTAAATTATTAGATTATGTTGGGCTCTAGTGCATGCCACATAGAACAAATATTTGTCTTTTTCTTGGTATTTATTATCCTTATCTGTATAGATAATTACTGAGTCAAATTCTAGTCCCTTAGCTACATAAGAAGGCACTACTACTAAGTCTCTTTTTATATGACCGAAACCATCTATTAGCATTATATCTAGGTCATCTTTTAACATGTTATATACTTCTTCAGCTTCACTATCATTTTTAGTAATTATAGCTATACTTTTAGAAGTAGTTTTTAAATTATTTATGTCTGTTAAGAAGTCATTCTTGGTAATATTATTTCTAAATATTATATCACTAGCTTTATCATTTCTAATAGCAGTAACATGATTTAAACCTAATATTTTATTAGTATAATCAATAATTTTACCAGTAGAACGATATGTCTTAGTAAGAGTTATATACTTAGAAGATTCAAAGATACTAGTTAATTCTTCTAGTGAATCATATTTGTAATATGGATTAATTGTTTGATTTGTATCTCCTAAGATGGTATAATTACTTGTTTTAAATGTTTTCTTTATAATTAGATATTGAAGTTTATTATAGTCTTGAGCTTCATCTATTACTATTTCTTTTATTACATGGTTAGTATTAAAACCTACTAATAAACTCTTTATATATAAGAAAATACAAGCATCTTCATAATATAAACATTTATCATTTACTTTATCTTTATATTTAGAGTATTCACTTTGATAAAAGTTATTAAATATAGTTTTTAAATCTAGTTTTATATTTAGTAATTCTTTTAATTTCTTTTCTATAGAACTAGCATTCTTAGTACTACCTTCATAATTATTACTTGCTATTCTCTTAGACATTTCTTTTATTCTTTCGAATAAAGGAAATCTATTATATTTATAATTTAACATATTATTTAATTCTTCAGTATCTATTTCGATAAAATTATCATATTCTAGTTTATTATTAAATTTAATGGTACTTAGTAAGTTATTTATATAGCTATCAATATCTTTTATTATTTCGTCTGATTGTTTATATTTGACCATGTCATAATTATCTACATTACCTTTATAATATCTAGATATAAAGTCAGTAAAGTTTTCTATATCTTTATATTCATTGATATTCTGACATAATAAATCATAGAAGGTCATATCATAGGTATTATCTTCTCCTAGTTCTGGTAAGACATTAGATATGTACTCGGAAAATACTTTATTAGGAGTAAATACCACTACATTACTTGAAGTTAAATTAGGTATTCTATATAATAAGAAGGCTATTCTATGTAGAGCTACACTTGTTTTTCCTGAACCTGCTATTCCTTCAACGATTAAGTTTTTATCTTCGGTATTTCTTATTACTTTGTTTTGCTCTTCTTGAATGGTATTAACAATATTCTTCATTTTATCTGAAGATTCTTCTGCTAATACTTCTTGTAACAAACTATCACTAATATTTAGATCGTTATCAAAGATATGTTTTAATTCCGCATCTTCTATTATATATTGTCTTTTTTTAGTTATAATACCTTTTATTATACCAGATGGTGCTTTGTATGAAGCAGGTCCTGTTTCATAGTCATAGAACATACTACATATTGGACTTCTCCAGTCATGGACATAATAATCTAGTTTATCTTCAACATGAGTAATACCTATATAAATATTATCTTCTTCTTCATTACCATCTTCTTTAAATCTAATTGAACCAAAATATGGTTTATTTTGGATTCTAAATAATCTTTGAAGATAATTACCTTTACTTTGCATTATTGATACTTGTAAATCTGATTCAGCCATCATGCTACGCATTTCATTAGGATCCATTTCGGTATGAGTATCCCATATTAGTTTTTTAAATTCTAATACTTTAGAGTCATCATCAAATAACTCTTGTCCTAATTTAGATATTTTCTTTCTAATTAGACTTACTGTTTTGTTTAAATAATTTCTTTCCCTTTCAAATTCTTCTCTCTCTATCTTCATAAATATATACCTCCTTCTACTTGATATGACGAAAAACTACAGTTATATAATACTTGTAGTTCTTCATTTTAAAGATAAATTTTTTCTTAAGCAAATGTCTATTTAATTTTATTACTTTTAGTATTTGTTGTCAATAGTTTTCTGATAATTTATTATATTCTCCTAATTGGTATTTGCTTTATATGTCAAATATCCTGTTGTATAATTAGCCATACTTGTATCTATTTTAGTACCATCATATGAAACTGCGCCCCGTAGTGAGCCACAGGTAAAAAACATATTTCCTGAATCAGAGACATTGGAAACACCCCTTATTGGTGTTACCTATAAACTCTTCTATAACAGTAGTAAATAGTCAATATATAATTGACTATTATTTTAATTTATATACACATACAATTGTTTATGATAGAGACTATTGTATAGGCTTTATCATACCACGGAAAATTTAAGTTTATTTAAAGCCCACGTGGATAAGAAAAAAGAAGATTATTCACTTACTGTGAAATCTTCTAATTTACCATTTTCAGTCATAATTTTATTTACTTTTTCAGATACTTTATTTAATTTATCAGAACATTCTTTAGCTAATTTCATAGCCTCAGTATATTTATTTATTGCATCATCTAAAGGTACTTCTCCACTTTCTAATTCTTTTACTATTTCTTCAAGTAATTTAATTTTTTCTTCAAATGTTAATTCTTCTTTTTCTTTAGCCATTTTAGTCACCTACCTTTATTACTTTACTAGATAATTCTCCATCTTTTAATGATATTTTTATGATATCATCATTATTTATATTCTTTATACTAGATAATACTTTATTATCTTTCTTTATAATAGCATATCCCCTATTTAAAGTATTAAGAGGATTTAATACTTCTAATTTAGATATGATATGATCTAGTTTTTGACTACTATATTTATATAACATATCAGGATTATTTAGTATATAACTATTACTATAAGTATATAGTTTTATTTTAATATCTTCAAGTATTTTATTAATACTTTTATTTAAATTATCTATTAGAATATCTAATTTTTGTTCTTTAATTTCATACATAGTTATAGGTCTAGTTAGAATATAACTATTTTTTATACTTTCTAATCTTTGATAATTATTACTTATAATGTTATTTAATGCTGTATTACTTCTATTACTTACAGTATTTAAATAAGTTATTATTGTATTTATATCTGGTACTGCTAGTTCTGCCGCTGCTGTAGGAGTTGGTGCTCTTAAATCTGCTACATAGTCAGATATTGTTATATCTATCTCATGACCAACAGCAGATATTACCGGAAGAGTACTATCATAGATGGCTCTTGCTACTACTTCTTCATTAAAGGGCCATAAGTCTTCTAATGAACCACCACCACGGCCTACTATTAGGGTATCTATTCCATATATATCTTTTACTTCATTAGCTAGTTTTATTTTATTTGCTATATCATTAGCGGCATTTTCTCCTTGTACTAGAGCAGGAAATAAAATGGTATTACATACGGGAAATCTTCTCTTAATTGTTGTTAATATATCTTTAATAGCCGCCCCAGTAGGAGATGTTACTATGCCTATAGTATTTGGTACTCTCCTTATTTTTTTCTTCTTATCTTTATCAAATAATCCTTCAGATTGAAGTTTCTTCTTTAGCTGTTCGAAGGCTACATATAAAGCTCCTACTCCATCAGGAGCCATATCTTCAACATATATTTGATATGATCCAGAAGCTTCATAGACATCTATCTTTCCAGTTACTAATACTTTCATACCATCATATGGTGTAAATTTTAAATTCTTGTTATTAAAAGAAAACATAACAGCCGCTATTCTAGATGTTTCATCTTTTAAAGTGAAATAATAATGTCCTCTAGAATGTGCTTTAAAATTAGATATTTCTCCTTTTAGATATACTTTTCTAAGAAGTAAATCTTCATTTATTATTTCTTTTATATATCTATTTATTTCAGTTATAGTTATATAGTTATTATTCATATATTTACCTCTCTAATATTTCTATTATTATGCTTTTAGCAGCCTTCCAAGTATTCTTTAAACTATCATAGCTTAATATTTCTTCTACATTAGCAAATGGTGTCCATATAACATCATGTGTATCTTCACAGTTATTAGCACTTGCTCCTTTATCTACTGCAAAAAACATGTAACAAACACAATTTTCTCCTTGTGGTGTTGTATATTCTTCTACAAAAGGGGGATATTCATCTAATATTTTTGCAATTCTTTTTGTTTCTTCTGCTGTTTCTCTTATAGCAGTTTCTTCTAATGTTTCTCCCTTTTCCACATGTCCTTTTGGAAATGAATAATCATTTTGCTTTTGTCTATAAATTAAAGCAATTTCTTTAGTTTCTTTATTTATTAAAAAGCATCCTGCTTTTTTAGTAATCACACTATTTCTTCCTTTCTTCTATTTTACTTTATTCTTATTTCTTAACATTTCTAGTATATTTCTTGTTAACATATAATGTTTACTATATGATAAGAAAATTATATTTTTAAAATTATCTTCTATATTAAATCCTTTTGTTTTCTTTGAGTTATTAATTAACTCTTCTAAAACAAAGGGGTTTAATTTATTATACATTGCTATGAACTTATTATAATAGTCTTTGTTTTCTAATAGTTTTTGTAAATTGTTATATAAAGAATTATCCATGTTATCATCCACTAGTAATCTAGTAGAAGTAAAATTAAAAGTCATACCAAAATCAGAATATGGTGATAATTGGGCATCATCCTTACTTACCATCATTTCATAATTATATTTACCATTATCATTATTACCTATAAGTAGATCTAACATATAATGTTCTATTACTTCATTATATATTCTATCTACTATTTGTTCTTTATTTGAATAATCATTAAAATAGATAATTAAAGAATTATAGATGTTATCTAATGTCATTTCTTTATCTCCTAGTAATTTATCAAATCTTACTAGTGTATATCCATCCTTACGGTAATCTTTTGAGGTTAAACCTTTTATTTGTCTTGAACTGGTTTTGATAATAGTGGGTTCATAACTTACGGTATTTATGTTTAAAAAAGCCGCTACTAGAGAACCTAAAAGTTCATGATTTTCTTGAGTAGTTTCTTCTTTAAAAAACAATTTTCTTCTATTAATATAAAAAGAACTTTTATATCGCCCTAAAGATGTAATTGTTTTATTTTTATATAGTGCATCTAATGATTTTTTGTATTCTATTATTTTATAATTACTCACTTTTATCCTCTACTTCGTGATATATTTTATCTAGAACACCATTAATCATTTTTGATACTTTCTCATCAGAATACTTTTTAGATAATTCAATTGCTTCATTTATACAAACTAGATTAGGAGTATCAGTATACAATAATTCATATACTGATATTCTAATAATTGCTTGATCTGTTAAGCCTAATCTATCTATTGTCCAATTTTCTAAATATTTAGATATTTCTTTATCAATATCATCTATATTATTTAGTACTCCCTCTACTAATTCTTTTAGGAATTCTATATTAATTGTCTTGCGATCTTCTAATGGCATATTATCCATATATTCATTTATTGTATTTTCTACTGTATATTCTATTTTATTCTTTTTATATAAAAATATTTGATATAATACTCTCATAGCATTTTCTCTTGTCATTGTTCTATTTGCTTTCATTTCTTCACACCTCCTTATAATTTTATCACAAAAAAAAAGAAATTACTACATATTATGTAATTTCTTTTGTATTTTTTCTATTTATTATGTTGTATACCAAGGATTATATCTTATTACTCTGAATTTGATTATAAAGGATATTATCTTGCACTCCTTTTAATTAGCTTAGCATGTACTACGGTTCTTTCAGTGTCAGAGTAGCAGGTACTTAAAGTTAATACTTTATCTTCGATAGTTAATGTAGTATTAAAATCATGCATACTTCTTCCTTTAATAGTGTTTAAAAACTTTTGATAGTCATTATCATTACTAAAGTTAGTAGTTATATAATAACTTTCTTCTGGTATTTTATATACAGAAAATATCTGCCATAAGGTATTCTCTGTTTCTGTAGACAATCTTATGATATTGTTGTCTTTGTTGTTATACCAATTTGATTTTAATGTTTTAGATAAAGATCCAAACATTGTTTTATCTAATCTACTATGAGCATATAATATATTATTTTTATCAGATAATGTTTTGTTATTTCGATAATCTAAGAATACCCATCCGGCTTCGTTATACTTTTTATCATATGAATGCTCTAGATAATAATTATTATCTTTTCCTTGAACGTATGGATAATTTATATTAGTATTGTTGACATTAATCCAACCAACGGTATCATTATTCTTTTCTTTTAATTTATTTATATCTACATCAATTAATGGAAATTTAATATAATACCAGTAATCACTAGTTTTATCTTCTTCTTCATTAACTAGTTCAGTATTTTCATCATCTTCTTTTTCTACAACATCAGTAATAGTATTTATTTCTTTAATAGTATTAGAGGTTTTTTTATTATCTTTAAGCCATAATATTATTTTAAGACTACTGATAATTATTATAATGATAAATATTATTAGTAATATTATCCAAGGCCATTTACTATTTTTTTTCTTTTTAGGCTTAGTTTGTTTTATTTCTTTTTCTTCTTTTATATCTTCTTCAATATTAGAATCCATATCTACTTTATAATACTTTGAATAATCTATTTTATCTAAATTATCAAGTATATTATTAGATTTATAATCTGTACTACTAGTATTATAATTGTTTTGTCTCGTAAATTCTTCATTCCAATTATGAATAGCGGCATTTCTATCTTTGTTATAATTTAAACTATTATCATTACTAGCATGTCTAGGTATATATTCTTCATTTATTGGGATATCGTCATAATTGTTATCTTTCACATCATCACCTATTATAATTGTACTATCTTTTTCTAATATTGTAAAGAAAAAGAATAGACTTTTTGTTGAACTTGTCAATAGAAAGTAGACAATAAAAGAACATTAATTTCTAGAGAAATCAATCATATGTTACACTTTTTTATAAAAAGTTCTTTT
>MNTB01000026.1 GCA_001916775.1 Firmicutes bacterium CAG:321_26_22 | reverse complement strand
ACTACATAGTAACATATTTTAAAAAAGTTACAACTTTTGTTCAAAAAATGATTATCGGCAAATTACTATTTATTTAACAAATCACTAAATTGTAATTTGTAATTATTATTCTGATGGGCAATTATAATTTGTATTTTTAAATGTTGGAATTACCGTTATTACATCATCGCTAACACAATAATAAGTATCAATTAAAATACCTTTGTCTACATAACTATCACTATCATTAGCATCTTCAATTCTCCAACTTATTATTGGGCTATTTTTAAATACTATTGCTTGAATTGTGTCTAATATTACAATTGACAAAATAGTAATAACTATTGTTAATAATATTATTATAAACTTATTCTTTTTTACCTTTTTTATTTCTTTTGCAGAATAATCAAGTGTATCAATTAAAGTTTCCTCACTTTTTGAATCGATTTCTTCTTTAGTAAATCTCTCACCATTTAATATTTCCGTAACCGAGACTTCTAAAATGTGACTTAATGGTTTTAACAATGACAAATCCATTAAGCCCAATCCTCTTTCCCACTTGCTTACAGCATTTTTGGTTATCCCTAATTTTTCTGCTAACTGTTCTTGAGTTAATTTTTTTTGCTTTCTTAATTTAGCAATAAATTTTCCTATTTTTTCTTGATTCATTTTATCACCATCCAAGAACAATATATCAAATTTTTATCTAATATTAAACATACTATTAGTTCACTTTCAAATTACTATTTATCTGTCATTCTATATATAATTGTACCATAATTTCAACATATTTTGAAACTAAATTTAAACATCCAAGATTTATCCAACATTTCCAGTATATATCCAACAGTTGGAAGTAAAATAAAACCTCGCAAACCTTTTAATTAATTGATTTAAATAAAAAGTATGGTAGAATTCTTCCATATTTTTAACACAATTTTGCAAGTGCAAAATAAGAAATGATAGCACAACTATTCCTATATTTATATAGAATGAATTAGGGCAGTGCTATCATTCCCTTTATCCTGCTTAATAATTATTAGTAATTTTTTATTAAATTTTAGTATTTTCATGGTATACTTATATTAGTTAGTAGTTTATTACTACCTATAATTTAGATAATTAGAGGTTGTCCGACTTCAACCTTTATGGCTCCATAGTGAAATCTGCTCGAACTTTTCGAGCTTAAATAGATAACTAATCTAGAAATGGATTAGTTTTTTTGTGTATCGAACTCCCACGTTTCAGCTTGGAAGAATACAAAGACTATCCTACTTTATAAAGAAAGGATGGAACTATGGTAAATATTATTAAAGAAGAACTATCATTAGAAAAAGCATTTCAACAAGCAATAGTATCATTAAAATTATATGAAATACCAGAGGACCAAACTCCACAATTATATGTATCTGAAGGAATTGAAGCAAAAAATATTTATTTAGTTACAAAGAACTAAAAAACTACCTCATTTTAAGAGATAGTTTTTTAATTGATTTATCTTTTTAAAGTTCGTGTCTTTTTAGGATCTATACGTTCACTTATATTTTCTTGTTCCTCAATGTCCATAGTTCCATCTTTATTAAGACTAACTTTTAATGTTATTTCTTGATTTTGTGTTTTTCTTCTTGCTTGAAGTCTATTAGTATCATCTCCAGCCAAAATTAAAACCAAATCTCCTTGAGCAATAATTATTTTAGAATATTTCATTTTTGCCCATTCATCGCAAACAAATAATGCATTCCATTGAATAAAATCACGCTCATATTTAATTTTGTAATCTTGCGTTTTGATATTTCCAACAAAAGTTTCGTCGTTGGGATGATTTTGTTCAATATCTTTATTAATTAATTCAACTATCGTATTAATATCTAATCCTTCAACAAATTGTGATAATCTGTTTTGAATATTTTCACTAGTAATAATAGATTGATTAAAGTATTTATCATTATTTAACATACAATTCCTCCTTTATGACCTAATATTATAAACTATTTTATTGATAAATTCAAGTATTATTATATTAGATGGTATAAATACTTGATAAATTACACTAATAATATTTTAAAAATTTAAAAATTATGCTATTATTATTTTAGTGATTAGTTGTTTATCAACTTTTACTATATGAGTTTCGAATAACCTTTGTTATCGCTCCAAAAGATAAAATCGTCGCACCAAGCGATGTTAATGATTAAATCAACGCAAGTTGATTTTTTTGTTTGTTGAGTTATAATACATATGTTACAAATTTAATATAAAAAAAGATACCATTCTGGTATAATTAAGTTGACGACAAAAATTATACAGAAAGAGTGGT
>MNTB01000029.1 GCA_001916775.1 Firmicutes bacterium CAG:321_26_22 | reverse complement strand
TACTTCTAAGTTCATCAACTACTTTGTTAGCATACTCTAAATGATATTCATTATTTACTGGAATAACATTAATTTGTACTGGACTAAGCCATAAAGGAAGTGCTCCCTTAGTTTCTTCAAGAATAAAGGCTGTAAATCTATCAAATGTACCAAATATAGCTCTATGAAGTACTACAGGTACCTTCTTCTCACCATTAGAATCAATATAAGATAAATTAAATCTTCTAGGAAGTAAGAAGTCAAGTTGACAAGTAGACAAAGTAATCTCTGGTCCAACAGCAGGTTTAACTTCAACATCTAACTTAGGCCCGTAGAAGGCAGCTTCTCCAATAGCTTCAGTATATTCTGCTCCTATCTCATTTAATACTTCTCTAAGTTCATTCTCAGCCTTATTCCACATCTCATCATCATCAAAGTATTTATGTTTATCTTCAGGATCTCTAAGAGATAATCTAAACTTATAATTATCAAGTCCAAAGTCCTTATATACATCTAATATAAGACTAACTACTTCTTTAAATTGATCTTTAATTTGATCAGGTCTAACAAATAGATGGGCATCATTTTGACACATACATCTAACTCTCTCTAAACCTTTAACAGCTCCACTAGCTTCATATCTAAAGTCAGTAGCAAACTCTCCTATCTTAATAGGAAGTTCACGATAAGAGTGAATCTCATTACCATAAATTAACATATGATGTGGACAATTCATAGGTCTTAATACAAACTCTTCATCATCAACTTTCATAGAAGGGAACATATTTTCTTTATAATGATCCCAGTGTCCTGAAGTCTTATATAAATCTACTGTTCCTACACATGGAGTATATACATGAGAGTACCCTAGTTTTTGTTCCTTAGCATAAATATAATTCTCCAAGTTCTTTCTAACAATTGCTCCATTAGGAAGCCATAAAGGCATACCCTTACCAACTAAATCATGAGACATAAAGATATCTAAGTCTTTACCAATCTTACGATGATCTCTCTCTTTTCTCTCTTGTAATTCAGTTAAGTAACTATTTAAATCTTCTTCATTTCTAAAACATACTCCATATATTCTCTGAAGCATCTTATTATTAGAATCAGCCTTCCAATAAGCACCACTTACTTTTATTAACTTAAAGTATTTTAATTCTTTAGTAGTGTCAACATGTGGTCCACGACAAAGATCAGTAAAATCTCCTTGTGTATAACAAGATATAACTTGTTCATTCTCATCCATTCTACTAATTAAATCAATTTTATATGGATAATTTCATGTCTAACTATTCTCTTACCATCTTTAGATAACTTCTTCATTTCCTTTTCTATTTTAGGTAAATCTTCTTCTTTGATTACTTCATCACCTAAGTCAATATCATAATAGAACCCCTCTTCAATTACCGGTCCTACCCAAAACTTAGCATTTGGATATAAATGCTTAACAGCTTGTGCAAGTAAATGTGCACAAGAGTGATTTAACTTACTTAAATCTTCATTTTCTTTAATATTTATCATTTTCTATTCCTCCAATTCTTCTTACTATTTTTAATTTGTTTTCTTTTTATTTTTTCTTTTTCTCTTTTACATATTTTTTTACATTCTCTATAATATGTATTATCAGTAGTAGTATGACTTGTTACTATTCTATCTATTATTCTAATACCATTATCACTATAACCTACTAGTGTCTTTCTTAATATAATTAAATCACTTAAATTAAGATTAGATATATCTAGTTGCCAAGTCTCATACTTATTTTTTCTCCATACCGTTACTGGTATAAAATTATTTTCCATAACCAAACCCTCCTATTTATGAAAAAAAGACCTCTAAAAGGAGAGAATACATATCTCGGTACCATCCTTCTTTGGTCTTAATTTAGATAACGGCTATTAACCGGTAATCTCTTTCGAGTACGCTATAAAGGTAGTAATTATATATCTTTATTATTAGTTTCCACCAAACACTAACTCTCTATAAATAAAATATATATAATCTTGTCCTTCTCATTGCTTTCAAATATAAATATATTATATTCTTATTTTTTATCTTTGTCAATTACTTTTTATCTATTTTCCACTTCAGCCTGTAGTCTTCCGTGGTATGATGAAGCCTTAAGTCTTCATCATAAATATTTATTTATCTTATATTTAAACTAATTTTAATTTCTTCAATTATATGTCCAACATTTCCTTCTCCAGCATATCTTGACATATCAAAAAAATTATCATTTACATCAACCCATTCCAATTTATTAACTTCTTCTACTAAATCAACAGCATTATTTAAAATACCATAATAAACTTCTATCGTTTTATCAAAAACAATATATTCCATATTCATAAAATGTATTAAAGAAATATCTTCTCTACTTATATTAGTTTCTTCTTGTAGTTCTCTATAAGCTTCATTTAACCCATCATTTTCTTTTTCTATTTTACCACCAACCAAGTTATACATTCCCTTATATGGCTCTTTAGTTCTTTTACACATTAATGTTTTTCTAAAATCTTTATCAAATATCACAATTACATTATATTTTTTCATTTCCAACACCTCTACCTAATTATATCACATAAATAACTTTAATTATAATCATTTATTAAAAGTTTCATTTAATATAGATATATATTTACTTCTCATATCAGTAAGTATTGTATCAAGTATTTCAAAAGAAATATCTCTTTCACTCTTATTTGTAGTATCAAATAAATAAAAATTAATATTTTCTTTATTAGATAATTCTTTAATATTCATAAGTGAATCATTATATTCATTAATATTACCTTCATTTAGAAAAGTCCTTTTTTCTAACGATGCATTAGCAGTATAATCTCTTCTTAAAGAAGTTAAACTATCAGTATATAAACCTATTATAATATCAATCTTATTTTTAATTATCGGAATATATTCATCTATATAATTATCATATTCTTCTTTAGTCACTCCATTTTTATTATATAGTCTATCCATCCATATCATTCTATCAAAAAGAGATCTATCTATTAATATAATATCATTATTTTTATTAATCTCATTATCTAAATCTTCTAAAACATATTTAGGAATTTCAGTATTAATAATATTTTTATAATCATCTTTTAATTTAGGATATATTTCTTTCTTATATCTCTTTGAAGTAGTAAATTCTTCTAATGTACTAGTAGTAAAACCACCCTTCTTAAAAAAGTCATATAAATTATTCATAAGAGTAGTTTTACCAGTTCTTGGAGTACCAGTAAACTCTATTACATATGAATTATTCTTATCAAGTACACTAATCATTTTATATATTTCTTGTTTTCTATAGTGTAATCTAATTAATTTATTATATTCATCTTCTCGTCCTTCAAATATCTTTCTTTCAAGTTCATCATGTTTATTATCATTAAAGATATCATCAATAAGTAACTTTAATCTACTAAACATAATATAGTCTTTATCTTCATTATATATCAAACTATTATATACTTCAGTATAATACCACTTTTGTTTATCAAAACCTCTTTTAAATGCTGAAAAATCCTTTTCTCCTTTAATTTCAAAAATAATTCTCATATCTTCTAAATTACTTATCTTATCTGCACATACTACAGCCTTATGTCTTAAATCTAAATATTTTACTTTATCTATAGTAATAGTCTTTCTCTCTTCCCAACTTAAACTCTTATCTTCTTCAGTTGCACCAAGTACTAATGATACAATATCATCATTAAATTCATTTAATAAATCTTCTTTAGTATATTTAGTATCCTCAATTACATCATGAAGATAAGCAGCCGCTACCACATTATCATCATATCCATATTCACTCAAAATATTAGCAACATTTATAGGATGAATAATCATAGGTTTCTCTTTATCAGATTTTCTTATTTGTCCTTTATGTGCATTAATAGCAAATAATTTTGCTTTTTCTTTTATATCTACATACATCATAATTCCCCTTTATAAAAATAAATTTTCATTGCATTATCAGAATAACAAGGTTTAGAAACATCTATATCAAGAATATTTCCGATACAGTGGATTAAAAACTGTGAAGCTATTAATAAATCGTATTCACACAAAACACCATCATAACTACTTTCAATTACTAAATTATTGCCATTTTTCAAATAATCTAAGAGAGATTCTTCATATAGAGAAGCCGTTTTTGATTTAAAATAAAAGCTATTTTTATTATTTAAATTTTCATAATTAATAAATCTACCATGAGAAAAATTTTTCTTTTCATGAATAATAGCATTAACAAGGCCAGATTCTATAATTTTACTTTCAAAATCAGCAGCAGCACTTTTTGTGTAATCTCCAGCAAAAATATTTATTGTATCACCATGGTTTATCATAAGTTTAATTTTTTCAATAACTTTTTTATTCTTAAAATATGTACTCCACTTTTCAATAGTTCCTTTTATGAATTCATCAACATTTATCCTAATATTTGCTTCATTGAAATAATATTTTAAAAACAAACTAGAAGGACTAATAGTACCTTCGAAAGATAAAAAGCCTCTTTCTTTTCCTCTATTGTTTGAAGTTCTATAAGTAATTATATTATCTTTAACAATATTGGTTTTTAAAACTATTTTAGATAATTCACCTTTAGTAATTATATATTTATTATTGTTATCAAAATTTTTAGTACTTATTAGTAAATCATTTGTAGTTCCAGAATAAGAAAACAATATTACTTTATTTACTTTACTATTGTTTCTATAAATAATATCTCTTGGTAACATAGCAAATGTATTACTTCCATACAAGTCGTTAATGACAATAGATGAAAATATACTTGCAGCATAGGAGCCACCACTACCAGTAAATATATAATTATCATCAGTATTAAATTCTATGTTATATAGTTTTTCTATTGCATCACTATTAATTGCATTCAAAGTTCTTATTTTCAAATTATTGATATTGATACTACATCTTTTAATTTTCTTTCTTTCCACTAGCTCAAAATCGTCACAAGTACAACAATGTTTAGCAGATTTAATCTTATATAAGCATTTTAAATGTCCTCTGGCGCCCATTTTCTTTACTACTTTAGAAGTTAATTTGATAGAATTATCATACCACTTTTCAAATTTATTAATATCAAAATTTAAATTTGTTTTAATCCAATCTTTTATTATACTAGAAAAGAATGCATCTCCTGCTCCTGTTGAATCAACTTCTGGTGTAGAGCAAGTAAGAGAATATTTGTATACATTATTATTGTAAATAAATTCAACACCTTTTTTTCCAAATGTAATAGTTATTAATTTAGGTTCAAAAATACTATATAATTGTTCATCTGAATCAAGATTAAATCTAGTTTTCAAATAATTTGATACACGCTCATTAAAATTAATAATTGAAAACTTATGTTTCATCTTTTTTATTATTTCTTCATTAGCAAGTTTTTCAAATTCAAAATATTGTCCCAAATCAAGTAATTTATTATTTTGTGTATTATCAATAATAATCTGATTTTTATTATTTAAATTATCAAAAACTAATATATCATCCTCTTTTATTTTATTTAAAATATCATCAGTATCTATAAGAGAATTATCATACCATTTCTTATTGTTACAAATGGGACATCTTTTTTTTGAAATAAACTCAAGTCTATTATTTGTATCAAAGTAAGATACATGAAAACATCTAGTAGAAACATTATCCAATATTTTTATATTTGTAATATCAACCTTTAAATCTTCTAGACTCTTTATTGAAATCATACCTGCCTTATCATTACCACAAACACCAAAAACAGAAGTTTCTATTCCCATATTAGACAAATTTGCGATAATATTATGTGAAGTCATTCCACCATTTACACCCAACAATTTACCATCTTTATAGTAATAATCAGTAACCAAATCCCCAATACTCACTACTCTCATTTTTTTAATCTCCTTTTTTTAAACGAAACTTCGCTATTTTCTTTATAATCGTGATTTTTTATTAAACAATTAATAATTTTTTCTCTATTTAAATCAAATATTCCCAAAGAATCCAAATACGTTTCATTTTCTTGAAAATCTACCCAACTATATGGACTTTGAAAACATAAACCAGTTACATATTCAAAAAATAAATTATAATCAACAGCGCCATGATTTTTCATAAACATTTGATTAATGCGATTTACATCAGGATATCTAACTACATTAATATTTTCAACATTTAATCCATCGTCATAAAAAGAATTAATTGCAAGTTGCATTGTTTTACCGGTAAGAATATTGTCATCAAGTAATACTATATTCGAACTTTTTATATTACCTATTCTTGTTATTCCATCATAATTATTAATATTAAATTTTCTTAAATCAACCAATTGTTTGTTTTTATATCCTGAAATATTTTTACTAAATTTAAATAATAAAATATCTTCTATATTATGATTAATAACTTTGTAAATAACAGGAAGTTCTATTCCACCGTAGCACATTCCACAGACTCCAAAACTTTGGTTATTATGCTTTTTATCAGCATCAATTTTTACAGTTAAATAATTCTCAGCAAAATTATCTATTTCCCTATATGCCCTATACTCTTTTGAATAATCGTGATTGCCAAAAGCAAAATTAAAATTTTCCTTTTTCATTATTTCATTGATTGAAATAACAACATTTTTAACATCACAAATATTTAATTTAAATTTATTTTCAAAACAAATTTTTGCCATTAACAATTCAGTTAAATACAAGTTTTTATATAAATTATTGATATCATTATTCTCATTAGAATTTATATTTATTAAGATATTATCTTCATTGTAAACAGATACCAATTTATGATTAATTAATAACAAAACTATATTCCTTATATTGTCTAACAATCCAAGTACAAGTTTTTTACTCATTATATCAGAATAATCATAACCAATGTTTAATGCATCAACAACACTATTCAAGAATTCAATATTATTTTCATACCACTCTTTTACATTATCTTTAGATGTGAAATCTTTTCCATCAACACTTTGTCTATTAGCTAAAAAATAATAATATGTTTTTGAGCCTCTCAACAGATAATTAAAATCATCTCTTAATGCATAAAATAAACTTTTTTCAGTACCAGTAGCAAACACCATTTTCAATGGATTAGTAGAGTCAATCATTTCCCATTCGTACATTGGTATTTTTACACTTCCACTATTACAATCAAAAATATCATTAATTCCATATATTGTTTCAAAATTTTCATTAATTTTTTGATTATATTTAGATAAATATTTATTTTTTCCATGAAAGATATCATATTCGACTTTAGCATATTTTTTAGTATATACATCTTTAACTGAACTTTCTAAACAAATAGTTGGTAATATTTTTGCCTTACTTATTAAATACAAGGTTGCATTTATTCCTTTTAAAATTATACCATTATCATTAAAGATTGGAAAGCATTTATCAACAGCACCAGATACTTTATCAACACTATAGCCCTGTTCACAATTCAGCATAGAATAATCATTTCCTATAAAATCACCACAATCGCCAATTCTCATCATTGATGCTTTTGGAACACCAATAATTCTTTCGGCCTGCTCTATTGCTTTATTTTTGTTTGTAGTACCAACTTGTATAACATTATTTTCTTTATAAACACCTCGTGTAACTGTTAATTCATTTAAATTATTTTTCTTTATTACTGAGTTTACTAAATCAAGTACCATTTGCACAAAATATTCGTCATTTTCTTTTAAAACAAAACGGACATTTAATATTTTTTTATTTACAGAATCTTTTGAATATGAAACATCACAAATATCATAAAGTGTTTCTTTATCTATTTTTTTATCAAAAATTTTCAATTGATTCAATTTATTATCATTACTAATATAAATACATTTATTAAACATCCTATCACCATCGGTGTAAAATAATCTAGCACCATCATTAGTTAAAGCATATATTCTCATCAATTCATTATTATTTACATCATATAAATTTAACAATTTAAAACGTATATCCTCCACTAATCGACTTAAGCCTGTTGAACCTCGACCTGTAATAAAAACTATAGGTATTTTATGTTTTAACAAATCAGCAATCATTTTGATTGCTCTTTCATCAATTTTACTAGAATTTAGTTCAGTTAATGTTCCATCTATATCAAAACATACAGCATTATATTTTTGTTCAAGAGAATTTAAATAATTTTTTATTGTAATTTTATCATTCATGTTCTTTACCTCCTTAATAAAAACTCTAGACTTTTTACCCTTGTTTTATTATTTTTGGTTAAATTTTCATCAAATAGTAAGCCATTTCCACCATTATTAATCCAGCCAGTTATGTTCTTTTCTGAATCATCTATAAGCAATTGTTCGTTTGGAAGTATAATATTATGCTTTTGTACATCAGGAGGTACAAAAATAATTGGTGAAAAAATGTTACGATTTTCCCTCAAATCATATGCTTTTATTTTCATTTCTTTTAAACTATGAATTTTTGTAAGAATTGCTATATTCTTTTTCATCATTTCAAGTTCTCTAATAATTTCTACAGAATTATTAATAGATTTTGCTCCACAAATAATATATTCCCATTCACCATCAAGCATATCAGCTAAAGCAAAATAATCATCAAATTCCTTCCCGTCATGATGATTTAGAAATCCTCTTTCTTCTTTTTTTCTCAACATTCTTTGTTCAGAATCTAAAATAACTCCATCACAATCAATAAATACAATTTTTTCTTTCATTCTTTCACTCCTTCGAAAATATTATACAATCTTTAAAGGAAATATATCGTCTTTATTATTTAAGTTTTAATAATATAATCTTTTTTAAATCAAAATGTCTAATAGAACCTCTAAGTTTACAAAAAGCAGTAACATAAATATTATCTTCAAATTCAAACATATTTATAGGGATAATTTCTCTTTTAACTATCTTACCTGATGTACCTAAATAATCAATTAATAAACTTTTCTTATCTTTAATACATTTATCAATAATATTAATTTTCTCATCATTTTTATTTACTGTTACATCAACATTTTTATATTCTGATAATATTTTATTAGTATTATAAATAGAATGTAATTTTTTATTTAACTTATTAAAATCACTAATCAATTTATTATCACTAATATTCTTAATATTTTCTTCTACTCTATCTAATACTTCCAAATCATATTTATTAAAATAATCTATATTCATAATATCATTTTTATTTATATAATATCCACCACCAGGTCCTTTAAAAGATTCTATAATATAACCAGCCATTTCTAATTGCTCTTTATAATACCTTACCATTCTCTCTGTTACCCCAAGTTCCATACTAAGTTCTTTAACAGAATATACTCTACCATTTGATAATAACTTTATCATTAAAAATGCATTAGATATTTTACTCATACTTCACCTACTTTGTCTTAATCAAAAATATTATATCATACATAATAAAAAATAAGTACTATTATTTCAAGTACTTATTTATTTTATTCATTGATAATATCAATATTAGCATAATCATCATTAATATGATTAACAAGAGCAGGAATATTAAACTTTGATAATCTTTTTATAAACTGTTCAAATGTAAGAAAGAATATATCTATTCTATATATTAATAGTTCATCAATATTAGTTACACCAATATTCCTCATATATTTAATAATTTCCACAGAATCTTTAGGATTACAAGATAAATCAAATATAGCAGTCTCATCATTATTCTTTATCATTTCAACTAAAACATCATTACTTATACCAACATTCTTTAAAAAATCAATCATCCTCTAGCAACCCCTTTCAAATTACCAAAAGTTCTATCCAAACAAGCAGTAATATTTCTATATTGTTCTTCAGTTAATATACTATTTTTACATATTGCATAAAGAATAGCATTATAAGTACCAGCCATACGATTCTTAATTAATGTTTCATATATTCTAAGTACCTTAAACCTAGATATAATAACTCCGTTAAAATCATATCTTAAATCATCAACCTTATATTCTTCTATTGCAGTAATAAAATAATTATTACTAGCAAGAATTATCGAACCAGCATTTCTATCTCTATTAACAACTTCATCATACATGGGATTAAAACTAGGTATATATTGACTAACAACCTCTTGTTTATTACTACGATTAATTCCATAACCATTCTTAGAATCATTAGAAATCTTACCTAAAAATTCAATATTTTGTGTTCTTCTTTCACTATATATTGGATCTCCCAATTGTTTTGCCTTTACAATACGATAAAACATTAGATCATCAGGTCTTTTAATAACATATGAAAAGTTTGATAAAATGTATCTATAACATCCAAGTTCAATAAATTGATCAATCGCAGATAAAGGATTAGAAGCAATTAATGAATATAATGTTCTATTATATACATTTTTCGGTATACCATAAAATTCAAAGCAATCAAAATTTCTTTGTAATTTTTCTGGAGTGCTACTAAGTACAGTCTTACATTTAATAACAACTAAATTAATATCAAAACCATTTTCTAATAATAACTCCCTGTTTTTCACATACTTATCAAATGCCGGAACAACATAGTCCTTATCAGTTTTACCACCATCAGGACCAGGTCCATTACTACCACCATTTCTTCTTTTATATTTTCTTTTACCTTTAATAAACATTGAAGGAGTATCTAAATATTCAGAAAAGATTCTTTCTACAGATAAATTACCAGAAGAAATTCCAACAAGTTGTTTTCTATTTTTTTCAACATCATCTTTAATATTTTTAATAATTACAGACAAAATAGTACTATTAGAATTAATAAATATTACTGCTAGTTTACAACTAGTATTATTTATATCAATTCTAAGACTATTCTCAGCAAGAACATCAAGCATTCCCCTAATATTATTTATATTACCACAACTAAGTAATTTATCTTTATCATCTTTTTCAAACTTTTCAAAGTCATAGCCATACTCTTTAAATAGATTAACTAACTCTTCTCTATCAACACCAGCTTCCTCAATGACTAGAATATCCTCTTCCTGTTCTTCCATTTCATTAGAATTAAGTGTAGTTAAAGATAATAAACTTAATTCTTGAACAATTGTTACTTGTTCTTCAACTGATAAAGTAGAATCCTTTAAAATATTAACAATATTCATAATATCATTTGAATTTAAATATCTTTCATTATTATAAAGAGCAGTTACTTTTTCTATAATTTCATCAATTTCTTTTAATTTACCATCTGTATCCTTTAATATCATACTAGAATCAACAATATATTTTTTAATTTCATTTATTTCTTTAATTAATTCTTTCATTATATTTGATATATCTAATTTTTGTTCATCAGTAAGTGGATAAAATGAAAATTTTGATAATTCTTTATACATTTCTAATTTTTCAAGTATTTCAACACTAATATTCACAAAGTTATTATCTATTTCTTCTATAGATAAACCTCTAATTTTTAATGGAGTAACTTCAACAGCAGATAATCTATCAGCAAAGTCATCAAAAGGTTTTACTAATTCTTTTCTTTTAGTTTCTAACTCATTAGAAAGATTAGTTCTAACATTATTTAAAACACTAATAATTTTATCTTCCATATTTACCTCCATAAACTCTCATCATCCAATTTTTTAAATGGATCCTTATATAATCTTTCACAATACTTATCAGAATCATCAATAAGTTCAGCAGCAGCTTTAAAACTTGCATCATCAAAATCAGTACTAAATAAATTAAATACATATCTAATGTTTCCTATTTCTTTTGCTATTCTCCTATTAACAGCATTATAAGTACCCTTACTTGAATCATTCATTTTAGTAGAACATTCAATAATCAAAAGAACATCAGCCTTTTCTACACCATAGGCTTCTTTAATTTTTTCTTGATTACTAGCAGATATAGGAATTCTATCATAAGTGATTCTAGCAGTACCATGTTTATATCGATGAGGATCTATTTCATCTCTATAACCAGGAATATCACGATCAGGCGTAACCTTAACACTCTTTTCTCCTTGACTACCAATATAAAGATCGAAACCAGTTACACTAGGAGCATATAATCCTTTTGCTACACTTGACATTGCTTTCTTAAAAGTCTTAAATATTTCTTGCTGATCATCAACAATACTATAATTACCATCACTAAGTGGTAAAAAGACAAATAAAGTTTTTCTATCAGGAGTATAATGACTAATTACACTAGCATCATTTGTTTTATCATTATTATCTTCTTTACTATTTAGTAATTCATACTGTTTATTTAATCTTCTTAAAATATCTCTAATCTCTATCATTTGACTAACAAGACAACTATTCATTGCTTCTTCGTCACCAAGTTCAATAAACTCTCTTTCCATACCACGATCTTTTAAATATTCTTCATATGCACTATTAAACTTATCAATCAAATCAAAATACTTAACATAATTCAAAGAAAATTTAGGACTAATTTCTATTTTACTTTCACTATCTTCAGCAATGAAAGTTCTTATACTTTCAATCATATCTTTATCTTTTTTATCTAAACTATTATAATATTCAAGTTCTCTATTAGCAATTTCTAAATACTTTTCAATCTCTTTTTTCTCTTCTTCAGAAAAATCCTCAACTTGACTTACAAATTCTACTTCCTCTTGCTTTTTATATTCTTCATTAAACAAATCAATAATATACTTAAATATACTTATTACATCATCCTTATTATCTTTAAAATTTGGTATTAAATTAACTTTTAAATCTTCAAGTATAAGATTAAATTTATCATCAGTAGAATCATATATTGATTTTCTAGCTTCTAAAGAATAATCATCACTAAGTATATCTACTAAAGCATCATGACTTAATTCTATATCATTAGTTAATATATTCATAATTTCTAACATCTTATAATAAATCTCATTTTCTTTTGATATTAATGCAAACTCAACTTCAGCCACTTCTGTCTTAGGTTCTTCTACTTTATTTCTATTTTGTTGTTTTATTTGTTCTTTTACTTTTGCTACATTATCCTTTTTAACTGTCTCTTCTCTAACTATTTTTAATTTTCTTAAATTTTCAGCATAATCAAGACTATCTTTAGAGAATAGAACAGTTAAACTTAGTATAACATTTTTATCTAGTGATGATTCATTTAAAAATTTAAAAAATCTTTTTAATTCATTTTCGTTTAAGTGTCTTACAATTTTTCCATCCTTAATTAAATCAAAATATTCTTCATACTCAGAAATTTTATCATCAGCTTCAGATTTAATCTTCATAATATTTTCTTTTAATTTTTCAATATTCGTTAATAATAAAGTATTAATCTTATTTAAATATCCTTCTGCCACAGGCTTTTGTGGCTCTTTAGCAAATCTATCATCACTAACTATAGCTATTGACTGATAAACTCTTTCTATAATTAGATTAACATCTTTACCTTCAAAAATAAAGTCAAAACAATCCCTTAAGTAATTTTTATCAATATTAGCATAATTACCACTAATTAAAGGACTATATATCTTTTCTAACTTAGCAACTTGTTGTTGTTTTTGTTCTATAAGTTTATTATTTTCTTCTATACTCTTAATCTTTTCACCAATATACTTTTTTAATACATTCAAATCATCCATAACTATCTCCCATTATAATTATCTTTATATTTATTCAAGATTAAATTTTTAACATTTTCATATTCATTATCAAAAAGCTCACATGAAGTATTATAAAAATTAATATCTAATTTTAATATAGATTGAAGTTCACATATACACTTTTTTAAATATGGTATATATCCTTCAAAAACATTATCATCATAATTAATTATTAATTCAATATCATTAAGTATATCATTTACATAATCAACTACTTTCTTATCATTACACTTTTTAATCGCAGCCTTTATAGTAATAATTTCTTTTTTAATTTTTTCTTTATCAGATAAACTTCTATTTCCTATTGTATATATTTCATTCTCAAAATTTTCTAACTGATTCTGATTAAAATTAGCTAATTTTGAATAATTAGAATATAATCTCAAAAAACTTTTTAACTTAAGTTCATCCTTTTCTGTCATCAAATATTTTTTAATAATTCTTATGTCAATATCCTTATTATTTCCCATAATTCACCTCTATTTTCTTTCACAAAGATTATATCATAAATATTTAAAATATAAAAGTTTATTTCAAATACTTATTTATCTTATTCATTAAATCATCTTTATCTATAGGTTTTATAATATAATCACTAAAACCACTATCTTTATAAATATCATCATATATAATATTACTATTTTTAGTAAGAAGTATAACCTTAGTACCAAATCCTTTTATCTTACTAAACTTATTCATAACACTAATACCATTCATATAAGGCATATCTTCATCTAATAATATTAAATCATACTTATCACCTTTTCTAATTCTATCTAGTGCTTCTTTACCTAAATTAGAACTATCATATAGTATATTATGTTTATCTAATATCTTACTAATTAATTTAATACTAGAATTATTATCATCAATAATTAATATTTTTTTATTATTAACATAATTATCATAATTATCTTTATTATTATTAGTATATATCTTTTGATCTAATATAATAGTAACAATAGTACCTTTATTATATTCACTACTTATAAGTAAATTACCACCCATTATATTAATAGTCTTTCTAGCACCATATAAACTATTTTGATCTTTAGTATTTTTATTTAAACACTTATCTAAGTCCTCAGCTTTTATACCAATACCAGAATCTTCTATCTTTATAATTAATCTAACTATATCTTTTTTAAAGATAGCATTAACAGATAATTCTACATAGCCTTTATCTGTATATTTATAAGAATTACCTATAATAGTATTTAATACATTCTTTAAATTAATACTATCTCCATATAAAGTATTAGGTAGATTACTATCTATATTAAATCTAAAACTAATATCTTTATCTTCAAATAACTCTTTATTTTTACTTATTACTTCTTTAAGTAATAATTTAATATTATATTTATTTTTAACAGTCTTAACATTAATATCATCAATTACATCAATATTATATATATTATTAGCCATACTATATAACTTGTTATTAGAAGATATTATCTCTCTAGCAAAGAATCTATTTTCTTCTAGATTATTACTATTTAGTATTACTTCAGAAGATTTATTAATATCACTAGCAATACTCTTAACTTCATTCATCATATTATATATAAGCATACTTTTATCTTCATTAGCAGCATCTGCTATTTTCTTAGACATATGTATCTCTTCAAGTAATTTCTTATCTGGATTTTCTATTGTAAAATACATAATTACTGTTATTAAGGCAAATGAACTAGAAATAATTTGTATTTCTGGAGCAATATTATTGACTAGTAAAAGTCCTCCTATTAAAAGAAGTAATAAAAACATTGGAACTTTTTCTCTAAAAGTCATATTTTTAAAATATTTTATAAATAGTATAAAATCTAAAATAATTAAAAGAAAAGTAATTGCTAAAAGAAATACTATACCCATTCCACCTAAATATGCTGAATTTTTCTCTAATACAAAATCAATAGGTAAAAATATCAAAAGTAATATTGAAAAAATAGAACCAATAATTATACTCTTTCTTATTTTACTATTTTTATATTCTGTTAATTTATCTCCTTTATATTTAGTAATAGTAAGTATATATAAAGTAAAAGTAGTAAGCCATACTAATATAAATATAAGATATATTCTAGATATTATACTAGATACTAATTCATTCATTTTATAAATAGCAGTAACATTACAACCTATTTCTAGTAGTAGGCCAATAGGTGTTATAGATAATAACTTTTCATAAACTGCATTTTCACTATTATTAATTCTATTTTTTGAAAAGTATACGATACTAGTAAGCATGGTATATATAAAACTTACAATTAAAAGAGTAATTCTAATTTGCATAATATTTTTCACCCCTTTATTCTATAAAAATTATAACATATCCGCACTAAAAAAGAAAGCAAAAATTATACAATTTTTACTTTCTAATTAAGGTTTTCTTTAATACTTTTTTATCAACTTTACCTACTACTGTTTTTGGTAATTCATCTTCAATATAGTATGATGTTGGTATTAAATAATCAGTAATAGTGTTATTTGCATAATCACTAATTATTTTCATTGCTTCTTCCTTACTATAACTATCATCAATGCTAACAAAAGCAACTGGTACTTCTCCATTATAATGATTAGGATCAGGAATACCTACTACTGCTACTGATTTAACAATAGGACACTTTAATAATATGTTTTCTACATTATATGGATATATTTTTTTACCATCATATCTAATAATAATATCTTTTATTCTACCAACTACATATAGTAGTCCATCAGGAGTAACATATCCAATATCGCCAGTATGAAGCCATTTATTACCATCCTTATGTTCTTTTATCACTTTATTTGTCTCCTCTACATTACCATAATAACCAAGCATAATATCAGGGGCACTTACACAAATTTCACCAAGTTCATTATAATGTAAATCTTCTTCCTTATCATTATCATATATGGATACAACAGTTTTAGAAAATGGAACGCCTACACTACCAGGTTTATTAACTTCATTATTAAAGCATACTGTAACAGCAGAACATTTTTCTGTTAAACCATAACCTTTTTGTATCTTATATTCGCATCCACCTTTATCTAATATTTCATTAACTTTACTTTCAACTTTAGCATTAAGAGTATCTCCTCCTTCAATAGGAGCTTTAAAGAAAGATAAATCAACATTAGGTCTATTTATTAATGGACTTTTAGAGAATATTTCCCAATGAGCAGGACTACCAGCCATACAATTTGGTTTATATTTTAATATTACTTCAGGTATCTTTTCTGGTTCATACTTAGCAATCATCATCGTTTTCATACCACAAACTAAAGATGTATGTAATCCTACACTAAGACCATATCCAACAAATTCTGGCATTACTCCTACTAATAAGTAATGTCTTATAAATTGTACTGGTGAATTCTTTATTTGATTAGTAAGTTCATTTAAATTATCATTTGATAAAAGAACTCCTTTTGGCACTCCAGTAGTTCCCCCTGTATGAACAATAGCAACTGGTCTATCTTTTTCATACTCTTCTTCTAATACACCATTATACATATTTCCATTTTTAATAAAATCTTTATAAAACATATAATTAGCTGAAGACTCTCTCATAACTTTTTTATGTCTATTATAAATTTCTCTATCAGATATTTTATTCTTAATCTTTAAGCCATTCATTATTAATGGTAGAGATTCTACTGGTGAAGTAACAACAATATTCTCTATATTTTTTTTCTCAATTAAGTTAGTAAACTTATCAAAACACATATCTAACATTATTAAATGCCTAGGATTAGATATATTCAAATACTTTTCTAATCCTTCTTCACTTTCAGTAGGATCTATATAATCTGCTATTGCTCCTATCATACTACAAGCATAAAATAAATATGCAGACTCAGGTGTATTAGGTAAACATATAGTAACTACTTCTCCTTTTTTTACACCTATAGTTTTAAGTGCTTTAGCAACTTTTTCTATTTGTAAAAATAACTCAAAATATTTTATCTTTCTATTTGCAAATATAATAGCGGTATCATTTATATATTTTTTATTTTCATCATATAAATAACGATAAACTGTTTTATTAATAGAACCAGCCATTAATTCTTCTTTAGTGTAATATTTAAGCCAAGGTCTATCTATATTTGGTATTCCAGTTAATGGTCCTTGTATATTTCCTAATAATAGTTCTCTTAAATATAAATTTTTTTCTATTTCTTTATTATAGTTTTCCATATTCTTATAACACATCCCCTCAAATAAATTACTTATATAATACTCTATTTTTATAGATTAGTAAACCATTATTTGGTGCTTTCCTCTAACTTTTTTATTCTCATTTTTTCTACTTTTTTATAATCTACTTTACCAACAGATGTAAGTGGTAAATCTTCTTCAAAAATAAAATCTTCTGGTTGCGAATAAGAAGGAAGTTTATCTTGACATAATTTTATCAATTCTTCTTTTAATTTTTTAAATTCGCTCACGCTATCCTTCTTTATAACAACATGCGCTTCAGGCGAAGCTCCATACACTTTATCTGGGATAGAAATTACACAACAATTATCAATATCAGGATGTTTCATTATTACCCCTTCAATATATGAAGGATATAATTTAAATCCACCATGAGGTATTAATCTTTTATATCTTCCTTTGAAGAATAGAAAACCATCTTCATCAATTATACCTACATCTTCAGAATGTATCCACTTTTTACCATCGCTATGTATTTTTATAATTTTACCTTCTTCTTCTTCATTATCTAAATAACCAATCATTTCAGTTGGACCAGTTATACATATTTCTCCTTCTTCGCCATACTTTAATTCTTTATCAGTACCTCTTTCAAATATGCCATAAGTATTAAGTGGAAGTGGAATACCTAAACTAGTAAATTTATTAACATTACCCATACAAGTTACCGAAGTACCAGATAACTCTGTCATACCAAAGCCTTTATCTATACTACCACTAGAATTATGATTCTTTAAAAAGTCTTTAACTTCTTGTTCTTGTGTTCTTGTAAAAGATTCTCCACCTACCCCAATATGTTTAATGCATTTCCAATTCATAGAATTTGCTTTTTCATCTTCAATAAAATGTTCAACATAAGTTGGAACAGTAGCAGTGTGATTAGGTTTATACTTAATCATAAACTCTGTAAACTCTTTAGGAGATAATATAGGAGCAATAATATTAGTCATACCTAAACACATAGGCATATGGATAGTAACAACAATACCATATGCTACAAATGGAACTATACCATTTAAGAAAGTATCACCTTTATTATAATTAGCATTAAGTGATTTATATTGAATAGCCATAGCATTAAAGTTTTCATTAGATAATTTAACTGTCTTAGGTACACCAGTAGTACCACCAGTATGAACTAAAGCCGCTACCATATTTTTCTTATATCTAGGATATCTAGGATAACGATATTTATGAACACTCATTAAATCATTCCATGTCATATATTTGTTTTTCTTCTTTATTTCATCTATCTTACTATATAAAGTACTATCTTCTTTTCTAGATTTCTTCTCTGCTAATACATTAAATGGAAACAATACTGAATTATATGGACTTAATGTAATAACATTTTCTACTATATTATCAATATCTTCATCTTCCATACATTTATCAAACTCAGGTAAAAAATTATCCATAACTACTACTTCACTAGATTTTACTTCCATAAGATATTTTTTTATTTGTTTATAATCACTTCTTACATCAATTAAATTAATAACTACTCCTAACTTATTTAATGCATAAAACAACACTTCTAATTCAGGATTAGCAACAGACATAACTGTTACTACTTCTCCCTCAGTAACACCAAGATTATATAGTCTTCTAGCAGTCTCATCTATCATATCTATATAATTTTTATAACTAATTTTTTTACCATAATACATAATAGCCTTAGTACTTAAATTATCTTTATTTTGACTTACTATATATTGATAAGCAGTTAATTCAGGTATACTAGCAGTAATAGCTTCTTTACTATAATATTTCTGCCAAGGTTTATCAATTGAAGCATACCCAGTAATTTTCTTATCTTTATCCACTACATAACTACCATTCATTTCACTATAAATATCAATATTCTTTATAGTCATATATCTCATCCCCTCAAATAAATTACTTATATAATACTCTATTTTTATTAATTAGTCAAATATTTAAAAAAGAATTATCATTACACTAATAATTCTTTATCTATTATTTATCTTCTATTACTTTTTCTAAGAATATTCTATCTGTTACAATTAATTTAGTACCACTCATTTTACTTATCACCCAAATCAAAATCTAACATCTCATTTACAATATTTCCATACAAATCTTGTTCATATCTTATAGTATCTATTAAAAACATCTTATCTTCTTTATAGTTTTTAAGGCCCCACATATAATATGGCATATCATTATCTAATACATATCCTTTTATAGAATATTGTTTCAATATATTAATAGCCCACAATCTGAATTCTATCGCTCTTTTACTACTAACCTAAAAGCCAACAGCAATAATAGCATCTAAATTATAATATTTAGTCTTATAATTCTTACCGTCCTCAGCAGTATGTAAGAATTCCTTATATACTGAATTTTCTTTTAACTCTTCTTCTAAAATATTAGTAAGATGCATTGTTATATTATTTCTAGTTGTTCCAAAAAGTTCAGCCATTAACTTTTGACTAAGCCAAACAGAATCTTCATCAACTATTACTTCTATTGTTTTTTCTTTATTTTGTTTTGTAAATATCAAAAATTATGCTGTCGAATTTCTTATTTGTAATGTTTTCATAAACCTCGCCTCCTAAACATCTATATATAACTATTGTATCAAAATTTAAAATAAAAGTTATTAATAAAAATAAAGAAATATTAACTATTTCCTTATTTCATCAATTAATCTAATAACTTTCTCATAACTTTCATCTAGTAATTCTAATCTATATGATCTAATACCAAGATTTTTATAATAACTAATATTATCAATATAATTAATCTTTTTATAATGCATAATATGTGTTAAACAATTGTTATGAAGTACTCTATATCTATTCTTATTAATATCTTCTAGATAATATATATCTTCTTTTTTACAAGGACATATTTTTAATTCTTTAATAGGACATGACTTAGTAATCATATTTTCTATAGTACCATATATTATTAATTCTACTTTATCTAATATATAATCATCTAAATAATTATAATTAACTTCAGGAGATAAAGTAACTCTCTTAACACCATTATCTAGTAAAAAGTTAATACTATAGTTATTAACTACATTTAAATAATAATCACTAATAAGATTACTATCTCTATATTTATAGATAGCCCCTATCTCAGTAGCAAGTATATTTTTACTATCATAATTATAATTATTATTAACTCTCTCTAATCTCAAATATATTTTATTATTATCTTTATATATATCATATAATTCACTATCAACATATATTCTATCTATATTCATATCTATACCTGCTTGTACTTGTTCTTTATTTCTAGCAAGTATTGATATTTCAGTATTATAATCATCTTCTTTATTATAATCTAATGAATATTTATTAATAATAATATCTCTTTTAGTATTACTTCTAGTAGTAATTAATTTATCACATAATAATCTTCTTATATTATTAATATCTTTCATATTAACAAAGATATCTCTATCTATATCAATATTTATATTATTACATACAAAAGGAGTATTGCCAAGTTTAGTTATCTTTTCTTTAATCTCTTCATTAGTAGTTCCCCTCTTAACAGGAGGTTCTACCTTTACTTTATCACTAACTATATTATTCATATTATCACTAAAAGTAATATCTAAAAACTCATCTATTAATTTAATATCTATATTTATAAGTATCTTTTTAATACTACTAGTAATTATCTCTTTGTCTAAATAACTACTTGAGGTCTTAACTAAAATATCTTTATCTTTTAGATTAATCTTATTATCTAAATAAATAATATCTCCAACATTACCTTTATTAATAAGTAATCCTTTTTCATTATAAATAAAGTTAGCTATCATACCCTTATTACTATTCTTAAATCTAATACCATCTTCTTGATATAATTCTTTATCTAATTTAATTTTAATTTTCTTTTTATTAACATCTATTACTTTACCAATGTCTAATCCTCTATGATTAGAAGATTCTATATTCATAACTTTATCTTTAAATAAATAACCATTAGTAAATTCTCTATTAAATAATATCTTTAAATTATCTTCTTCTTTACTAGATATTCTATTACTATAACTATCTAGTAATTTTCTATATATTCTAGTTACATATCCAACATAACTAGGAGATTTCATTCTACCTTCAATTTTAAAACTTACAATATCACTATCTAATAGTTTATTAAAATTATTTATAGTATTAAGTTCTTTAGTACTAAGTAAATATTTACTTTCATTATTTACATATTCACCATTTTTTATTAACTTAAAAGGAAGTCTACATACTTGTGTACATTCTCCTCTATTACCACTTCTACCACCATTCATAAAACTAAATAAACAGCAGCCAGAGTAGCAGTTACATAAAGCTCCATGTATAAATACTTCTTTTTCTATATCCACATCTATATTTTCTATTTCTTCAAGAGACATTTCTCTATCTAGTACTATTCTAGTTACTCCTAGTTCTTTTAACAACTTTATACCTTCATTATTATGATTATGGCACTGAGTAGAAGCATGTACTTCCATATTAGGAAATACTTTTCTAACTAATGATATCATACCTATATCCTGCATAATAAGAGCATCTACTCCTATTTTATATAAATATTCTATATATTTAATTAATTCATCTACTTCAGTATTATAAATAATAGTATTTACTGTTATATATATTTTTACTCCGTATAAATGAGCATAATTAACTGCTTCTTTTAATTCCTCATTACTAAAATTACCAGCATATGCTCTAGCCCCAAATGTTTTTCCACCAAGATAAATGGCATCTGCTCCATTATTAACCGCAGCCTTTAAACATTCCATATTACCCGCAGGACTAAGTAATTCTTTCATAATACCACTTCCTCATTGCATTAATAGTATAACATAATTTTAGGTAAAATAAAAGAATGCATTGTCTGACACACAATTGCATTCTCTAGTTTGATGAATAACCATTTTAAATTAATGTCAGTTAATATAAAACAGCTTCCTATCTAATGAGTTTTCTTTCTCATACATATATGCATATCTAATAGATAGATAAGAATTATAGCCTCTACCATAATACCCAACATTTACTATTTAACATAAAGATTTCCAAATAAAACTTCTACTCGGGTAAATATTAAAACATATAGTCGTTATTAATATTTACATTATATTATCATAGTATTTTCTATTAGACAATTAAATTGTACACCATTTTACACTATCTGTCAAGTACTTTTCTACATTTTTTTTACATTTTTCACCTTTCATGAAAATCCAAGGTATTTTCATGTTTAATATAGCCTAATTCTTAGTCTCCATCAGAGTCTCATTAGACCTATCATATTCTAGAGTTAGTACTATATAATTATTTATTTTCTATATTATCTAGGATCTCTCTAATTTTTCTAAATCTATGATTTAATCCAGACTTAGTAATTTCAGTGCCTGTTTCAAAAGACATAATTTCTGCTAATTCTTTTAAAGAACTTTCTTTATACTTCATTCTATATTCTATAACTGTCTTTAACTTTTCATCAAGCAAATCAACCATATCTAATTCATATAATTTTTCTATATCATTAATTTGTTTATTTGCAGTCATAAACACTTTATCCATATTAGCTTGTTCACAGTTATTAAGCCTATTAGTCATATTTTTATGATCTCTATATATTCTAATATCTTCAAAATACATAACCGCAGAAAATGCCTTTATAACTCTTAAAAAATCACTTATCTTTTCTGCTTCTTTTATATATACAGTATAATTCTTTTCTCTTTTAATTATTTTACTATTTAAGTCATAAGAATTAAGTAATTTATTAATAAAATTAGCATATTCTTTTGTATCTAATATAAATTCCATATGATATCTACTAGTCTTTGGATCATTAACAGAACCAGATACTAAAAATACTCCTCTTAAATATGCTCTTAATTGTTCTTCATCTGATATTAAATATTCTTTAGGAATACTAAGATATTTATTATTATCAATAATAGATAAATCTTCAAGTATTTCTTTTACTTTATTATTTATATTTAATATATAAGTTAACCCTCTACCTAGTTTCTTATTTCTAACTGTAATAGAAGGACTAATACCATATATTTCTTTAAATAATTTAAATACTCTTCTTGCTACAGCATTATTTTCAATAGTAACATTTATATTATTATTTATATTACCCGCTATTCTTATAATAGCGGATAATTCAGATATATCTTCTAATCTAGTAGTTTCTATTTTTGAAGCCTCATCTTTAACAACCATTGTAAAACTCATTATTTTAACTCCTTAACTATATAATTAAATATTGCAAGTGCTGTTCTATATGGATCATGTCTAACTTTTTTCTTCTCACTAATATAAAGAAGTTCATCTTCAATTATTTCAACATTCATATCATTTAATACATCATAATCAATATCAATTTGGCCAGCTATTTCTCCTAAATATCTTTCTTTTATATCATCTGGTACTTTTTTATTATTAACAACTACTACATCCATTAAATCTTCTTTAACATAAGAATTAATTTTTTTAATACAATCTGATACTTTATAATTATCTGTCTCTCCATGTTCACTCATTATATTACAAACATACATCTTCTTAGCCTTAGAATTCTTTAAAGATTCTACTACTTCTTTAGATAATAAATTAGGAATTATACTAGTATATAAACTACCAATACCAAATATAATTAAATCAGCTTCATCTATAGCTTTAATTACTTCTTTAGTAGGTTTAACTTCATTTTTATATTCAATATAATCAATCTCTTTACCAGCCTTAGTAATATTAGATTCTCCTTCAATTATTTTACCATCAGTAGTATGAGCTATTAATACAGGATTTTCTTCAGTAAAAGGAAGTATAGTTCCTTTTATATTAAATATTTTAGATAAAGATCTAAGTGATTCAGTTAAATTACCTGTAATATTATATAAAGCAGTTAACAGTAAATTACCCATCGGATGATTATTTAAAGAACTATCAGTAACAAATCTATATTGTAATAAATCCTCAATAAGTGGTTCTACTTCAGATAAAGATACTAAAACATTTCTAAGATCACCTACTGCAAATATATCGAATTCTTCTCTAAGTCTTCCACTAGAAGAACCATCATCAGCAACTGTCACAATAGCGGTAATATCAAGAGGAAACTGTTTTAATCCTCTAAGAAGCACTGAAAGACCTGTTCCTCCACCTAAGACAACTATTTTTTTCATTATGCACACCTCTTAATACATTATACTATAATTAAATAGAAAAAGAAAGAAAATTCATTCTTCTTTTCTTTCTTGTATTAAAGAATTTACAAATAAAATACTCTTAGTAGGAACAATTTTAGTAAGTAAATGATTAAATTTCATATTATTAGGAATAATAAGTAATTTATTCATAAACATACCATCTATAGCTACTTTACTAGCATATTCACTATTAAGAGAAGAAATATTAAATTTAACATCTGCTACATTATTAAAATTAGTATTAACTGGTCCAGGACAAAATATAGATATTTTAACATTAGATTTATCTCTTTTTAATTCTTCATATATAGCTAAAGATAAACTAACAATATAGTTTTTAGTAGCATAATAAGTAGCCATATAAGGTCCTGGCATAAAACCAGCCATTGAAGCAACATTAAGTATCCTACCATAATCTCTCTTAACAAAATCTTTTAAAAATAATTTAGTAAGTATATGATATGCTTTAATATTTAAATCAATCATATCCATTTCTTTATCTAAACTAGTTTCCGTAAAATTACCAGCATCTCCAAATCCAGCATTATTAATTAATATATCAATATTTTCATCTTTTAATTCTTTATATAATTTAACACATTCTTCTTCAATTATTAAATTATAACCATAAGTATGTATATTTTTATATCCTTTAAATTCTCTATTTAAATCTTTTTTATTTCTTGCAACTAAATATAACTCATATCCTAATGAATATAAATATTTAGCCATATCTCTTCCCATACCAGAAGAAGCTCCTGTTACTAGTGCTTTCATATTATCATCCTTTCAAAAAAAATAATCAATTACTGATTATTTTTCTTCTAATTTATCAATTACTTCTTGTGCCACTGAAATAGTTTTTTCCTTTAAATCATCTGCTATTCCCTCAAGTACTGGAGTACCCTTTTCTTTAGCAAGTTCTACTAATTCATTAGCTTTATCTTTAAGTTCATTACCCTTCTTTTTAGCAGCTTTTAAAACAGTTTCTTTATCTAATTCATCAAGACCTTTTTTAATTTCATTAACTTTAGTAGTAAACTCATCTTTAATCTCTGAAACAGTCATATCATCTACACTTTTCATAAATTCATTAATTTTCTTCTTAATATCATTTCTTAAGTCACTACCTTTTTTAGGAGCAAATAATAAAGCTAAAGAAGCACCAATACCAGCACCTAATACTAATTTACCTAATCCTTTTTTACTCATTTTTATCATCCTTTCTTTTATTAAATATTTTATCAATAATCATACTGATTATATCAACAACTTTATCAGTAACAAATGTAACTTTATTACTAACTAATGAAGCAACCTCAAACACCCCATCTAAGGATTTAACCTTAACAGTAATATTATCTACAACTTTTTCTATTTTATCCATAGTAATAATTAATTTTATAGTTAATACTATTAAAGCTACCAATAAAATAGCACCTAAAATATATAAAACAATTGGTAATACTTCATTAACAGTCATTATTTTTCCTCCTCATCATACATAGAATCAATTAAATTAAATATATCATTATCACTATCTATTGCATTATCACTAGTATAATTATTTAATATCTCATCAGCACCTTCTTCATCATGTACTAATTTCTTTTCAAATTCAATAGTATCTTCTAATTTTTTACTAGGAGTTTTTCTCTTAGGAACCTCTTCTTTAACTTCTATCTTTTCAGCAGAAGCTTCTTCCATATTATGATTTACTATCTTAATATCACTATCTCCTGCATCTAATTCTACTTTATTAGTATTAATTACAACCTCAGTTTTCTCTCTCTTAGGTTGTTCATAACTAACACCAAAATCAAAATAATTATCTTCAGCATCACCTAAAGTAACATCCTTATTACTAGGAGTATCTTCAGTCATATCAACAAGTAAATTACTATCATCAATTACCTTCTTTTTATCAGCATTCTTAGTAATTTTAACTTCTTGATATAATTCACAATTTTCACATAAATTATTTCTAATATCATCAGTTAAACTTCCATAAGCTTTATTTCTAACTGTTTCAAAATCTATTTTTTTACTTGCTCTAGGTATTTCATAAGAACTTTCATCCTGTAATTTAACTTCATCTTTAGTATAATTCTTATCAAGTACACCATATACTGGTGATATCACTGGTGTAGGCTTAAATCTTTTAGGCTTAGGTTCTTCTTTTTTAGAATATAAAGTAGAAACTTTCTTTTCTTCCTCTTTCTTCTTTGCTAAAATATTTTGATTACTATATTTAGGCACCTCAAAAGTATCAGGCTCATCCATTTCTATAGGAAATGCAAAATTATTATTAGTTCTAGTTTTTACTATTTCTCTATCACTAATTATTTCATCAGAAACACCAGTTCTAGTTTTTTTTACTTCTTCTCTTTTCTCTTCTTCCTCTATTTTATTTCTCATAAAAGTAGGAAGCTTATGTTCTTCTTTTTCTTCTACTTCTATTTCTTTAGTTTCAACAACCTCTTCTTCATCAGAAAATAAATCCTTTATCTTATCTAAAAATCCCATATAGTCGCTCCTTTTCTAATATTCAGGTAAATCCGGAATAATACTATCCTCTTCACCAACATACTCACTTAAATATTCTGAAAATTTACTTTCAGCATCTTCTGGCTTTTTAATTTTATATTCTTTAAATGAACTAGAATAATAATCATCTTGAAGAATCTTTTCAATTAAATTATCATTATAATTAATACTATTAAGTATAATCATAGAATAAGATAAAATATCTGCTAACTCATACTCCTCTACATAAGTCTCTATTTTAGCATAATTATAAACTACTTTCATAAAATACTTATCTTTATCTTTAGTTATCTTAACATATCCGTTCTTCTTCTTATTATTAATTTTATAATAATAATAAGAATCACTACTATCTTTATCATCTAAATTTAAATTATTCTTATAATAATAACTAATAACATCAACATATAAATACATATAAGTATCATTAACTTTAAATATTTGATTATAATCTTTATCATAAACTTTATTAATACTAAATGGTAAATAATATTTATATCCTAAAGAATTAGTATTATAAATATTATTATTATTTTCAATTACATCATTTACAATAACATCATAATTATTATTATTTATCCTAGTACATCCAATACATAAAAGTAATACCATTAATAGTAAAAACTTTTTCTTCATATCATATTATACCTCTTCTACATTATAACAAAAAAAAAACTAAAATGAAATAGTTTTTTTATTATTTAGTAAAAATTTGCTTATATTTCTTGAATTACAGTAATAATCATTGGCTTATTACCAGTCTGATTAATTAAATATTTACTAAGTTCATCTCTAATAGTATTTTTAATTTTATTATATTCAACATACTTCATTCCCTTAGTATTATCCACTACTATTTTTTCAGAAATCTTTTTAATCTCATTAATTAATTCATAAGAATCTTTAACATAAACAAATCCTCTTGTTAAAATCTCAGGGCCAGCCATAATTTCTTTAGTTTGTTTATTCAAAGTAACAGAAATAATCATAATACCATTATCACTAAGCATCTCACGATCTTTTAAAACAACTTCCCCAATATCATCACCAGCAGTACCATCTATTAAAACAGAACCACTATGAACTCTCTCAAAAGTATCTAACATTACACCATTTTTAAAAGTAACAACATCACCATTTTCTTTAAGAATAATATTACTTTTAGGTATACCAACCATTTCTGCTAATTCAGCATTCATAACCTGATTTTTATATTCACCTCTTATCGGAAAATAATATTTAGGATTCATCAAATTAATCATAGTCATTAAGTCTTCATTAGAAGCATGATGTGATAAATATTTTTTAGAAGATAAACTAACAACATTAGCTCCAGACTTAGCAATATCATCAAGTAAACTATAAAAAGTCTTCTCCCTATTATCATAAATAGGAGTAGCTAAAAACACAGTATCATCTTCATTTAACTTAATAAATTTATCATAGCCATTAACGATTCTCATAATATTGTAATATGGTTTATCTTTTTCATTAGCATTTAATATTACAACATTCTTATCATTTATATTAGATAAATCACCAATAATATCTTTAGATATATATAGATAATGATTTTCAATAGCAAAATCAATTATCTTCTTAAGTCTTTTACCCATAATTACAATTTTTCTATTGGTCTTCTCTACTTCAGTAAATAATTCCTGAATACGATATAAATGAGAATCTAATACATTAAAAATAATTCTACCATCACTATTATTTAAAGTCTCTCTAATTAAAGGTGCTATTCTATGTCTAGGAGAAGTAAATCCTTCTACACCAGCATAGAAAGATTCAGTAAGAAGACATAATACATTCTGCTTACCAATATAAGCCAACTTACCAATATCTGTCTTATAAGCCCCTTTCATAAGTGAATCAATAACATAATCAGAAGCATAAAAAATAACTCCATCTTTAGTATATATAGCATAACCAAAATTATCAGGTGTAGAATGAGATAAATTTACAGGAAAAATCTTAACATTACCAATCTCTATTGGTACATAAGCCTTTATCTCTTTCATATTCTTATACTTAATATTAGAATTATCAAATTCATCTTTAACAATCTCTAAAGTATATTTAGACCCATATATATAAGGATTACCTAAATCATCAACAATATCAGTTAAAGCCCCTATATTTTCATCATGACCATGTGTTAAAAATATTCCCTTAATTCTTTTTTTATTTTCTTTTAAATAAGTAACATTAGGTATAATATAATCAATACCAAGTGTTAATTCATCAGCATATTTAAGCCCTGCTTCAAAAACAAATATATTCTTATCAACTTCAATAACAAACATATTTTTACCATTTTCATCTAGTCCACCTAGTGAAAACATTCTAATTTTACTCAAAATAATTCTCCTTTCTTTAAAGTAAAAGACTTAAATAATTATAGCAGAAAATTATCATTTTGTAAAGTAAACCCCGCTTCATAGAAAAAAGAGACCAAAGTCTCTATAAATTTCTAATAATTTCTTTAACATTTTCAAGTAATTTAGAAGTAATACTACCATCAGTACCTCCACCTTGAGCAAAAGACTTATTACCTCCACCATTACCAGAAGATCTAACAGCCAAATCCTTAACAATATCACCACAACTAACCCTATTAGAATTAGATTTAGCAATATAATTAACCGAATTATCATCATTAATATTAGCAAGTAATATAAAATTATTATCAAGCTGATTACTAAGAGCACTAACAATTTGTCTCAAAGTATTAATATCATAACCATTAGTAATACTAATAATAGTAGTAATACCATTAATATCTTCTTTAATATCTAAGAAACTAGATAAATCACTAACAGACTTCTCACTCTTCTTAGTATTAAATTCTTTCTCTAACTTCTTAAGTTCTTCTCTTAACATAGCAAGTTCATTCTTATTATAAACAATATCCTTATAACTTTCAGGATCACTATTATCAATATTAAAATTAAATTCAAGATCAATATCATTTTCCTTAGCCTCATTAATAATTCTCTTAGCCTTATCAAGTAATCTAATCATCTCTTCATTATATTTAGATATCTCTTCCTTAAGAATAGGAACAATATTATTATCAGTAGCCGCTGTTATTCTATAAGTATCAGTACCCTTATTCTCTACTGAAGCAATAGCAAACCTGCCAATATTCTTAGTATTATCAATATGCGTACCAGCACATAACTCAATAGAATCACCCATAGTAACTACCCTAACAATATCTCCATATTTATCAGAGAATAAAGCCATAGCCCCCTTCTTAATAGCCTCTTTAATAGGTAAATACTCAATAGTAACATCATACCCAGCATTAATTCTCTTATTAACAAGTTCCTCTACTTTAACAATAAGTTCATCAGATAACTTACCTTGATAATTAAAATCAAACCTAAGCATATTTTCATCAACTTTACTACCAGCCTGATGAACACTATTACCAAGTAATTCTTGTAAAGATCTTTGAAGCAAATGTACAGAAGAATGATTCTTCATAATAGCAAGTCTCTTTTCTTTAAGAACATGAGTAAGAATCTTATCTCCCTTATTTACAGTACCATCAAGTACCTTAACATATAATAAATGTTGTCCATTAGGAGCCTTAATAACATCCATAACCTCTAATTTACAATTATCATTTTTTAAATATCCCGAATCAGATACCTGACCACCACTCTCAGCATAGAAAGGATTTTCTTTAAGAAATATATAGCAGTCCTCGCTAGAAGAATCCACAAATACATTATCCTTCATAATATCCATAACTTCAGTTTCTAATCCCAATTTTTCATAACCAACAAATTTACTTTCTTTCTTATAATTAATAAGTAAATCATTCTGTAAATTCATACTAGCTTCAACTTTTCTACTATTTCTAGCAAGTTCCTTTTGTGCACTCATATAAGCATTAAAACTATCAGTATCAACCTTAAATCCTCTTTCCTCAGCAGCTTCAATAGTAAGTTCAATAGGATAACCATAAGTATCATATAATTTAAAAGCATCTTCTCCGCTAATAACCTTAGTACCACTATCAAATAATTCCTCTAATCTCTTTTCACCAGCTAATAAAGTCTTTTGAAATAATCTTTCTTCTTTAGCAATAAGTTCTTTAACTTTACTCTTAGTACCAACTAAATCAGGATAAGTATCTTTATAATTTTCTACTACTACATCAACCATATCACTTAAAAATTCTCTATTAATATTAAGCTTCTTTCCCATTCTAGAAGCTCTTCTAAGAAGTCTTCTAAGAACATATCCTCTACCTACATTTTCAAATACAGCTCCATCAGATAAAGCAAAAGTAAGTGTTCTAATATGATCTGCTATTACCTTAAATTCCATTTGACCCATATATGGAATAGAACAAATTTCCTCTATTTTCTTCATAATAGGCATAAATAAATCAGTCTCATAATTAGTCTCAGTACCTTGCATAATACAAGCCATTCTCTCAACACCCATACCAGTATCAATATTCTTACTAGGAAGTTCAGGATATTCTTCTCTCTTCAAACCTTCAGTAGCATTAAACTGACTAAGAACATTATTCCATATCTCAATATAACGATCATTCTCTATTTCTTCTTGTAATAACTTAATACCCTTGCCTTCTTTATCATACTTTTCACCACGATCATAAAAAATCTCCGTATCAGGTCCCGAAGGCCCTGGTCCTATCTCCCAAAAATTACCATCTAATTTAACTAAATGAGAAGGTTTAACACCTAAACTAATCCACTTATTATAAGAATCAACATCATTAGTATAAACCGTAATATATAGTTTATCTTTATCCATATCAAAATATTTAGGACTAGTAAGTAATTCCCACGCCCAAGTAAGAGCCTCATCTCTAAAATAATCACCAATACTAAAATTACCTAACATCTGAAAAAAAGTATGATGTCTAGCAGTCTTACCTACTTCTTCTATATCCCCAGTTCTAATACATTTTTGACAACTAGTAAGTCTCCTATTACTAGGTACTACAGTTCCATCAAAATATTTCTTAAGTGGCGTAACACCAGCATTAATCCAAAGTACTGTTGGATCATTCATTGGTATTAAAGGAGCAGAATCAACTTCTGTATGTCCCCTCTCACAAAAGAAATCCAAATACATTCTAATAATTTCTCTTCCTGTTAACTTCTTCATATTATCTCGTCTCCTTATATATATCGTATATATCTTTTTCTAATTTATCTAAAGTATCATTAGTAACAATGTAATCAACATCATTATAATTATCCATAGCTATCTCTGTAACATGTGCCTGCTCTTTACTATCTAAACTAGTTTCAAAATTAATTCTCTCTACTTTAATAACAACCACATTATCAAACTTCTCTCTAACACTATCTATCTCTCTAGGAAGTCTAATATCTGGTACAATAATAGCATCATAAAAATAAGAATAAATCTCAATATCATCAAGTTGTCTTTCAATAAACATCTCAGCCTTATTAAGTTTATTTCTAATAACATCAGTTCCAAGCTCTTGAAGTAACTTTCTAGGTTTAGATTCCTCACTACCATCCCAGTCAGTCATCTCCATTGCATAAAACTTAATATACTTACCCGCTCGTGAATAAATAACCTTTTTACCATCTTCTTCATAGAACTTCTTAAGAAATCCCGCTATCGTATCTTTACCATGTCTAGCCCTACCACAAATCAAATAAATTTTAGGTTTTTTATTTTCAATATTCATACTATTCCTCCTCAAGATATTTCCCTTTAATTATACCAAATAATAAGGTATAAGTAAATTATTTTTTTCATATTATTTTACTAAAAGTTTACATCTAGTAAATTTATTAAAAAAACTTAATATTTTTCTTGATAAAATTCCCTATAAAATGATATAATCTAATTAGAGGTGGAAGATATGAATAAAAAGAATAAAAATGGAAGATTAATTGTAATTATGGGAGTTATTGCTATTATCATAGTAACAGTATGTGCTTTTAACAAAAATACCCTTAGATATAAATATTATGAATATTCAATTGAAAAAAAATACTCTTCTTCCACTACTAACGAGTATTATGTCGATGATAACTTTAACTATGTAGATAATTATACCGGTATGGGCATAAATAATCATAAAGAATTAATTAATTTTATATACTACACCTTAAATAGCGGCATTCATCATACCGAAAGATATATTACTAAAGATTATACAAACTATTTAAATGATATTAATATGTTAACAATAAATAATGGTGAAGGCTTTAAAGAAACAATATCATTACTAAATAATTTTGTTCATCCATATAACAGTTCAAATAATATCAAATTAAATTATGGTGGTGAATATAAAATAGGAATAACCATAAACAAAGCCTATAGCAATGAAGAAATAACAAAAATAAACGAAGTAGTAGATAAAGTAATAAAAGAAAAAATAACCAATAATATGCCTACTAGAGAAAAAATAAAAGTAATTCATGACTATATTATAGATAATGCCGAATATGATAAATTAAAATATGAAAACAAAAATGATACCACTTACAAATCTAACACTGCATATGGAGTCCTAATTGAAGGATACGGTACATGTAATGGCTATGCCGATGCCATGGCTATCTTCTTAAATAAATTAAATGTCATAAATTACAAAATAAGTAATGAAGAACACATTTGGAACCTAGTATACCTAGATGGTAAATGGTATCACCTAGATTTAACTTGGGATGACCCAATAAGTGATATCAATGTAAATAGAGATACTTACTTCTTAATAACTACTAATACTTTAGAAAAAATAAATGATGGTACACATAAATTTGATAAAAGTATTTATATAGAAGCAAAAGACTAACAATTTAGTCTTTTTTTCATTATAACAATAAACATAAAACTACCCACTACTGTACATATCATATCACCAATAGTATCATATAAACCAATATCCAAATATCCACCATATCTATCCATAAAATCAATATCATTAACCATAACCTTATCAACATATATGTTCTCAGACAAGTAAGTAGAATTAATATTCCTAATAACAGTATCCTTCTGCATATCTGTACCAATAACCCTATCCATCGAAAACTCAAATATCTCCCATACACTTTCAGTCATCATAGCCAAAGAAAAAATAAATAATATCACAAAATAAATACTTTCCTTGATATTAAAATATCTTATCAAATATAATCCAACATAAGAAACAATAAAAGCAAAATAAGTATGCATAACAATATCAAACCACCATACATCAACATAAAAATGATATATTTCTCCCAATATCTCAGTACTAAGAATAAAAACATATATAAGTATCTTAATACCATTACCAAACCCTATCTTCTTACCAATAACATTAGTAATAACCATAAATATCAAAGATAATACACAAGCAAAAATAGTAGTCATATCCCACTTAATTAATCCACTAATCAAATAAAATATAACTACTATCAAATATAATAAATCAATTTTTTTCATATACTCACCTATCAAAGTATATGATTATTTTTCTTCCATATCAGTAATTTTTTTATAATTACTTAACTTTCCTCCCAATAAAGTAAAATCATCTTTATAAATAGCCTTATCTAACGAAACATCTATATTCATATAATCATTTTTAACATAAACATTTTCATTATTCAAATCAATAACTCTATCAGTATCACTTTTCCTATCGTAATATTCAACCATATTAAGATAAGAACAACTAACATAAGACATTGGACTGAGTTTAATTTCTTGATCACCAATAACTAAAGTAACTTCATCAATAAAGAAATACAAATCTTTACCATCATATAAAAACATATGATCAAAAGTTTTATCTAACCTTTTAGTTCTCAAATAAATTAAATCATTCTTTACATACAATTCAGATAAAGCATCAACTTGATATATCTTATCTTTCAAAGGAAAGAATACAGCCATTTCTTTAGGAAAAATAACATCTATATTTTTTTTATCAACAACATATACAGGAGTACTATCTAAACTAACAGAAAATTCTTTGGATTCAAAATTAAGAACAACATTTTTTCTATTTCTTCCTATTTTAGCAACATATTCCATTTTACTACCAGAAAAATATTGATAAACATTAACATCTTTATTATTAGCATATCTATTATTCTTATATTCTCTAGCATACAGAATAACCGCTATCAAAATAACAATTATTAAAAACGCCGGAATCAAAATACTATAATTCTTTTTAATAAACTCTTTCATCTAAATACCTCCTAGTATATAAACTTATCACTAGATTTAACATTTTTTATTACCCTACCATTAGATTTAACATCAGTAAGTAATAATTCTATATAATCACCACTAACAGCATTAACATTAATCTTACCAGTAGTATTACCACTAATAGAAACATTACCGCTATAAACTTCTTCATTATTAACATATACTTTCAAAGTACCAGAATCAATATTATAACTATTATCAGTAGTAATCAAATAATTAATATTACCAAATCCAACATTAGTAACTTTCAAATTAACGCTAGGTCTTTTAGTAGTAATATCAACATTATCAAATATCTCAGTATGAGAATTACCTTCTTCATCAATATAAGAATATTTAAAAACAAATTTATAAGAAGTATTAGGAAAAACATTAGAAAGTTCATATCTTGTATCATTCTTATTTAAATAAATAGTATCAATTTTTCCATCATCAACATTTTCAACTTCCATATAAACAGAAGTATATTCTTTATAAGGATCATAAATAACATAATCAATAGTTATATTACTAGTAGTACTAGTAACAGAAATAACAGAGGTTCTCTTTGAAGCCTTTTTAATTTCTTCAATAATAGTATTAGATTTACCATTTCCTCCAGTACCATCACCACTACCATCTCCAGTTCCTCCACCAGTACCAGCTCCACCACTACCATTTCCAGTACCAGTAGTATTGTCAGTAATATTAGTAACTCCATTATTAGTACCATTACCAGTATCATCTTCTTCAGGAATCAAATCTTCTTTAGTATAAGTATTAGAGGAACCAATAATCTTTTTTAGATCAATCTTATTACTACCATAAGTTAAAATCTCATTAGCAATATCAAAAGTATAATTAGAAGTAACTATCGTAGTAGCAGAAAACGCTTTCAAATTAACCTTATGATTAACTAATGTAGCATTTCCAACCTTATCCAAATCAATCATTAAGAAATCAGTAGTAGATAATAATCCATCAGCACTCTTAATATCTATATCTACAACTAAGTATTTTCTATCAGCAAGTTTATAAAACTTAGTAAGTGCTGAACTCTTGATAACAGTTTCACCATCAGTAATATCAATATTATCACTAGCTCCTATTTCATAATATTTACCATATAAAATAATCTCACCAGTCTTCTCATTATAACTAATAGCGGTATCACCAAGTTCATAATTTTTATCTTTAAATTTAAGATAATATTCATTATTCCATTTCTTTTTAATAGTACTACTTTCATCTATTTTAATAATTGATTTATCCTTATCAAAAACCAAAGCACCATCATTAACAACATACTCTCTTCTATCTCCTGATAAAAAGAATTTAATAACTAGAGAAAACATGATTATAGTTATAACAGAAATCCCTATAATTATACCAATGTTTCTCTTATTTTTCATATCATATTTTCTCATATTATTTACGACCTTTCTTATTTATTCTCATTTTTAAATGAATAATCAAATACTGTACTATCTCCAAGTTTAAGTACTTTTAACTCATTACTATCTTTATCAGAATAGTAATAAGTAATATTAATAGTATTATTAACACCAAGAGTTTTACCACTAGGAAGTGGAATCTCAACATAAGGATAATTATCCTTATCTAATTTAAATGTAATATTATCTTCTCCAGAAGTAAGAGTTTTACCAATAATACCAGAAGATATCTTTTCTCCACCTTGAACAGTAATACTATATTCAATTCCTTTCAAAGAATTATTTAAATTAGCTGCTCCAACGAAAGTAAGTAAAACTTTATTTTTAGTAACCGCCGTTGGAGTAACAGCACCTAATGAAAATCCTAAATTACTCTTAGTATACTGACTCTTTCTAACATAAACCAAAGACTCTTTATTCTCAAGGTTAATATTATTACGATAAGTATTAGCATAAGCATAAATAACATAATTAGTATCAGCTTTTAAATTATCAAAAACAATCTTAACAGTCTGCTTATCAGCTTCCTTAACACTAACCTCACAAGTTTTACCACTTGCAAACTTACAAGATGGAACTTTATTCATATCTACAACTACTTTGCAATCATCTTCATGACCAGGACAAGCATTATTGTAAGCAGAATCTTGAAGTTCTACATTATACTTACCACCCCTAATAACTTTATCTTTGTCATCTACCATAATAACATATTCAATACTATGTTTATAGCTACCTCCATCAGCAACCATAACAGCATTCTGATTAACAACAATATCAGGATTCCATAATGCATGTAAACCATTATGTAGTATATCATCACCAGACATTACATCATTATAAAGTTCAAGTTCTTTACCTAAATCAGTAGTAACTGCAATAACTTTAATAGAATAATAACCTGTACCAAATACAAATTCATCTCCAGTAATATCTAAACTATAATTAGCTCTATATTCCTTACCATTCTTACCAATCTTTCTTGTATAAATTTGATTAGTACAATCAGTAGTAGAACAATCTTTTATTTCATCATCATTTCTACTTACAACTTTTTCATATTTTAAATTGCCATCAACATCAGAAATCTGGAATTTAATATTCATATTAACATCAGTCTTAAGTTTAGTTTCAATATTTAATATTCTTTGATTATACATAGTATCCGTAATATTTGAAGAATAACTATAGTTAACAGAATTAAATACATCATCCTTACTAAGTGTTTTAAAACTATTAAGATATTCAATATAACCACTTCTATTATAATCAAATAAAGGTGTTTTAACTGATTTACCATTTTTATTCATATCCGCTGCTATCTTATAATAGTAAATAGTATCAGGATCCAAGCCATCAAAAGTAACTTCGCTTAAATTATCATAATCAGTATTAATAGTTTTAATAAACTCTAAATCTTCAGTACACTCTTCTTCCTCTTCAGAACATACTTTCTTTTTGTAAATATCAATATAGAATTTATATTTGTCATCACTCTTAACAAAATCACTCTTTAATGTATCTTCATCAACAGACAAGTCAACATTAATAGTTGCTCCGTTAATAAGAGGTTTAGCTTTAGAACTAACTTTAGGAATAATACTAGTAAACTTAAAGTTATCATTATTAGATAAAATATTTATCTTATCTAACACTTTTGGATTAATAGTATTTTTATCACTTCTCTCATAAACACCATTTTGTATTTGTGAAACAGAAACATCTTTTTTAATAATATCACCATAATTAACAAATCTCTTACCATTTATATCAACCATATTAACAGTAGTCAAATTAGAAGGAACACCGTTAGTATTACTCAATGTAAATTCATATCCAAAAATACCCATTGGTTTATTATAATTTATAAAAGCATTAGAACTAGTACTTAAGAAATAAACATATTGTCCTGGTGTTAATAAACTAGTATTCTGATAAGCAAAACCTACTTTATTAGCATTTTCTTCAGTTACAAAACCTAAATCTTTAAAATAATTACCCAATAAAGACTTTTGACTAAATCCAATGTATCCAGTATCATAAAAACCTACTACTGAAACTTTTATATCTTTTCCTTTAAAATTAGCAATATCAGCATAATCAATAATATAGCAATTTTTATCACCACAATTCTTAATATCATCACTATTAAATGTAGAAATAACTTTTTGATATTTATCATTTCCAGCACTTAAAGTAATTAAGTAAGCAGAAAATCTATTAAAGAAATCACTATCATCAAATACTATCTTAAGTCTATTATCAAAATTTCCATATTCCAAATAATATCCCATATTAAAATCCTTACCATCATAATATCCATCAAAATAATATTTACCAAGATTAACTTTATTAGCCCCTTCACTATCTTTAACTACAGCTTTAAGATACATAATACTATATATATCTTCATTCTTTAAATTAGATAAAGCAAAACTAGCATAATCATCAAGTTTATCAATATTAACTTCATACTCCGTTTTATCTTCACCTATAGTATAAAATAATGAATATCCACCACCGCTCTTAAGTAAAGCATTATCATAATCAGTTATTTTATATTTATAAGTAATAGTATCTTTAGTACTGCTATCTATAAATAATTTAAATTCAGGATCTTTCTTTATAGAAGTAAACTTATCACTCATAGGTTTATTTGAAGGAAAAGTATTATCAACAGTTCCATCATTATTAGTATCTAGTTGTAAATCATATGAGAACACATAAGAATTACCTCTTCTCATATCTTTATCTACAACGGAAAAATCAGTACCATTTCCTAAGAAGAAATAACTTTCATTAATATCATTATCTACAACTGAAACTTCTTTAGAATCAACTAATACCCCAGCATTATTGTAAACATAAAATTTTATTGCCTTAACAGGACTATCACCTTGAAAATAAGTACCAATTTTTTGCTTATCAAATACCGCTGTCACCTTATATCCCCTAATAGTACTAGCATCTAATAAAGCATCATAAGTAACGCCATAAGCATCTTTATATTCATTAGATTTAGTTTGTTCATTAGTAATTTCATCAACAACAATTGTAGGAGTAGCAACCTCATCCTCAAGTAACAATATTGAAGGAGTTTCAAATACATACATATTATCTAATATTTTAAATTCATTTGTATTAGAAGCATCTTTGGCATCAGTAACTTCAATAGTATAATATCTATTAAGCTTACCGCCAGACATTTCTCTTAAACTATCTAAATTATCAATACCAAACATATTAGAAGTTAAACTAAACTCTTTATTATAAAATCTATCTTTTATATTTTCGGTAACCTTATATGTTCCAATTGGTTCTGTAGGAATACCATTCTTTACATCACCTTTATATAAATTAAATGTAATCGTAGCAATCTTATCAACAGAATCATCACTAGGATCAGTACTTATCATTTCAGTATTTACAGATATAGGTGTATCAAAACTATATGCATTGCTCTTCCAATTTTGCATCTTAAGTGCCTTAATACCAGTTGTTTTAGCAGTAAAACTACCAATATATTCACCTTTATGTAATTCCCCACCATCGCGCATATCTATATCAGCATAGACTTCAAAAGTATAAGGTGTATTTTCTGCTAAACCATCAACTTTTAAATTATAAGTCATCTTAACTGGATCAAAACTAACTCCTTGTATTGTCCTTTTAATTTTATCAGGTCCATAGTACTTAATACTAAAGTTATTTTTTTGATTATAACATTCCCTTCCTTCATTAGGAATAGTACATCCCTCATCTTTAATTTGCACAACACCACCAATTTGATTGAAAGAAATAAGTTTTTCATCTGGCGTAAATTCTATCGTAGGTTTACCAACAATTTGAAAATAATTACTAAATGCTGTATCAATTTCATTAAACTTATAATTATCATTGTATTGAACAATAACTCTAAAACGATAATCAACATTGCTTTCTAATCCATTCTCACCTAACTTCAATTTTTGATCTCTAAGTTCATCAGAACTAAATTTATAGACAGAATCTGAAGTCATAATACCATCTTCGGTAATATCTTTAGCTCTATATATTTCGTAAGTATATTTAGTAATACTCTTGTCTTCATCTTCAGGTTTATCCATAATAAGAGAAAATTCCTTACCATCACTACTAACTTTTACCGATATATCTCCTAGTATTGGTTTAGCCTTTAAAGTCATATCACTAGTATTAATTGTATATGTATTAACATAATTTAAATTATTAAATACAACAGAATCAACTTTAACATTATACAAGGTATTCTTAGTCAAGTCATTAAAGACAACTGTTTTATCTTCATCACTATTATATATAGTTTTAACATTTCCTACCAATTTATTATCACTATCATATAATCCAACGTTAACAGATTTAACATCAGTACTACCAAAATCAATTGAGTAAGATAATGTATCCATAGTAACATATTCTCTAACAAGTTTCAAATCTAAAGTATCAGTTCTAAATACTTTTTGAAAATATTGAATACCAGTACTATTATTTTCTTCACTAATAGTCATAACATAATTAGAATTAGGACTAAGAGAACTAATTGATACATCCTGAACATCACTAACATTAGCAAGTACTTTTTTATAAACAGTTTCACCAGTAGTAGTATTAACTAATGTAAGAAGTAAATTGCCTTTTATAAAATTATCAGTATCAATTACTTGAAAACTAGCATCAATAGTATTAATACCAGATTTAGCACTAACTAAATCAATAGATACCTCTTTTTTAATAACAGTCTTATTATCATCCGGATCTCCTGTTCCATCTCCTCCAGTACCATTTCCGTCTCCAGTTCCTCCAGTACCATTGCCATTTCCATCGTTTCCATTTTCATTAGTACCATTTTGACCATTACTATCGGAATCGTTTTGCTTATCATCATTCCTCTTAACTTTATTATCATTAGGAGTAATATTAATATTTTCATCCCCGTCTATTGTCATTTCATCAAGAGTTAATTTAGTATCATCTCCTGATACAACACTCTTATCACCTAAATTAATTTTAATTTTATCTCCGACATAGATAATCGTTCCTTCGCTAACAGTTTGATAGCTTCCTTCTTGGTTTTCAATTTTAACAACGCCATCTTCTACAAATAATATTTCAAAATAATTACCACTAAGAGCATCATCACTTCCCGCAAGTTTAATTTTTATATCTTTACCAACTACAATATATTTATTATCAGTAATTTTACCTAAAAAATTACCAAACATCAATGTTTTATCAGCAGTTTCTATAAAATAGCCACCATTATTGTATTGAATAATTGAAGCATCAGTAATATTATAATATGGAATTAATGATGTATTAATATTATCCAAATCCAAAATAACACCATTCTTCATAAAGGATAATGAATTATCTAAATAATGAATAAAATTATTCTTATCTACACTAACCTCTTTATTATCTGAATTTTTAAATACATATTCGTCAAAAACATTTTCCTTATATACAGTATTATCATTAAAATATAACTTATCACTTTTAGTAGCACTACTACTAATAATATATCCAGCACTATAAAATTCCTTACTACTTTTCCTAGTAAGAAAGATAACTCCTATTGTTAATATAATTAAAGAAATAATACTAATACCTAAAATAATCCAAAAATTTTTTCCGCCAATCTTCTTCATTCTCATCACCAATACCTATTCTTCTTAAATTATATCAAAACAAGCCTAAAAAGTCAATTATTACAAAATAGAAAAAAATAAACTTTTTTCACTTTAGAGGTTTACAAATAAAAAAAAATATAATATAATATTAAATGTATTTGACAGATGTCTCCTTAGCTCAGTTGGTAGAGCAACTGACTCTTAATCAGTGGGTCTAGGGTTCGAATCCCTAAGGGGACACCATTTTTATATTTTATTAAAAAATACTTGCATGTTAATAATTTCTATGATATAATTAATGAGCAAGCAAAAAATGGGCTTGTAGCTCAGGTGGTTAGAGCGCACGCCTGATAAGCGTGAGGTCGATGGTTCAAGTCCATTCAGGCCCACCATTTTTTGGCCAGTTGGTGAAGTGGCTTAACACACTGCCCTTTCACGGCAGCATTCATGGATTCGAATTCCATACTGGTCACCAATTTAAACTCAAAAACTCTTGATAATCTCAAGAGTTTTTTATTTATCTTTAAATAAACTAGATATAAATATTCCAAATAACATAAATATAATTCCCAGTATTAAACTGCCAATATAAATTTCTTTTCTAAAAACTTGCATAATAAGAATAAAAATACTAGATATAAGTAACCCAAATATTAAAGCATACATTTTATCATTATATTTATTAAATAAATAATCAATTAATTTAATAAATAAAACTAAACTAATAAACATCCCCAAAATAAAAGGTATCAATAATTTAATATTAGTAATATTACCAACTGCATAAATAATAGAATCATAAGTTCCAATTATCATTAATAAAGCAGTACCACTTACACCAGGTACTATCGTTCCTATTGTTTCAATCATACCAGATATAAAATATACTACAAAATCAATGAAATTATTCTTAATAATATAACTATTATTTACATTAAAAATAGTTATCCCAGTAAAAACAATACAACTAATAATACTAATATAATAATTATTTTTATTAACTTTATTAAGTATATCAGGAATACCACCAATTATTAAACCAATAAAAAATAGCATAGTAATAACATAATACTTATTTAAACATAAACTAATAACTTTACTAAATAAAACAATAGAAATAATAATACCAACACCTAAAGGAAATAAATATTTAAAACTATTTTTAATATCATTTTTAAAATTACAAATATAATATATTGCCTTATCATAAACCCCCAGTGAAATAGCAAGCATTGCTCCACTTACGCCAGGTACAATTTTTCCAATACCGATAACAAAACCTTTAATAAAGTTTATCATTAATGAATCTCTTTGCAAACTCCAGAACGAGGTTTGTAAAAGCAATGATTCTTATATCTTCCAGCTAAACTCTGATTCCACCAAGTATCAGAACAACTAGTACCTGTTTTAGGAGCATAAAACCACAAAGCATTAGTAGCAGGATAATAATATTCTCCTCTAATAACCCTTTCAGCAAGTTCACTTTCTTTATTAGTAGGATTACCATAAAATAAAGAACTACTAGTACCAGAAAAACCGCCAGGAGATTGAAATACCATATCGGAAATAGATCTAATATCCTTAAAAGTTAAACAATCAGCTAAGACCCTATTAATACCAACATTACCGACCATAAGCATTCCCAGGTCTCCTTCACCAACTGCTTCTGCCCTCATAAGCCTTGCAAGCAATTCCTTTTCTTTAGCAGTATATTTAACAATCATAACATCACCAATAAATTATATGCTTAACACCAAAAAATAGAAGAATCACTCTTCTATTTTGCAATTAAATTAATAGCTTCCTGTAATTGATTGTCATTATCTGTAGTCGGATTTTCAAAATAATCTTCACTCAATTTAACTTCTTTAGTCGGTGTAACTCCAACTTCATTAATAAAGTTTCCTTTAGGAGTTAACCATTTTTGCGTAGTATATTTAATCATACTACCATCTAAAAGTTTCTTAGTTTGCTGAACAGTTCCCTTTCCATAACTATTAACACCAACAACTTCTCCACCATAACTTTCTTTAATAGCAGAAGCAAGTATTTCACTTGCAGAAGCACTATTGCCATTGATTAAAACCGCTACTTTATAACTTCTTTTTTCTTTAGTAGTATCTTTTTTCTTAACTTTACCATTAGCATCTTCTAATTGATAAATAACTTTTCTTTTTTCTAAAAATAAATTACAAATATCAGTAACTGAGGTTAAATAACCACCACTATTATCTCTAACATCAATAATAAGTCCATCTATTTTACTCTTTTCTAACTCTTCAAGTTTATTCTTAAACTGTTTATAAGAATTACTAGAAAATAAAGAAATATCAATATAACCAATCCTTTTATCATTTTTCTCAATAACTTCTCCATTTACATAAGGAATTTCTACTTTACTCATACTGATAGTAACATCTTTTTCTTCATTATTTCTATTAATAGTAATAACAACTTTAGACTTATTATCTTTTTTAATATAATTAGAAATATCTGTACTGTTTTTTCCCTCATAACTTACACCATCTACTTTAGTAATAACATCGCCAACCTCTATTCCCGCTTTAGCAGATGGCGAATCTTCAAACACCTGAACAACTTTAATAGTACCATCAGTTAAAGTAGCAACAGAACAGCCAATACCATCATAACTACCAGAAATAGTTTCATCAAAGTTTGAAGTACTATCAATATCACTATAACTAGTAAACGTATCACCAACCGATGATATCATTCCTTCAACTGCTCCATCTATCAAAGCACTCTTATCAAGATCACCATAATAATTATCAACAATAGCATAATAAGTATCAACAACTTTTTTTAAATCTTTAGTAACCGCCAAGTAGTTTTTACCAGTAATTATACTAATACCACTAAAACACATAAGAATACCAATACCAATAGAAAATAACATAACAATCATAACTTCTTTAGAAGTATATAATTCTTTCTCTTTAAAATCCTTTTTATCAACAACTTTCTTTTTTTTATTTTCACTATTACTCATTTTCTTATCAGCCATACCATCATCTCCATAATAATTTTATCATATAACCAAAAAAAAAGATATAACTTATTATACTTTTTTAAGAAGATAATAACCAATATAACTAATAATACCACATACATAAAAAATAATACTAATAATCATAAATTTATAAACAATAAAATTAATTCCACTACTAACATTTATAAAAGTAGCATTACTTTTTATAATAATTTTGAATAATATACCAAAAATAATCATAAAACTACCAGTAATTATAAAAGTAATTCCTAAATGTTTTAAAACATTAATCTTATCCCTTTCCAATATAAACAATAATACCACAATAATTAATATACATATCAAAAGTATTATCATTTAGTATTTATAAGATTAACATCTAAATCATATATATAATCACTAATATCATCTTTATATTTACTTCCATTATTAATAACTTTATTTTTTAATTCATAATTAATAGTATTATCATAATTTACATCTTCTACAATCATATCATATATTTTATCATTACTAAGTTTGCTTCCTCCTCTTAATTTATAATTAACTACATTCTCTAAAACAATTCTCAAACTTTCATTTAAATAACTAGAATTCATCAAAATAGTCATATCATCATCATTGACATCAAGTTCTCTCTTAACATCATAATATGTACTATTATAATTACCACTATCGTCACTCAGTAAATCTTTAATATAGATAGTATTAACTATTTTATCTACGCCTTCTTCACTAACAACATTAATAATAACAGCATATGTTCCCATAATAGTACTAACACCAATAAGTAATACTATTAAAATACTAATAATAATTTTCTTCATAACATTCACCATTATTAATATTACCAACATTATAATGCATATACAAAAAAAACCTAATTCTTATGAATTAAGTTTTACATATCTACTTGACCACTATTAGTACTATAAGTAACTGTACAAACAGTATTCGAAGTAACACTTGCTATTGATACCGTATAGGAATCGCCATCATTAGATAATATAGCAGTTTGACCATTGGTACAAGATACAGTTTTAGGCCTTGAAATTCCCATAGTAGAAGCACTGCCTTCACTCCAAGTATAACTAAATGGAGAATTTGCAATAACTGACTTTGAAGTCATAGTGATACCACTAGAATTTTGTAAAACAACACTATATAATTCTATCTCCGATTCTTTTAATTTCCAGAAAGCAACGAGAGTAATATTACCGTCAACTTCAAAACTATCACCAGGATAATATTTCTTAGCCAAAATTGGATTTTCTCCTTGAATATACCAACCTCCGAATGCATATTCTGTCTTTGTTGGAGTAACACTACTTAAAGTTAAAGGCTGTCCAGCGATCTTAGTTTGACTAGGAATAGTACCAGTACCACCATTCAAATTATAAGTTATAGTATAAGTTTCCATACCACTATTATTAATATCAATTTGATATGGATTACTTTGTGAACCATTACCAGTAGAAGAAAAAGATACAGAACTATTTAAATATAGTGTTGGTATAACATCAGCAGGATTAGCAGCATCACGTACATTAATTCTGTTTTGATTACCTATTACCAATACACGATATGTACTACTACTAAGTGGTGATAAAAGCCACATAGCATATTCATTTCTTAGTGATGAAATCCAATTATTTGATAGACATGTGCTATCATTGTATTGATATAAATTATTTGAACAGTATCTAAAATCAGCTCCATAACCATAATCACTTGGATATAGAAGAGCAATTTTCCCATTCCATGATAGCGGTCTACCAGAGTATACATTACTACCTCTTTCTTTACCATAAATAAAATCAGCATATACATTTCCAGCATTCCATCCACCTAAATACCAAGTTGCACTTGCAATCATATTTCTAGTAGTATCATTAATTAAACCAACACTACTAAAATCACAAGCCGCCGTTGCTGTACCACTAGTGTAACATGTACCATTTTTTCTATTCCAATACAAACTACCGCCAATTTCACTTTCATATCCTGAATTCAACATTTTCATAAGTCTTGAAACAGTCCAATCATTAGAGCCAAAATCATTTTCTGCACCAGTTGATGTATTTTTGTTATCCCAAGCATATCCATCTATATTTCCATTCCTAACAAGTTTCAACTTACCATCAATAACACCTATTATTCTCCATACCTCACAAGTACTAGATGATTGATTAGTATAATCACTACAATTAAAATAAATATAATTATTTGGAGATGCTCCATAATATCTAATATTACCACCAACATCCTTCATAAGATTATGTGTAGTATCATATTGATAAGTAATATTGTTATTTACAACAGTATCATCAGGAGTAAATAAATCCTTTATAGTTTTAGCGCCACCACTATAAATATCATTATTACTAGAAGTATAAACAGCCTGTCCATCAGTAACAATTTTAGAATTAAAAGTTTTTCCTATCTGACTATTAGGAGTATTTATATTTAACCACGCCCTAATTGTTATATCTATACTTTCACCCGCTAGCAAAGTAATATCACTTTTAATAATACCATTAGTTAAATCAGCTAATGTAGCAACTTCCCCATCGTCAACCTTAACTCTAATATAACGAGTATCAATTGAAGTACTACTATCACCTGTTGATAACAATTTAACATTAAATTTATAATCCAAATTTCCAGTATTAGTTATAGTAAATATATATGGTGTACTAGTAGCACCAGCCTCATCTGACATAGGTAAAGCATCAGTAAGTGAAATATTTTCACTATTTCCTTTAGCAGTAATAGAAAGCAATCCTGTAGTATAATTATCTGTATTACTAGCAATGTCTTCATGAAAAAATAAAGAATAAGTAGAGTTAATCAAGGAAAAAGCTATCAAAAAAACAGCAAAAACAACAACACTTATAATTATCTTTTTTCTATTTTTAATAAAAAATTCCTTATTCATATTAACACCTTACCCTATTCTTTTATATTGTATCACAATTTTTATTTAGATTCAACATATACCCTAATAGTTCCAATAAAAGCACTATTCATATACTCATTAGTAATTTTCTCATAACTAATCCACATGCCTATTTTAATAGATAATTGACTTAACTTTTCAATTTCCCCTTCATATATTAAATAATTATTATTTTTATTATCAATTCCCACATCAACATTATTTAATTTATTATCTAATACCATATTATTAACTCTAGTACCATTAACAAATACATTATAATTAATATATTCATTAGATAATCTTTTAGTAACTTTATGTTTCCTATAATCATCGGTTTCTTCAAGTACTATTATATAGTTAGCTTTATTAAGATTTTTATTATCTAATTTAATTTCCTTTATATCCATGATATCTTTAATATCAATAATTTCTTTATCATTAGTATTATCAATAATTTCAAAATTATTATCATTATACTTAATATGCTCGCTATTTCTAACCATAATAATCATATCATCATGAATTACTTCAGCATATCCATTATCATAATATATAATTTTAATATTATCATGAATTTCTTTTTCATCAATTTTAGTATACTTAATATTATCTACTATTATATAATCATCTTCTTTTATAGTTCCGTCAGAATAATGATATCTATTATCTTCTTTTTTAGTAGGAACACTAACACCACTTAGATTAGTAATAAAATTAAGATTCCCACTAGTAATATCACTATTTCTAACAAAGAAATTAACATCATCTTTAATAACAATTACACTACCATCAGATAAATAAATAATATTGATGCCTAAAAATTCATTATTTTTATAAGTACCATTCAAATCCTTAGTAATTGCTTTAGAATCTATAACAATATCTTTATCATTTACACTAACACCATATTTGCCATTAACAGGATATATCCTTGTAAAACTACCATCTTTATTTCTAATAATAACTGTCTTATCAGAATAATACATAATAATATTACCATTAATGTTATCTTCTTTAATCTTAATTACAACACCTTTCATATAACTATAATCTGTTAAATTACTATCAAATACTTTATCTGCATACTCTTTAGTAATAGGTGTTCCATTAAGTATGCTATTATCATCTCCATCAAATGATACAACAACTCCATTTTCTTCATACATAACAATAGAAGAATCTTTAATACTATTAAATATCAGTGTAAAACCAATAATAAATACAGAAATTGACAAAAGAAGAGAAATAGTAAGTATCAATCTCCCATTATTAACTAGAAAAAGAATAAAAGGGCTACGATATTTTCTTTCTTCTTCTACAGTAATTTTACTTTTGTCTTCTTCATACTTTTTAACAAAAAATTTATTTGTTTTAGCCATTATATCACCTTCTTACAACAGTTAATTCACTTTTTTTCTTATCAGCTTTCTTTTTAATATTTCTTCCTAATTTAACAATATCATAAGAAAGTATTGCCAAGCAAGGAATTAAAACAACTATAATAAGACCTCCTTTAGTAGCTAGAACACTTTGTACATAACCAAGTTTTGGTATCTTAAATATAACTTCACCAATTATATTAGTATCCTCTGCCAAAGTAAAATCAGCTGTATTATTAGCATCTCCTTTAGTCTGGAAAGTATATTTATTAGTAGTAGCATCATAATACTTTGCTTTAATCCTATGGGTAACAATTATATTAGTAAGTCTAGGATCAGAAGATAAAAATGTAATAATATCTCCTACTTGTAAATTCTTTGCCTCTCTCCTTTTAGTAATAACAACATCCTTAGGCATTATTTCTGGAACCATCGAACCAGTAAGAACAACATATGCATTAATAGCAGGTGGAGAATTATCCCCTTTAGCAGCTCTAATCTTAATATCTGCTACATAAACAAGTAATGTAAGTCCAATTAATAAAAGCCATATAAATAAAGCATAAGAAATAACACTAGTAATAAATCTAATAGGTTTTATCTTTTCTTTAACTACATGAACTTTATAATGTCTTACTCCAAAATAATTATTATTAATTTCTAAGCTTGTTGAATCCATATTCCCACTCCTATTTTACTCTAAAGTAATTATACAGTAAAATTACAAATATTACAATATTTTTATCAAAAAAAATTGACAAAGAAACATCTGTTTGATATAATTAACTATGTAATGGGGCTGCTTATGGCTTCGACGAAAATATAAGTATTTAATTAGCAAGACGTGCTCTTCGCGTAAAGAAGAAAATTAAACATAACTGGAAACAGCTATAAAAACGCTGTTGCTTATGCCTAACCAATAGGCAGCAACAGGTTCTACTAATTCTTTGTCTGTGAGAATTAGCTAGGACTTATAAAGCAGACTATATTATGATTTAAGTTTAGACTTCATAACGAACAACTATAAACTAGCAAGTAATTACGATTGTAGGTTGTCTATTTACTTTGCGAATCTGATAACCTAATAATCTTGTAGAAGGTTAAATAACTTTATTTGCGGACAGGGGTTCGAGTCCCCTCAGCTCCACCATTAGAAAATATGTTCAAACCACTTGAACTTTAATATACATTTTTCAGTCAAAAATAAGACTGCTTTTTATTATCAGTAAAATTCTGATAGATAATTTTGACAATAAATTTCTTTAGACAATAAAGGTGATATAATGAAAGAAATGTTTAAAAGTGCAATCCATATAATAATAATGGATAATAATAAAATATTATTACAAAAAAGAAAAGGCTCTAAATTATGGCCCGGATATTATGCCATTCCAGCAGGACATATCGATAAAGGAGAAAATCAATATGAAGCTCTAATTAGAGAAGCAAAAGAAGAATTAAATATTGAAATCGATCTAGATGGCATCACTAATAGTTATATGGTACTAAGAAGAAATTTTTTTGAAATAGATGGTAAAAAGTTAGAACCATATATTGATTATTATTTTGAAATATCTAAATATAAAGGTACTCCCATAATAGCGGAACCAAATAAATGTGAAGAATTAATATGGGTTGATATTAATAATTTACCAGAACCATTCATTAATTATGAAGGAGATTTTTTAGCAGATAAAAGTATCACAACATATGATTGTAAAACTGATGGAGCCTATATAAAAAAATTAGTCAAATAATTTTATGTAATAATTACAATACACATTTAAGTATTAAAATCATAAAAAATACACAACTACTTTATATAATATTTCACTATAATTATTAATATAAAATTAAATTTATACAAAAAGAAACTATACTGATTTTATTCACTATAGTTCTTTTTTATCATTAACAAATAAATTATTAACATTCTTTGAAGGCATAAGTACATATACATCATGATCTATCTTAATATTATAACTACCACTCATATCATCAAAAGATTCACCATCAATACATAAAGGTTTCTTCAAAGGACTATTAAATTTTATTTTAATATTATCAGTTTGATAAAAATAAAATCCCGGTATTTTACTAGCATCATATAAAGCAAAGAAATATAAAGTCTTAATAATATCTTTAAGTTTAGTAATATTACAAAGTAATACTTCAAATTTATTATCATCAAGTTTAATATCTTTATAAAAATTATTAATACCTGCTACTCTATTAGCATTAGTAATAAGAGCAAAAGAAAATAATCCTCTATATTTTTCATTATCTACTTCATAAGTAATATCATATAGTTTAACTTTTCTAAAAAAATCTCTAGCCCCTTCTCTAATATATGCAAGATGTCCTATTCTTTTTTTTAACTCTCTAGGAGTCTCATAAGGAATATTCATAAATTTACCAAAACCAGCAGAATAAACAAAAGGTTTATCATTAATAGTACAAATATCTATTCTTTTAACTTTTCCATTTAAGGCTAGTTTTAAATTATTAAGCATATTTTTACCATATCCCCACATAGCACCAACATCATTCGTAGTCCCCGAAGGCAAATGACATAAAACAATTCTATCTTTTCTCATAAAATTACCCGTCATAACCTCATTAAAAATACCATCTCCACCAATAGAAACAACAAGATCACACTTATCAATATTAGCTACAATACTAGTGGCATCTCCCTTATATTTAGTCTTTTCTATTATAACAGAATAATCATATTCATTAAGTATTTTTTCAATCTTTGGTAAAGTAACTTCTTTATTATACTTACCAGAATTAGGATTATAAACAACTAAGCATTTCTTCATAAAAAAATCACCCTCATCTATATCTTATCATATGTTAAAGAAAAAAGGAATATCAATCTTATTCCTTTACTTCTTTTTCTGTCTTTTTGTCTACTTTCTTTTTCTTTTTATCTACCATTATATCATAATGTTCTCTAACTTGTTCTTCTATTTCATTAGCAATATTTTTGTTTTCCTTTAAATATAACTTAGCATTTTCTTTACCTTGACCTATCTTATTACCTTTATAAGCATACCAAGCACCACTTTTTTCAACAATGCCAATTTCTGAAGCCAAATCAAGTAATTCTCCTTCTTTAGATACTCCTTCACCATACATAATATCCACAACAGCAGTCTTAAATGGTGGAGCCACTTTATTTTTAACAACTTTAACAGTAGTTTTATTTCCAATAACATCAGAACCAGTTTTTAATTGTTCTCCCCTTCTAATATCAAGTCTAACAGATGCATAATACTTAAGTGCTTTACCACCAGGAGTAGTCTCAGGATTACCAAACATGATACCTACTTTTTCTCTTAGCTGATTAATAAAGATAACAATAGTATTAGTCTTATTAATAGAACCAGATAATTTTCTAAGAGCCTGACTCATTAATCTTGCTTGAAGTCCAACATGTGAGTCTCCCATTTCACCATCAATTTCTGCTTGAGGTACTAAAGCCGCTACTGAGTCAATAACTATAATAGAAACAGCTTCACTCTTAACAAGAGCATCACAAATTTCAAGAGCTTGTTCACCAGTATCAGGTTGTGATAACAATAATTCATCAGTATTAACTCCTAAGTTATGAGCATAAACAGGATCTAAAGAATGCTCTGCGTCAATAAAAGCTGCTCTACCACCATTTTTTTGTACTTCTGCAATAGCGTGAAGTGCAAAAGTAGTTTTACCTGAAGACTCGGGTCCATAAATTTCGATTATTCTTCCTTTAGGATATCCTCCTGCTCCAAGAGCAATGTCTAAGCTAAGAGATCCACTAGGAGAAACTTCTATTTCTTTATGTTCTTGCTCTCCAAGTTTCATAATAGCCCCTTTTCCGAATTGTTTTTCGATATCAGCAAGTACTTGTTCTAATGCTGTATCTTTTTCTACATTTTTTGCCATAATTTCCTCTCTTTCAACATACTTTCCTTAATTACAATATAATTGTACAATACTTTTTTTAACTTGTCAATACTTTTTAATACATTTGTTCGTATTTTTTTATAAAATAAAAAAAAGATAAATATTATCTATCTTTTAAATATGGCTTAGCCATCATATAATACTTAACACCAGATATAACTGATAGAATAGCAGCAAGTACTAATAAGAAATCAGATATTCTAAGTGAAATAAGTTCAAATGGTAAATTATAAAATAATGTTAATATTATACCAATCATCAAAGTAGCAGTTTTAACTTTAGCTATTCCTATTGCAGCAACAGCATGCCCTTTATTACCAATGACCATTTTAATAGAATCAACTACTATATCTCTAGCAATAATAACTACTACAATAGCGGCACTAATTTTACCACTACAGCCTAATATAATTAATACTGAATTAGTAAGTAATTTATCACTAATAGCATCAACCATCTTACCAAAGTCAGTAACCATATTATATTTTCTTGCTATATAACCATCTAAAAAGTCAGTAAATGAAGCAATTATAAATAATACTCCCACTATAATATATTTTAAATCAATTAATATTTTACCACCTATTAAATAAGTAGGAAAATCAATACCCATTTGATCAAATGGAAACAAGAGTAAAACTATAATAATAATAGACATTATTACCCTTGACATAGTTATTTTATTTGCTTTATTCATCACACTATCTCCTTATACTATATGTAATATCATTATCACTAAAATCATTTCCTTTATAATTACTAACTATAAAATATCCAACTACTATTAAAATAACAATCGCAGCAAGACCAATAATTATTTTAGGAACTTTAATTTTACTACTCTCCTTAGTATATGGAGAAATAGTATCATTATTCTCATTTTTATCCTTTTTAGCTTCCTTTATTAATTCAATTGGAATCTTTGAAGTCATATCAAATAAATATTCATTAAATTCATCTAATATTCTTTCACTATCTAATCCTAAATATTTAGCATAATCTCTAATAAAATATTTTAAATAAAATACATCTTTAAAATCTTCTGTTTTACCTTCCTCTATACTAGATATTTGACTAGGTCGCATCTTCAAATCTTCAGCAACTTCCTCAATAGAAAGACCATTTTCTTCTCTTTTGTCTTTTAATTTAAGACCTATATTTTTCATAATACTCCTTAATAATAATAATATCTTATAAGCCATGTTCTGTACCTATTACTAGGCGGTAAATATTTATCTATGACTATTGTCATTCCCTCTAGATTCAAATTCTCTAGTTTAGGATTCCCCTACCATAATTTGGGTTTCTCGCTTGTGGGGTTTACCTCGTTTCATTCTACTTATTTCTAAACAGACTCGTCTCTGTGGCACTTTTACACATCCTTTATCATAGTTACCCTTAGATAAAAGATAAGCCGTCAGTTACCTGCCTTAGGTTATTTTTTCCCTAAGCACAAACACTACTATCATCGCAGATAGTGCGAGCATGGACTTTCCTCTACATATCAAGTATGCAGCATTTACCCAGATATATTATTGTTGTTCTTTACCTAATATGATTTTCTCAAGTTGTGATATTCTTCTTAATAAATCAACATTAGTAATTTCTTTTTCACCTATTCTAGCAGCTTCTATACTAGATTTCAAATTTCTTACTTCATTTTTCAAAACAGTATTTTCTTGAGCCAATTCTCTTTTTTCTTTTTCTAGAGTTTTAATAATATTATTATATTCATTATAATCTTTAATAATAACATCTAGAAATTTATCAACTTCTTGAAGTCTGTATCCTCTAGCATCAATTTTGAACTCTTTCTCCAAAATATCTTGCATTGTCAAAGTAATTCTATCATTATACATATCTAATCACCTCTACAATAAAATTATCTCAAAAAATACATCTTTTGTCAATTAAAAAGAAATCTTTTCAAAAATCAAATATATTTTATCACAATTTAAATATAATGTCAAAAAAAGAAACAGAAATTTTATTAGTACTTTTTACCACTTTTCTTCTCATCTTCTTTTCTCATTCTTTCTATGTAATATTCATATATATATTTAGATAATTCTATAATATCTTTTGTTAAATCATCTATTTCTCCTATTACATTACTTAAACCCTCTTTTTGAATTCTATTAATATTCTTCATAACAATATTTTTATTTTCTAATGAAATATTGTCAATAATATCAACCATTCTCTTACTATTTTCATCTAATCCACTAATAACTACAGAACCAAGCCATTCTTTAGGTACAATAAGTCCAAGTTTATTTCTAACACCATTATCTCTAGTAAAACCATCTAATTCTTTATTAAGTAATAACTTAGATATAGCAAAAACACATTGATCATCATCATATTTTTCTTTAGTTAAAGAAATACATTCTTCTAGTGTCTTATCTCCAATATCAATAATAGTTAGTTTAAGTTCATAAGGGCTAAACTCTCTTACAATAATATCTCTTATTAAATCTCTTCTAGTAAATATATCAGCATTTCCATTCTTACAGTAATCCATTAATAATCTATGTACATAATCAATATCATAATAATTAGAAAGTCTATAAATTACATATAATAATTTTTCTTTATTTTCGTAGAAGACAGAATTACCACCAATATTCTCTCCTTTTTTAACTTGAATACCTTCTAAATTTGCTTTATTTAAAGTACCATCAAGATTGCCAATTATTACATCAGCAATCTTTATAAAATCCCCTTCTTTTTTATAATCAATATTATAGTTATCATGTAAATATTCTGAATTATTAATACAAAGTAATACTTCTCTTTTAATAAAATTAACAAAATCTTCCATCGTACTCTTATCTAAAGAATTACTATTTTTCTTAGTATTAAAATAACTATTCATAAGTAATGATAAAGTTTTATTATAAGACAAAGTACCATCATATGTCATTCCAACTTTACCATCACTAAGTATATATGGATTATAACTAACTAAAGAATTATAGTCTAATGAATTAACAAACTTACTTACCTTTTCTGCTTCTTCCATAGTACTTACTCTAACTACTAAAACATCATTACGCATCTCTTTAGCTATTTTACTCTGAGTAATAATATTTTCATCTATCATATAATTAAATACTAAACTAGTAACATTATATAAATTCTTTATATCACAAGCAATATATAATTTAATAGAAGTATTCATTTTATCATAAAAAGTTTTATCATCATAACTACCCCTATTCTCAATAGCAAAGAAATAGCCATTACTAAAACATTTAATCTTATCTTTCTTTCTAAAATCATTGCTTAATTGAGCTTGAATATTTATTAAATTATCATTACTAATTCTCATTTGCTTACCATCTTGAACATTAAATAAACTAAGTTCATAATAAATAGTATCAGGAGTTACTTCAAAATTAGGATTTTGCATATAAATTTTCTTTATATGTTCAAAAAATAATTCTCTCTCTTCAATCTTACTCATCTTTTTTAATTTCCTTTACTAAGTCATCTAATTCTACAGTATCATCTAAAAATAATCTCATACTATTATCATCAATTTCTTCTTTAGATAGTTTACTAATCGTCTTTACTTTTTTACCATCTATCATAATTTCTACTTCTTCCATAACTACTCCTCACTTATTCTTTTATAATAATTAAATCTATTCATCGCCCACTTTTTTTGCTCTTCAAGAATAATATTAGCATTATCACTATTAACATTCTTTAAATTAGCAAATCTATTCTCTGTCATTAAGTAATCTTCATATTTATTAAAATCAGGATTTTTAGAATCAAGTATTAACTTACCTGTACTAGGATTATATCTAAAAGTAATAAAGTAACCACACTCTGTAGCCAAATAAGCATTAGATTGTGAGTGTTCCATGCCACTCTTAATACCATGTTCAATACAAGGACTATAACATATTATAATTGATGGTCCATCATAACTACTAGCTTCTTTTAAAGCCTTAAGATATTGCTCGTTATTATAACCAATATTACAACTAGCAACATATACATGTGGATAACACATAGCAATTCTAGCCAAATCTTTTTTATAATTATTCTTGCCACTTGAAGCAAATGATGCTGTAGCTCCATAATTAGAACTCTTTGAAGCTTGACCACCAGTATTAGAATAAACTTCTGTATCTAGTACCATAATATTAATATTATCATTCTTTGATAAAACATGATCTATACCATCATATCCAATATCATAGGCAAATCCATCTCCTCCTACTATCCACATAGATTTAGGAACTATATAGTCTTTCATATCATTTAAATAAGGATGTTTCTTATAATCAATCTCTTTATATACTTCTTTACATATATCATAATTATCCATATTACTAAGCCATTTTTTAAATACCTTATTTCTAGGATACTCCTTCATATATTTCTTAATCTTATCTCTCTTCATATTAATACCATTTAGAATACCATAACCATATTCAGCATTATCTTCAAATAAAGAACTAGCCCAAGGTATACTATATGGAAAACTAGGAGTACTACCACCATATATAGATGAGCAGCCAGTAGCATTAGCAATGACCAAGTTATCATTAAATACTCTAGTTAAATTAGTTAAATAAGGAGTCTCTCCACATCCTGCACATGCTCCAGAATATTCAAATTTAGGAGTTCTAAAACTAATATTTCTACTAGTTAAAATATTACTATCATACTTATCATTAATATTATTCTTAAGTAAATAATCAAATTCTTTATCATGTCTCTTATTAGATACCATTTCTAGTGCCTTCTTACCCATCTTACCAGGACAAGTAACCGCGCATAATCCACACCCTGTACATTCTTCATAATTAATACCAATAGCAAAATTAACATCTTTAGGCATAATTGAAGGAATAGACTCTATCTTTTTATCATTCTTATCAAGTAAGAAAGGTCTAATAACACCATGAGGACAAGCAAAAGCACATTTATTACATTCAGAACAATTTTCAGGTATCCAATTAGGAATCGACTCAGCAATATTTCTCTTTTCATTCTTAGTAGTACCACCTTCAAAGACACCATTAGATACATCTAAGAAACTACTAACAGGAAGCGTATCTCCCTTAAGTAAATTAATTGTTTCATTAAAGTTTAATTTCTTATTATCACTATATTCTAATTTTACCCAAGAACTATCAATACTAATCTTTTTCAAATACTTAAGAGAATTATCAACTACTTTATTATTAATATCAATAATCTTTTTACCTTTACTACTAAATCTACTCTTAATATTATCTTTCATAATACTAATAACTTTATTAATATTATAAATATCCATAATCTTAAAAATACAAACTTCCATTGAAGTATTAATCTTATTCTTAAGACCCATTTCACCTGCTACTTTATAAGCATCTATTGTATAAACATTAACATTTTTAAGAGCAAGTAAATATTTAACTTTATTAGGTAAACTTCTAATTAAATCATCACTACTTAAATTAGTATTCAAAAGGAGTGTACCACCCTCTCTAATATTATCAAGAATATCATACTTATACATATAAGAATCTTTAGATACTACAATAAAATTAGGATTATCAACATAATAACTACTTCTAATGGGAGTATCTCCTATTCTAATATGACTTCTAGTAACACCACCACTCTTCTTAGAATCATATTGAAAATAACCTTGAACATACTTCTTAGTATTATCCCCAATAATTCTAAGAATATCTTTTGAAGTAGATACCATACCATCAGAACCATATCCATATATAAGCATTTCATAATTATTATTATCAAGTCTATAACTATTATCAATATCTAAACTTAAATTAGTAACATCATCATTAATACCAATAGTAAAATTACTCTTCATATCACCACTTAAATTATCATATACACTCTTAATCATAGCGGGTGTTGTATTCTTAGAAGATAATCCGTATCTACCACCAATAATTTTAATATCTCTATCTTTTAAAGCATTAACAACATCTAAATATAAAGGTTCTCCACTACTACCAGCTTCTTTAGTTCTATCTAGTACTGCAATTTTCTTAACACTAGAAGGAATAATTGAAGATAAATAACTATTACTAAATGGTCTATATAAATGAACAATAACTAAGCCTACCTTCTTACCTTTCTTATTAAGGTCATCTACTACTTCCTTGATACATTCACATACTGAACCCATAGCAATAATAACTTCATTCGCCGACTTATCGCCATAATAATTAAATGGTTTATAATCAGTCTTACATATCTTATTAATCTTATCCATATAATAAATAACATTATCTATAGCTTTAGTATAATAACCATTTCTTGATTCTGTATGCTGAAAATAAACATCCTCATTCTCAGCAGTTCCTCTAGTAGTAGCTCCGCTTATCATACCATTATCTCTAAACTTTCTAAGAGCCTTCTTATCAATTAAAGTTTCTAATTTACTAAGATCAATTTCTTTTACTTTATCAATTTCATGACTAGTTCTAAAGCCATCAAAAAAGTTAATAAAAGGAAGTGAAGACTTAATACTAGCTAAATGACTAACCATAGCCATATGATAAGCTTCTTCCACTGAAGAAGATGAAAGCATACAAGCACCAGTTTGTCTAACTGCATATATATCTTGATGATCACCAAAAATACTAAGACTATGCGTAGATAAACTTCTAGCAGCTACATGAATAACTCCCGGAAGCATTTCTCCAGCCATTTTATATATACTAGGAATCATTAAAAGTAATCCTTGACTAGCAGTATAAGTAGTAGCAAGTACTCCTGCTTGTAGTGCACCATGAACAGTAGCAATAGCTCCTTTCTCAGATTCCATTTCAATTACCTTAACTTTATTACCCCAGAAATTAATTTCTCCCTTACTTGCTAAAACATCAACTTTCTCCGCCATAGGAGACGCTGGCGTAATCGGATAAATACCCGCTATTTCAGTAAATTTATAACTAACTCTACTAACAGCTTCATTAGCATCCATTGTTTTATAACCCATAATATTCCTTCTTTCTCTTCTATCATATTTACTAGTTATAATTTTATCACAATTTAGCTCAAATAACAACCACCTAGCAAAGAAAAACTCTCTAGAAAGAGAGTAATATTTTTTCGTATGCCTCTATAGCCTATAGTCTATAGAGGTTAAGTTAAGCCTAACTAGTCTTAACTTAAGTATCAACCATACATATTATATATAAGCATTAACTATTTACAAGTTAAACCACGATTAGTAAGAGTAGTCTTAAAAGTATTTAAGTCTCTATTAATACCAAGATTATTAATATCATTATCTGATAAAGTATTTAAATCATAAGTATAAATAACTTTATAATTAGTATCATCATTAACATTAACATCACTAGTAAAACCTTTAATATTAGTATAAGTACCAAACTTACTATCGTGTCTTGTCTTAATACCAGAAATATCAATGATACCATCAGTAATACCATCAACAACATCATCTAAAACACTACCAACAGTACCACCTAGTATACCATCATTATCTTTATTATCATCTTTATCATTAGTAGTTCCATCAGTACCAGTACCTACTCCATCAACATGATTACTTTTATAATCATAAGTAGCCTTTATTTTTTTAATATTATTATTTCTATATTCAATAACATATTCAGTCTTAGAAGTAACATCACCTACTGTATTATCATAAGTACAAGTAAGTTTATCATTAGTTCCACATCCCGATAAAACTGCTACTACTGCAATAAGTAATAAAACTTTCTTCATAAATACACACTCCTTTCTAGTAATAGTATTAACCAAAAAGAAATATATATAAGAAAAAAGTATAACCATTTAAGTTATACTTCAAAGTATCTAAGAAAAGTCTTAAGATTAGCCATATCTTTACGATACTTATACATATCGCCATAATCTTCACAATATACAAGACAACTCTTTAAAGCTTCAACATACTTAGGATAATCAATATCTGTAACTCCACTAATTATTGTTTCTTTTAACTTTTTAAAATACTTTTCCCACTCACTAAACATAACCTTTTTAGTATTAAAAATAATACACATATTATCAAAGTACTTAGTAAGTTCAACTTCCTTTTTATTCATTTTATGCCTCTAATTAATATTCACAATTACCAGGAGTTCTAGGATAAGGAATAACATCTCTAATATTATCAACACCAGTTAGATAAATAAGAAGTCTCTCAAATCCCATACCAAATCCACTGTGGTAGCAGCCACCAAATTTACGAAGATTTAAGTACCATTCCATACCTTCTTCTTCCATGCCAAGTTCTTCCATTCTCTTAAGTAGAACATCAAGTTTCTCTTCTCTTTGACTTCCGCCCATAAGTTCACCAGCACCAGGTACTTCAAGGTCAACAGCGGCTACTGTTTCATTATCATCATTAAGTTTCATATAGAAGGCTTTGATATCTTTAGGCCAATTTTTAATAAATACTGGTCCATCAAAATATTCAGTAATATATTTTTCATGTTCTTTAGCAATATCTTCACCATATTCAGGTTCAAATTCCCATTTAACATCAGCTTCTTTAAGGATTTTAATAACATCTTTATGATCAATTCTAACAAAATGACTATTAATTAATTTAGTAAGTTTTTCAATTAAACCTTTTTCTACAAATTTATCAAAAAATTTCATTTCATTAGGACAATTATCTAAAACATACTTAACAACATACTTAAGCATACCTTCCATAATATCCATATCCATATTTAAGTCGCAGAAGGCAATCTCCGGTTCAATCATCCAAAATTCCGAAGCATGAGTTTTAGTATTAGAATTTTCTGCTCTAAAAGTAGGACCAAAAGTATAAATCTTTTTATAAGCCATAGCAAAAGTTTCACCTTCTAATTGACCAGATACTGTAAGAGAAGCCATCTTGCCAAAGAAGTCTTTATCATAATCAACTTTACCAGTTTCTGCTACTTTGTTTAAATCCAAAGTAGTAACTTGGAACATCTCTCCTGCTCCTTCACAGTCAGAAGAAGTAATTAAAGGTGCATGAAAATATACATAACCATTATCTTGGAAATACTTATGAATAGCATAAGCTGCCACACTTCTAACTCTAAATACAGCATTAAATAAATTAGTTCTAGGTCTTAAATAAGCAATATCCCTTAAAAACTCTCTTGTTGGTCTACCTTTTGCTTGAAGAGGATAATCATCAGGGCAATCACCTTCTAATACAAATGATGAAAGTACAAGTTCAAAATCTTGGCCTTCTTTAGGAGATTCAACTAACTTACCAGTAACAGTAATAGCACTACCTAATTTAAGTTTGGTAATATCATCAAATTTTTTTAATTTATCATCATATACAACTTGTAAATTTTTAAAACAAGTACCATCAGATAAGTCTATAAATCCAAAATGAGCTTGCTTTCTATGACTTTTAATCCAACCACTAATAGTAATTTCTTTACCAATATAACTCTCTTTATATAAATCTTTAACATCTAACATAATATATATTCCTTCTTTCATTAATTAAACTTTTTATTAATAATACTAGCAGACCTTCTAACATCTTTCATAATCTTATTATAAAGTCCAGGATAATGTCTAAGTTCTGTAATAAAACTAACATCGTCGTAGGAGACTGATCCAACATAAGATCTGTTTGCATCGTCCCATACCGGAACTTCCCTTCCAAGTAAGTAATCAGTAGTAGTCTCAAGAACTTCCGCTAATTTAATAAGTTTTTCTAAATTAGGAATTCTAGTCCCATTCTCATAACCACATACTGATACTTTAGTAACACCAATAGCTAATCCTAAATCTTGTTGCGATAAACCTCTTTTTATTCTCAGTTCTCTTACTCTTTTACCAACCATTTTGTTTACCTTCCTTATAATTAGTTATCTCCTTGTTAATAATATTTTATAACAATTTATAACAAAAGTCTACAAAATTAATTATAAAATTACTTATTTTCCTTAATTTACCAAATAAATTACCAATATATATTATAATTTATTCATGGATATAATCTTTCATAATACAAAATAAATAAAAATAAAACTTATTCCAAAACACTTGGAGTAAGTCTTATTTTACTATCATCACCTAAATAATTTAAAGTAAATTTACTATTCTTATCTTCACTATTAATATTATATACAAAAATATATTCATTATATTTATTCGTAGCAAGTTCTTCCCTTTTATATCCTGTACCAATATCATCAAAGTAATAATAATATTTAAGACTAGGAATATAATCATTATCTTTACTTTTTAAAACAAAATTATCTAATTTAAAATTATATTTACTAATCTTACCTTTAGTACTAAACTTAACAACAACATAAGCATTATCTCTACTTATTCTATTTCTATCAGATACATAAGAATCAATAACCTTAAAATTAAAATATCTTGTAGATAACATTTGTTTTTCACTTAACGTACCATGAATAACAAATTTATTAAATGGAAATATAAGTATAAGAATAACTGCTACTACACCTAATATAATATTTATAAAAAACTTATTCTCTGCATAATAATATTTAAGTTCTCTAATACCTCTTCTACCAGTAGTAAGTATTTTATCCGAAGATAAATTAGTACTAATTTCAATCTCTTCACTATCTTCTTTACTAAGATTAAGATCTTGTAAATCTTTATTAAAATTAAATTTCTTAATATCAAATCCTAATCCTCTAATCAAAGTAGGAATACACATAATAAATAGTATCCAATAATTAAATCTACTAATATCCCTAAGTAATCTAATCTCTCTAGCGGCCATACTAGTACTTTCCAAAACTTTAATATTACCATATAAATATAAGAATAATATTATTGATATAACACTAACTATTGAAGTAATAACATAAAATAATTTAGGTTTCTTTTTATATCTCATTAAAAAGAATATAATTATTGATATACCAATTATTAAAATTGAAGATATAAATATCCATACATTAATATAATCACTAGATATAATCTCCATACTACCCTTATAATTAATATAATCTTTAAAAAAAGTTAATATACTATTAGCTTTAAAAGTAATATAAGCAAATAATATAAAAAGAATAATATGTATTAATCTAAAATATTTAATTAAAAAAGCATAAGGTCTTCTAAATACCATAATAACAACTCTCCTATCGTAATTAAATTATACACTAAATAACTAAATATATCAATACTTTCCTTTCACTAAAAGCCAAGGTCTTTTAGTTTCATTTCCAGCCTCTTAGTCTAGAAATGAAACATCATTATGTCTATCATATATAGGTCAAAAAAACTATAAGTAATTCCTTATAGTTAAAAAGTTAATCCTTATATACAATTAATTGTCCTTCTCTTAAATAAATATTTTTATTTTGTCTTAAAAGATTATTAATATTACTACCAAGTAGTTTATTAACTGAAGATAGTGTATCATTATCTTTAGTAAAATAATACTTAACATCTTTCTTAGGAACTAATATTGTTGTATCAGGATAAATATAATCATTAGTACTAATACCATTAAGCATAGCAAGTAAATTATAATCAGTATTATATTTTCTTGCTATCTCATATAAAGAATCTCCTTTTTTAATTGTATAAATATCAAAATATTGATTAGTTACTGGTACTACTATCATACTACCAACCCCAAATCCACTATTAGGATTTAATTGTCTAATAACACTACTATTAGTTCCAAACTTATTAGCAATAGCATCTATTGTATCTCCAGCCATAATTTGATAAACATCATACATAATTATTCCTCCCATATTATCGTATGATAAATATCATTATTTGTGAACAAGTTCTCCTCTAGGACACCTATTTCCCCAAGAATCAATAATTTTATTATCTCTCATAACTTTAATAATCTCACAGTTGTTAGAGCAGCCCTTACATTCTGTTCCTTTAGTTTCAAAAATAATATCTTCTATATCAAAAGAAAAATCAATTTCTTCTTCTGCTCTTGATAAAATAGCTACTCCTAAAGCACCAGTCAAATGAGAATTATTATCAACATATATTTTATATCCAGTAATTTTTTCAAAAGCCTTAACTACCCCAATATTTTTCGATACTCCGCCTTGAAATACAATTGGTGGTTTAATCTTTTTACCTTTACCAACATTATTTAAATAATTATTAACAACAGCTTCACAAAGACCTGCTATTATATCTTCTTTTTTATGTCCTATTTGTGATTTATGTACTAAGTCAGATTCTGCAAATACTGTACATCTAGCAGCTATCTTAGTAGGATTATCACTAGTAAGTGCTATCTTACCAAAGTCCTCAATAGGAATACCAAGCCTTTTAGCCTGACTAGATAAAAAAGAACCCGTACCAGCAGCACATAAAGTATTCATTGCATAATCAGTAACAATACCATTATCAATAATAATAATCTTCGAATCTTGTCCTCCTATCTCAAATATCGTCTTAACATTAGGATATATACTCATAGCTCCGATAGCATGCGCAGTAATTTCATTCTTAATAGTATTAGCTCCTAGTATTGTTCCAATTAATTTTCTAGCAGAACCAGTTGTACCTACTCCTACAACCTTATATTTATTTAAGTCTATATTATTCTTAAGTTCCCTAATAACTCTCTTACTAGCTAAGATAGGATTACCTTCAGTATATAAATATGAACTTGCTATAATATTATTATTCTCATCAATAACAACCCCTTTAGTAGATATACTACCAATATCAATTCCCAAATATGCCTTTTTCATTTTCCACCTCAAAATAATTATATGAGATAAAAATTAAAAAAGATGTCGAATTTAGACATCAATTTTATCTTTTAAACAAGTATACTTAACTCCACAAGCATCAAGCATCTTTTTAGAAGCAATAACTTCTTTAGTATCTTTATATTTATCTTCTAAATAATATAATTCTTTAATACCAACTTGAATAATTTCCTTTGCACACTCATTACAAGGAAATAAATCAACATATATTTTTGCTCCTTCTAAATCTTTATTACTACCTCTATAATTTAGTATAGCATTTCTTTCAGCATGAACAACATAAAGATATTTAGTCTCAAGTGCATCTCCTTCTCTATCCCAAGGAAAATAATGATCATCATATCCATTTGGAGTTCCATTATATCCTACTGATAAAATTCTATTATTTTTACTTACAATACAAGCACCAACTTGTGTATTAGGATCCTTACTTCTTCTTGCAGCAAGTTTAGCAACTCCCATAAAAAATTCATCCCAAGATAAATAATCTTTTCTTTGTTTATTAATCTTTTTCATTATAACACCTCCAACTACATAATTAATTATATCATAAAATTACATAATAGATATAGATAAATTTAAAATTTATTGTTATAATATAAGAGGTGGTAACATGAAAAATAAAATTAAAAATATTTTTAAAAGCATTGGTATAATATTATTACTATTATGCTTTAATTCAGTTATGTTTAGTATATTTAATATTAACTTAAAATCATTATCAGAAAAAGAATATCTAATATATACTGTTTTATTTGAATTAGTATTATTAATAATATTTATCATAATATATCGTAAAACTTTATCAAAAAATGGAAAAGAATACTTTAAAAACTTTTCCGAAAACTTTAAACAATCATTTAAATATTGGCTAGTAGGCTTTATTGTTATGGCCACTAGTAATATTATAATAACCTTTGTATTAAAGCAAACAATCGCCGGTAATGAAGAACTAGTAAGAAGCTATATTGATACATCTCCTCTATTAATGATATTTAGTACTGTAATATATGCCCCTATATGTGAAGAATTAACTTTTAGAAAAAGTATTAAAGATGCTATAAATAATAAATATATTTATATTTTAACAAGTGGTTTATTATTTGGCTTCTTACATATAGTAAGTTATATAAATACCCCTTTAGATTTAGTATATCTAATACCTTATGCTTCATTAGGAATAGTATTTGCTACTCTTTATTATAAAACAAATAATATCTTTTCTACTATTACCATTCATGCTATGCATAATGCTCTATCAGTTTTAGTATATCTTTCACTAGGAGGCCTATCATGAAAAAATTTATAAGATTTCTATTAATATTATTCTTACTTATAGCACTAGTAGTAATTTATGCTAGATATGGTGGTACCGAAGGATTAAAAACTAAAGAATATACTATTGAAACTAAAGATATTGCTACTACATTTGATGGAATAAAAATAGTTCATTTTAGTGACTTACATTATTTACGAGTAACCAATAAAGATAAATTAAAACAAATAGTAGAAGAAATAAATCTAATCAATCCAGATATTGTATTTTTTACTGGAGATTTAATAGATAAAGAATTTACTACTACTGATAAAGATAAAGACGATTTAATTGAAGAATTAAATAATATAAAATCAAAATATGGAAAATATGCTATCATTGGTAACCATGATTATGTTAAAGATATAGATTTATTAAAAGATATCTATACCAATAGTGGCTTTACTCTTTTACAAAATAGTTATGATATTATCTATGGTAAAGATAATGATAAACTCTTTATTGGAGGTGTAGATACTTATAGTTATAATGAATCAGATATTGATAAAGTAATGAATTACTTTACCGATAACGAAGACATAAGTTATAAAATAATCCTTACTCATGAACCAGATTACACTGATATAATTTTAAGTAAATATAAAGTAAACCTAGTATTAGCGGGTCATTCCCACAATGGCCAAATAAATATACCATATGTAAAAAAATTATTTTTACCATATGGTAGTAAAAAATATTATGAAAACTATTATAAAGTAAACGATACTGACTTATATGTATCAAGCGGTATTGGAGAATCAAGAATAAACTTTAGATTATTCAATAAACCATCAATTAACTTTTATAGAATAAATAAATTAGGATCATAACCCCTAATTTATTTATTCTTTATGTTCATTATATTCTTTACTCCCATAAGAAATAATACCTTCATAAGCAAGTCTAGAATAAGCAAAACATAAAGGTATATTATTTTCTCTGCATATATGTTCTAGATCATTAATATTAACTTTAATCTTATTCCAAGTATTACTATCAATCATTTCATTTAAAGCATAATTATCTATATCCTTTTCATTATCATCATCATTAATAATAATCTTATTTTTAAGTCTATTATAATCTTTTTTTACATGACCAAGTTCATGATATAAAGTAAAGTAAAAGCTAGCCTTTTCTTTAAAATATCTAGTAATATATATACAAGGATTATTTCCTTTTACCATAGAACATCCTCTAATCTTAGTGCTAGGTAAAGCATCCTCGATAACTAAATAAATACCATATTTATTAAATAACTGAATAAGTTCTTTTTCATTAAATTTATTATTTCTAATTATTTTAAGTTCATTAAGCAATAATATGCAAGTAAAATTACAAAAAAAGAATAACAAACAAAGTTATTCTCAAATTATTTAAACAAAGACTTATAAACATCTTCATAATCTTCAACTAATATAATATTAAGATTATCTCTTACTTCACTAGGAAGTAAAGAAAATTCCTTGGAAGACTCGAGAGGTAAATAAACAGTATCAATACCATTCGTAGTAGCGGCAATCAATTTTTCCTTAAGACCTCCTACTGGAAGTATCTTTCCTCTTAGCGTAATCTCTCCTGTCATAGAAACATTATTAGGAATAATCTTATTCTTAAGTAAACTAAGTATAGCAGTAACAATAGTAACACCAGCAGAAGGACCATCTTTAGGAATACTTCCCTCCTCAATATGAAAGTGAAAATCTACTTCTTCAAATATTTTATAATCTATTTTAAACATCGTATTATTAGCCTTAATATAACTAAGAGCAATATAAATACTTTCTTTAATAACATCTCCTAAAGCACCTGTCAAAGTAACATTACCCTTACCAGGATATAAAGTACAAGTAACTTTAAGAATATTACCACCATACATTGTATAGGCAAGACCATTAACAATACCAGTCTTAGTATTAGTATCATTAATAGTAATATTATATTTAGTAGCCCCTAAATAAGCTTCAACATCACCATTATCAATAACAATTTTACTGCTCTTATCATTATTAATAATAGCCTTTCTAATAATAGAATCAATCTGTCTATATAAATCTCTAGCCCCCGCCTCTTTAGTATAATAAGTAATAATTTTCTGAATAGCAGAGTCAGTAAACTTAATATTTTTAACCTTATATTCATTAAGTAAATCAGGAATTAAATGATATTTAGCAATATTAAGTTTTTCATATATTGTATAACTAGATAACTCAATAATCTCTAGTCTATCAAGTAAAGGGGCAGGTATACCACCAATATTATTTGCCGTAAGTATAAACATAACATTAGATAAATCAAATTCTTCTTCAATATAGTTATCACAAAACTTATCATTCTGTTCCTTATCAAGAATCTCAAGAAGTGCACTAGCAGGATCACCCTTATAATCCTTAGTAAGCTTATCAACCTCATCAATTAAAAATACCGGATTAGAAGTATTAGCCTTCTTCATTTGTTGAATAATCTTACCAGGAGAAGCTCCCACATAAGTTCTTCTATGACCTAATATTTCTGCTTCGTCATTAATACCGCCAAGAGATACCTTAACAAAATCCTTATTTAAAGCCTTAGCAATACTACTAGCCAGTGAAGTCTTACCAACACCAGGAGGACCCACTAAACATATAATAGGACTATTTGAAGTATTAGTCTTTTTCTTTACTGCTATATATTCAATAATTCTCTTCTTAACACTCTCTAAACCAAAATGCGAATTATTAAGAACCTCAGTAATCTTTTTAACATCAGTATTATCTTTAGATAACTTATTCCAAGGTAAGCAAAGAAGCCAATCAATATAAGTTCTAATAGTGGTAACCTCAGGAGAAGCACTACTAGTAAGAGAATATCTATCAATCTCTTCATTAAGTCTCTTAATAATGCTTTCAGGTAAATCAAGACTATTCATCTTATTTCTAATCTTATCAATGTCAGCATCTTTTAAATCAACTTCCCCTAGTTCTTCTTTAATAAGTTTAATCTTCTCTCTAAGCATATATTCTTTTTGTTCTTCTTCAAGTTTAACTTTTAAATTATCTTCAATTTCATTCTCTAATCTAACTGTCTCAATCTCTTTAGACAAATCTAAAGTAATTTCTCTAATTCTATTCATAGGATTAGTAATACTAACATACTTTAATACTTCATTATATTCAAGAGGTAACTCAGACACAATAATATCAGATAACTTACTAATATTCTTAACCTCAGTAATTCTACCGATAACAGTATTAGACATATAAGGAGATATATCAATATACTCATCTAATTTACGATACAAAACTCTTCTTAAAGCAGAAGCTTCTACTTCATTATAATCATATTCCTTAGTAGAAATAACAAATGCTGACAAAAAATCATTATTATTATTAATACTAACAATTTCTACTCTATCAATACCAGTCATAACTACTCTAGTAATACCATTAGGTAAATCAATCTTTGATTTAATCTTACCTAATATTCCAATATCCGGTAAAGTATTATAGTCAGGTTCTTCTTCTAACGGATCATTTAAATTAATCAAAAGAACATAACCATCATAATTACTTTCTGCTATATTAAGTATTTTTTTATCAATATCATTGCTAAATTCAAGTCTAATATCATTAAATGGAAGTAGTACCACATCTCTAAGATATAATATAGGTAGATTAGTCTGAGTCATTTTATCTCCTCCTGATAGAAAAAATATCCCTCATAAATAATATTTTTATAAGAGATACATCACTTCCTTTTCTTGATTATATATAATAACAACAAAATAAAAATATATCAACCCCTTTTTACATTTTTTTTAATTTTTTAATTGAAAAGAGGCCAAATTTCTTGGCCTCAAACAACTATTCTTCTTCTAAAGAAGAATCTTCTATAGTATCCTTTTTACGATTAGGATTAGAAGTAAGAAAAGTAACTTTCTCTGCTACTATCTCAGTCTTTTTTCTCTTAACACCATCAGGAGATTCAATAATTCTTGTTTGAACTCTACCTTTAACACCAATCATGTCGCCAGTGTTACAATACTCACTAGTAGATTCTGCAACTGCAGACCATAAAGTACAATCTAAAAAGTCAGTATCATATTCACCATTAACATTCTTATAGTTTCTTGGTACTGCAAGAGTTAAAGTAGCATATTTCTTACCATTTTCCGTAACCTTTGTTTCAGGTGCTCTAGCAATTCTTCCTACTAAAACTATTTGATTAACCATAATTCCCTCCTTTCGTCATCACTATACCAAAAAAGAGAGATTATTTGCAAATTTTTAAAACATAATTTTCCCCTATAAAAAAATAGGGAAAATCATCATTTCTCGGCCAGAAAAGAATTTTTTCCCTAAAAAAATATATCTCAAAAACATCTTTTAAAATTTTACTAACTTTACATAAATTTTACATTTTTTCATTAATTTCTTTAATAATTGAATCAGAAATAGCCTTTGCTAAAGCATCTTGCTCTTCTTTTAAAGTATTAACATCAGTACTATTAGATATATAACCAAGTTCTAATAAGTAAGATTCATTACCAATATTACTATCATAGTAGGGATTAACTCCTACCTTATCAGGATTACTACTATCAACATAAGCACCAGTCATAAAGCCTCCCGTTTCTCTAATCATATATAAATAATTAGATTTAGTAGTAACATTATAATGTTTATAATTTTTTTCATCATATCCATCAATCGCAGACTTAACTTCACTCTCAGTAAAGTTATGAGTATAAATCCCATCAAACTTCTTATATAATCTATTTGAAGAGTATCCTAAGCTAGTATTACTAGTAATATTATTTACTATATCTTTAGCTAAATCATAATTAATATCACTAGGAGTATATAATTCAATTCCCTTTACTTTAGAAGAACCACTCTTATTAATATGAATAGAGAAAGTATATTTACTTTTAACTTCATTAGGAATAACCGCCCTACCACCTTTATTATACTCATCCATAACATGATTTTTATCAATATCACCTTCATCATGAGTTAATTTAACAGTAATACCAGCCTTCTCTAAATTACTTTTAACTTTCTTACTAATATCCATAGTAAAATCAGTTTCTTTATAATTGCCAGAAGCACCTCCACCATCCATACCACCATGACCTGGATCAATAGTAACATCATAATTCTTATTCTTACTATTATTCTTTTTAACAACAAATTCTAAAGTATTATATTCATTATTAGAATCAATAGTAATTATATTATTATATTTGGATAAAGTATAATAAACAGTTTCTTTATACTTAGTATCATTCTTAATACCATAATATTTAATAATAGGCTTTTCACTATCCTCATTATTAGGATAAGTAGCCTTAAGTACTAAATAATAAGTACCAATATCTAAATTATCTAAATATAAGCCATCATTAATAAGATTAGAAATATAATAATTAATCTTGCCACCATCAGTATCAGAAGTAATTTCTATATCTTTATCCTCACCATTATATAAAGTAAGACATAAACTATCATAATTCTTATCTTTAATATCAATATTACCTTCTATATTAAAATGATTACCATAAACATAATATTTAGAAGCATTACTAACTTCTTCTTCTAAATTAAGTTTGGGTACTTTACTTTTAATATAATTAACATATACAAAATAACCACCGCACCCCAAAATAACAATTACAAATAAAAATCCTAGTATCTTTTTCATTTATTTATCTCCTATATTAATAGCAAGTAGTCTGTTAAGTTCTACTGCATACTCTGTTGGTAATTCCTCTCTAAATGCTGATATAAATCCCATAATAATAAGTTCTTTAGCCTTATCCTCATCAAGTCCCCTACTCATCAAATAAAATAACTTATCTTCACTAATCTTTGATACTGTTGCCTCATGTTCCATAAAGGAACTATTATTATTAACAATATTAGTAGGAATAGTATCACTCTTAGATTTATCATCAAGAATCAAAGTATCACATTTAACTGAAGCCTTTGAGCCAATTGCATTCTTCGTAATTTTAACAGTACCTCTATAAGTAGCATTACCACCACCTGATGCAATAGATTTAGATATAATATTACTCTTTGTATATTTACCCAAATGAATCATTTTAGCACCAGAATCTTGTATCTGACCACTACCAGCAGCAGCAACACTAATACAAGTACCTTTCGCATAATTACCTTTTAAAATACAAGCAGGATATTTCATATTAGTCTTAGAACCAACATTACCATCAATCCATTCCATTAAACCATTCTCTTCAACGATAGCCCTTTTAGTAACTAAGTTATATACATCCGTAGACCAATTCTGTACAGTACTATATCTGCACTTACTATTCTTACCAACAAATATTTCAACTACTGCTGCATGAAGAGAATCTTCTGTATAAGTAGGAGCAGTACATCCCTCCATATAATGAACACTACTATTATCATCAACAATAATAAGTGTTCTCTCAAACTGTCCCATATTCTTACTATTAATTCTAAAATAACTCTGAAGAGGTCTATCAAGTTCCGTATTAGGAGGAATATAAATAAAAGTTCCTCCACTCCATACAGCACCATTTAAAGCCGTAAATTTATTCTCATTATATTTAACTAAAGTATTAAAGTATTTTTTAAATAATTCAGGATACTCTCTTAAAGCACTATCAGTATCCATAAAAATAACATTCTTTTTTTTTAACTCCTCATTCATATTATGATAAATAACTTCACTATCATATTGAGCCCCCATACCATCTAAGTATTTTGCTTCAGCAGAGATAACACCCAAATCATCAAAAATATTTCTAACATCACAAGAAATATTATTCCAATTATCTGTTAAATTATTCTCTCTCTTTTTATAATAAGTAATATTATCATAATCAATATCAAGTTTAGGTCCAAAATTAGGATTATTACTCTTTAAAAAAGCATCAAGAGATCTAAGTCTAAAATCAAGCATCCATTTAGGTTCTCCCTTAATACTAGATATTTTTTCTACTACTTCTTTAGTTAATTTCATTTATATCACCTTGCACCCTTATTATATAAAATAAAATCCAATAAGTAAAGAAAAAAACTATCTATTTACAATAAATAGACAGTTTAATTACTTATATTAGACCTACTACTAAAACCATTCATATAATAATCAGGAATTTTACCCTGTACAACTTTCATAGCGATAGGAATACTAGCATCAATATTAATTTCTTCACTAATAATAGGTAAAATAATCCTCGTATCAACTTTAACATCAATCATTAATTTAATTAAAGCATTATTAATACCATATTCTGTAACATCCGTAGAAAATCCAGTAACAACATCTCCCACTAAAGATAACTTAACTGGAATCTTAGGGCCAAGATTATATAAAAGACTAGAACCAGTAACCATACCAAAAGGAATATAAGTAATAATACCCTTATCAAGCAAATCCATATCATAAGCATCTAAACTATTAAGAGGAAGTTCTAACATATCAATCTTTCCTTCTTCAATAGCCCTAAGATTAAGTTCAATTAAACTAGTCATAGTACTAAGTATTTTAGAAGAATTCTTACTATTAAAATCAATTAAAACAATTTCCCCTTTATCATTGTAAACAATATCAAAAATATCATCAGCCCATGAATCACTCATCTGTTTAGTAATAGCCTTATTAATAACTAAAACAGTAAGTTTCCTAGTTTCAGCCTCAGCATAAGCCATAAGTACATCTCTGGATTTATTAGAATAATAATTAATAAATATAATAATAAATAATACTAGAAATATAAAAATAACAATAATAGTATTAATTACTTTACTTTTTTTCCTTTTCTTATTCTTTAGTAACATTCTCATACTAAATTATATGAAATAAACCTATTTAAAAGAAATAAAACCTCCAGTAATACTCAAAGTATCATATCCAAAAGCGTTAAGTCTCTTACTAATCTCTAAACTTTGTTTGCCCTCTTCACAATAAAGATAATATCTCTTATTCTTATTCAAATAATGAGAATAATTATTAAGTAAATTATAATAAGGTATATTAATAGCATTCTTAACATGAGAAATACTATATGAATAATTATCTCTAATATCAATAATAATAGGACTACTAATTTTCTTTAATTCATAAATAGAAATCGTATTCATATCACACCTCACTATAATATATACTAAATATAAATAAGTGAAAAGTAAAATAGTACAAATTTTTCATACCTTTCACTAAAAGCCAAAGTCTTTTAGTGTTACTTCTAGCCTGTAGTCTAGAAGTAAAAATTATAAAATATGTATTGGTGTGAAATACTTTCTAACTAAAATATTCTCCAAAGAAAAAAACTTAAGAATAATCTTAAGTAATTATAAACTAAGTAATTTTTTAGCTGTCCTAACCATTTGAGCAGAATATCCCATCTCGTTATCATACCAAGAAATAACTTTAACCATTTGTTTACCATCATGTTCTACTACTTTAGTTAAAGATAAATCTGCTAGTGCACCACAAGTAGTACCAATAACATCAGAAGAAACAATTGGATCAGTAGTAGTAACTAAAGTCTCACTAGCATTATTTATAAATGCACTATTAATTTCTTCTACTGTAACTTTCTCAGTAAGTTCTAAAGATAAATCAACTAAGCTACCATCAGAAACTGGTACCCTAATAGCGCCACCACTAAGTTTACCATCTAAACTTGGAATTACTTTCCCAATTGCAATAGCAGCCCCAGTAGAAGTAGGAACAATATTCATTGCACATGCTCTGCCTCTTCTTTCTTTAATACCTTTTTTATGTGAAACATCTAAAGTAACTTGATCATTAGTATAAGCATGAATTGTAGTCATAAATCCTCTTTCAATACCAAAATTATCATCAAGTACTTTAACAATTGGCGCTAAACAATTAGTAGTACAAGAAGCTGCTGATACAATAACATCATCACTAGTTAATATATCATCATTAACATTATAAACAATAGTCTTCATATCTCCCTTACCAGGAGCACTAATAAGTACTTTCTTAGCACCTGCCAAAATATGTTTATTAGCTTCTTCCTTCTTAGTAAACTTACCAGTACATTCAAATACTAAATCAATACCAAGTTCTCCCCACGGAAGATTACTAGGATCCATCTCACTATATACTCTAGTTTTCTTACCATCAATAATAATATCTTCTTCATCAAAAGTAATATCTTTATCATAAGTTCTATGATTAGTATCATATCTAAGTAAATAAGCAAGTTCTTCACTACTAGATAAATCATTAATAGCTACTACATCAAAGAAATCATCCTCTTTCATTAATCTATATACTAATCTACCAATTCTACCAAAACCATTTATTGCTATTTTCATTTCTATCATCTCCTAAGTATATTATATATTATTTTATCCAAAATATAAAATATTTTCTTTCCTACTTTACACTTTTTTGATACTTTAATAACCTAAATATCATGCAAACACTTATTAATACCATTACCAATAATCATAGAAAGTTTATCAATAACAAAATCAACCTCTTTAGGAGTAACAATGAAATTATAATTAACAGATGCAAGAACCTCCTCAATTAAACTTTTCTTATCAGTATCAGACAATTCTCCTATCATACCAAGAATATCTCTTTTCTCTTCTAAATTTAAATCCTTATCTTTTATTTTATCTACATAATTACTTCTACTAAAAATAAGTTTGTTTTTACTTTGATTATCTTTAATATAAGAAATATGTTTGAATAAATAATTAATAGTATCATATACAATAACAGAAGCCTCTACTACTGTAGGAACCCCAATAGCAATAACAGGAATACCCATAGTATCATAACTAATTTCTTTTCTCATATTACCAACACCGCTACCAGGATGAATACCAGTATCAGTAATTTGAATACTCTTATTAACTCTATCCATACTGCCAGCAGCAAGAGCATCAACTACTACTACCATATTCGGCTTAACTTCATTAATAACAGCCTTAATATAATCACCAGTCTCGATCCCAGTACATGCCATAACACCTGGACAAAAACCAGCTACTTCTTTAATACCTTCACTAATATCTTCACCAAGTACAAATAAATGTCTAGTAATAATTAAATTATCAATAACTTTAGGTCCCAAACTATCAGGAGTACTCTTATCATTACCAAGACCAATAACAAGAATATTATTATTATCGCCAACAAAATCATTAAACACTTTAATAAAAATTTCCTCTATCCTATCACAATTTTCTTTATCTGTAGCATCATTAAATAAAATAGTAACATACTTACCCTTCTTTCTATTAATAAGTTTACTACTTTCATCATCAATATTAACACTAGTAACAGAAATATTTCCGTAATTCTCTGTTTTAGTATCAATATAATTATCATTATCAGTAATACTTTCAAGTATCAAATCAGTCCTAATATTATACTTGTTTAAGTCAATTTCATGTCCCATATCTATCACCAGTAATATTTTTTGCAAAAAACACTAAAAATATTTGCTTTTTCTATAATTTTTTGGTAAAATTATAATTAGTTTTGGAAGGAGATGAATTTTTATGGCAAATGTTAAAAATGCAAAGAAAAAAATAATTCAAATAAGAAAAACAACTTTAGCACATCAACAATTAAAGTCTACTGTTAAAAATGCTATTAAAGAAACAGATAAAGCTGTATTAGCAGGAAATAAAGAACAAGCAGACAAATCATTAAAGAAAGCAATTAAAGCTTTAGATAACGCTAAAGTTAAAGGTTTAGTTCATAAAAATAAAGTTGATAGAGAAAAATCAAGATTAACTAAAAAAGTAAATACTATGGAAGTAAAATAATTACTTCTTTTTTTTACATAAAAAAAATGAGATATTACTCTCATTTAATTATTCTATTTAAACATTATCACTATATTTAGTAACGACATATTTACCATCTATCTTCTCTATCTTAGAAGAAATAGTAAGTAAGTTACTAGGAGTATTATCTCCTACCGAATAATAAGAAATAACAACTTCTACATCAAAACTATCATTACCTAAATTTAAAACATCATATTTAGTATTATCATTATTAATCATATTTTCATTTCTAAGGTAAGCTAAATCAACACCTTTATGTGCTACCATACAATATAATTTACCATCTTTTTCTTGATACTTATTATTATCAAAATACTCATTAATAAGTTCACTACTAATACTTTCTTCCAAATATTTTTTAACTTCACTAACACTCTTAAATTCAGAAGATAAATCATAAGTATCATTACCTATAGTCAAAAAGTCCGCATCTTCATCAAATTCACCACAGTAACCATATAGTCCTCTCCTTTGGTTAGCCAAACTAATCATAACAGGCATCTTCTCTTTACTAATAGTAATTGCTTCTTCCTTAGAAATAGTTTTATTATTCTTATCATCATCATTATTTTTATTATTATCTATATTAGTATTATCTTCTACTAAATCATCATTCTTATTATTAAAATCAATTCTTTTAGTAGCCAGTAAATAAACAAATAAACTAAGTAACACTATAACTATAATCATAATTATAGTACCAACATTACTCTTTCTCTTCTTTCTTTTTCCCATACCTATCCTCCTACTAAATTATATCAAAAAAATATAAAAAAAGAAAGAGAAAAATCTTCTCTTCCTACATCATATTTTCTAGGTCACTAATAGCTTTAGTTTTAGCGGAATTCATCTTTCTAACTAACTTCTTCATATTACCATTTTTTATATTTGCGTATAGAGCGGCGCTCCCAACTCCAATACCTAATCCCATTAAAGCCATACCTGTCTTAGATTTCATAATCTCACCTCTCTAAAATATGATTGGTATTTAACATACCAATCATATTATTAACCATATATCAATAATTATACTATTCATTATAAAAATTAATAATAAAATCTTTTAAAGTAGTTTTTCTATTATCAACATAATCATTATTAATACCATAAATAAAAGCATTCGAGTCTCCCACTATAACAAGACTTTTTTTAGCTCTAGTAACACCAGTATAAACAAGTTTATTATAAAGCATTCTCTTAAAAGAATTAACAACAGGCATAATAACCATATCAAATTCACTACCTTGTGCTTTATGAATACTAATAGCATATCCATGTCTAAAATTAATAAATTTATCTGGTGTATACTCAACAATGTTACCATCATAATTAATATTAATCTGATTAATTATCTTTTTATCTTTAGAAATAATAATATCTTCAATATATCCAATATCACCATTATAAACATTATTATCTGGATCATTAACAAGTTGTAATACCTTATCACATTCTCTAAAAGTAACATTTCTAATATTTATTTCTTTTTTATTTTTACTACTAGGATTAAACAATTCTTGTAGCATAATATTAAGATTATCAATACCATTTAAAGACTTATACATAGGAGCTAATATTTGTACTTCCCTATCAGTATATCCTTTTTCAATAGCTTTTTTAACAACTTCTTTAATATAACTACCAGCATTATCATTATCACTACTAATAAATAAATAATCATCTTTTTTAATAAATAAATCTTCACTAATATTTTTATTCTTAATATCATAAGCTAAATTAAGAATATATGAGCCTTCACTCTGTCTATATATTTGATTAAGTCTAATCACAGGCAAACAATCACTATCAATAATATCTTTAAGTATCTGTCCTTCACTAACACTAGGTAATTGATAGTAATCTCCTACTAAAATAAGTTTAGCATCTCTTCTAATACCCTTAAATAAAGCTTCCATAAGTAAAGTATCAATCATACTAACTTCATCAACAATAATATATTTTTGGCCATTTGGAGAATATTCATCGGTAGCAAAAGTATTAGTATCCTTATCCCATCCTAAATATTTATGAATAGTACTAGCACTAATACCAGTAGTTTCCATAAGTTTTTTACTAGCTCTCCCCGTTGGAGCAAGAAGCGCAATATCATCTTTTTTTAATTTTTTTTCATGAATGAGAATATTAACAATTGCCTTAACAATTGTAGTCTTACCTGTTCCAGGTCCACCAGTAATAATAGTAATATTATTATTAACACCAGAATATATAGCCTTTCTCTGTAATTCATCATACTTAATTTTATTATCTTTTTCTTTATTATCAATATATTTATCAATACTAATATTACTATTAATACTCATATCATTAAGAAAACAAAGTCTTTCACAAATATATTTTTCTGCCTCATAAAATTTTCTTAAATAATATCTCTTATCTTCAATAATAATTTTTTTATTCTTAACAAGTTTCACCATCAAATAATCAAATTTTTCATTACTAATACTAACATAATTAGATAACATATTAGATATTTCTTCCAAAAATAAATAAGTATCTCCATTATTAAAACACAATTCTTTCATAATATAGATAATTAATGCCTTAATTCTTCTTTCATCATCTTCATTAATTCCCATACCAAGAGCAATTTCATCAATCTTAACAAAAGACATTTCATCACTATCAATAAGCTCATATATATTATTATTAACAGTATCTAATATTTTATTATTATACTTATTTAAAAAAGATAAAGAATCCTTCATGTCAAAACCAAGTTTAGTAAGTTCCATAACAATATTAGAAGTACTTTGATAATCCACTAAAACATTGTATATTCTATTAATTTTATTTTCCCCAAGTCTAGGTATCAATTGAAGGCAATCTTTGTTTTCAAGTATTTTATTAATAGTATCCTCATGAAAAGTATCAACGATCTTTTTAGCAGTCTTTTCTCCAATTGGAAATAAATCACTTGATAAAAAGACAACCAGTTCTTCTTCTTTAGTAGGAATATTAACTTCAAAAGAATTAACATTAAATTGTTTTCCATACTTATTATGATAAACAATTTCACCATATAAAATATATTCTTTTTTTTCACTAAGTCTAGGTAATATTCCAGTAATATGTATCATATCATCATCATAGTCAATATTATTATCTTTAACTTTAAAAAGACCAACCATATAACCATTAATCTCATTACGATATATTTCTTTATATAAAAAACCTTTAATAAAATTACCTTCCATATAATACCTCTTTTCCTAATAATTATAACAATTATAAGAATTAAAGTAAAGAAAAAACTTACACTAAGTAAGTCTTTTTAATTAATCATTAGCATAATTATCAAAGTACCCTTGAATCAACACTACCGGAGTACCCTTATCACCAGAACCACTAGTTAAATCACATAAAGAACCAACCAAATCAACAATTCTTCTTGGCGTTGTCCCAAGACTCTTGTTTTGACCTACAAGATTAGATTCTTTTTTCTTGATCTCTTCTTTCATAGCCTTATTAAGCTCTTCACCATGCAAATCAGACAATGTATTATCAGAAACATACTTAAGTTTAATCTCATTAGGAGTACCCTCTAAACCATCAGTATAAAATGGTGATACAACAGGATCAGCAAGTTCCCATATCTTACCAATAGGATCTTTAAAAGCACCATCACCATATATCATAACTTCAACATTTTTACCAGTTCTATTCTTAATATCCTTTTGAATTCCTAATACCAATTCTTTGCCATTTTCAGGGAATAATTTAAGTAACTCATCAGTACTCTTATTTGAACCTAAAAGGCCATATTTACTATTATAACCACTTCCGTTAATACTCTTTGTCATAATATCATCAAGTCCCAAAATTATATCAGCATCTTCTAGTAACTTCTTAGTATTATTTCTAGTATGAATATCCGAAGCAAGTATATCTTTAGTATATTTTAATATATCTCTAGGATTATTAGAGAAAATAAATTCAATATCACATCCCTCATTCTTACAAATTTCAGTATATACATCAACATAATTAACTCCAGTAAATTCATGAACTATATTACCAAATAATTCTCTATACTTCTTTTCATCAAAACAATCACTATAAGGATTAATATTATATTTATACAACAACTTTTCATCAAATAAATGATTACCAACTTCATCAGCAGGATAAGAAAGTAGCATATATATTTTTTTAGTACCTCTTGCAATTCCCTTTAAAATCATCGAAAATCTATTTCTACTAAGAATTGGAAAAACAATACCAACTTCATTGTTAGGAAATTTATTTCTAATATCTGAAGCAATATCATCAACACTAACATAATTACCAGTAGCTATTCCCACTACTGCTTCAGTAACTGCTATTATATCTTTATCTCTAATTTCAAAATTATCATTAGAACTAGCATTCATAACTGAATCTACAACTATCTTTTCTAAATTATCTCCTCTTTTTATTACTCCTGTTCTAATACCACGAACAACAGTACCAACACATCTCATATTATCACTCTCCTATTAAATTATATAATATATTTATCAAATTTCAAAGTATTTTCATTATACTTTACAAAAAAACTCATACTTTCATATGAGTTAATTCTTATTCACAAATATAACCATTTGCTTGATAAAACTTCTTAATAGTTTCTTTATCATTTTTATTAGCTTTTTTACCTTTATCATAAAGATTATAGAAGTTAATAGTAATAGTATTATTTTCTTCATCTATTCTAGAAAGCCATCCAAACTTAGACGAATCTAAATTAAGACCTTTACTAGTACAAACATCGCTATTATCATTATTACAATCTAATGAATTTAAACTATTAATAATATTATTATATTCATCATCAGAAATTCCATTTTGATATTTCATTACAATTCTATTATAAATTGCAACTTTATAACTCTTTTGATAATTATAAACAAAATCAGAATATACAGTAGTATTAATTCCATTATTATCATAATTATAACTACAATTCAAACTAACCGCAGGTGCCTTATAATCACTAAAACTAGTAGTTTTCTGATGAGTACCAAAAACTAAAAATCTTAACACCAAAATAACAATAGTAGAAAAGACAACCACTATTCCCACTCCAATCATAATTAACTTCTTAGTACTAATATTATCCATATATCATTCTCCTATCCTAAATAAATAATAACATATATTTTCTATTTTATCAAGCAAAAAGAACTATCATTTTTGATAGTTCATTATTAAGTTACTAGTTTTATACAAATATTCAATCTTTTTATTTATTTTTATACACATTTCATATTCACTACTATCAACTTCAATTTTAGAAGGAATAGCCATATATATAAATAAAAGTAATCTTTCCTCATTTTTTAGAGGATAACCACTTTCGTAATAATGAAACAAATCAGAAAAATCAAATTCCAAATAATGATTTTTATAAAAAGATAACAAATCATATATAGGATTATCAATTCTACTATTATTCCAACTAATTAAATATGGTTTATCATTCTTAACGTAGTGTCCTAAATTAATATTATTATGAATATATGAAACTCTTTCATTCTTATTATCTTCAATCATTTTATACCATTTTTCAATATTATCTTTAGCATAATAAATACTACTAAAGATAATATTAGTATTTCTAGCAATTAAATAAGAAGAAGGAGACATATATACTTCTTTTTCTATCGAAGATATAAGACTATTATAATAATCATTTAAATAATCTACTTCATTTACTATTTCTTCATATATTTCTTTATTTTTATCAATATCCACTTCCCTATAAAAAGTAGTCTTACTATGAAGCAAACTAAGTAAATGTGTCAAATCCATTGCCTTTTGTTCTCTAGGCTCATATATATCATCAATATAAGGATAAATTTCATACTTATCAGAATCATCAATTAAATATGGAAAATAATCAAATGCTCTAGAAGACAAATATTTATAAGTCTTATTAATTTCTTTATTTTTTTTATCTTTAACCACAATTTTATCATCAATAATTCTAGCACCAGACTTAATAGTAAGTTTATTAATAGGTAAATTATACTTACTTATTTCACTTCTAATATCATTATTCACTAGACTTAGGTATAATAACCTTATCTCCAGGTTTAATATTAGTTATATCATTATAATTTTCAAATTCTTCTTTACTTATACTATATTTAACAAGTATCTTATCAATAGTATCCTCTTCCTTAACAATATAAACATAATATGTAGTATAAGTTTCACTATCATCTAAATTAGAAAATAAGTCACTAGCAGTAATATTATCATTGTCTCTAGTTTCCTCTTTAATTTCTTCAGTACCTATTTTTCCCATAATTTCCTCTTTCTTTTCATCAACTACTGGTATATCATCTTTCACATCATCAACCTTTATTTTTTCTACTCTAACTTCTTCTATTTCCTCAGTTTCTGCTTTTTCATCTAGAGTATCTTCTTCCTTTGTTACATCTTCTGGTAAATATTCGGCTTCAATAAATAAATCAATATTAACACTCAAAGTATCACTATTAATAACATCGTAATAAAAATCATCAATATCCGCCTTAACAGTACTAATATCATATCTAGGATCTAAAGTAATATCAAAAGGTAAATCAAAAGAAAAGTCATCTCTATTGATAGAACCTTCATTCATCTTATAATTCCCAGTAATATGAAATACACCAGTAATAATACCTTCTTCTTCAACATTAATTTCTCTTTCTAAAGATATAGAAGTAATCTCACTAACTTTAGTTTTAAATGGTAATTCTTTCTTAAATGGTACAATTTGTTTCATAATCACTCTCCCTTTCAATAAAAGATATGAAACAAAAGCAAAAATATAACAATTAAGTTATATTTTTAAGTATTTTAATATTTCTTTTTAATTTTAATTTATATAAATAATGTCCATTCCCAACATTATTTAATATCATAGTAATTATTTTAAGTTCTTTATCACATTTCTTTCTAAATAATTCACTATTCTTATCTAATAATATAGGGCCCAAATATAATTCTTTATAAGAATATCTTTTCCTACCCTTCTTAAATACGATAACAGTATAAATAATATTCTTATCAAGAACCAATTCTTCATCATCAATATAATAACCCATACTAACCATATTTTTTCTTAAGAAAAATAAATCAGTATTACTTTGAATAATAATCTTATTAATATCTTTAAGTTTATCTTGAGAATATTTTAGAAATCCTATAATAGTATTAGCCCCCATACCCGCTACTACTAATGTATCAATTTTATCTTTCTTATTAATAACAGATACACCACTGCCAAGTCTAATATCTATTCTATCTTCTAATTTATATTTGGATACATTCCTTCTAGCAGACTCTAAAGCATTATTATTAACATCACTAGCAATAATTTTTAAATTCTTAAATTTTTCAGCCAAATATATAGATAAAAGTCCGTGATCACATCCAATATCAATCACGGATTTATCATTATCATCTATAAAATTAGCAACTACTTCTAATCTTTTAGATAACTTACTCATTTAAGAAATCCTTTAACTTTCTACTTCTAGATGGATGTCTTAATTTTCTTAAAGCCTTAGCTTCAATCTGTCTAATTCTCTCTCTTGTTACCCCAAACATTTGACCAACTTCTTCTAATGTTTTAGATGAACCATCATCAAGACCAAACCTAAGTCTAAGTACTTGTTCTTCTCTTTCAGTCAAAGTAAGTAAAACATCACTAATTTCTTCTTTTAACATTTCATGAATAGTAAAATCTTCTGGAGACATATTACTTTCATCAGGAACGAAATCACCTAAATGTGAATCTTCCTCTTCTCCAATAGGAGTCTCTAAAGAAACAGGATCTTGAGCAATCTTGATAACTTCCCTAACCTTTTCAGGACTCATGCCCATCTTTTCTGCAAGTTCCTCATCAGTAGGTTCTCTATTAAGTTCAAGCGTAAGCTGTCTTTGAAATCTTGATAATTTATTAATAGTTTCTACCATATGTACTGGTACTCTAATAGTTCTAGCTTGATCCGCTATTGCTCTAGTAATAGCTTGTCTAATCCACCAAGTAGCATAAGTAGAAAATTTATATCCTTTATTTGCATCAAACTTTTCAACAGCCTTCATAAGACCAATATTACCTTCTTGAATTAAATCAAGGAAAAGCATACCTCTACCAACATATCTCTTAGCAATAGATACAACAAGTCTTAAGTTAGATTCAGCAAGTCTATTCTTAGCTTCTTCATCTCCATTAGCAATTCTCTCAGATAATTCAGTTTCTTCATCAAGCGATAACAAACTAATTTTACCTATCTCTTTTAAATACATTCTAACAGGATCATTAATAGTAAGTTCTTTAGCAATATTATTATCTTTTAAAATATCCTCTAAATCTCCACCATCATCTTCATCACTACCATCATCTAAGTCAGATTCTGATACAACACTAATATCATTTTCCATAAGAGCATTATAAAGTTCATCAAGTAAATCACTACCAATTTCAAGACCTTTTAACTCTTCCGCCAACTCTTCATATGTAATAAATCCAAGTTCTTTACCTTTCTTAATCAAGTTTTCTTTTCTTTGTTCAAAATCTTTAATTTCTGATACCATTTCTACTACCTCCCCTTATCTTCATTATCTCCATAGATATTTCTGCTTGTTTTAATGGATCTTTCTCTTCTTTTAATTTTTTGTTTAAATTATTAACTCTTACTTCTTTATGATACTCATTTATAACAAAAATATAATCTTCAATTTCTTCTATTTGAAAGTCCTCTTTTATTCCAATAGCAATAATATCACGGAGGGTTCTAAGTATTTCCTCTCGATCAGATATATAACTAATAAAATCAGCAACATTTATTATACCATATTTATGAAAATAGTAAATAATTTCATTAGATAATTCACGAATATTTTTATCAGGAAAATATCCAACTCTATTTTCAACCATATTAAGTACCTTTTCATTCTTTAACATGTAATAAATAAGATAATTCTCTGCCATACCATATTTATTATAAGTCTTCTTAGGTTTAATTTCCTTAACAACCTCTTTTTTATTTTTAATCAACTTATTATATTTATCTTTTATAGTCTCATAATCTATATTAAAATTATCCGATAACTTCTTTAAATTAAGTTCTACTATAATATTATCTTTTTCATTAATAAGTTCCTTTAAAGCACTATTAACATAAGAAGAAATATCCTTAATATTACCAAAATCTTTATTCTTTTTAAGTATTTCCATCTTATAATCAATAAGATTACTAGCATTATTAATTTGTGCTAAAAAAGAATCTTTACCATTTTTAAGTATATATTCATCAGGATCCAAATTATCAGGAAGTCTAACTACTTTAATATTAACTCCAGTATCTTCAAGTAACTCAATAGCACTAATAGTAGCCTTTTCACCAGCAGCATCACCATCAAAACATAAAATAACATTATTAGCCATATTTCTAATAATACTTTTATGTTCCCTCGTAAGAGCAGTTCCCATAGTAGCAATACAATTATCAATACCAACTGTACTAGCCCTAATAACATCCATTTGACCTTCCATAATAATAACAGAATCATTTTTCTTCAAATATTCTTTAGCAATATGATAATTATATAAAATCTTTCCCTTTTTAAATTTATCCGTCTCTTTAGTATTAACATATTTAGCAGTATCCTTAGTATTATATATTCTACCGGAAAAAGCAACAGGATTACCACTTAAATCATATATAGGAAACATAATTCTATTAATAAAAATATCATGTCCATTCTCATTAGTAAGACCAACATCTACTAGTTTATCAATAGAATATTTTTTATTAATCAAGTATTCAGTAAGTGATACCTTCTGTATAGAAAGACCAATACCGAATTTTTTAATAGTATCTTTATCAATATGTCTCTTATCTAAATATTCAATAGCATTCTTACCTAAATTAGTAAATAAACTATTTTGATAAAACTTATTAGCAGTACTATAAATATCAAAGTATTCATCTTTCTTATTACTAACACTAATATTAGTACCAATATTAATACCAACCTTTTCCCCAAGCAATCTAACAGCCTCAGTAAAAGATATCTTCTCAAAATCCGCTACAAAAGTAAATACATTGCCACTAGCACCGCAAGAAAAACAAGTATAAATCTGTTTTTCCGGACTAACACTCATACTAGGAGAATGATCATCATGAAAAGGACAAACACCAAAATAATTTTTCCCCTTCTTTGTAAGATTAACATACTTAGAAATAACATCAACAATATCAGTTTTATTTCTTATCTCATTCATAACTTCATTACTGATATAAGCCATAAGTATCACTTCCTTACAAAAAGCCAATATAATTATATAACAAAAGCATTTTTTTGTAAAGAAAAAAGATAAGAAACTTCCATATTTCCTACCTTTTTTAGTATATAGTGCTAACTAATATACAATATATATGGTTGATATCTTAGTTAAAGACTCCATTAGAGGCTTTAACTAACACTCTAAGATTACAAGCTTAGAGTGCCATAAAAGAATAGTTATCTAGCAAATCCATATACCTTTCCCTTTTCTAAAGGAATATTCTTATAATAAAACAAATCACTAACCGTAACAAAAGTATAACCATTACTCTTTAAAGATGGAATAATAATTTCTAATGCATTAGCAGTAGCACTATAAATATCATGCATTAAAACAATATCTCCATCTTTTACTTTATTAATAACCCTACTACTAATTCTCCTAGAATTATGATATTTCCAGTCCAAAGTATCAATATCCCATATAATAATAGGAGTATCCACTATTCTCTTAATCATCTTATTACAAGATCCATAACTAGGTCTAAGTAAAGTAGGATATTTCCCCGTAACTTCAAAAATAAGATTACTAGTATCATTAATCTCACTCTTAACCTTATCTTCTTTATATTTAGTAAGAAGTAAATGATTAAAAGTATGATTTCCAATCTCCATCTTACTACTAACCATTCTCTTTAAAATATTCTCATTTCCCTTAATTCTATTACCAAGTACAAAAAAAGTAGCAGGAACATTATTTTCCTCTAATATATCAAGAACCTTATTAGTATTATAATTAGGTCCATCATCAAAAGTAAGAGCAATATATTTATTACTAGTAATATCATTATCATAAATAATATAATCATTCATATAAGTACTAGCTATCCCCATCTCCACTTTATCATTATCCATATCAATAATAAAACTATCAATATCATTAGATATCTTTCCTGATCCTACTATATATTTATAAAAATTCAAATAATATTTATTCTCTTTCAAATAACCATCATAATCAATAAAAATATCATCACTATAATTATTAGAAGTCCTATTCAAATAATTCTCAATAAATAAATCAATATTATCATTATCAAAAAAAGGATAATTAATAGTCCTATTACTATCAATAAGTACCTTGTTAATAATCTCACTATTATAATCAATAACTAGTATCATAAAAATAATAATAATAAAAGGAAGCATAAAATATCTATATTTCATAAATTCACCTATCTAAATATATGAAAAAAAGACTAAATATATTAGTCTCTAATATCAATTCCATCAAATCTAACATCAATAAACCTCTTACTAGATAAATAATCACACATATGTACAAATCTCTGATACTTATCTTTAGGTATAGGTAAAACCTCATTACCATTATAATCCTTATTCCAAATACCCATATGTGAAGAAATAACCCTAATAAGTAAATTAAATTCTTCATCAGTAAGAGATAATTTACTCCTACTTTCTTTTATAAGTTCACATACTACTAACGGATGATCAAATCTCGTATACTTTTCTTTTACTCTACCACTTTTACACCCATCATGTAAAACAATAGCCATAATAATAATATCCTTTTCATTATCACTAAAATTATTAAGTCCCGGATTATCTAAAAGCTCTTTAGCAAATCTAACTGCCACTTTAGTATGTTTAACAAGTCCATGCTCACTCTTAGCAAAATCTGGATGGTATTTACCAGTACTAGAAGCAGGAATATCAAAAAAATAATCAGGTAATTCATTAACCAATAACTTAAGATCTTCTCTTTTCTTATTATCTTTTATATAACTATATTCCTTATTAAAATATTCAATTTTATTCATAACATCTACTTCCTTACATTGATATCTACAGTAGTATATGGTATTTCAATCTTTTCTTTATCAAAAGTATCTTTAACTAATCTAAGAAATGCTCTCTTAGCAGAATACCTATTAGGAGCCTTACAAGTAACACTAACCATATATACAATTGAAGAATCCGCAAAAGCATCAACACCATTTAATTCATATGTAATAACACCATCTATCTTTAATACATCTTCCCTAATATCCGAAAGAACTTTCTCTAGTTTTTCCAAATTAGTATCATATGCTACATTAAGTTTAATATATAATATAGCATCAGACAAACTATAATTAATAACCTCATTAAATGAAGAATTACCAATTGATTTAATCTCACCAGTAAAAGATTTAATCTTAGTAGTTCTAAGTCCTAATTGAATAACAGTACCACTAAAACCATTAATTTCAACAGTATCTCCGACAGCAAACTTATTATCAAAAATAATAGAAATTCCCGCTAATAAATCCTTTAAAATATCTTGAAAAGCAAGACCAATAACCGCAGCAAATACTCCTATTGAAGCAATAATACTAGTAGTATCAACGCCATATAATTTTAATATTTGTAATATAATTAATATAACAATTATATATTTAAAAATATTCTTAGATAAATCAATTATCGTATCTTTCCTCTTATCCCTACCTCTAGTACTCTTATGTTTAGCAGTAAGTTTATTAATAACACTATTAACAACTAAATAAAGAAATAAACCTACTAAAACATAAACAAAAGGTAAATAAAACTTTTCACTAGTAATGACTTTAATAAAACCTTCCATAATCTTCCTTCCTTCCATTTATATAAATAATTATATCATTATTTAAACATTCTAACAATAACTTCATTAGAAATATACATATATTTCTTATTAATTTTAAGATAATTATTTTCTTTTATCAAATAACCATCTCTAACTAAGTCATCTATATCATAAACATCTTCTAATAAAACATTAAATTTTTCTTTAAACTCATCTAAATTTATACCATCAAACTTTCTAAGTCCAAGCATCACTTCATTTTCCATCTGAATATCTTTATCTTCTTCTTGGATATAATCTAAATAACTACCACTTAAATACTTACTTAAATTCTTCGTATTACTAATTCTCTTATTACCAATATAACTAACACTAGATAAACCAAAACCATAATATTCATAATTATTCCAATAACCCAAATTATGTTTAGATTGATATCCACTTCTAGCATAATTACTAATTTCATAATGAATATACCCATTCTTCTCTAAAGTATCCTGAATATAATTATACATCTCATAATCAAGATCCTCATCAATATTCTTAGTACCATTAATCTTTAATACTGTATTATCCTCAATAATCAAACTATAAGTAGAAATATGTGGAATATCAAGTTCTAAAAAACAATCAATATCACCTTTCAAAATATTAATATCATCATAAGCAGCATATATTAAATCAATATTAATATTATCAAAATATTTCTTTACTAACCCAATCTTTTCAAATACCATTTTCTTATCATGATTTCTTCCAAGAAACTTAATTACACTATCATTAAAAGATTCTACCCCTACACTAACTCTATTAATACCATATTTTTTCATAATAATAAGTTTTTCTTCACTAATAGAATCAATATTACATTCCATAGTAAATTCACAGTAAATATCTTTATCAAAAACACCAATAATATCAAATAAATACCTAAGTTCATCTATATCTAAACTAGATGGTGTACCCCCTCCTATAAAAATAGTATTTACTTTCTCACCCTTATATCTACTACTAATCTCTTTCTTAAGATTATCTAAATAATCATAAATATATTTCTTATTATAATATACCTTACAAAAATCACAATAACTACAAATACTATTACAAAAAGGAATATGAATATATATCGACATAAACATCACCATAAATAGAATATCATACTAAAGAGTATTTTACAACGTATAAATCAAAAATAAATAACCATATTAATAATGGTGATAACATGAATAATATAGATATAAGAGCTTATATAATTTCTAACTTCAAAGAAGACAATATAGAAGAAATAAGAAATTCAATTGAGGAATCAATAGCATCACATGATGAAGATCCTCTAATAGGATTAGGAGTATTATTTGAATTATTTTGGAATAATAGTACTGATGAAGAAAAAGAAAAAGCCCTATCAAATATAAAAAAAGGTATGTAACCAAAAATTACATATCTTTTTTTGCAATAAAAAGTTCTAAAAGAAACTTACCATCACCATTACCACTCTTAATATTTTTATCAATATCCGCTAATTTAGATAAATACTTAATCAAATCATCTTCACTATAGTAGTAACAATCATTAAGTAAATACTTAACTCTATATGGACTTTTAAACTCTAATATTTTAGCAATTTCTTCATTAGACTTACCACTATTATATAATCTCTTAACTTGAAATAATAATCTAATCTGACTAGCAATAATAGCTATTATCTGACTAACATCCATACCATTATTAATAAAATTATAATATAACTTTATAGCCTTATTACAATCATTTTTAAGAATAGAGCTAACAAGTTCAAATACAGTATCATCTATATCTTCATCAACAAGTAAAATAATATCATCTTTATCAATAACTTTCTCTTCTAATTTATATAGCATAAGTTTATCAAGTTCATTCTTAATATTATCAATATCTTTATTACATCTACCCAAAAAGAACTTAATATCCATATCACTCATAGTAAATCCATTATCTTTAATATAATTCCTAACAAAAGTATCCAAATACTCTTCAGTAACACTAAGTTTATTAATAGTACCATTATCATTAATTAATTTATATAACTTCTTCTTACTATCAACACTACCACTATTTAAAATAAATATCAAATAACTATTAGTATTATAATTATTAAAATATTCCTCTAACAAAGAAATATCAAATTCACCCTTCTGTAAAAAATAACTACCACTATCAATAACAATAAACTTATATGGATCGAACATCCCAATAGTAGAAGCCTCTACAATAATATCCGAAACATTTTCAATATCATAATATATACTATCACTAGTAATATTTAAATTCTTCTTAAGTTTATTAACCTCATTACTTAAAAGAGATTTATCTCCACTATATAATAAATAAAAATTACTCTTTTTCATTAATTATCAACAACCTTACAAGTATAATTATCATCTTGATAATGTTTTATAAGTCCATCTTTATCTGTAGGTAAAAAGAAGTCTTCTTTAGTATTAATTGAAGAAAATAATTTATAAGTATAAGTATTATCATCAAACTTATAAGTATCACCATCACTAAAATATTGATAAAAATAACTTTTATCTCTAAATTCTTTATAATAATTAACATCATTAAAAATATAATCAGACTTTACTTTAATATCAATAATAGTTCCATGACCATTAAATTCAAGTTCAACATTTTCAATAACTGAAGCCGGTAGTTTTTCATGATCATAAGACTTACTACAAGTATAGTAAACATTTTTACCATTAATAACTTCTGGATTAAAAAAGAAAAACATAGCTACTACTAAAATAAAAACAAGTAAAAATACTATAGTAAAATTAACTTTTTTCTTTGGAACAATCTCTTTTTCAACAACTTTAGGTTTTGGAATTGTAATATCATTAAGTTTTTTAATATCAACATCAACATCACATATTGCCTCATCTATAACCTGTATAGAATTAACTTTATCCAAAGAAATAATTTCATATTCTTCTTGATAATTATTATTAATTAACTCTTTAACAAATTTTTTAATATCATTATCATTTTCACCTTTCGATATCATAACAATAATCTCATTATTTTTAACAAAAGCCGAACCACAATATAATTTCTTATTATCATAACTATAAATTATATATTTATTACCATTCTTAATATTTTTAAATACTGCAAAAACATTTAAAAAAATAGTCTCTTGTCCAAAATTAAACTTATAGTCATTTAATTTAATAACTTTACCATTCATAACATTATCACCTAAATAAATTATATACTAAATTATCATTTTAGTAAAGAAAAAACTGCTAATGCAGTTATTGATACTTTATTTGCTCAGCATCTATGTCAAAACCTCCAACAAAAGTATTACCCATTTCATAATTTTGATCAGTATTATCATCTTGAAGCCATATCAAAACAGTATAATTGTTAGTAGTATTATTTTTTAAGTACTCTTTAGATATCAAACAAACCCTACCACTAGAAGGTATTCTACCAGTAGCAATTTTTCTATTATCCGAATTATAAAGTGAAAAACCTAAAGCATCGTTTTTAAACTTATTATCTGTAACATTAATATAAATATCTAAAGTTTGATCTAATGAACCATTACTACTAACAGCAAATCTTTTTTTATAAACAGAGTATTTTGTATTTAAAGTAGGTTCATTAATTGGAATTAAAGCATAAGTATCTATTTTTTCACCATCTATATAATTAATAGAAATACTACCTGTTTGTACTTTAGTACTATCCTCATCTTCACTTGCTATTAATGAAAAGTAAGTAAAAGTTATTCCAACAATCATTGTAATAATTGTAAGAACAAATAGTATCAAATAAAATATATTATTTTTACTCTTTACCATACACTCACCTATCCTACTATAATAATAACAAAATTATAAAAAAAAAGCAATATCAAAATTGCTTTTTATTATTTTATGGTAAAGTATCTGCTCGACCTGTAATATTACTATTTTCAGCACCAGCAAGATCTATATGAACAGTACCTTTAAATGTAGCGCCTTGTTCAGCATTATTAGCTTCACCTTTTTCATCTAACCAGAAAAATAAACGATATTTCTTAGTAGTACCATTACCAGCAATATTAGTAGTTTTTGCAATATCAGTATCTAATAGTCCAAATCCAGATTCATTATAATTAACTGTACCAGTATATAATGTAGTACCATTACTCTTATCATCAGCATTAGTTCTATCAAACATAATGAATTTTAAATTAGTAAATCCAATTTCTGCATCCTTATTATTTTCAGGATTCTGCTCATCTTTAACAGCTTCTTGAAGTGCAGTTGGAATAACATAAGCTTTAATATCTACAGGATTTTCACCATTGTTTTGTAATTCAAAATCATATACACCACATACTGTATAATTCTTATCATCTTTACAAAGTAGATAATCATGTTGTTGTCCATCATCACCAGTATATTTTTCTCCATTTAAAGCTCTTCTTTGAGTTTCTAGAGCAATTTCTTGTGTAGATGGAATTAAGTTATTTATTGCAATTTGATCACCTTCTAGATATTTAATTTTAACAGATGCAGCATTAACAGTTAAAGCATCTTTTCTACTATTGGCATTTATTGAAAAGTAAGCAAATGATGCTCCTATTATAGCCACAATCAAAGTAAGTACTCCTATTACTCCAAAAAATATTCCTCTCTTATCTTCTTTTTCCATGAATAATTCCTCCTCTCTTCTATCATAATAATCATATCAAAAAATAAAAATAAAATCAATATCTTTTCAACAAAAAAAAGAAATAGTAACAACTATCTATTACTATTTCATAAAATCAATAAGTTCTTCCTTAGACATATATCCAATATTTCTTTTAACTTCTTCTCCATTTCTAAACAAAATAATAGTTGGAATAGTCATAACACCATATCTTCTAGCAATATCACTATCCTTATCAACATCAATTTTAACAAAATTGATATCACTTTCCTTAGAAACCTCTTCAAATACTGGACCAAACATTTTACAAGGACCACACCATGTAGCATAAAAATCCACGACAGCAATTTCCTTAATCAAATCATCAAAACCATTTTCATAATGAATTAATCCCATAACAAACCTCCTATTCTACTATTGACTTATCATTAATATGTATTTTATTCTTATCAACTAACTTTTTAGCAGATTCCTTAGTAACAACTTTCTTATCAATTAATACCTTTAATATTTCTTCATTTAATTGTTCATTAGTCTTATTCTTTCTATTATCTATAATATTATAAACATCACCATAAATATCAATAATCTCTTCTGATACATCAGATAAGACTGGAGTATTATTAAGAATAAAATTATTCATTTTAGAATTCTTTAAAAACGAAGAATCAAATATTGGTAACGAAACAATTACAAGTATTAAAAATAAATATACATACATTTCAATAACTCCCACTACAATACCAAGTAATTTAGATGGAATACTAAGTATAACAGTAGCCTTAAGTATTTTTTCAACTAAACCTGTAAGCATAAGCACAACTTTCAATACAAATAATAAAGCAATAAATATAACTAAAAAAGCAATGACCTCATAAAGTAAAATATTTAAAGCATCAATACCATTAATAAGCCCAAAAAAATTAAAGAAAGGTAAATTTTCGTACATAATTACTGATATATAATTTTTAAGATAAAAAGCCAAAATAATAACCACAAACATTCCAATAAAATCAGTAAGTTTCTTTATAACACCAGCTTTAAATCCAGCTACACCACCCAATATTAAAAGAGCAATAATTATAACATCTACTACATTCATAGTTTATCCTCCTTCATAAATAATATGCCATCATTAAGCATTATTATTATTATTTTGATTATTCTCTTCATTAACAACTGTAAAAATCATACTATCATTATAATCAAAAGAATTTTCTTTATAATGAATATCAAATTGCTTCCAATTAGTATCTACTTCGTATGCAACATACCCTCTAGTCTTTTTACCAGGAGTCAAATCAGCACTCAAATATTGAACATTATCAACATTATTAATTAAAATCTTACTTGCAACCAAAGTATCATCTACATAACCAGTAAAATTATGAATAGAAACAAAATTATTTTCATCATCAATATTCTCAACATTAAAGAAAAATACTAAATATTCTTTTCCTTCAGAAGGAGTATCAGTAAAAGCCTCTCCCTCAATACGAGGATAAATAAGAGCATCAGTTAAAGTGATTTTAACATCATCGCCACTTAAAGTATCACCTATAGTTCCCTTCATAGTGGCACTCTCTTCAATATATTCCTTAATATCAATATCATTATCTTTTACATATTTAAATCCAACAATAGCAAGAACAACAGCTATAATAATAGGAATAATAATAACACAACCAATAACAATTAAAACAATTGCCCATGTTGGTAGTCCTTTCTTTTTCTTGTCATTTCCATTTGAAGTATTTTTATTTGTACTTATATTTTCATTAACCATTTTCCCACACTTAACACACATCGCAGCATTTTCTGGAAGTTCATTTCCACAATTAGTGCAAAACTTTGCCACATCAATCACTCTCCTCTATTTAATTATATATCAAACCCAAAGAAAAAGAAAGTATTTTCTTAAATATTTTCTTCTCTTATTTGTTCAATAATATTATGTTTTTTAATCTTACTAGTACTATACATCATTGTAAGAAGTACAATTACAAATACTGATACAATAGATATAATAATATATTTCCAAGGAATAATAATCGTACTTATACTCACCATATCAGCAAGAGCATAATGAATAAGTACTGTAATACCTATACTAACAGGTATAGCAAATATTAAAGATTTCATACCAAAGAATAAACTTTCAAAGAATAAAATCTTATTAAATCCTCTATTAGTAAGACCAATACTTCTAAGAACCGCAAATTCTCTCTTTCTAAGTGCCATACTAGTAGATATAGTATTAAATACTGAAGTAACACCTATTAAAGTAACTAAACTAATAAAACCATACATAAGTATTTTAACAACCAATATTAAATTATTAGTTTGCTTCATAGTTTCTTTAATATTAGTATAATTAACATTACTATATTTATCTAAATCTTTAGTTAATTTATCAATATTATTAGTATTATCACTTATAATATTAAACTGTGTATAATGAGTACTACTATCAGATATACTATCATATAATTTCTTATTAACAATAAGTTTAAAATCATCCATATAAGAAAACTCTTCAATCAAATCAAAAGACTTATTAGTAACAAAAATATTATCTATATTCTTATTACAATACTTAGTAGTATCCACATCTTCATCATTATCATCAAAGTTACATATCTTAATATTAATATTACCATTATTAATTACTGGAATATTATAATTAACTCTCTTATTATTACCATAACTCACACCCTTGAATTTGTTAAGTAAAATAACACTATCTTTATCTAAACCAATTAACTTTTTATATTTATTATAAGAATTATCATCTAAAATATAGATAGAAATATATTGATATTTTAAATTATTTAAAGCCTTTATACCATCATCGCCATAAGCACTCTTATAAAAATCAAGATATTCATCACTATAAGTATAATTACCAATTATAGATAAATTACTAACACTATAAGAAACATATTCTTTAACATCACTACTCTTAACAATTTCATTAATTTTATCTAATGCCTCTCCATTATTACCAGCAGTAGTACTAAAATAACTAATCTGATAATCATAAGGTACTTCACCCATTACACTACTCGCCGTATTTAAAGTATAATTCATATATGAAGAAAATGATATAAATAAAACAATACTAATAAATAAACTAACAATAGTAACTCTATATTTCTTCTTATTTCTTTTAATATTCTTAAGAGCAATCTCTCCTTCTATTCCAAACAACTTATTAACAAACTTACTCGTTTTAATCTTCTTTTTATTAATTTTAATATCATCATTCTGTCTAATAGCCTCAATCGGAGACACCTTACTTGCTTTTCTAGAAGGAATAAATGCTGATACTCCAATAACAACAATCATAAATATTACTGGAATAATAATAAATAAAGGATTAGTAACAAGATATAACTTATAATCTAACATATCACTAATTAAATTATTAATAACAAGTACTACACAACCTATACCAATATAAGCACCAAGTATACCAAATATAATACCTATTACTCCTACTACTACTGCTTCAAAAAAGACTGTATGTGCTAGCTGCTTCTTTGTAGCACCTATACTAGAAAGTAATCCAAATTCCTTTTTTCTTTCCATTACCGAAATAGCAAAAGAATTATAAATAACAATAATACAACCTATACTAACTAAAGCAAGCATAATAATCATCATACTAACCATTGTAGTCATAACATTACCATAAGTACTCTCTCCATATAAAGCAAGTAATGTACTATTATAATTAATATCATAATCATAACTTAACTCTTTAGCAAGTTCTTCAGATTGTTTAATAATTTTCTTATTTTTATCAAACATAACATATAGGTTTACATTTCCTTTGTCACTATTTACATCAAGTGTAAAGGCTGTATACCCAGAGGCAGAATAACTCTCAAAATTACTTCTCTCTACTATACCAACTATCTTTAAAGTAACCTCACCAGTAATATCAATTTCTTCTCCAGGAACATACTCACTATTAGCTAAAGTCTCTTCTCCTTCAATATTTCTAGTACCATATTTTAAGGTAACAATATCTCCTACTTTATAATTAAGTCCTCCGTTAGTTATAACATGATTAGATATAACAACTTCGTTTTCATTCTTAGGAAAAGATCCTTCTATTAACTTAAGTTCATTAAAATATTCCTTATTAACACTAGTAATATACATATAAGGCTTATATTCATTACTAGATTGGGTTTTACTAAAACCAATAGGTTTTTCATAGAAGTAAGTAAAATTCTTATTCTTAATATCATTAAGTTTTATTAAATCTACATCATTATACTTAGCCTCATACTTACCACTATAACCTATAGTATCCCTAATCATCAAGTCTTGAAAAGAAGAAAAAAGTAAACCAATACCAACCATCAATGCAGTCGATAAAATAATACCAATAATTGTAACAATTGTTCTTTTTTTATTAAGACGCAAATTTTTAATTGTCAATCTATTTAAAATACTCATTTTATCTTCTCATCCTTAACAATATGGCCATCTTCTAATGTAATAATTCTATCAGCAGTCTTAGCCAAATTCATATCATGTGTAATCATAATAATAGTTTGACCATATTTCTCATTAGAAAGTCTAAGTAAATCCATAATTTCTCTACTAGCCTTAGAATCTAAATTTCCCGTAGGTTCATCCGCTAATATAATATCTGGTCTTGAAATAAGTGCTCTACCTATTGATACTCTTTGTTGTTGTCCACCAGAAAGTTCATTAGGTAAATGATTAATTCTTCTTTCTAATCCTAATATATCTATTAATTCTTTCAAATAATTCTTATCAACACTTTTACCATCAAGTAATATTGGTAAAGTCATATTTTCTTCAACATTAAGAATAGGAATCAAATTATAAAATTGATAAATAAGTCCTACTTTCCTTCTTCTAAATACTGCTAAAGCATCATCTTTTTGTTTAAAAACATCAGTACCACCAACAATAACCTTTCCACTAGTAGGTTTATCAACAGCTCCTAGAATATGTAGTAGTGTTGACTTACCACTACCAGAAGAACCAACAATTGCAACAAATTCTCCTTCTTCTACTGAAAAAGATACATCATCAAGAGCCTTAACTAAAGTACTACCTTTACCATAATTTTTACATAAATCTTTAACTTCTAATATTTTCATTTTTTTATCCTTTCTATTACTTCTTCATAACTAATACCCATCTTAGTAAGTTCATCAATCTTTTCTCTAATAATACTAATTTCTTTATTAATCTTCTCATCAGTAGCCTTCTTAGTATCTTCTGATATAAAAGTTCCTTTGGTGCTAATAGTGGTAATAACCCCTCTACCCTCTAATATATCATAACTCTTCTTAACCGTATTAGGATTAATTCCTAAATTACTAGCCATCTCTCTAATCGAAGGAATTTGTGTTTTCTCTTTAAGAATTCCTAAAGCCACATACTTCTCAATACCATTAACAATCTGTTCATATATTGGAGTTCTACTTTGATAATCCAAATTAATCATAATCTGTCTCATCTCTAATCACCTACTCCCCATCTATTACTACATCAGTATCAAGAGAAGCATATTTACTTTTCAATAAATTAAGTTCATCTACTTTATTAGTAACAAAAACATTTTTTCCATTATGTGTATAAGTACTAATGTAACCATAATCTTTATTAATATCAAAATTATCATCTATATTATCTATAATAAACTTACTAATTTCATTATAATATTCAAAATTATATATACAATACGTATCATCTATATAATAATTATATATATCATTATCACTATTTATCTTACTAAACATCTTCTTAGTATTAGCATTATAATACCTTAAAAGGCCAACTTCTAAATTCTTATCTCCACTTACATCAAAGTCAATTTCTTTTACATTAAAGCCATTATAAACATAAAGAGTAACGTTAAATAAATCATTATTGCTATTATTATTCATAAATATATTCTTATCATTTTTATATTTATTAACAATCATATCAGAAAGATTACTATCATTTGTTCTATTATAACCATCTTTATATTTAATACCAAATATATCATTATTTTTATATTTATTAAAATCTTTACTAAATTCTTTATCATTAATAAGAATATTATTAATATGATTATAATTATCTTTAGTAGTATAAATATTAAAACGATATGTACTACCTTTTACATTAGTCTTAATAGTATAGTTATAAGTATAATTTTCTAAAGCTTCAGTATCTAAAAGTAAAGATATACTATTATTAATAACTTCTGTATTCTTAGTACTTCCAATAACATTACCATTATCATCTAAGAAAGAAATCTCTTTAACATCTTTAGCCTTAATACTATAACTGTCAACATCCACTAATGCTCCCACTACTATAGTAACACCACCAACTATTGCTAAACAAATAGCCATTTTAAAGAAATTAGTAACTTTCTTTCTTGTAATCAAATCATATATAATTAAATAAGTAAATATAAGTACAAGTAATAAGACAATAGAGAAAAAGTCATAACTAGATATACTACTATTTTTAAGTACAACATAAGCAAGACATACAATAGGAATAGTAGTTAAAGTTCTAACTAAAATATGTATTTTCTCACTTCTAAATGAAGTTCCAACAATTTCAAACCTCTTATTACTAAATAACACTGTACCCACTATTATATATATAATACTAAGTATAATCATCTTAATAATTGAAGTATTTACTCTATTATCACTTTCAATTCCAAATAAATTATCTTTTATTAATTCATAAGGCAAAGTATAAGTAACATTATCATACTTTCTTATATTAGCAGTATAAATATTATTCTTTTTATCTATTTCACATTTAACAGTATCACAATAATAATTTTTTGGCTTACAGCTATCATTTACACATTCAACTTTAACATCACTATTACCATAATAAGTAAAAGCATTAGAATTAATAAATGTACTAATAAATGGAATTAAAAACATAATAAGTAAAGTAACTACTATTGTTGTAATCTTATTTGAAGATACACTAGCGGCAATATTAGTACAAACAAATACAAATATATAAGATATAGAATACATAAGTAAAATATCAAATAACATCTTATAAGAAACAATAATATTACTATATATTAAACTAACTAATAACATAACAATAAAATTAATAATTTGCATAATAAGTATAATAGCCATTCCACCTATAGTATTAGTTAAAAATATTTGTCTTTTATTAATAGGCATTGATAAAGTAAAATCAACTGCTCCTTTTTTATATATAAAACTAAACAAAGTAATAGAAAGAACTATTGGTATAACATACATACCAAATAATATAATACCAGATACATCATAAATACTAGCAACAAAATTATCACCAGTACTACCATGCATAAGAAGAATAATACCATTAAGAATAGGAAGTAATAACATACATAAAAGAATAATAGCTTTAGACTTCTTAATATTTTCTTTTAAATAATTAAAATTAAACAAACTTGTTAAATTCATATCCTAATGCCTCCATTTCATAAATAAATACTTCTTCCAAAGTAAGTGGAAGATAATCAAGTATTAAAGGTTTCATCTTCTCTAACTTCTTTTTACTCTTACCATCATTATCTTTAATAATAATCGTAGCAACACTACCTTGCTTTTTAAAACTTAAAATATCAAAATCTTCAAAATCTTCTTTATCAAAATTCTTCTCAAAAGATATCTGAACTTTAAACATATTTGTCTTAATAGTATCTATATCACTCTCAAATAAAATACCACCTTGATATAATAAACCAAGATTATCACAAATGTCTTCAAGTTCCCTAAGATTATGACTAGTCATAACAATAGTAGTTCTCTTCTTATTCATTTGTTTAATAAGAATTTTCTTCATAGTATTTCTAATAACTGGATCAAGTCCATCAAAAGTCTCATCAAAAAACATATAATCACAGTTAGTAGATATAGCACATATAAGTGCACATTGCCTTTTCATTCCTTTCGAAAATGTACTAATTTTCTTATCTAGTTTAAGGTTAAGTAAGCCTGCTAATTCCTTAAGATAATTCATATCAAAATCCTTATACATTGCTTCATACCATTTAGCAGTATCCATTAAAGTATAACCAGGATAAAAGAATAAATCATCTTGTACAAAAACCATTTTTTGTTTCATAATTTCATTATCATATACTTCTTCACCATCAACAGATATAACACCACCATCAGCTTCATATATACCCATAATAGTTCTAAGAAGCGTACTCTTACCAGAACCATTAGCTCCTACTAAACCATAAATAGAATTATCTTTAATATTACAACTAAGATCTTTAAGTACATAATCTTTATCATATTTTTTAGATAATTTATCTATCTTTATCATATAAAATCTCCTTTCATTATCAATATATGACTGTACTATCTGCACTAGTACAATTAAATCATACTACATAATTAAATCTTTGTCAAGAAAAAAATAATATTTACTTAGGTAATTACCCTATACACAAAACACCTAAGTATCATAACCTATTTTAGGAGGAAAAAAATATGAATAATTTTAACGATTATTATAATTATTTAAATAACTATAATGATATGAACTTTATGACAAACCCAAATACCATGATAACTGATATGAACTATCAAAATATGTTCCCTAATAATTATACAATACCAAATACAAACACCAATAGTAGTATCACAGACTCACAAATAGGATTCAAGAGAGGTAATTTATTTAATAATCTATATGATGAATACAAAAACTATAAACCACAAGAGTTAAAAGCCTCAAATGAAAGAGAAGATTTAATACTACAAATAGATGAAAATAGATTTGCTATAATCGAATTAGGACTATACCTAGATCTATATCCAAATGATACCAATATCTTAAACAAATATAATAGTTATTTAAAAAAAGAAAAAGAATTAATAACCATCTATGAAAGTAAATATGGACCTATGACACTAAATAGTCCCGTCCAAACAAATATTTGGCTATGGAATAATTCACCATGGCCATGGGAGGTACAAAAATAATGTGGAAATATGTAAAATCATTAGAATATCCCGTTAACATCAAAAAGAAAGATTTACGTATGGCAAAATATCTCGTAACGCAATATGGAGGCGCTAACGGCGAGTTAGCAGCAGCTTTCCGCTATCTAAATCAAAGATATACAATGCCAGATGATAAAGGAAAAGCTTTGCTTACCGATATTGGAACTGAAGAACTAGCCCATGTTGAAATGATATCCGCTATGATATATCAACTACTAAATGGCGCCACTCTAAAAGAATTAAAAGAAGCTGGATTAGAATCTCACTATGCCGAACATGGATATGGACTATATCCAACTGACTCTAATGGCGTACCATTTACCGTATCATATTTTGCAACAACCGGAGACCCACTCGCCGACTTATCAGAAGATATGGCAGCAGAACAAAAAGCTAGAGCTACTTATGAAAACTTAATCAATCTAACAGATGATCCTGATGTCATAGGACCATTACTATTCTTAAGACAAAGAGAAATAATTCATTTTGCTAGATTCAAAGAACTATTCGATGAATATAAAAGTAAAGGAATAAAATAACTAAATACCTACCTATCTAGGTATTTTTTTACATAAAAAAAGAAGTTATTTCTTTGCATCAAACTTCTTTCTTGCTTCCGTATTTAAAATAAACTTTCTAAGTCTAATATTTTCCGGAGTAATCTCTACTAACTCATCAGTATTAATATAATCTAAACAATATTCTAGAGTAAGAGGTCTAGGTCTTTTAAGTACAACAGTATGATCAGATCCTGATGCTCTTGTATTAGTAAGTTGTTTACCCTTAACAACGTTAACAGCAAGGTCATTCTCTCTATTACATTCACCAACAATCATACCTTCATAAACTTCAGTACCAGGTTCAATAAACATAACACCTCTATCTTCTAATTGACCTAGAGCATAAGCCGTAGCCTTACCAGCCTCAGTAGCAACAAGTACACCAACTTTTCTCTCAGTAGAATTAATATCTTCAATAGGTAAATATTCTTTAAAAGTATGATTAAGAATACCATAACCCTTAGTCATAGTCATAAAGTTAGTATTAAAACCAATTAACCCTCTTGAAGGAATAGTATAATTAAGTCTAATTAAATTATTAACATTAGACATATTATCCATCTTTCCACCTCTTAAACCAAGAGCTTCAATAACATTACCTACACAGTCATCACTAACTTCAATCTGAACATCTTCATAAGGTTCGCACTTAACACCATCTATTTCTTTAATAATAACCTCAGGCTTAGATACTTGAAGTTCAAAACCTTCTCTTCTAAGATTTTCAATAAGAATAGATAAATGAAGTTCACCTCTACCAGATACAACCCAAGACTCATTACCAGACTCTTCTACTTTTAAACTAACATCTTTTTGTGTCTCTTTAAATAATCTCTCACCAATTTTTCTAGCAGTAACAATAGAACCTTCCTTGCCAACAAAAGGACTATTGTTAACCATAAATGTCATTTTTAAAGTAGGTTCATCAATTCTAAGTATAGGAAGAGCCTCTTCTTTACCAACATTACATATAGTTTCACCAACAGAAATATCCATAAGACCTGCAACTGCTGCAATATCCCCAGCCTTAGCCTCATTAATTTCTACTCTCTTAAGACCATCAAAACCAAATAATTTTTGAATTCTAAATTGTTTAATACTACCATCTAATCTAACACAAGATACCATTTCATTAACTTTTAAAGTACCACTATGAACTTTACCAATACCAATTCTACCAACATATTCATTATAATCTAAAAGTGCAGGTTGAAACTGTAAATTACCATCTGGATTAGCATTAGGTTCAGGAATCTCATTAATAATTAAATTAAAAATATCATCATAACTTTCACTTTGTGTACTAATATCTGGATCTAAACTAGCAGTACCATTTAAAGCACTAACATAAGCAACTTTAAAATCGAGTTGTTCTTCACTAGCTCCTAGTTCAATAAATAAATCAATAACTTCATCAAGCACCTTCTCCACTCTAGCAGTAGGTTTATCTACCTTATTAATAACAACAATAGGTTTAACTCCTGCTTCTAATGCTTTTTTAAGAACGAATCTAGTCTGTGGCATTGTACCCTCATAAGCATCTACAAGTAATAAAACACCATCAACCATATTCATAATCCTCTCTACTTCACCACCAAAATCAGCATGTCCTGGAGTATCAAGAATATTAATCTTATATCCATTATAATGAATTGAAGTAGTCTTAGCAAGAATAGTAATACCTCTTTCTCTTTCTATATCATTTGAATCCATTGCTCTAACTTCAACTTGTTCATTATCTCTAAAAGTACCAGATTTTTTAAGTAATTGATCAACTAAAGTAGTTTTACCATGGTCTACATGTGCTATAATAGCAACATTTCTAATTTTCATAAAATACACCTTCTTTTTCTCACAGTTATTAATTATATCATAAAATCAAACATTTGAACATATTTTTTATCAATTTTATCAAAAATATTACCTTTCAGAAAAAGCCTAGGTCTTTTTCTGTCCTATATAGCCTATAAGTCTATATAGGAATAACTATAAGATATTATATTCGGGGTGTAAACTTTCTAACTACAACATAACCAAATACTTTATGACTGAAACAATAAGGTTCAGTCATACCTTACAAAACTACAGGTTTGTAAGGATTAAAAAAACTTAGAAATAAATCTAAGCCTTTACTCACTAATAATACTATTACTATCTTTAATCTTTTTATAATTAATAAAATCAAGAATAATCATAACAAATATATATACTCCAATTATCTTAAAGAATATATACATAACATTTTTAGATACAAAGATAAGAATAATACCAAGTATAATAGATATAATACTAACAATCATATTAGCAGTAACCCTTCTATCAAAATACTTAATAAGACTACTAATACCCATAAAGAATAATAATAAAGAAACAAGTACTGGAAGTAATTCTAAGAATAAGAATTGACCATACTTAAAAGTAAATAAAGCAAGCCATAAACACATAATACCCATAACTATACCAGAATAATCTTTCTTTAAATATTCCTTATCCATAATAAAGTTAATAACTCTAATAACCGCTATTATAGAAAAAATTACAACAAATAAATAATTAACAGTACTAAGAAGTTCATCAGTAGCAAAAATAAGTACTAAAGCAAGTACTAACCCCAATATGTAATAGAAGCCTTCTGATACATTATAGTTCTTCTTTTTATTATTTTCTAATTTAATAGTTTTATTTTCTGTACTCTCTATCTTTTTCTTTCTCCCCATATTTAACACCTACCTCATATAAAAATTATACAACAAAATAATAAGAAAAGAAAGAAGAAATTAACTTTTTCTTCCTTCTTTTAAGTAACAATTAAGTTTAATATAACTAATATTCTGACTCATTTCATCAAAAATATCTTCAACTAATATATAACCTAGCATCATTATCCTCTCCTCTATTAAAAGAATAACACATAGCCAAAATAATTTCATTATATTCGACAAAACTAGTCAAAATACACCATTAACTTTTAGTAATTCTAACTTTAATCTTTGTAGTCTTAGCAAAGTAATTAGCTTTAACCTCTTCACCACTTACTTTAACATTAACAGTATGTTCTCCTTCACCAAGTCCAGATAAATCAACTGTTGCTTTAATAGTAGTACTATCAATAGCATCAAGAACTTCTTTTGTACCTTTAACCACTACCGTTGTCTTAGAAGAATTTTCTCCAATAGCACCAGCCTTCAAATTAGGTCCAAGATTAATAGCATCTATTTTAATATCATCTACTTCTTTAGATTCTTCTTTACCAATACTAATCTTAACCGTAATAGTCTTTTCAGATACTTCTCTAATACCTTCTGGTTTAGGAACTACAACAGTATAAGTCTTATTATCAGTAAGACCTGCTACATCTACTTCAATAGGAATATAACTTTCACTATATTTATTTACTGTTTCTTGATCACCATAAATACTAATCTCATTTACCGAAGTAGTAATAGAACTAATAGCTTTACCAAATGATATCTTATCTATATTTTTAGGAATAACCTTAAGTTTAGCAGTGCCACTATAAGACTCAATATTAACAGTAGCGGTAACAGTCTCAGGAACAATTTCAACATCAACAACATTACCATACTTATCATATGCTACTAATTTAACTTTATCAACAGTATTAACACCAGCCTTAGGATCAACAATACTACCAACATCAACAAGTGCTTTAACCGTAGCCACTTTATTTATATTATGACTAGATTTCTCATCATCAGTACCCTTAATAATAACTTCTTCTTTATCTAAAGTAACAGATTGAACAGAAAGTTTACTATCTAATTTATCCTTATTAATAACATCAATAGTAACTGTCTTAGTTTGTGATACCTTAGGATAAACATTAACCGTAATTGAAGAAGGATCTAACTTATAAGTAACAGAATTAATAGAACTCTCATAACTCAAATCAACCTTATGTGTACCTTCCTTCAAATTAGATAAATCAACACTAACTTTACCAGTAGATAATTGTTTAGCAAGATATAAGTCAACAGTTCTACCAATCAAAGTAACATCAGCAGTCTCAGGAATACCCTCAACAACATAAGCTTCTTTATTATAAGTAGCCTCAACCGTCTGATTATGAAGCACTTCAGCAGCACTATCAATTACAGTACTTGCTTGATTATCAACATAAAAGAATAAAAGTAATGCCATAAAAAGTGAAATAAACACCAAAGTATTTTTCTTATTTAACCACTTCTCAAATTTACCAGCATTCTTATCAGTTTTTTCACCTAAGAATAATCCAAACTTAGTAACTGGAGTAACAATAACTCTATCAATAAAATTAAAGATACCTAGAAAAAATTTCTTAATAGCTTTAATAATCTTTTTAAGCCCTTTCATTATTATCTTCCTCCTCTTCTTCAAATTCATCATCGAGTAGAACTTCCTTCTTAGGTTTAAGTTCTTCAATTAAAATCATTCTAGCATCATCTAGAGAAAGATTATAATTTAAATTACCTCCTACAGCAATTGAAATTTTGCCAGTCTCTTCACTAACTACAATAGCAATAGCATCAGATTCTTCACTTATTCCAATCGCAGCTCTATGTCTAGTACCAAGTTTCTTACTAATTTTACTATTAATACTTATTGGAAATACTGCACCTGCCGAAGTAATTTTATTACCTTGAATAATTACTCCACCATCATGAAGAGGATTTCTTGGAAAGAATATTGATATTAAAAGTTCTGAAGAAATATCTGCATATATAGGTTTACTTCTTTCAATATATTCATTCAAACTAATATCTCTCTCTAATACAATTAATGCACCAATTCTACTTTTTCTAAGATAATCAACCGCCGACATAACCTCATATACTAATTTTTCTCTCTCATCCAAAGTAAGTACTTTATGTCTTCCTAGTAATTGCTTTCTACCAATATGCTCAAGAATACTTCTAATTTCTGGTTGAAATATAATAATAAGAGCAAGTGGTCCCCACATAATTACATATTCTAAAAGTAATCCAATCGTAGTAAGATTAAGCGTATCACTAAGAATTTTAACAATCAAAACTACAAATACACCCTTAAACAAAAGTATCATCTTAACATTGTTCTTAATATTTTTAAGAATAAAATAAATAACCATCCAAACAAGCGAAATATCAATAATTGCTCTAAGTATCACTAATACACTATCTAATGTCATAAACATTCCTCCATTCTATTTAACCAAATAAATAGCCCCTTGTACACATAAATAACAAAGAAATACAATACTTCCAAACAAAAGAAATAAATTATATACATAACCAGAATTAGAATTAATCACTCTATCATGCTTTTCAGCATTATCCTCTTTGTTATTAATTTTATCAAAAAAATCTTTCTTAGTCATAATACCATAACATCTATAATCTTTCTTATTCTTCTTACCATCATATAAAACATTAAGTTTATTAACATCATAATAAGATAAAGAAAAACCAAGTTTCTGATACATTTCTTTTCTATCTTCAATCTTACTAGCGGATATATTTATATAAGAAATACCATTATCTTCAATAATTAAAGTAAGTTTCTTATATAATATCTCTATCTCTTCTTCAGATAAATTAATATTATTTTGAAATAAATAAATAGTACTATCTATAATACAATATGATATGTGTTCTGTAAGTTTGATATTTTTCTTCTTAGCCATTTCTTACCTCTCACCTATAATAATAATATCACGATATATATAAAAAAGCAAGGAAAAAATCCTCACCTTTTTAGTATTCTAAAATCTCATCTAAATAACCAATAAATACAGTTTGACCATCATTTCTTCCATCTTTACAAGTAACTAAAACAATACATTTATTACCTTTCTTTCTATATATATCAGCATAGCCATCTTTCTTAATATCATAACTATCAGTATAAATATATTTATAAATTTTACCATCATAATAATAATTAATAGTATCTCCTAATGAAATATTCTTAAGATTACCAAAATAAGAATTATAATTATTACCATTATGCGAAGCAAGTACTATAATATCATCTTTTTCTTTAATAAGTTCAATATTATATTTAGCCTTATTATACTTATTATCAATATCTAGTATTCCTCTCTTTAACTTAATTGAAGGAATCTCTAATACTGCCTTATATCTATATTTTAAATTATCTAAACTATCAATCTTTTTATTAAGTACTGCTTCTACTGCCTTATCATTATTTTTAATATCATTATAATGGTTATAAATCTTTAATCCAAAATATAAAATAGAAGTAATAATAACAAATAAACCCACTATAACAATATATTTATTCTTATATTTTAATAATATACCTCCTAATGAAGAAATAAAACAAACTATAACAAATATATCTTTAATATCAAAAGAAATACCAGTATTAGGAACTTTAATTCTTTCATTATAAATATCAATATCAACGTCTTTATCTCCTACTTCAAAGTATATTTTATCTTGTACTAATCTATATCCAGTACTAGCCTCTACCTCAGAAACATAATACTTACCATATAACATATCATCTAAAATAATCTTACCATTTTTATCAGTATAACCTTTATATATAATTTCATTATTTATATTTCTAATTTCTATCAAAGTACCACTAATTCCATTCTTCGTACCAGTCTCATACTTATTAATAACTACCTTACTTTTAGGTAAATGATTCTTAACCTCTAAATTATACACAATATTCTCAGTATATTGATCTTTATAACTAAAACTAATATTGTACTCTGTATTATCTAAAACATTACCTTCACTAGAAGAAATCTCTTTCAAATAATAATTACCAAGAGGAATATTCTCTATCTTACATTTACCATCATTAGTAGTACATTCATTAACTTTATCATCTTTACTATAAATAAGCTTACCATTCTCATAAATATCTTCTTTAGCATATAAGTAGAAAACCACATCATTAAGTAAAATATCATTATTATAATAATATTTATCATCATTATATTTAATATTCTCACCATACTTAGTAATATTCAAAGTACCTTTAACTCTCTTATTATAAAAATACAGTTCTAATACCATATCATCATTTTCTTTAATCATATCACTATCTTCACCAATAGTAAAAGAAATTCCTTCTTTATTATATAAGTAACCATCCATATCAGTATCAACTTCATATAAAATATATTTACCAGGTTCTAATACATCAGGAGTCATAAAAGTACCATTACTATCTATATCAAAAGTATCAATAACTTCCTCTCTAGGATAACTAACTTTAAATGAAACATATTTTTTATTATTAACATCAAATATTCTAAATTTAGCCTTTCCATTAATAATATTATCATTTGTATCATAGTCTTTCTTTATAACCCTAACTTTACCAGTAATCTTACTATCAGAGATAAGTTTAAATATTGGTCTATCATCCTCTCTATCAATAGTAACTTTAAAGTCATCTATCTTATAATATCCAAAAGAAGAATTAACCTGCCTAACAGTGTAGGTACCATATACCAAATAAGTACTAGCATAGCCACTACTATCCGTGGTAATTGAAGTAACTAAATTATTATCTTTATCAAAAATATCAAACTGAATATTCTCTTCTCCTACCATAAAACCAGTTTCATTACTAGCATATACTTTAAATATTTCAATTTTTCTCTTAATAACTTCATCACATACTACTTTCTTACTATCTAAATTATCTCTATCTAATTGAACAACATAAATCTTATCATCAAGTAAATATCCCTCTCCTGGAGTAATTTCCATTATATAATATCTACCAAGAGGTAAATTTTCAATTTTATTTTTACTGCCAATAACAAAAGTATCAAGCAAATTATTACCAAAATCATATAATCCATAAATAGAACCATTTAAACTAGCTTCACCCTGCGGATTAATACTTAATGTTTCCTTATCAAGTTTTTCAATTTCAATACTACCACTAATAAGATTAATATTTAAATTACTAGTACTATTAGTAATCCCACCAGAAGACATCATCTTTTGTGAATTACCTGAAGTATATAAAAAGAATTCTTTATTAGTATAATTATGTCTTTTCAAAACAATATTATCTTTATCAAAATCTTTCTTAATAATTAACTTATTACCATCTATAACAACATTATCATCATCAGAATAATATAAGTATAAAACCTCATTTTCATCTTCAAGAACTGTTTCATTACCCCTAATAACATCAATATTAGCATTATCAAAAGATGGCCTAATATTATGTCTATTAACCAAAACATTAATAGCAGTCTCTTCATCAGTTAAATTATAAAAAGTATCAGGATTAAATCCAATAGTAAACTTAATCGAAGTTCTAGCAAGTCTCTTCCAAATAAGACCTTGCGTAGCCATATAATATCTATCAGTATCATGACCAGGATAATTATAACCATAATAACTAAGCAGTTTTATATACTCAAGATCCTCTTTACTTATATTAATACCATCAAAAGAATTAGTCATAGTATAATCAAAACTAGCAATATCTTTTCCAAGTTCTATACAGTAAGCAGGGATATTACCAAATAAATATTTGCTAGCATGTAAATATCTAGTCTTACCCATACTTCTATCATAATAATAAACATAAGTATTATCATATACATCTTTTACCAATGTAACATTTTCTGCTTTAACACTACCAACAAAAACAAATAGTGCTGCAATAAATATTAATATTTTTTTCAAATAAAACCTCCCTCAAAAAATTAATTTTTTTCTTTCCTTGCAATTGCGACAAAAGTATAAACTATATATAGTATAATGTCAATATAGTTTTATTAAAGTTTTTATATCAAAAAGTACTTTATCTTATTATATAGTATCTAATTAAATGAAATCGATACACTTGTATAAACAAACATAAGTATTAAATTTAATATAATATATTAATTTCCTAAAAAGCTTGTAATCTTTTTAGGTCATTTTTAGCCTAAAAATAGTCTAAAAATGAAACATTTTAATTACAATTTACAATTATCATATAATAATATATAATATATTTAGTTGGAGGTAATCTATATGAATATTAAATATAATTCAAAAAAAATACAAAAAGGAGATACATTTATAGCATTAAAAACAAATAATGATGGTCATAAGTATATTAATGATGCCATAAAAAATGGTGCTACCAAAGTAGTAGCAGAATATGGAAGCTATCCAACAGAAACATTATTAGTAGATAATACTAAAGAATATTTAGTAAAATATTTATATGAAAATTACTATCAAGAAATAAAAGATTTAAAATTAATCGGCATAACTGGTACCAATGGCAAAACAACAACATGTATGCTTCTTCATAATATGTTAAATATGTTAGGAAGAAAAACAGCTTATATAGGAACTAATGGCTTTTATATAAATAAATTCATTAAAGAATTACCAAATACAACACCAGAAATATTAGACATATATGAATTATTAATCGAGGCAAAAAAAGAAGGATGTGAATTTGTTTGTATAGAAGCAAGTTCCCACGGACTAGCTCAAAACAGATTAGAAAATTTAAAATTTGATTATGCAATTTTTACCAACCTAACCCATGAACATTTAGGTTATCATAAAACTATGAAAAATTATGCCCTAGCAAAGCAAAAATTATTTACCATGTTAAGAAATAATAAATATGCTATCATAAATAATGATGATAATTATAAAAATTATTTTATATTAAAAGAAAATAATAACATAACATATAGTTTAAATAATGGAAATTACTATGTAAAAGAATATAAAATAACAACTCAAAATAATATCTTCACAGTAGTAAATAATAACAAAGAATATACATTTACAACAAAACTATTAGGAAAACATAATATATATAATAGTCTAGCAAGTATAATAGTTTTAAATAAAATTGGTTATAGTTTTGAAGAAATAAATAATGTTTTAACCATCGTTAGTAGTCCTAAAGGAAGAATGGAAAATATTTCTTATAATAATAACAATATAATTATAGATTATGCTCATACACCAGATGGAATAGCAAATGTATTAAATACAGCCAAAGAATTACATCCAAATAAAATAATTACCATTGTTGGATGTGGTGGAGGAACAGGTAGTGATCGAACTAAAAGAAGTGAAATGGGTAATTTAGTACTAAGTCTATCAAATAAAACTATATTTACAAATGATAATCCCCGCGATGAAGACCCCAATCAAATAATAAATGACCTCCTAAAAGAAAAAATAAATAATAATTACATCATTGAATTAGACCGTAAAAAAGCCATAAATAAAGGAATAAACATGTTAACAAATAATGATATATTATTAATATTAGGTAAAGGTCATGAAAATTATCAAATAATAGGAAATAATAAAACTCATTTTAATGATAAAGAAACAGTATTAGAAATAACAAAGGAGAAGTAATATGATTTTAGATTATAATAAATGTCAAAAACTAATGGATAGTTTTAATAATACTATAATAACTGAAGTATCCCCTATTGGATATACAAGTAATGAAAAATTACCAATAAGACATTTTACTTTAGGTAATGGTTCAAAACAAGTAGTAGTAGCAGGTTCTCAGCACGCTAATGAAATAATAACAGTAACTTTTGTTTTAAATTTAATGAGTTACTTAGTAAAAAATAATATTGTATTTGAAGATTTAACTATACACTTTATTCCAATATTAAATCCAGAAGGATATGTTATAATATCATCCGCAATTAAAGAAAAATTAGGTAAAAATGCTACTGATAATGAAATAACAAAATTTTGTTTTGATTATTATAAAGCCTATCGTGAAGATACAAGAAATAAAGAATCTTCTATTAAACAACATCAGAAACTTTTTGAAGACATAAATGAAAAATCAATCAAAGAATATAGTATTTTAAAAGATTCTGTTGGAGAAATACTAATACATCATCCTAAAGGAAGTATTATCGATTGGGCAAGTAATGGAAGTGGTATTGATTTAAATTCAAATACTAAAGAAAATATAAAAGAGCCTAAAACATATAATAAATCATTAGCCTATAACAATTTAAGAGTTGATATACCCTCTCCTATCGGTCATCCAGGAAATAATCAAAGTAAAAACTTCGTTCAAGAAGTAGAAGTAATTTCATTGCAGCAATTACTTGATAAATTAAAGAATAGTTGTACCATGTTTTTAAATTACCATAGTGTTGGAGGGCTAATATATCAAAGACCAGAAAATGATGATAAATTTATAACAAGTTATAATTATATATTAAGTAAGTTTTATCAAGAAAACACCATAAAAAATGCTAGTAAATATGACATAGTAAAAGGCCAAAGTGGCAGAGCAATAAGTGTAAATGATCAGTTAAGGCAAAAATATCCCGGTAATATATTAGTAGAATTATCTCCTATGGGAGGCAACCCTATTGGTCCATTTGGTGATCCTAACAATATTAAAAACACTATAGAAAGTAATATATATTCATTTATATATACAATGTCGAATCTAGATAAAATTACTTTACTTACAAAAAAATCATTAGAAGATAGTGCCACAAGTACAGAAGAAATATATAAAGATATAGATAAATTATATGAACAAAATAAAAGATCACGCTAAGTGGTCTTTTTATAATTATTATATTCTTTTTCTATCCACGACATAATAATATCAACAACATATTTAATATCATCCTCAGTCATATTTTTATTCTTCCTAATATGATGCCATTTTTCTAAACAGCTCCTGCAACATGTACCAGTAGCATGCTGTGCAATAAATACCGGATGACCCTTCATTGGCGTTTGTTTACCATCAGTAACATTAGAAGTATCAGCAAGTCTTTTAGTAACAAAATCATAAGCATGGTTTCTTATTTTATCAATACCTTTATCTTCTATATACAATATATCCTTATCTTTTAAATGAAAACTACTTCTAAATTTAGATTTAGATAATTTATCAAATATATTTTTAATCTTTTCATCCATAACATATTACCTCTCTATAATTATAACACTACTAACGCAAAATTAAAAAGAAAAGAGCATAAGCTCTTTAAAATAATAAACTATCTAAATTGACAGCAGCTACCGCATTGTTCATTAGTAACTGTATTTTCTTCACAGCAGGTATATCTTGGTTGATAAGTATGTCTATAAATATGATTATTAACAATTCTAGTATTTATAGGACATACATGAGGTACAGTATGATAAATATTTCTATAAACAACTCTTTCTCTAGGTGTTTCTACAACAGGAGCCATAACTGAACCCATTACAGAATCCCCCATCATTTGACCACCACCATTATTATAATTCATATTAGTATTATCATTAACATTTTGATTAGTATTAGTTATATTAATATCAATATCACCATCATACATACCTTGATTAAAACCATCACTAAAATTCATAATTTATCCTCCTATCTACATTATAATATGAATTATTAACATAGATAGATAGTAAAGAAGTCTAGTTTTTATTAATTATCAATATCAAAATTCCAAAGTCCCAACTTTCCTTTACAAGATATTCTCTTATTATATTTAATAACATGCTCTAACTTCCAAGCATAAATTCTTGAATGTTCACTCTTTCCATATACTAAAGGATCAATATTATATAATTTATTCTCAAACTCGTCATCGACTAATATACAATCAGTAATATAAGCTTCTCCTATTATTTCACCTTTGCCATAATCAAGATTATAATTATTAAATTTTATAGCATTATTCTTCTCTAAAGTAAGCCCTGCATGAATAAGAATCTTTCCTCTATAATTAGTCTTAAAGCTTCTAAACTCATACTCTTTATATCCATTAATAATTAAACTAGCCCAAGGTTCCTTTATAGTAAGTACTTTCATATCAGCACCTAAAATGGCATTTTAAAATTACCATTTCCCATCATTTTCATCATTTTTTTCATCTCTTCAAACTGATTAAGTAGCTTATTAACATCAGTAACAGTAGTACCAGAACCATCTGCAATTCTCTTTTTTCTACTAGCCTTTAATATACTAGGATCTCTTCTCTCTTCTAAAGTCATTGATAAAACAATAGCTTCCGTTCTTTTCATAATTTTAGGATCAATGTTAACATTATTAAGTCCCATCTTTTTAGCACCAGGAAGTAATTTTAAAAGATTTTCAAGAGGGCCTAATTTTTTTATTTGATTAAGCTGATTTAAAAAGTCCTCTAAATCAAAATTACCTTTCATCATCTTTTTAGCAGTCTTTTCTGCCTCTTTTTCATCAATTTCACTTTGTACTTGTTCTACTATAGATAAAATATCACCCATGCCAAGTATTCTAGAAGCCATTCTCTCTGGATAAAAAGGAGTAAGACCATCCATCTTTTCACTAACGCCAATAAACTTAATTGGAAGATTAGTAAGATACTTAACTGACAAAGCAACACCACCTCTAGTATCACCATCAAGTTTAGTCAAAATAACACCACTAAGTTTAATCTTATCATTAAAGCCATTAATAACATTAATAGCATCTTGTCCCATCATTGAATCTATTACTAAAATAGTTTCATCAGGATTAACTTCTTTTTGAATATTAATAAGTTCATCCATTAAAGATTCATCTATTTGTAATCTACCGGCAGTATCAATAAGAACATAATCATATCCATTATCTTTAGCATATTTAATGCCATTTCTAGATATTTCTACAGGATTACCCTTACCTTCAGAATAAACTTCAATATTAAGTTCCTTACCAATTTGTTTTAACTGGTCAATAGCAGCAGGCCTATATACATCACAAGCTACTAGTAAAGGTTTTTTCTTATTATTCTTTCTAAGATAATTAGCAAGTTTTCCAATTGTAGTAGTTTTACCACTTCCTTGAAGACCCACTAACATAAGAGTTGCAGGATTACCACTAATATTAAGAGGAGTATTCTCTCCACCTAATAATTCAGTGAGTTCATCTTTAACAATTTTAACAAACAACTCCCCAGGATTAAGACTTTTATTAACTTCTTCTCCTAGAGCCTTCTCTTTTACATTATTTGTAAACTCTTTTACTACTTTATAGTTAACATCAGCCTCCAATAAAGAAAGTCTAATTTCTCTCATCATTTCACTAATATTTTCTTCTGTTATTTTGCCGTAGCCCTTAATCTTATGAACCACATCTTGCAATCTATCACTTAAATTCTCAAACATAAAATTATCACCTAATACCTATTATACATTATTTTTTAATTTTTTTTAATAAAAACAGTTGATTTTTTAATATTTTTTTAATATAATAAATATATATTCATTGCAGATGTGGTTCAACGATTAGAATTCGGCCTTGCCAAGGCTGAGACGGGGGTTTGACTCCCCTCATCTGCTCCATTAAAAATTTAAACACCATTTGGTGTTTTTTTTATTGAGCATAATGAGGGAATCACCACCCGTCAGTCAAAAACATTTACAAAATATAGAACCTAAACTATTTACTATTATTTTTAAAACTAACAATGGCAAACAATTAATAATACCAAGATTACATATCCTTCGTAATCTCATCCCACTCTAATGTTTTCTTCTCAATATCCTTACTTACAATATCAATCTCTAACTTAATCAAATTAGCCTTATTAATATCCATATAAACATCTTCCTTCAAAAGCTCATTATTAAGATTACTAAGTCTCTCCTCTAATTCAAAAATATCCCTTTCTATTTTTTTAATTTCTTTATTTCTATCAAAAGTATCTACCTTTTTATCAGTACTCTTCTTCTTTTCTATCTTAATCCCATTATCATTACTTATATTATTAAACCTAGTCTTCTCCAAAAACTCACTATAACCATAATTATATAAAGTACTTCTGCCACCATCCATAACAAGAAGTCTATCACAGACATTCTTAATAAGATATCTATCATGGCTAACCATAATAATAGTACCCTTATAACCAGTAAGCATTCTCTCGATAGTGGACTTTCCAATAATATCCAAGTGATTCGTCGGTTCATCTAAGATAAGAACATTAGGTTTTTTATTCAAAATCTTACATAAACTAACTCTAACCTTTTCACCGCCAGATAAATCCTTAATCTTTTTAAAGACATCATCTCCACTAAATTCAAAAGCTCCAAGAAGAGTTCTAATCTCATTAGGTGTAAGTCTAGGAAATTCTTTGTCAATCTCATCATAAATAGAATTATCATAATTAAGATTATCTAATGCTTGTGAAAAGTAACCAATATTAACCCTATCTCCAAAAACAAACTTACCACCAAGTGCTGGAATATCACCCATAATAGTTTTAAGAAACGTACTTTTACCAATACCATTCTCACCAATAATACCAAGTCTGTCTCCTCTTTCCACCTCAAAAGATAACTTACATAACTCTCTATCATAACCAATAGAAAGATTTTTAACCTTAAGAACATCTCTATAACTATTCATCTCCGGACTAAAGTTAATCTTAAAAGACTTAGTATTAGTCTTATCAGGTTTATCTATTAATACCATTCTCTCAATTTGTTTTAACTTTGACATAGCCATCCTAGCCTTCGTTGGTTTATACCTAAATCTATCAGCAATATCCTGTAGTCTTTTAATCTCCCTTTGTTGCCTTTCATAATCATTAAGATTTCTTATATAATTTTCTTCCTTCTTCTTAACAAAATAAGAATAATTACCACTATATCTAGTTAAAGAACCATACTCAATATCATATATCACATTACAGACATTATCCAAAAACATTCTATCATGACTAACCAAAATAATAGAACCTTTATATCCCTTTAAGTAATCCTCAAGCCATTCTATAGCCTTAATATCCAAGTGATTAGTAGGTTCATCCAAAATAAGTAAATCAGGTTTCGATAACAGAAGCCTAATCAAAGATAACTTTGTAATTTGACCACCAGAAAATTCATTCAAATACTTATCTTTATCCTTATCACTAAAATCAAATTTACTTAAAATAACTTCTATCTCTTTCTTATATTTATAACCACCCATATATTCATATCTAGATAAAAGATCATTATATTTACTTACTATCTTTTCATCATAATGAGTACTCATTTCATCCTCTAAAGTATTAAGTTTCCTTTCAATATCAAGAATATCCTTAAAAGAACTCCTAATATAATCTATCATCTTCATATCAAGACTATAACCATCATTCTGTTTAACATAACCAATATTAAAGTCTCCCGAAGAAATAATATCTACTTCTTCATAACCACTATTAATTTCATACTCTGAAGCAATAGCCTTAAGTAAAGTCGTTTTACCCGAGCCATTTCTACCTACGATACCAATTTTCTCATTATCCTTAACACAAAAATTAATATCTTCAAGTACTGTATTATTACCAAGAATAACACTACCATGACTAATTTTATAATACATCATAATCACCTGCTCTACTAATATTCTACCACATAAATAAAAAGAACTAAATACTTTTTTAGTATCAGTTCACACTTCATTGTTCACTGCTAGTTAAAGCCACAAGTCTTTAACTAGAATTTTTAAAGCCTTATAAATAAGTCTTTAAAAATATTATTTTCTTTTTCTCTTTAAAGATTTACACTTAATATTATCCTTATCGTTATTAGCAGCATATATCTTTCTAACTCTTCTAATTTCTTCATATACAAAATTAGCAGGAATAACATCTAAACCATATTTAAAAGAAATAATATCACAAAAATAACTATCATAAAGAATACCTTCTGATATATTAGTATATTCTTCTTCCCTATCTTTATCGTCTAATATATATACAGCCTTACAAACCACATCACCACATAAATTTACATTATTTTTAGATATCCTTATATTACTAAGGCCAAAAAGAAAATCTTTTCCCATATCTTCCATATCAAAAGGTCTTCCCGTAACCCAATCAAGATATTCATTACCTTTTACCTTATCTATATAAATCATAAATGGCTCATTTAAAGAACTCTTAACAAATACTTCAGTATTATCTTCATTAATTATTTTTCTCCAAAAAGTAATACCCTGTACATTAACTTCATAACTAGTTCCCTTTTTAAACATAATAACAAACCTCCCTATAAACATAGCATAACATAAAAAAAAAGAAAGAGCAACCAAAATAGTTGTTCTTCAAATACATTATAATTATTCTAACTATACAATTAAAGTAAATAAACATAATACAAAGATATTTACAAGCATAATAGTAAGAACTACCTTAAATGCCCATCTAAACCAAGTAGAATATTCTACTTTAGCAAGAGCAAGTCCACCCATTATAGCACCACAAGTTGGAGATATTAAATTAACAAGTCCGTTAGCAGCAACTAAAGTCATAATAGTAACTTCTACACTATAACCAAGTTGAGCAGCAATAGGAGCAATAATTGGAGTAGATAAAGTTGCTAATCCAGATGATGATGGAACTAAAATAGATAATACAATATGTAAAATATAGTTAAGTGGTACGAATGCAAGTTCAGGTAATTTAGCAAGCATATCAGCAGCATTATAAATAATATAATTATCTAGATATGTTTCACTCATAAGTACACTAGCACCTCTTGCAATAGCAATAACTAATATAACACCAATCATATCGTCAGCACCATCTACAAAAGTATCAACAAAATTTTTCTCACCAAATCTATTAATAATTGCAATAATAATAGACATAATTAAGAACCATAAAGCAGCCTCATAGAACCACCAGTTACCAAGTGAAGACCCAGTAAGCCAACCAGTAAAGCTATCAAAGAAAGTAATACCAAACTCACCCCATGGAACAAACCCAATAACCATAACTAGGAATGTAAGACCAAATAGAATAAGAGTAACTTTTTGTTTAGTACTTAATTTAACATCCTTTTTGTCCTTATCTTCAAATTGACCAAATCTCTTTTCAGCTTGTTTTTGTTCTCTAAGTGATAAGAATGTAGAACCTTTATCCTTTTGAACCTTCTTAGCATAGCTCATTACAAATAATATAGAAACAATTAAAGTAGTAAGCCAAATAAATACTGCTATTAAAATAACAAGTCCTTGATTACAAGCAATACCTTCTGGTAATGCACTAATAGCAACACCAGTAGCAAATGGATTAATAGTAGAACCTAAACATCCACTACCTGCACCAAGAAGAACTACCGCAGAACCAACAAGTGGATCCATACCAGCAGCCATCATAGTAGCGGCTAGTAAAACATAAAATCCAACTGTCTCTTCAAGCATACCATAAGTAGTTCCACATATAGAGAAAATAAGCATTAATATAGGAATTAATAAAATTTCCCTACCTTTTAGTTTATGAACTAAAACTTTGATACCAGTTTCTAATGCTCCAGTTTTATTAATAACAGCAAGCAATCCACCAAGCATCATAATGAAAATACCAACATCAATAGCATTTTCAAATCCCTGTATAGGTGCCATCAAAACCTGTGATAAAGTAGCACCAACAGTTCCACTTCCATTAACAATTTCTTCACCAGCAAATTGTGCATTTGGAAGTACATGTGATAATATTCCAAGACCAAAAATTAGAATTAGAATAATCGAAAAAGACGATAACATTACCTTAGCCTTTTTCTTAGCCATTTCTTTCTACCTCCTCTTTATAATTGTACCAGTTTTCCCTTTAATAGCGGCATTTGCTTTTTCAAGAGAACTAATAATTGCTTTTCTGTCATCAGAATCTTCTACAAAAGACATAGAAGCTTCAACTTTAGGAAGCATACTACCTTTAGCAAATTGATTTTCACTAATGTATTTATTAGCATCTTTAATAGTAATAACATCTAAATCGACTTGATTTTCAGTATTATAATTTAAAGAAACCTTTTCAACAGCAGTCAAAATCATTAAAGTATCTGCCATAGTAAGTTTAGCAAGTAAAGCAGCAGTTCTATCTTTATCAATAACAGCCTCTACTCCTTTATATGCCCCATTTTCCATAATAACAGGAATACCTCCACCACCAGAAGCAATTACAATATTATTATTGTCAAAAAGCATCTTTATCGTATTCTTTTCAACAATATCAATAGGCATCGGAGATGGTACAACTCTCCTATAACCTCGCCCAGCATCTTCTATCATAGTATACCCTTTTTTCTTTTCAATATCCAAAGCCTCTTCTTTAGTATAAAACATACCAATAGGCTTACTAGGATTTTGAAAAGCACTATCCTTAGAATCAACTAGGACTTGTGTTATCAAAGTTACACAATTTTTACTAATATTCTGTTTTTTAAGTTCATTTTGAATACATTGTTGCAATTGGTAACCAATATAACCTTGACTCATACTTCCACACTCAGGAAAAGGCATCATAGGAGTACCAGCTTCCCCATTAGAAGCATACTCCATAGCAAGAGCAATCTGTCCCACCTGCGGACCATTTCCATGTGTCAGAATAATTTTATTTCCATCTTTAACCAAATCAACAATTATCTTAGCAACATCTTTAAGTAAAGATAACTGTTCACTCGGATTTTTACCTAAAGCATTTCCACCTAAAGCAATAACAATTTTACTCATTATTCATCCCTCATTGTAGCATATACAACTGCTTTAATAGTATGTAATCTATTCTCAGCCTCATCAAATACTTTAGACTTAGAACTATTAAATACCTCATCAGTAACTTCCATTTCCTTAAGACCAAACTTCTCATAAATATCTTTACCAATAGAAGTATTTAAATCATGAAATGATGGAAGACAATGTAAGAATATAGCATTAGAATTAGCATTATTCATAACATTCATATCAACCTGATATGGACTAAGTAATTTAATTCTTTCAGCCCAAACTTCATCAGGTTCACCCATAGAAACCCAGACATCAGTATAAATAACATCTGCTCCTTTAGAAGCTTCCATAACATCCTCTGTCATTTCGATACTTCCACCAGTTTCTTTGGCAATTTCTTTACATCTTTCAATTAATTTTTTATCAGGCCATAATTCTTTAGGACCACAAGATACAAAATGCATACCCATCTTAGCACATACAACCATTAAAGAATTAGCAACATTATTTCTAGCATCACCCATAAATACAAGTTTAATACCATCTAAATGACCAAAATTTTCTTCAACAGTCATAACATCTGCTAACATTTGTGTAGGATGAAACTCAGTAGTAAGCCCATTCCATACTGGAACGCCCGCATTTTTAGCAAGTTCTTCTACTATTTTTTGATCGTATCCTCTATATTCAATACCATCATACATTCTACCAAGTACTTTAGCAGTATCAGCAATACTTTCTTTCTTACCCATTTGTGAACTACCTGGATCCAAGTAAGTAACTCCCATACCCAAATCAAGACCAGCAACCTCAAAAGAACATCTTGTTCTAGTTGAAGTCTTTTCAAATAAAAGTACAATATTCTTACCTTTTAAATATCTATGTTCAATACCCCTATGTTTTTTATCCTTCAAATCTTTAGATAAATCAAGTAAATATCTAATTTCTTCAGGCGTATAATCAAGTAAAGTTAAAAAGTTTCTACCCTTAAAATTAAACTTCTCATTATTTACTTTTTTAACTTCATCATGTTTAGCTGAAGAAATATTTTCTTCTTTAACAGTACCACTTTCAGTATAAATATCTTCTCTAATAAGAGGCATACTCATACACCTAGGACCTCCACGACCTCTAGAAAGTTCAGCACTAGACATTTCGAACACTTTAATACCATGCTCTCTCAAAATATTATTAGTAATATTATTTCTGTCGTATACAACAACAACACCAGGAGCAATACATAAAGTATTAGTACCATCATTCCATTGTTCTCTTTCTGAAGAAATCTTCTCACCACCAGCACAAGGAATTAAAGTAATTTTTCTACCCAAATATTTTTCTAATATTTCTTCTAAAGAGCCATTAACCTCTTTAACATTTAGATCTTCATCACTGTCAGGAATATCTCCCTCTGTAATTTCAAATACTTGTAAAGTATCCATAATACCAGGATGATAAGTAAACTTATCAAAATCAATTTGTGTAAATACTGTATCCAAGTGCATAAATGCCCTTGATACAGGAATATTAAATGCTAATATTGTATCAATTTCACAATCAGGATTTCTAAATAAATTCTTAGCAAGTTCATCAATAGCACCAGCCTCAGTTCTTTGTGAAATACCTACTGCTAATATATGATTATTAAGATTAAGAACATCTCCACCTTCAATATGGTATGGTAAATATCTATCATAATATTTATTAACTTGTCCTTTATAATCAGGATGATAGTTAAATATATATTCAGCATAAATAGTTTCCCTATTTCTAGTAACAGAATACATTTTATTTAAAATAATGCCATTACCAGCACTAGCAAAAGGATCCCTAGTAAAGTATAAGTTAGGCATAGGATCTGCTAGAAAATCAGACTCCTCACTTACTAAATCCACTAAAGATTGTTCATAATCTCTTTTTGCTCTACTAATTTCCTCTAATTTGATACCTTGCATAGTTTTGAGAACAAGCTCTTTTTTATTAACAAAACTCTTTAAATAATCAAAAACTAAATTTCTATATTTAGGAGTTTTGATACCTGCTTCAAAAATAAACTGTCTAATAAATTTATTTTCAATATCATCGCTAAGTTCTAATACTTCAGCCATTAAATCTTCCAAATAAACAACCTCTATATTATTTTCCTTAAGTATTCTTGCAAACTCATCATGTTCTTTTTGAGCCTCAGGTAAAAAAGGAATGTCATCAAATAGTAATCTACTTAAAGAATCTGGTGTTAAATTAAGAAGTTCACTACCAGGTCTATGTAATAATACCTTTTTTAATGGGCCAATTTCACTTTTAACATTAATTGCATTCATATTTTTTCTCCCTTCTATTCTAATTCATTGTAGTACTCTACTATTTAAGTATAGCAGATTTTCTCATTTTTTACAATTTATTTTTTTATTTTATCTAAAAATTCCTTTATTCTGATATTTTCACTTGAAAAGAAATCTTTAGTTTTTCCATCAAATATAACTTTGCCACCATTAATAAATAAAACCCTATTAGAAACTTTTTTAACAAAGTTCATCTCATGAGATACAATAACCATTGTTTTACCAGTATCTGCAACTTTTTTAATAAGATCTAAAACTTCTCCAATCATTTCAGGATCTAATGCACTTGTTGGCTCATCAAACAATATAATATCCGGTTCCATAATAAGTGTTCTAATTATAGCAACTCTTTGTTTCTGACCTCCAGAAAGTTCATTAGGATAATGTTCCGCCTTATCTTTTAAATTAATAGTATTAAGTAGTTCAAGTGCTTTTTTTCTAGCAGTTACTTCATTCATTAGTTTTAATTTAACTGGAGCTAACGTAATATTATCAATAACAGTAAGATGTGGAAATAAATTAAATTGTTGAAAAACCATTCCCATCTTTTGTCTAAGTAAAGATAAATCAGCTTTTTTACCAATTAAAGATACACCTTCAAAAATAATATCCCCAGAACTAGGTTTCTCTATTAAATTAAGACATCTAAGTAATGTTGATTTACCACTACCTGAAGGGCCAACAATAGAAATAATATCTCCTTTTGAAACATTAAAACTAATATCATTAAGAACAACATTACTACCAAATTTCTTTTTTAATTTTTTAACTTCTAGCATTAGATAATCTCCTTTCCATAGTGTTAACCAACTTAGATAATCCTAACGTCATAATCAAATATATAAGAGCAGTTATAACAAGAGGAAAGAAATAATCATAAGTTCTAGATGCAATAATATCTGAAGCCTTAGTAAGTTCTAATATTCCAATATAAGCACCTGCCGAAGTCTCTTTAAGTAATGTAATAAATTCATTTCCTAATGCCGGTAAAACATTTTTAATAGCCTGTGGTAAAATAATATATCTCATTGTTTTACCATAGCTAAGACCTAAAGATAAACCAGCTTCCATTTGTCCTTTGTCAATAGAAATAAGACCCGATCTAATTATTTCCGAAACATAAGCAGCAGAATTTAAACCAAATGCCAATATACCAACTATAATTATATTAATATTGACAGATTTAAAAATAACATAATAAATAATCATTAATTGCAATAACACTGGTGTACCTCTAATAATATTGACATATAAAGTAGCAACCTTATTGCCTAATCTCATTTTACCATTAATATCATGATTATGTCTAATAAGTGCTATAACTATTCCAAGTACAATACCAATAATAACAGCAAATAGAGCAATTAATATAGTATGAAATAATCCATCTAATATATACTTATATCGATCATCATAAATAACACTATCATAAAAACTAATACCTATATTTTTAAAAAAGCCAAAAAAGTTATCAAAAAATCGCATATATCCATTCATATCAAATTTACTCCTCGGTATGTTTAATAATATAATTATCAATAGATCCATCACTAGAAAGCCTATTAAGTACTTTATTAACAGTTTCTAATAATTCAGTATTTCCCTTTTTAACAATCATACCATAACTATCGCTAGTAAGTTCACCATCTAATATTTTAATACCACTATTTTTTTCAACAATTTCTTTAGCAGGTAATTCATCCATAACTACTAAATCAACTTTACCAACTTTTAAATCTTCAATAGCGGCCAAATATTTCTTTTGTCTAACAATCTCAGCATTTTTATAATTTTCCGTAACATAAGTATCTGCAACACTACCAAGTTGTACTGCTATCTTTTTATCATTTATATCGTTTATACTATTAATAAAACTATCGTTTTTAACAATAACAACTTGCTTACTAACAGAATAATTAATAGAAAAATCTACTTTTTTTGCCCTTTCATCACTATAGCTTATACCAGCAGCACCAATATCAGCTTTTCCTGTTCTTACTTCATTAATAATAGAATCAAAAGCTATATCCTTAATAACAAGTTCTTTTCCCAATTCTTTTGCTATTTCTTTGGCTATATCTACATCAACACCAACAATTTCACCATTTTCATAATATTCATAAGGCGCAAAGCCTGCCTCAGTTACCATAACAAGTTTGTTATCATCTTTCTTTCCACATCCAACCATAACAACTAAACATATAAAAAGTAAAGATAATCTCAAAATATTTTTCATATACATCACTCTCCTATTAAATATATTATAACATAATAATTAAAAAAAAGACAATAAAATTACTCAATTATCTTTTAAATATTTAATGTGTCAACATTTCTATCATGTTTAATATGATCCCAATTACAATCTTTGATAAATAAGCATATAAAATTAATAGGAAACCAACTCAAAACAAATAAATCAAAAAGTAAAATTCCCCATATATTTTCTTTAATGCTTTTATTACATTTTTTTATCACAATCATTCTAAAAACAACCCCTATAAAATAATTAATCAGAAACATAATAAAATAAATAACAACATCCATACTATTAAAGTCATTTAGATAAAATACATTATAAAAGATTCCAATTAAAGAAACTATTGTAAATAAAACATGAAATATAATACCAAAGTAAAATATAATTACATCAAAACATTCAAATCTTTTATTTTTGATTCCTTCTTTTATAAGAGAACCAGTATAATTTTTTAAGCACTGAATAGCACCAAAGGACCATCTCTTTCTTTGCTTAAGAGAACTTTTAAAGTCAGTAACTTGTTCATCATAAGTAATAGCATTTTCATTAAAGGCAATTTTAATACCATTAATAGCACATATAGCAGTATATTCAATATCCTCAGTAATAGTTTTAGGATCATATCCGTACCGATCAATAGTTTCTTTCTTTACCATAAAACCAGTACCATTTAAAAAAGAACTCATCCCAAAATTAAATCTTGATTTATTTATAAATAAACTTTGTAAATAATATAAAATAGCATAACTTGTACTAAGCCAATTATCGCATATATTTTTCGTATCTCTAAAGCCTTGAACAACTTCATAACCACAATTAATAGAATCATTCATTTTATTCAAGAATTCCCTATGAACCACATTATCGGCATCAAAAATGACATAAGCATCTATTTCATCATTACTTTTTAATTTATTAAAAGTATATTTAAGCACTTCTCCCTTTGATTTGACCTTTTGTTTACATTCTATAATTTTTGCTCCCGCATTTTTTGCCACCTCTAAAGTATTATCAGTACAATTATTAACAATAACATATACATCATACTTATTACTAGGATAATTTTGTTTTTTCAAACTATTAATTAAATTTTTAATAACAGTTTCCTCATTACGAGCCGCGATTAAAATAGCAAAATGATTTTTTTTATTATTATCAATTTCACATTTCTTTTTTCTAAAAACTCCAGAAGCCATAATCAAAAAATAAAATCCATAAATAAGAGAAAGTATTAACAATATATAAATAATTATTTCAAACATATTACACCTCATATTAATTGTACTATATCAAATAGTACAATTAAATAATACACCTATATAATGCTTTTGTCAATATAAATTTGTTAAATTTACATGTATTATTCTAGAGAAATCAATCATATGTTACACTTTTTTATAAAAAGTTCTTTTCTGCCTATAGACATATTATAAAAAAGTATTATGTTTGTCAAGGATGGCTT
>MNTB01000004.1 GCA_001916775.1 Firmicutes bacterium CAG:321_26_22 | reverse complement strand
CACTCTTTCTGTATAATTTTTGTCGTCAACTTAATTATACCAGAATGGTATCTTTTTTTATATTAAATTTGTAACATATGTATTATAACTCAACATATTCTATTCTTTTTTGATTTTTACATATAAATATTTTTTATGATAGAGACATAAAGGCTCTATCATACCACGAAAGACTTATTTTATATAAGGCTGAAGGGGAAAAAAAGAACTTATTTAAGTAAGTCCTTTCTTGATAAATTAAGTTTACCCTTCTTATCATATCCAGTAGCAATAGCAATAACTTCATCTCCTACTTTAAATAAATCGCTAGGTTTATCAACTCTCTTAGTATCTAATTGAGATACATGAATAAGTCCTTCACATCCAGGCCATAATTCAACAAAGATACCAAAATCTTGAATAGATACAACTTTGCAAGTATAAGTCTTACCAATCTCTACTTCTCTAGCAATATCCTTAATCCTATCAGCAGTTCTATTAATAACATCCCTATCAGTATGATAAATAATAACTCTACCATCATCTTCAAGATCTACTTTAACAGCATTAATATCATTAACAGTATTAACATTACTACATTCTAAGATAATCTTTGTAATCATCTCTCCACCACGACCAATAACATCTTTAATCTTATCCGGATTAATCATAAATACCTCAGTCTTAGGAGCATACTTAGATACATCTTCTCTAGGTTTATCTATTTGTTTCTCAATAACATCTAATATCTCAAATCTAGCCTTCTTAGCTTGTGCTAAAGCTTCTTTTAATATTTCTCTATTAATACCATCAATCTTAATATCCATTTGAAGAGCAGTAATACCATCACGAGTTCCTGCTACTTTAAAGTCCATATCTCCAAGATGATCTTCCATACCTTGAATATCAGTAAGAATAGTATAATCATCTTCATGAGTAATAAGTCCCATAGCAATACCCGCTACTGGTTTCTTAATAGGAACCCCCGCAGCCATAAGAGCCATCGTACCAGCACAAATAGTAGCCTGACTACTAGAACCATTACTCTCAAGTATTTCACTAACAACTCTTATCGTATAAGGAAATTCTTCCTCGCTAGGAATAACATAAGAAAGTGCTCTCTCTCCTAATGCCCCATGACCAATCTCTCTTCTACCAGGAGCCCCATATCTACCAGTTTCACCTACTGAGAATGGTGGAAAATTATAATGAAGCATAAATCTCTTAGCATCTTCAATTCCAAGACCATCAAGAATTTGATGTTCTCCAAGTGCTCCAAGTGTAACAGTAGCTAAACTTTGTGTTTGTCCCCTAGTAAATAAAGCACTACCATGACATCTAGGTAATAAATCAATATCTGTAGATAATGGTCTAATTTCATCCATTCTTCTACCATCTGCTCTAGTCTTCTCTTTAACAACAATATTTCTAAATAATTCATACTCAATACCATGGAATATTAAAGCCACCTTAGTAAGTAATTCTTTTAATTCCTCAGGTTTCATAGTATCTTCATTTTCACTCTTATACTTTTCTATTACTTCTTCTTCTAAGTTATCAATAGCACTATATTTCTCTAACTTATCTTTAATTCTAAGAGCTTTATCAAGTCTATCTCTAACAATACTATCTACTTCACTTCTAAGTTCATCAGTTATTTCTAACTTCTCATATTCCATCTTCTCTACGCCAATATCACTAATAACTTCTTCCTCAAAAGCAATTAACTTCTTAATAGCCTCATGTCCAAACATTAATGCCTCAAGCATATCATCTTCCGAAGCCTCTCTAGCCCCAGCTTCAACCATGTTAATAGCATCCTTTGTTCCCGCTACTGTAAGGTCTATATCAGACTTCTCGCTTTGTTCTACAGTAGGATTAATAATAAATTCACCATCTACTCTACCAACCTTAACAGCTGCTACCGGACCATTAAAAGGTATCTTACTAATACAAGTAGCAAGTGAAGATCCAAATAACGCTGTAAGTTCAGGTGAATTATCTTGATCTACTGATAACACTGTATTAACAATCTGTACTTCATTCTTAAAATCCTCAGGAAACAATGGTCTAAGGGGTCTATCAATCATACGAGCCGCAAGTGTCGCAGCATCAGTAGGTCTACCCTCTCTCTTAATAAATCCTCCAGGTATCTTACCTACAGAATATAACTTTTCTTGGTATAAAACCATAAGTGGAAAGAAATCAGATAATAGATTAGCACTCTTACTAACAACAGCAGTACTTAGTACTACCGTATCTCCATATCTAACAAGAACAGCCCCATCTGCTTGTTTAGCAACTTGTCCATGTTCTACTACTATCTTTCTTCCATAAAAATCTAACTCAAATACTTTCTTATCCATATCATCTACCTCCAATTTCAGTTATCTTTTTAAAATTAAAGACACTCAAAAAAGAGTGCCTACTTTTATTAATTATTTTCTTAATCCTAATTTTGCAACTACATCTCTGTATCTCTTAACATCAGTCTTAACAAGATAGTTTAATAAACTTCTTCTCTTACCAACTTTAATTAAAAGTCCTCTCTTAGAAGCTTTATCTTGTTTGTTATTTTTAAGATGTTCAGTTAAAGCATTAATCTCATTAGTAAGAATAGCTATTTGTACTTCAGGAGACCCTGTGTCTTTACTATCTCTAGCAAATTCTTTAATGATTTGTGCTTTCTTATCTTTATTTAAAGCCATTATATTTTCCTCCTTATCTTATTTTCACCTTTAACCTAGTTATGGTAAGAGGTACCAATAACAAAGTTCAAGGAACATATTAATAATACACTATATTTTACGATTTGTAAATAGTTTTTATGAATTTTCTCATCTTTCCAAGTATTTATTAATCTTATTAATAAAAATATCTTCATCAATAGGTTCTGATATAACATCACTAAAACCATATTTATCATAATTATCAATATACTCATTATTACTACTAAGTAATATAACCTTAGTATTAAAAGACTTAATCATCAATAATTTCTTCATAATAATTATACCACTAAGAGGCTTAATATTATCTTCAATTAATATTAAATCATATTTCTTTTTACCTCTAATCTTATCTAAAGCCTCTTTACCAAGTTCTATTATTTCTAAATTAATATTCTTATCTTTAACAATATCTCTAATTACCTTACTATTTAAATTACCGATTAATAATACATCTTTCTTATCAATTACTTTTTCATATTCATTTAACTTATTATCACTAACTACTAATTTCTGATCTAATATAATCTTCATCTTAGTACCAGTTCCATATATACTACTAGGAATAATAGTACCATTCATTAAAGTAATAATCTTCTTAACATTATATAAAGTATCATTTAAATCATAATTCTCTTCTTTATAATCCTTCTCATTAACAAATAAACTACCTAACTTATCACTATCAATACCAATACCAGAATCCTCTACTGTTATAATAAGTCTAACTATATCATTCTTAATAATAGTATTAACATCTAACTCTACATAACCATCATTAGTATACTTAACACTATTATCTAACAAAATATCAATAACTTTCTTCAAATTAATACCATCACCATATAAAAATTCTGGCATATCACTATTAATATTACTTCTAAAAACAATATTCTTATCATTACATCTCTTCTTATAAGTATTAATCAAACTCTTAAGTATCAACTTAATATTATATTTTTCATCATACACTCTAATACTAGCCCCATCCATATTAGAAACATCTAATATTTCATTAGTTATAGTAGTAAACTTAGCAGTACTACCCTTTATCTCTCTAGCAGAATCTTCAATAACTTCTACATTAACTTTCTTATTATCAGTCTCATCTAATATATTATCAGCTTCTTTATTAATATCTTTAGTAATACCCCTTATCTCATTAGTCATATTATATAAGAATAAAGTCTTCTCTTCATTAGCATTATCACTAATCTCCTTAGCCTTATGTATCTCTTCAATTGTCTTCATATCAGGATTCTCTATTGTAAAATACATAACAACAGTAACTAATACTTCTAAAGGACTAATTAAAAATAATTCTGGATATTTTATCTGAAGAAACAAAGCAATTCCTCCAAACAAAAGAAATATAAACATAGGTATATACTTCTTATTACCAAGTTTTTTAATATTAATAATTGAATTAATAATAATTACTAAAATAGCAATTATAGCAATTAAATAAGTAAAATTAACTGCTAAACCACTAGTATACATAATATTATTTTTATAATAATAATTAATTGGTAATATTGATATCAAAAATGCAATCAAAACATATACTACCCAAAATATTTTATATAATTTTTTAGACTTAAAATCTGAAGATATTGAAATAACATATAACATAAAGAATAATATCCAACTATCTAAAGATATTAAATATAATACATTAATTATTCTTGTAATATAAGCCATACTATCTATATTAATAATAAATATATAACTAACCATTCCTAATAATAACTCTATAAATGTAGATATAAGAAGTAAACTATATATCTTATTTTCTTTAGATTTAATTCTTTTTCTTTTAAAATATATAATAATTATAAGTAATATATAAACCATCCCTGAAAATGTTAAACCTAAATTAAAATTCATACTACTACCACCTTTTTATTTCTTTATTAGTTTTTTACCTTTAGTAGGCATAACTATATCATAATAACCAAGTCCCATATTAGTCTCATGACAAACAATACTAATCTCACTTCCATCAATACCATTTTCTTTTATTTTTTTATAGTCTTTCTTTAAAGCCGTTGTATATGGTAACTCGTCTACCACTTTCCATTTAGTAGGTATATTACGAAACGACATATTATTATTACTTAAAATATAATTATCAATAATATTCTTTATAATATCTTTTATATCAATACCTTTACTCTCTTTAGATAAAACAACATATATAAGAGGCATAGCACCAAAATTACTTTCGTCATAATATTCAGTTATCATAGCATCTTCTACATAAGAAGAACTAGTAACAGCATTTTCTAAAGCATTAGGATATATTTTATAACCATCATATCTAGATATCATACCACTTGCTCTTCCTTCAAAAAAGTATTCCCCTCTAGCATTTTTTTTCATTATATCTCCAGTATCAATATACTCTCTTCCATCAATATTAATTGTTTTATGTAATACTTCTCCATCAAATTCGCATACTGGATTACTACCCTTACTATAATATAGATGACCAAGTTCACCACAACTCAATTCTTTCATAGTATCAGGATTAATAATAATACCACTACCACCGGGTAAATCAATTCCACAACTACCAGGAGTAGACATAAAAGGATCTTCTAATATACAAGTACCATTAAATTCACTCATACCATAACCAGTTCTAAGTAAACACTTAGCATTATGTGATATTAAAAATCTATTAATATTAGCAAGCTGTGTAATAGTAAGTGTACCGCCTCCATATACTGCTTCTTCAAGAAAAGATAAATCAGCATTATTATATTTATCATCACCTATAAGTCTAAGCCAAAAAGAGGGTGTACCAAATAAACAATTAGCCTTAGTTTTAAGTAAAATATCAATAATATTTTCTTGTGAAAATATTGGTATTTCTATCATTTCTAATCCCAAACTATGACCCAAATGCATCGAATCAGAAAAACCAAATTGAGCAAAGCCAGGAAGTACATGTAAAAATGTTTTAACTCTACTATAATCTATATTTGATATTTGATGTTGAAAAGCAATAAAATTAACATTCTCATTAGTTGAAGGAATAGTTTTCGGTACTCCTGTTGTACCAGAAGAATGGCATATTGTAGCTACTTCATTCTCTACATATGGGTTAGTATAACATACTTGATATCTTGAATCCTTAAGAAATCTATCTACTCCAAATATATTAATATTACCATACGAAGTAGTTACTCTCTTAACAATATCTTCATCCCTAAATTTCATTCTATACATAGCACTTTCAATCATAGGTAAAGAATCAGTAATCTTAGTAATTAATACTTTATCAATATTTAATTCATTATAAATATAATCCTCAATAGGTTTAATTGAAGTTTCATATACCTTATCAAAACATACAATAGCATTTACTTTTTCTTTTTCTAAAAAATATTTCATTCTATCTTCTTTACTAGTAGGATCAATATTATCTGAAATAGCTCCAATCTTATTTAAAGCATATATAATAATAGTAGACTCTGGTAAATTAGGAAGTAAAAGTGCTACTCTATCACCTTTTCTAATCCCCATAGCAGCAAATCCCTTAGCATACCTATCTATTAAATCAATAAATTCCCCATAAGTATACCTTTTTCTTCCAAATCTAAGTGCATATCTATCTAAATTATTCTTATTACACTCCCTAATATATCCATACATAGTATATTTAGGAATATTATCAAGAATAATATCAAAACTATCACTAGGATTATTCAGTATTTCCCTTTTTAATTCTTCTATTCTTTTTAGTAATTCCATCTAAACCACCCTTTACAAAATTTCCCCTCTAAAACATTAATATTATACCATAATCAAAAGCTAAAAAAAATGTACCATTTGTGTACATTTTTTCAGTTTGTAAAACGACATAAGTTTACTATAAGTTAACTATCTATTTACCCTTTCCACTCTCAATATCTGGCAAATATAAAGAAAACTTTTTATTAATTACTTTCATAACATTATTATCATATTTCATAGGTAACACAACTTCATAATAATATTCTCTAAGTATATCATCTGAAATATTATATCTAGAAATAACTTCATCTAAACTGTCTAAATCAATAAGAAATTTATTATACTCTTCTTCATTATATGGAGGAATATTATTTTTTTGTCTATATAATCCCTTATTAATACATTTAAATCTTATTCCCATTCGTTTAAGATTAATATATTCTCCTAGTAACAAATCACATCCATTACTAAGAAGTAAAGCACCTACTGCTCTTGTCTTAGTTCTATCTAATACGACTTCATTAGTTTGACTATTATATCTATATAACTCTCCACTATTTTTTAATTCCCTTTGAATACTTAATTCTTCTATCATTTTAGGACTACTAATTGAAGTAACAGAACTTTCCATATCGTTAGTATAACCAACCTTAATATAATGTTTATTTCCATTAACATCAATTTCTTTTAAAGTATTAAAATCAGCCTCAGTAGTATCTGAAGTAACAGAATCAACAAAAGAAGAAGCAATATAACTATCACCATTAACATCCATAACAAATAATGCTTTAACATCTCCAAAAGTATTAAGTTCTCTACCTGATATTAAAGAGCAAGATAAGTATTGTTTACTATACCCATTACCACGATAATTTGAGTCTCCCTTTACACCAGGTTCTAAATAACTAGCATGAATTACTGTCATAAAGTCTTCTCCATTAGTAATATTATCATAATTAGTAATATCTCTTTCCCATAACTTAACAGAATAGTCTCTGCACTTCTCTTCTAACTCAAATATCTCTTTTAAATCTTTTTCAAATTCTAATCCTACTAGTGAAGCATCATCTTTATATTTACCATACTTAAAACAATACTCTACATTATCACCACTAGTTAAATCATTTAGTATTCTATTATAAATACCATATAAATCAGAATATTTACTTTTAAATTCTTTTAATTTCTTATAAGTATCTATATAAATATCATTGTTAACTTCCATATCAATAAGCATAGCAAGTTCTTTCTCTAACTCTGTAATATAACCTCTTACACTAGAATTAATTAAAGCATAATCAGTAATATAACTAAATTTTCTCATAACACACTCCTATCTAAATAAACATATCATTATTTTAACTCTTCAATTTGTCAGTATTTCCGACAAGTTAAAATTATATCAAGTTTTTCATCATTCAAATTATAATAACCTATTCAATTAACCATTTCTTTTAGTTGTTGCATTTTTTACAATAACTGAAATTCATTTCTTTACTCAGTGGTTATCCCAAAATTTGCATATACCACCAAAAGCTTTATTTCAAAGACTTAATGGCTTTGAAATACCCTACAAGACCTTAGACTTGTAGGGCATAATATATTAATCTTTCTTAATACCTAAATATTCATAAGTCTTATCAGTAACAACCCTACCTCTAGCAGTTCTCTTTAAATAACCCTGTTGTAATAAATAAGGTTCATATACATCTTCAATAGTAGAAGCCTCTTCTCCAATTGAAGAAGCAAGAGCCTCAAGTCCTACTGGTCCCCCATTAAATCTTTCTACAATAGAAAGAAGTAAATTATAATCAGTATCATCTAAACCAGTCTTATCTACTTTTAATCTATCCAAAGAATTATCAAGAATCTCTTTATTAATAATACCATCACCATATACCAAAGCAAAATCCCTAACTCTCTTAAATAACCTATTAGCAATTCTCGGAGTACCCCTACTTCTCTTAGCTAGTTCTCTAGCAGCATCATCAGTAATAGGAGTATCAAGTACTCTAGAAGTTCTCTTAATAATCTGATATAGTTCATCCTCAGTATAAAAATTAAGTTTAGAAATAATACCAAATCTATCTCTTAAAGGACTAGATAAATCACCCGCCCTAGTAGTAGCTCCTACTAAAGTAAAATGTGGTAAATTAATCTTAATATTTCTAGATGAACCATCACTACCTACTATTATATCTAAGTAAAAATCTTCCATTGCTGGATATAAAATCTCTTCAATATATCTAGGAATTCTATGAATCTCATCAATAAATAGAACATCCCCTTCTTCTAAAGTAGATAGTATTGCAGCTAAGTCCCCACTCTTCTCAATCGAAGGCCCACTAGCAGTCTTAATATTAGTACCAAGTTCATTAGCAATAATATAAGCAAGAGTAGTCTTACCAAGTCCAGGAGGACCATATAATAAAATATGATCTAAAGTCTCTCCTCTCATAACTGAAGACTTAATAAATACTCCTAAATTCTCTTTAATCTCGCTTTGACCAACATACTCATCTAAAGATACCGGTCTAATAGTCATATCCTTATCCTCTTTAAATTCTTCACTACTCATTATTCTATCATCCATCTATTCCCCCTCCTTGTATATAGTCTTATATAAATCTTTAGTCCCCTTTTCTTCCATATCTAATTCAATCTTAGGTAAATCATCCCTACTACCAAGCCCAAAATAATCCAAAAACTCATCAGTAGTCTTATATAAAGTAGGTCTCCCAATAGTATCAGCCTTACCACACTCTTTAATAAGTCCTTTAGCTAGTAACCTTCTCATAACATAAGCCGAATCCACTCCTCGTAAAGATTCAACATTCCCCCTCGTAATAGGTTCATTGTAGGCAATAATAGCAAGTGTCTCTAAAGCCGACTGTGATAAACAATTCGAAGTAGGTTCTTCAAGTAACTTCTGATAATATTCCTTATGTTCTTCTCTAGTCGTAAGTTTAATCGTATTACCTAAAAAATTAATTCTAAGTCCTCTCTTATTATCATCATAATAATTCTTCAAATTAAGAACAATCCTCTTAGCCTCTTCTTCATCAATTTCTAATATTCTCTCAATATCTTTCAAAGTAATACCAAGATCACCTTGAACATATAAAAGTCCTTCTACTACACTTTCCATCTTAATTCCTCAATTCTATTAATATCTTATCAAAATTCTTATCTTGATTAATAACAACATCTTTCTCTTTAACCATTTCTAATATTGATAAAAAAGTAACAACCACTATTGGTCTATTATACTCTTCAAACAAATCATCTAAATAAGCCTTCTTCTTAGTCATAAGAATCTTCTTAATATTATTCTTTCTCTCTCTAACCGAATATTCCCTTTTAGTAACAGTAGTCTCTAAAGGCTTATCAAGTTCTTTTCTCTCTAAAAATTTCTTAAAAGCCTCAAGTAAATTATCAATCGTATCTTCTCCACTAAGAACACTCTCAGTATAATTACTAACCTTCTCTGGAGCTTTAATATATATCTTCTTTCTTTCTTCCTCTAATTCTTTAAATACTGGTGTCATCTCTTTATATTTCTTATATTCAAGTAACTTATTAATAAGATTCTCTCTCGTAATCTCTTCATCTTCTTCACTATTATCTTCCTCTTTCTTATTACTAGGAAGTAATAGTTTAGACTTCAAATACATAAGCTCTGCAGCCATAACTAAATAAGAAGAAGAAATATTAATATTAAGATTCTCTTCATGATTAATATAATCTAAATATTTATCCGTTATCTCTTCTACTTTAATATCAAAAATATCTATATTAGACTCCTTTACCAAATGTAAAAGTAAATCCAAAGGCCCTTCAAAATTATCTATTGATATATAATCCATATATCCACCATCCTACCTAATTATATCATGTATTTAACCATTAGTAAATAAAGAATTACTCCCAAAACTATTGCTTTTATATAAAAAATATAGTATTATATACAAGGCTGTAAAAAATATTGTTATTTTTGTAACCAAATAAGTTACATATTTTAACAAAAAATAGTAGTATAATAGAATTAGCAGGAGGAATTTATAATGGAACCAAAGTCTTATATTATACCAGACAATATTTTTGAAGAAGTAAATGCAGTAACTCATGAACTAATTAGATATGAAAATCCTAATAATTTAAATTGGATGCCAGCATACCAAGATGTTCTAAATCAAATGGGCAAAGGAGATCAGTATCTAAATCATCGTTTACTTACCTTTGTAGTAAGAAGAATAAGTGAACTTGGTTACGATATCAATGATCACCCATTTAAACTTACTAGATATAGATAAAGACAGGGCCTAAAGTCCTGTCTTTATTTTTCTAATATATAAATTAACTCTTTAATAGAGCATTACCAGTAGTAAACACTAATATTAATATTCCTAGTATAATTCCTTTACTCTTATTATTATCCATGTCTAAATGCCTACTTCAATTATCTTACAATCACAATTCTAAAATAAATTAAGTTCAATGTAAACAATTAATTATTTCTATTTCTATTAATTTTCTTTACCAATCTATAAGCATTATCATTCATATAGTTCTTATCCCTATATTTACTTATATACATATACTTAGCAATATCAATAAGTTCATCAGTATTACAATTTAAAAGAATTTTACCTATAGCAATAATATCCTTTTTATAATAATCTCTAACATTTATTTTAGAAATATCATTAGAAATCATAAGTCTATTCATACTCTCGTTAATTTTTAAACTTTTAGGATAATCCTTACTTAAAGAAAATATATCAGTATCAATAGAAATACCATATTCACTAAGTATAAACATCATAACTTGTGCCCTAATTCTATCATTATTATCGAAGAAATTAGGAGTATCACAATAAAATAATTTATATATTTCATATAATAACAAATCACTTTTTTTCAAAGTAATATCTTTAATATTTTCTAAATTATTCATTCTCTTAACTTCGTTTGGAATCAAATCAACAAAATCACTATCTTTATTATTAGTATTAATATTCAATCCTTTCTTCACAGTATATAATATATCTAAATAACTGCTATTATTTCCTACTTTCTTAGCATATTTAACAATTTTACCTTTACTAAAATATACTAAGTCAGTAATATTTTCATGATATACAATCGTAACTCTAAAAGTATTCTCATTTTCCATACCTAATATACTTCTAACTATTAATATAATATTTTCTAAATTAATTTTATAATATCCATCATTAATAATTCTATCAATTTTCTTTTCACTATCATATTTAATTTTCTTACTTGAAGTATAATTAATTATAATATATTTATTATCAATCAAATAACATTTATTTAATTCTTTCATATAACCATCCTCCCATATTCATATACAATAATAACATAAAATTGCAGGAATATCAACGAAAATTGCAGGAATATCAACGAAAATTGCAGGAATATCAACGAAAATTGCAGGAATATCAACAAAATACTTGCATTTATTTAAATTATATTATATAATATTATCGCTTCTGAAAGGGGGAGGTTTTAATGAAAGAAGTTAAATATAATGGAGATTTAATTGCAGACATAGACACATTGAATTCTAAAAACAATTCGCTTAAGGCTGCTGTTATAAGTCTAGGTGGTAGTTTAGGTGCTTTTATCATAGCACTAGAAATTGCTTTTAATTGCGGAGTTGGATTTGCTCCAGAAATGATGTTACCTGCAGCAGGTACAATATTTGGAACAAGTGGATTAGTATCTGCTACTGCAGCATTTATATCAAATAGAAAATATAAAAAGAGATTCAGAAAATCAAAACATAATATAGTTGGTTTACAACAAGAATTAAAGGGCAAAGATGTTATTTTAGATAGAGATGCAATTAAAGATGCTGAAATTATTGAAGAGGTAACAAAAAGTACTACAAAGAATGATGAAGGTAGAGTTATTTCTAAAGCAGAAAAAATCGTTAGGTTTTTATATTTATTAGATTCAGAGGACCAAATAAAAGTTTTAAGGCTAATAAATGAATCTATTAAAGAATATAAAGCAACATCTACTAGTACTACACTTGAGTTAATGGAAGAAAATGATTTACAAGGTGTAGAATTACCAGTTCAAAAAAAATTAATTAGAAAGTAATAAATTACTCTATTTTTAGAGTAATTTATTTTTATACTATAATTTTAAAATACTAACTATTTAAGTTAGTATTTATCATTTAAACTCAAAGACATGAGTTATTTTTAAATATGGTGCTGAATGTAAGAATTGAACTTACCCCTGAAGCTTACCATGCTTCTGTACTACCACTATACTAAATCAGCAAAGAATTAATATCCTATTTAAAGAATATTAATTTTATAAATACAACCAATGCAAGTATTACTCTATAAAAGGCAAATACTGAAAAGTCATGTTTCTTAATGTAATTAAGCAAAAACTTAATAGCAATAACACCCATAGCAAACGAAGATATAATACCTACAATTACCTCTTTAGTTAAAGCAAGGTCTGTTACTTTAAGTACTGTAGCACCACATATTACTGGTACTGATAATAAGAATGTAAATTTAGTTATTGCTTCTTTAGATATACCTTGAAGTCTACCCGCTAATATGGTTGTTCCACTTCTAGAAAAACCTGGTATAACTGCAAAAGCCTGAGATACACCAATAATAATAGCTTCTTTTAAAGTAATATCTTCAAATTTCTTTTCTTTTTTATAATGATGAGTAGCCCATTTATCACCAAGATAAATAAGCATACCCATTATAGCAAGAGCAGAAGCTATAAGCCAAATATTATTTCTAATTACATTTTCAATTACATCATCAAGTAAGAATCCTACAATAGCAGCTGGAATAGTAGCCACTACTAAATACCAGAACATCTTTCCATTAGTAGTTTTCTTCTTATTTTTTATATCTTTAATGGCTCCAATAAATAAATTCCACCAATCTTTAAAGAAGATCACTAGTACTGCCATCATAGTACCAAAGTGAAGAGCAACATCAAATGCAAGAGATGATTCTTCCCAACCAAATAAATAAGGAAAAACAATCAAATGAGCAGATGATGAAATTGGTAAAAACTCCGCAACTCCCTGAATAATTCCAAGAATTATCGCCTTAAATATTGTCATAAAAAACTCCTATTAATTATTTTCTTTTAATAATTCAATAGCCTTTTGCATAGCTAAATCATACTTAACAACTTCTAAAGATCCAAGTTCTTTCATGATATCTTCTTCAGTCATCTTATACATATCAGCCATCTTTTTAACTTCATCTTTAGCATTTTTATCAGAAATAGTAATTTCTTCAGCTTTTACAATAGCTTCAAGTAAGTATCTATATGCTACTCTCTTTTCAGCTTCTTTCTTCATATCTTTCATGATATCTTCTTTTTTAGCACCAGAGTAAGCAAAATATAATTCTTCAGTAACTCCTTGCATCTTAAGTTTTTCAATAAAGTTCTTATACATTCTATCAGTCTCAGCATCAATAATTTCTTCATCAATTTCAACTTTCATATTCTTTGATGCCTTTTCAAGTAAATCTTCAATAAATTTATTATCAGCTTCTCTTTCCTTTTGAGCCTTAATTTCCTCTTCAACTACTTTTTCTAATTCTTCTTTATTAGATACACCTTCCATATCTAAATCTTTAAAGAATTCTTCATCTAAATCAGGAATAACTCTCTTTTTAATATCATGAACAGTAACATTAAATACTACTTTTTGTCCTGCTAATTCTTTAGCCATATAGTCCTCTGGGAAAGTAAGTTCGATATCTTTAGATTCTTCTCTCTTCATTCCTACTACTCCCTCTTCAAATCCTGGAATAAATGAATGACTACCAAGTTCTAATGAATATCCTTCAGCACTTCCACCTTCAAATTCTTCATTATCTTTAAAGCCTTTAAAATCAATAACAACTGTATCGCCTTCTTCAGCTTTACCATCTTTAGATACAAGTTCAGCATATCTATCTAAAATATGACTAACTTCATGATCTACTTCTTCTTTAGTAACTTTAACTTTATCTTTTTTAACTTTTAATCCTTTATATTCTCCAAGAGTTACTTCAGGATCTAAAATAAATGTCATATTAACTTCAAATCCTTCATCATCAGCTTTTACTATTTCAAGTTTAGGTTCTACTACTGGAATTAATTTTTCAGTAATAATAACTTCACCATATTTTTTTTGTACTAAGTCTTCCATAGCCTCACTAATAATGTCTCCAGTACCATATTTCTTTTCAAAAACGTTTCTAGGTACTTTTCCTTCTCTAAAGCCATCAATTTTAACTTTTTTAACTAATTTATTGAAAGCTTTATCTTTAGCCTCTTTCCATTCTTCTCCATTTACTTTATAGTTAACTTGTTTTTTCATATATATTACCTCCTAACAAATTGCAACTATTTCTACTTCATATTCTCCATTAGGAGATGCTACTTTTTTTATTTCTCCTACTTTACCATTCATAATAGCTTTAGCTATAGGACTTTCATTAGAAATCTTATTATTAGATGGATCTGCTTCTTTAGAACCTACAATCCTATACTCTTCTATTTCATCATCATCTACATATTTAATCTTAACAGTAGTACCAAGAGATACTTTATCAGTCTCTCCCTTCTCTATGATATGAACATTTTCCATAATCTTTTCTAACTCTTGTATTCTACCTTCTACTTGTGCTTGTTCTGCTCTAGCGGCATCATAATCAGCATTCTCAGATAAATCTCCAAGTGCCCTAGCTTCTTTTAAAGCCTTAATCACTTCAGGTCTTTTAACATTTTTTAATTCATTTAATTCTTCTTCTAACTCAAGAAAACCTTCATCAGTTAGATAAACTTTATTATCTTTCATTTTATTTATCACCTCAATTAATTTTTTGTTTTCATTACAATTCACAATTGTACTAGATTTTAATCTTTTTGTCAATAGTTTTTCATGCTTTATATTATATTCCAATACTAACTAATTTTTACCCTTATCATATCATTTTTATATACTTTTTTATCTAATTTAAACCTAAGTATTTCTTCAGGATGTCTAGCAGCTTCAACTACCTCACCATCTTCATTATATATATCTGGCATTATAAAAGAAAATGTCTCTATATTAGGTCCAAATACCTCTACTTCTATACCCTTTTCAAAATAATTTCTCTCAGTAATAGTAACCATCTTATTTTCTTCATCATAATCAAGTACAATACCTAAAAAATCTTGATTAGAAGCCTCATTTCTACCTAAATAATATTGTTCATTTACCGTAGGTAACTTATCCCAAAACTGAATAACAGCCTCCCTATTAGCAACACGCTCTAATACTTTAGTATAATAATCTAATTTATCCTCAGTTAATTTATTAGCATAATAATCATCTATTATTCCTCTATAAGTATTAATAACCGTAGCAACATAATAATTACTTCTCATTCTGCCTTCTACCTTTAAGCTAACAATACCAATATCTATCATTTCTTTAATCTTCCTAGCCATCATCAAATCTTTAGAAGATGCAGTAAATAAAGTATCACTCTTTATCTCATTATTATCTTTATCAAATAAAGGCATTTCCCATCTACATATTTGAGCACAACCACCCCTATTAGCATCTCTATTAGTAAAATAATTAGATAAAACACATCTACCAGAATAAGAAGAACACATAGCACCATGAACAAAACATTCTATTTCCATACCAGTTCTATCTATTATTTCCTTTATCTCATCTTTAGATAACTCTCTAGCAAGAACTACTCTAGAAGCCCCCTCTTTCTTCCAAAAATCTACTGCTTCATAATTTAAAGTAGAAGCTTGCGTAGATATATGTATTTCTAAATCAATATTATTTTCTTTTACAACATCTATAACCAATGGATCACTAACTATAATAGCATCTACCTTAGCCTTTGCTAGTTCCTTTAAATAATCTATAATACCATTTATATCTTCATTATGAAAAACAATATTAACAGTTACATAAACCCTCTTACCAAGATTATGAGCATAACTACATGCTTCGTTAATTTCTTCAATACTAAAGTTTTTAGCATTAGCTCTAAGAGAAAAATCTCTTCCCCCAATATAGCAGGCATCTGCTCCATAAAGATAAGCAAACTTTAATTTCTCTAAGTTACCCGCAGGAGCAAGTAATTCTATCTTATTCATTATTACCACCCCTTAATTTATATATTGTCTTCTTATCAAAAAAACCAGTATAAGTATTATCCATATGTTCTTTATTTAAATATTTATCAATAATATCTATATCATTATTATAAGATAAATCAATAATTAAATTATCTATATCACTTAACTTATCAATTTCATTAATCATATTAACTAAAGGACTATATATAATAGTACCAAAATTATGTTCTATAACCATATATTTTATATTATCATTATATATATAATATCTATCACTATTACTTACTTTATCAATATATTTAAAATAATTAGTAATAAGACTTCTTCTCGAATAAAAGATAGGTAAATATCCATATACCATATAAAATATATTCATACCAGTATTACTTTTAATATCTAATACTTCATTATAAGTAATATCATTAGTTACTATACTACCAGTAATACCCCTCTTCTTATAAAATAAATGACTATTAATACTAGCATTTAAGTGTTCCATACTTAGTATTAATTCTTTATTAATATTCATTTTCTTTATAATATTAAATACCCCTAAGTCATATAAAATAATACCATCAATATTAGAATCATTAATTTTATTAATAATTTCTCTTACTATATCTAAATCATTATTATGAATCATCTTATTTATGATAACATATACCTTTTTATCAGTATTATTCTTAATACCTATAATACTATCTATATCTAATTCTAAAGGATATATCGATAAAGATTTAACTCCTAATATAATACCTTTAATATCTTTATTTAATATTTTATTTATATCTTCCTTATTACCAGGAATAACTACTAAATTACTCATAATCACTTCTCCTTTTAGATATAGCTATTTTATCTCCTACTGGAATATATTCCGTTGCAAATTCTTCATTATTATCAAGAAAAGAAATAAAATCCTTAATTTTATTTACAATACCCCTTTGATTTTTAGTCTTAACTAAATCTGAATCTTCAACTAAACCATGAAAAGATAAATTATCCGTAATAATAGTTCCCCCTTTAACTAAATTATTCTTATATTTTTCAAAAAAGAAAATATTCTTACCCTTCGCAGCATCAATAAATATCAAATCATACATACCTGTAATATCAGTATCTACAGCATCACCATAAATAATATTAATTTGCTTATCTAAATTATACTTCTTTATATTAGATACTGCCAAATCATATCTATCTTTGTCCCTTTCAATAGTAGTTATTCTAATATCACTATTAATACTAGCCATCATAATAGATGAATACCCGATAGCGGACCCTATCTCAAGTATATTCTTAATATTATTCTCTTTAATATAATTAATTAAATATAATATACCATCTTTTTGCATTATTGGTATATTATTTATTTTAGCATATTCTTCTAATTCCTTCATATTACACCTTTTTCTAAAATATATTATATATTAAATATTATTATTTATCAATAACTTAATTAAAAGAAGAATATTAATTATTCCCCTTTATTTTATTTTTAATTTTAACACCACTAGCATGATTCTTTGGAAATTTATCATAATATTCTTCCGGATGAAGCTTGTATTTCATTCCCATTTCATAATTATATTGAAGCAATGTTCCATATATGGTAAAACTTTTATTTTTCTTGAATAGCCAGTGGTCATCAACAACAATAGTTTTAATATCCTTTTGACCAATTCTAACTTCTCCAGTAACATAATAAGATTCCAATCTAGAATTTCTAATATGCAAAAATTTAATAAGTGGTTCATCTTCTGCATAAAGACAAAATCCATATTCATCTGAATAAAAAACATTATATATATATTCATCATCATTTACGTCTGTTATTTCAACATAATCACAATATTTAATATCTTTTATTCCATCATTATCAAGTGTATAACCCATAATATTATCTCCTCTCAAAAGTACAAGTATTATAGCAAAAATACTTATTTTTGTCAAACAAATAAATGAACAAAAAATCATCTACCACTTTAAGTATATTGATAAATGATTTTTTTAAAACTACATTTTATCTAAATCTTCCATTTTATATGTATAATATCCCTCATATTCATAACCAATGCCAATCCTTCATTCCATTATTTGACATTTATCTTTATTTGTAGTACAATACTAAACATCTTTTGAAAGGGGAAATTTAAATGAAATTAGAAAGAAATCACAATATTTATCAAGTAATAGATAAAAGTATTGAAGAAATAAATAAAGACTTAGAAACAATAGATTTTGAACTAGGTGTATTAAATTTTAGTCAAAAAATGAGAACTATAACTGCTAGTGTTATAACTGCCGCAGGAGCAATAAATACCTTTCTTTATGTTAGAGATAATCAAATGTCTAATTGTATCTTTGCTCTTATATTTATCTTTCTTGCTTCTAGAGATATTAAAAAGAGTAAAAGAAATGATCTAGCAATAGATATTTTAAATGAACAAAAAGATTTACTTAATGAAGCAAAAGAAATAAAAACCAAAAAGTTAACAAGATAGAATTTCTATCTTGTTATTTTTATACTCCTATATCCCCTCTTAACTTTTTTAATATACATTTTCTAATAAAATCAACTGGTATAATAGATATAGATATCAAGAATATAATAATTAATTCTTTAATATTAATAATCGTTGTACCAAAGATATTAATACCTGAATAAACAATAAAACCCTGTATTAATATAATAAATATAACAATAAAAATAAATGGTTTATTTTCTAAAATATGATTAAATATATTTAATCTATGAGTACGAGTATTAAATAAATTATTAACCGCTAGAAAGATAAACAAAGTAAAGAAAGCCGTCATAAAATGTTCCTTATTAACAAACATATTCCCAATAATTGGTAACTTTAAAAACAATATAGATACTCCAAGTAAATATATACTAGATACAACAATTTCATTAAGCATATATCTATTAATAATAGATTCATCTCTCTTCTTAGGTACTTCCATCATATATTCTTTTTTAGGTACTTCATAAGAAAAAGCAAGACCCGCTAATGTATCCATAACCATATTAATCCATAACATTTGAATAACAGTAATAGGACTAGGTACTCCTATAAAAGGACCAATAAGAGCTAAACTAGTAGCGGCTAAATTAATAGTAAGCTGAAAAATAATAAATTTTCTTATATTCTTAAAAATAGTTCTACCATATAAGATAGCCTTAGATATTGATAAAATATTATCATCAGTAATAACAATATCCGAAGCCTCTTTAGCTACTTCTGTTCCACTACCCATAGCAAATGATACATCAGCCTTCTTTAGAGCAATAGAATCATTTACTCCGTCTCCTGTCATACCAGTAACTAAGTTTAACTCTTTAGCAAGAGTAACTAATCTTTTTTTATCTTCTGGTAACGCTCTAGCTACTACTCTTAATCTTGGTATTAATTTTTTTACTTCTTCATTACTTAATTTATTAAGTTCATTTGAAGTAATAGAAGCATCCTCTTCATTATCAATAATACCAACTTCTTTAGCAATAGATACGCCAGTAGATAAAGAGTCTCCTGTTACCATAACAATATTAATACCAGCATTCTTAATTAATTTTACAGAATCTACTGCTTCTTCTCTAATCTCATCTTTAATAAAGATAATACCAACTAATATATTTCTTCTAATACTATCTACTGGATAAATACTTTCAGATATTGATAAAGCAATTGCTCTAAGACCATTATTCGTCTCATTATTAATATAATTATTTAATCTATCTTTATCTAATACCTTTACCTTACCATTTTCATCTAAGTAATTAGAAGTATATTTAAGTACCTTATCAGGAGCTCCTTTAATTAATTTAATCTTTTTATTATCCTTTTCTATTATACTAGTAGAATACTTATTCTTACTATTAAATAACACCCTATCAATAATCTTAATTTCATCATCTTTATATTTACTAGCAAATCTAAGTAATGCCTTATCAGTAATATTACCTCCTATTACATTACCAGAAGATTTATCATATTCACTTTCATTATTATAGATAAGAGAATCTTCTAATAACCTTTGATAAGTATCACTAAGTTCTAACTTAGAATTATATTCATTTAAATTACCTAGTAATACTTTTACTACTTCCATCTTTCCTTTAGTAATAGTACCTGTCTTATCAGTAAATAAAATATTAAGTGAACCTGCTGTTTCAATACCAACCATTTTTCTAACTAAAACATTATCTTTAAGCATCTTCTTACTATTCGTAGATAACACCAAAGTAATCATCATTGGTAATCCTTCTGGTACTGACATTACAAGAACAGATACTGCTAGTGTCAAAGCCTCTAATAAATAACCAATAAAAGTATTAAAAGATATATTACTTATAATAGCAAAATTAAAATTATTTAAAATAAATATCTTAGAAAATAAATATGATATAGCTATCATAGTAGCGGCAACATAACCTATTCTACTAATAATCTTTGCTAAATTAGTAAGTCTTATTTTTAATGGTGAATCTTCTTCTTTTTCAACTAAAGACTTAGCCATCTTACCATACAAGGTATCCATACCTACTTTAGTAACTACCCCACTAGCGGCTCCATCATATATTGTAGTACCACGATATATTTTATTAATATCCATTGGTTTATTAATATCGTTTACTTTCTCTTTATATACCTCTTTAGCCTCACCATTTAAAGATGATTCATCTACTGATAACTTACCACTAATAATAGTAATATCCGCAGGTACTTTATCACCACTACTAAGAAGTACAATATCACCAACAACAATATCATCAATAGGTATCTCAGTAATATTGCCATTTCTTTTTACCTTAATATTAATTTTACTAGACTCTTCTTGCATTCTTTGAAAAGCCTTATTTGAACCATATTCACTAACCGCTGATATTAATGATGCTACTAATATAGCTACCACTATACCTATTGTTTCAAAGTAATCAAAATCTTTAAATAAAAATATTACTTTAATAAATAAAGCTATTAATAATATTTTAATAATAGGATCACCTAAAGTTTCTATAAACAAACTAATAAAAGTACTTTTATTTTTACCATTAATACTATTACTACCATATTTATTTCTCGATTCATTTACTTCCTTATTAGTTAAACCATTACTATTTAGCATAAGATTCCTCCTATGTTAAATAGTACTAACTATCAAATTAATTTAGACTAAATATAAATAGACAAAAAAAGACTATTTCTAGTCTAATACTTTATCTTTATAATCTGATACCGGCTTATAACTAAGACGATGATATTTAGTAATACCATATTCTTTAATAGCGGCAATATGTTTCTTAGTACCATATCCTTTATTATGAGCCAAATCATACATTGGATATACCTTATCTAAGTCATACATCATTTTATCTCTAGTAACTTTAGCAATCACTGAAGCAGCCGCTATAGAAATCGATTTAGCATCTCCCTTAATAATACTAGTAGTAGGAACCTCTATATCTAAAGGCATAGCATCTATTAAGACATGATCTAATTTAATACCAGTATTTCTTATTGCTTCCTTCATAGCAATCTTCGTAGCCTCATAGATATTAACTTCATCTATTATCTTTTCATCAATAATACCTATTCCAATAGCAGTAGCCTTTTCTTTAATTATTTTATAATATTCATCTCTTTTTTTCTCAGATAATTTCTTTGAATCAGTAAGTCCTTCTAAAACAAAGTCTTTAGGAAGAACAACACAAGCTGCTACTACACTACCTATTAAAGGTCCTCTACCTACTTCATCTACTCCCCCTATATATTCTAATCCTTTAGCATATAATTCATTTTCATACTTATATAAATCTTCCATCTTCTACTTCCATTTCTTAATAATATTATTTACTCTATTTTGTCTTTCAAAATTACCCATTCCATTAATATTCTTTTGTAAGTTATCTACTCTCATACCTGGTGTTAAATTATTATTAGTAGTATGAGAAATTTCAGTATTATCTTTTCTACCAAACATTCTATTCATAAACTTTCTTTCTCTTTCCCTACCTCTTTTAGCTACATCATTATGATTAGCAGTCCATGTTCTATCAAATACCTTACTTAAATCTTCTTGTCTATTCATTTATATCACCAATCTAATTATACTATAAAAACAAAAAGAAGAAAACTATTAATTAATATTTTAGTTTATCTTCTATAAGTTTTAACATATGTTCTAACAGTTTTCTCTGTTCCTTCAGTTAAATTTTTAAGTCCAAAATATTTTAATATTTCTTCATCAGTAGTTCTTCCATACATTTCTAAAAATACTTTAATTTCATTATTATACCTATCTCTGTCAAAACGATACAAATGAGTCAAATACATTCCTAACATATTAGATAAAATTAAAGTAGCAGTATCTACATTACCTATACTACCATCTTTAGTATAATAAAATGGAAAATCAAAATTCATACCTTTTAACTTAATTAGATTATCAAATTCATAATCAACCATTCCTAAAAATGTATCTAGTCTTTGATATTCATTATTAAAAGCTGAACCAGCATATACAGTATTTTTAAGATAATCGCCAAAAATAAATTCAATAAATATTGAATAAGCTTCAATAAATATATTAGACTCATTATTAAAATCAGACTTATAAAATAAATAAGCATGTCCTAGTTCATGTGGTAAAATAATACCCGTATTCATCTTATTATTAAATCTAGATAAAACATAAGTTTCCTTCAAATTACCAACGCAAAAACAAAGACCTCTGACATATCTTTCACCCTCATATTTATCGATAGATAACTCTATTCTTTTATTTTGAACTAAATTATTATATATTTCTAACATTTCAGGATTAAACTCTTTCATAAAATTACTTATTAATTCAAAATATTTCTTATTAGAAATTGTAGTATTTTTCCATACTCTCCATGGTAACTTTGGCATATTAGAAAAAACTCCAATAGAAGTTCTAATTTGCATAATATATTTATTAAAGAAATCTACTATTCTACCCGCTACTACATCATCATCTTTCTCTTTATAATCACCAATTATTCCTTCATTAGTATCATAAAGATTAAACAAAGCATTCTTATCAATATATCTTATTAAATATTTAATCTTATTTATATCATTAAATATTTCTATTTTTTTATATTTATCATCAGTACTATTAAGTAACTCTTCTAAAAGAATTAATCTAAACTTTAGTTTATTAATATCAAAATGCATAAACTCAGCTCCTTTTTTACAAGTTATTATTATACAATAAAATCAAAAGAAAAGAAACTATTAATTAATACATTCCCTGTATTTTCTTAATAGTCTCATTACTAAGAGAAGATAGTTTCCAATTACCATCATTATCTTTCTTTACCTCAAAATCAATTGTATATGTAACTTTATCCTTAGCCTTTTCTAAATAATCTAACTTAGTATTATTATATTCCTGAACAGTATAATTAGTATTACCTTGATATTTATTATTTACTTCATTAACTACCTTTTTATAATCAATAACTTCAATCTCTGTCGTTACACTAGCAGTCTCTCCATCAATTCTTTCATTCTTAATTTCATAAGTTAAGTTCTTATATTGCTTTTCAATAATCTTTTTATATCTATCTTTCTGAATACTAGTAAAATTCTCTTCTTCAATAATACTATTAATACCATTTACTATATCTTTATCTAAAGTTTGATACTTAGTAAGTAAATCTTCTACTTTAGAAGTTGGACTATTAGATAGAGAACAACCTACTAGTAAAAGTAAAAATATAAATATACTAATAATTTTCTTCATTCTTATCACCATTTATATCTTTACCAATATATTACATATTATACTAAAAATTATAATTATTTATTATAGATATTACTTTTTCTTTACTATAACCTAAAGTAAGTAAATGATTATATATCTTATTCTTTAATTTAATACCACTATATTTCTTATTAGTACTAATATCTTTATCTATTATCTTATTTATTCTTTCATAAAAAATATTATCATCTATATTAGATATATTATTATAAATAATTTCTTCACTAACCCCAAGTCTTTTTAATTCATTTTTTATTTTATAATCACCCCAATTAGTAAAATTTAATTTGTCTTTAATAAAAGCCTTAGTAAATCTATCATCATCTAAATATTTATAATCAATCAATTTATCAATAACTTCTTCAATAATAATAGTATCTTCTTCTTTATTTTTTAAATAATCTCTTAATTCTTTAATACTTCTTAATCTTCTATCAATATATTTAACTGAAGTATCCACTAATATACATATAGTATTATCTCTTTTTAATTTATCATATAATTCATTATCAATATCTTTCTTTATCAATAACTCATTATCAGTAATTACTTTACCGTTTAATTCTAATACTTCTCCATTAGATAAATAAACATTATATATATTTTTTTTAGTAAGTTCATATTTTTCTATTCTCATAAAACCACCTATTAAAAAGAAGAGACTATTATTTATCTTTCTTTTTTGTTTCTAAGTCTCTTCCATACTCTTTCTTTTCTTCTATCATTGTCATAGTAATATTATCATCTATTTCTGCTAAAGCATTTCTATCAATATTAGATAATATTACTTCTTCTTTAACTGTATCTATTATTACTTTACCCCAAATAGGTCCTTGTTTAATAGTTAAATCATTAAACATATCTGGAGTAATTACTTTTAAGAAGTATCCAAATACTAATCTCTTCGTAGCCACAACTAATCTTTTATCCGTTAATACAATAATATTAGTATTTATTATTTCATAACTTTGATAATTCTTTTGAGCTACAAATACATATTTAATTTCTTCATCTGATCCAATAAACTTAGATGCTATTTTAGCATGTGCTCTTAATCTAAAAGCAATAGTCATTGGATATTTTCTTTTAAATTCTTTTACTCTTCTATATATTTCATTATTCATTTACATCAACCTTAATATTCTCTTTAACAAAACTTACAAATGTATCTTTATCAACATATTGACCAATTGAATCAATTACTTTATCACCAACCATAAATAATGTAGTTGGAGTACCCCATTGATTCTTCTTCAAATAAGAATTTGATTTACTTAACTTATTACTCTCTTCACTACTTAAATTAGTAAGATTTAAATAATTAACAGGAATTCCAAGTTCATTAGCAACTTCTTCTACTACTGGTTCATACATTTCACAGTAGCCACATCCATCTTGAATAATTACCATTAAGAATGGTTTATTACTATTCATTAATTCTTCATATTCAGTATAACTAATAGTCTTAGTACCTGCTTCTCCTTCTACTGCTACTGGAAGTTCAATATCTACTTTGCTTTCTTTCTTAGTACTAGTAACTATACAAGCTACTACTAAAAGTACTACTACTAAAAGAATTAAAATTATATCTTTTTGTTTAGATGTTAAACTAAATGATTTCTTTTCTTTAGTTTTAACTTCTTTCTTCTCTTCTACTTTTACTTCTTTAGCAATTTGTTCTACTTTAACATTTTCCTTCTTAACATCTTCTTTAGAAGTAACTTTCTTAGTAACATTCTTTTGATTATTATTTACCTTCTTATTTGTATTATTCTTTTTATTATTATTATTAGTTTTGTTTTTTGCATTTTTATTTGCCATATCTATTTCCCTCCTAATAAATAGTTTACACTTAAAGACATGAAAAATCAAGTACTTACTATATTATTTTGTCGTTTTTTAGTTATTTTTAGACATAACAAAAGAGACTGACCCCCTAAGGAACAGTCTCCCAAAAAGAATAAAAAGGGGTTGGCTAGTGTGATACTAGCACCAATTCGCCTAAATCGAACTGGTGATTAATATAATAAACTATCTTGCTATATTTGTCAATACCAAAATTTAATTTTTTTCATTTTCATCACCTTTCATGAAATGCCAAGGTCATTTCATGTCCAATCTAGCCTAATTCTTAGTCTATATTGGAGTCTCATTAGACCTATCATATATAAGTTAGAACATAAAAAAAGAACTAGTTCAAATAGTATTAACCTCAAATATAATATATATGATTGATATCTATTTTAAAACTTAGAATAAGGTTTAAAATAACCTCTAAGATTATAGCTTAAAGGCAAAACAAAAAGCAACCCTAAGGTTACTTTCTATATATTAACTACTTATTTTGGTAGTTAGATCCACTAATTTGGTTTTGTCCTAATCTTACTAATCTTTTAGTAATTTCTCCACCAACTGATCCATTAGCTCTTGAAGTTGTATCTGGTCCTAAATTAACACCAAACTCGTTAGCTATTTCATATTTCATTTTATCGATAGCTTGTTTAGCTCCAGGTACTACCATTTTGCTATTTGTATTGTTACTCATTATGTTTCACCTCCTACACTAATAGGTTGTGAATTATTAAGTATTTAATACATATATTTTAATGGTAATTTTTACTAAATATCAAACTTAGTATTATTTCTTTTAATTTCAATTATTTCTCTACTATTAACAGCTTCATCTATAAGAGAATTAAAATCAAAACTCTTTTCATATAGTATAGCTTTATCCATATTAGGATTAATAACAGGATGTTTAGGTAAGAAGATAGTACAACAATCTTCATAAGGAAGTATTGATGTTTCATAAGTACCAATCTTTCTCGATATATCTATAATTTCTAATTTATCTAAACATGCTACTGGTCTAATAACAGGTACATTAGTTACACTATTAATAACTCTCATACTAGTTAAAGTTTGACTAGCAACCTGTCCAACACTCTCACCATTTATAAGACATAGACAAGAAGTTTTTTCCATGATTTTTTCACTTATCCTATACATCATTCTACGCATTATGGTTATCATATATGTAGGGTCGATATTTTTATATATCGCCTCCTGTAAAGCAGTAAACTTCACCACATTTAAAGTAATACTCGAATCATATTTTGTAAGTTCTTCCACTAGTTTTTTGACTTTATTCTTAGCCATTACACTAGTATGTGGAGGAGACTCAAAATAAACACATTCTATCTTGATTCCCCTTTTCATAGCAAGATAACCTGCTACTGGGGAATCAATTCCTCCTGATAACATAAGAAGTCCCTTGCCTGCCACTGAAACAGGATAACCACCTGATGCTTTTATTTCTTTATGATATATATAAGTATAATCTTTTCTTATTTCAATATGTAATAAATAATCAGGATTATGAACATCTACTTTTTTATTAGGAATATTTCTTAATATCAAAGAACCAATTCTTCTAGAAAAATCCATACTAGGAATAGGAAATGATTTATCACTTCTAGTAGTTTCTACTTTAAAAGTATTAAATTCTATATTTTTAGCTACTTCAAGTACATTAGCTTCTATTTCCTCAGTATTAGTATTAACCCTAGTAGCCACTACTATACTATGAATACCAAAAATATTTTTAAGAATATCAACTACTTCATCAATATTTTCTCCAGTTTCAATATACATCCTATCTCTTGTTTTAATAATATTAACTTTATAATTTATTAAAGCTTTTTTTATATTATTATATAATATATTAATAAATACTTTTCTATTATCTTTCTTAGTAGTTAATTCTCCATACTTAATTAATATTATTTTCATTTACATCACTCATTTCTTTATTCTAAACTTATACAATATTGCTTAGAGCCACTCTGATCTACCCAAACAACATCAGAACCATTATAACTAATATATCCACATAATGTACTTTTTTCATTAAACGGATCTTTCATTTCTTGTGCTGTTATTAAACCATCACCAATTAATTTATCTAAAGTTATTGGCCCCGTTTTTACTGTATTTTTATGTTTATCTACATATAATTCTCCAGCACTCTCAATTAATTTAATAATTTGTGTCTTTTGCTTATCTTTGCTTCTTTCAATTGAAGAAGTAATACTAGGTATAGCAATAGACATAATAACCGCTAATATAACAATAACCACTAATAACTCTACTAAAGTAAATCCCTTTTTATTTAATCTTTTCATTCTCATCACCTACACATAGTATAAAGTATTTTTATCTTTATATCAATACTTTTTGAACATATTTATTAATTATTTTTTTATTTTTACATATAATATCAATGTAGATAGTATGTAGTAATTATATTGACATTTACTACATTAACTGCTATAATTTTTATAGAGAGGAGATGGTATAAATGTCTAATAATACTAGTGCTATTAATATTAATGTTGATTCTAATGTAAAAAAAGAAGCAACAGAATTATTTAATAGTTTAGGATTAAACATGAGTACTGCGATTAATTTGTTTCTAAGAAAATCTATTAATGAAGGCGGTATTCCATTTGAACTAAAAAATCCTAAACCTACTAGAGAACTTAAAAGAGCTTTAAAAGAAGCAAAGAAAATTGAAAACGGGGAAATTAAAAGTAAAGGTTATCACAATATAGACGAATTATTTGAGGATTTGAATAAATGAATAAATAAATAAAAGAATTACTTTTATAGTAACTCTATTTTATTTTTTCTTTTAAAGAATTTAATATATTAATAGCTTCAATAGGTGTTATATTTAGAACATCTATTTTTTTCAGTTCTTCTTCAACAATACTCTTCTTTTCTTCAAAATTAAGAGGTAACATCATTTGCATAGAAGAATCTTTTTTACTATTGTTATCTTTAGATTCATATTCATTTAAGATAACATTAGCTCTATCAATTACTTCTTTAGGAAGACCCGCTAATGTAGCAACATTAATACCATAACTTTTATCTACTGATCCATCTTTTACTTTATGTAAGAAAGTAATATTGCCATTCTCTTCAATAGCAGATACATGTTTATTTTTTAAATTAGGAAGTGTATTTTCCATACTCGTAAGTTCATGATAATGAGTAGAAAATAATGTTTTACATTTAATATTATTAGCTATATATTCTAGAATAGCTTCAGCTAAACTCATACCATCGTAAGTAGCGGTCCCTCTACCCAATTCATCAAAAAGAATTAAACTATTTTTCGTAGCATTCTTAATAGCCCGAGAAGCCTCCATCATTTCTACCATAAATGTAGATTCACCACTTACTAAGTCATCACTTGCTCCTATTCTTGTAAAGATCTTATCAAATACTGGCAAATGAGCCTCTTCAGCAGGTACAAAGCATCCTATTTGAGCCATAATAGCAATAATACCAAGTTGTCTCATATAAGTAGATTTACCAGCCATATTAGGACCAGTAATAAGTAAAATATCCGTATTATTATCCATAATAATATCATTAGGTACATATTCAGCATCTTTTAATACTTTCTCTACGACTGGATGCCTAGAAGATATTACTTTAATTTCATTAGTACTATTTAATATAGGTCTAACATAACCATACTTTTCACTAACAAAAGCAAATGATTGTAAGACATCTATTTCACTAATAACTTTAGCATTCTTTTGTAATACTTTAATATATTCTTTACATTTATCTCTTATTTCTACGAATAAATTATATTCTAAATTAATAATCTTATCTTCAGAAGACAAAATAATATCTTCTTTTTCTTTTAGTATAGGATTAATAAATCTTTCACAATTAGCAAGTGTTTGTTTTCTAGTATAACCCATATCGTCAGTAATCATTGATAAATATGAATTACTAACCTCTATATAATAGCCAAATACTTTATTAAACCCTACTTTTAATCCCTTAATACCAGTTCTTTCTCTCTCTTCTTTTTCAAAATTACTAATAAAGTCTTTACCACCTTTACTTAGACTTTTTAATTCATCTAACTCACTAGAATATCCCTCTTTTATTAAGAAGCCATCTTTTAAACCATTCGGAGCATCTTCATTAATAGCCTTCTCTAAAAGATCATATAAGTCATTTAAAGGATGTACTTCATCATAAAAATTAATTTTCTCTAATTTATCTTTAATACTAGGAAGTACTTTTAAAGAACTCTTTAATTGTAATAAATCTTTAGCATTAGCAGAACCAAATGATATTCTACCACATAATCTTTCTAAGTCATATACTTCATATAAATCATTTCTAAGTTCTTCAGCTAATATAAATTCTTCAAGCAACTTAGTAACAATATTATATCTTTCATTTATTCTAGACATATCTACTAATGGATTCTCAATAAAATATTTTAACTTTCTACTTCCCATGGCCGTCTTAGTATTATCTAAAAGCCATAATAAAGAATATGTTCTTTCCTTAGTTCTTAAACATTCAGTTAATTCTAAATTTCTCTTAGTATGAATATCCATCATTAATGATGATTCATCTTTTTTAATTATTACCTTTTGAAAATGAGATAGATTTCTTTTTTGTACAACACTTAAATAATATAATAATAACTGTATAGATTTTATTATTCTATCATCATCTATATTACTATATATATCATTATAATTATCAGTAAGAAAAGAATCCTCTATAGTTACTGGTATCTTTTGACTCCTTATACTAGATATTAATTCTTTATCTACATTACTATCTACAATTAATTCTTTTATCTCTAAAGATAATAATTTATATATAATATCTGAATTACTACTATATAAAGAAGAATATATATCACCAGTAGTAATATCTGAATATGTAAAAGCATATCCATATCCAAAACTATATAAACTACCTATATAATTATTTTCTTTTTCATTTAATGAATTAGCATTAATAATAGTACCAGAAGATATTACTTCAATTATATCTCTTTTAACTATTCCCTTAGCATTCTTAGGATCTTCTAACTGTTCACATATAGCTACTTTAAAGCCTTTTTTAATTAGTTTATCAATATATATTTCAGCAGCATGATGTGGTATTCCACACATAGGAACTTTCTCTTCTAATCCAGCACTCTTGCCAGTAAGAGTAAGTTCTAAAGCATGAGCTACTACTTCAGCATCTTCAAAAAACATTTCATAAAAATCTCCTAATCTATATAATATTATTACATCTTCATATTTATCTTTTAATTCAACATAATGTTTCATCATTGGAGATAATTTACTTCTATCTACATCATTTCTCTTCATATTTACTACCTTCTCTGTTTATATATTATACCATATCAAAATACTTAATATCAATATCTTTTTCATTACCTTTCATGAAAATCCAAGGTATTTTCATGTCATTCCTAGTCTAAAGTCTAGGAATGAGTAACTATAAGATATCATATTCGCGGTGAAGTACTTTCTAACTGAAAAAAGAGACAATTACTTATCTCTCTAATTAGTATTCTTTTTATATGTTAAATATCCTGTTGTATAATTAGCCATAGTTTTATCTGTTTTAGTTCTATCATAAGAAACAGCACCCACAAGTGATTGACAGTTATAAAATATACTATCCGAACTAGGAACATTAGAAACATCCCATAATTCCGATACATAAATAGTTTTTAGTGTTGTACAATTTCCAAACATTCTATTCATATTAGTCACCTTCGATGTATTAAAACTACTTAAATCTAATTCCGTTAGTTTATCGCAATCTCTGAACATATACCAAGTACTTGTTACACTACTCGTATCAAAACCCGATAAATTTAAATTTGTTAACGAATGACAACTTCTAAACATTTCTTCCATCAAAGTAACTTTACTAGTATTAAAATTAGAAAGATCTAAACTTATTAAAGAATTACAATTCTGAAAAGTAGATCTCATACTGGTGACGTTCGATGTATCAAAACTAGATAAATCTAAACTAGTTAAAGATTCACAATCACCAAACATAGCATTCATACTTGTAATTTTACTTGTATTAAAACTAGATAAATTTAAACTGGTTAATGCTTTACAATATCTAAACATACTAGACATATTTGTAACATTTGATGTATCAAAACTAGATAAATCTAATTTCTTAAGCAAATAACAATTAGTAAACATATTTCCCATATTAGTTACCTTACTTGTATTAAAACTACTCAAATTTAAATCTTCAATACTATTGCAATTATTAAACATAAAATCCATATAAATTACCTTGCTTGTATTAAAACTAGATAGATTTAAATTTTTAAGTGAAGTACACTTTTCAAACATCGATGCCATTGCTGTTACATTACTTGTATCAAAATTTGATAAATCAAGTGTTACTAAACTAGAACATCCAGAAAACATATTACTCATTTGCTTTACTTTTGAAGTATTAAATGAACTTATATTTAAACTTACAAGCGAACTACAATTTCTAAACATTCCTCCATAACTAAAACTATATGGATTACCCATGTATAATACATTTGATGTATCAAAGTTAGATAAATCAAGTGTTGTTAAACTAGAGCAATCGGCGAACATATTATTCATATCTGTTACTTTACTTGTTTTAAAATTTGATACATCTATATTCTTTAGATTATTACATCCCCAAAACATTCCATTCATGTTAACTACTTTTGATGTATCAAAACCTGATGTATCTATATTAATTAAACTTTTACTATTATAAAACATTTTACTCATACTAGTCATGTTACTAGTGTCTAGTCCACTTAAATCTAAAGTAGATACGTTGTCTAGGTATGCAAACATACCACTTCCGTTGGTGTTAGCTTCAACTGAACCATTCTCACTACCTATTGATATTTCATATAAACTATTATTATCTTTATCTGTATACCAT
>MNTB01000003.1 GCA_001916775.1 Firmicutes bacterium CAG:321_26_22 | reverse complement strand
GAACATCAAAAAAGTAGCTAATTAAAGCTACAATTTAATTTTACCAAAAACCTACAAAAATTTTTACCAAAAACCTACAAAAAAGATTGACATTTACATGAGTTATTCTAAAAACGTTAGCACCAAGTTCTTCACTACCCATATTATCTAAAATTTCTTCTCGGTATCTTAACTTTTTTCTTTTAGCAATATCGTCGGCACTTTCTCCATTGTATAGGCCTCTGTAACCTGCATTAGTAAATTTATCAAAATTTTTTACTCCCTTTGAGCTTGCGATTTTATATAAAACTTTATTACCATCTCTTGTTTGTTTTCTTCTATATAATCTTTTCTCGTACTCACTTAAATTATTATATTCTATTTCTGTTAATTCCATTTTTCTAGTTTGAATAGCAAAATATGTTTGTCCTAATGCTACCGCATTATACTTGGGGTTAGCATTTTGAACTATTAAATAACATGCATATCTGCTTAACTTATAGTCAATAATCACCTTAGAAGAAACACCTGTTTTTACTATTTTGGTGTTTACGCCAAAATTGGAATTGATGTTATTATTACTTTGAGAACAGGCTACTTGTGCTTTCTCTATAACCGCCGAAAAATATCTCCATTCCTTATAACCTAGAATTTGTTGTAATTCTCTTGCCTCCCAGTATTCGTTTCCGTATTCATCTATATGTTTAATATCGTCAAATATTTTTTCTCTAAATTCTTCTATATCACTCATATTTCTCTTCCTTTCTTTTATAAAATTTCACTATTTTGGCGTTTACACCAAAATAGTATGAAGTCTTTATTTTACTGGTCTCATGCGATTTTACCCGCATCAACAAAATCGTGTATTTTAATTGTTTGAAACTGCCTTTTATACATACCTTAATGTGTATTCATTTTACCATATTACCATGTTCTTTTATTATTGTATGTTCTGCTATTTTGGTGCTTACACCAAAATAGCGTGAAGTCTTTATTTTACTGGTCTCATGTGATTTTGCCCGCATCAACAAAATCGTGTATTTTTAAAATATTTACTCCGTCATTTTAGTGTGTAGATTAAGAAGTCACTCCCCTGTTTTTTATAGATATAACCACACTCTTTCCTACTTCTAAATCTACAAATTAAGTATAATATAAATATATTATGAAGTCAATATTATTTTAATACTTTTGTTTGTTTTTATATGCTTATATATTATATTTACACTTTATGTGTACAATTTGTTATAGTGCGTACATATGTATATTAAAAAATAGACTGTTTAGTCTATTCTGTTAGTAGCTTGGATAATGGTACTATGGTGTAGCCTTTACTATTTATATATTTTACTATTATGCCTATGTTTGAAGTATCTTCGAGTAATATTATACTGCCTCCGGTTAGATTATTTTTTATATTGTTATAGCCTCCGATTATTGAAGGTATTATTACGAGCATATTGTTATTGTTACATATGTTTAGATAAGTACTATTTTTTTCTTTTAGAAGGCAATATTTAGATTTATTGTTACTTAGTTTGTTTATTATTATATTATCATTATCTAAGATTTTTTTAGTATATACTCCATTATTGCCATAAGTATATAGTTCTTGTTTTTTAAATTTTTTTATATTAGTATTAGTTATATCTTTATGATTTAGATAGATTGTTATGTTACTGATATTTGTTATATTTTGTTTTGTCAGGGGATTATATATGACTATTAATGATACTTCATTATTACTATTTCCTTTAACTATGTATTTATCTTTGTTATTTGAAATACTGCTACTGGGAAGGATATCTTTATAGATTAGAGATTCTTCTCTAAATATTCCTCCTAGTTTCATTTCTTCATAGCTTTTACCTATATCTACTTCTAGGCCTTTTTTACCTGGTACTATAGTATCATTATCGATAATAGCATTTACTGGGAGTACTTCATAATCTTTTTTTATATCATTTAGTTTTACCATTAAGGGATCTTTACTATTTAATAAATTCATTACTTTATCTGTATAAAAAAAACTAAAACATACTAATGATATTATGAAGAATATTCTTATTATTTTTTTCAAGATTACCACCTAATAAAATATATGTTTTTGTTTTTAAAAATTAACTAATATAAAATAAAACTTAGGAAGTTTTCCTAAGTTATTTTTTGGCTTGATTTAAAGCATTTTCTAATGCTTCATACAAAGCGTCTATTTTAATAGTACAACCACTTACTGTGTCAGTATAACCATCATCAGTTAGTTTTACTTTATCTAATCCTTGATTGTCTACGACATTCTTTTCTAAGGCTTCTACTTGAGTATACCATTCTCCTACTTTAGAACCATACTCATTACCATACATTCCATAAGCGTCTCCTAGTGTTTTTTTTGTTGTTTCTACGCCATCTTTTGTATAAGTAGTATCTAGATTAACATCAGTTATTTTACCATTTTTATCTACTGTTACAATAGCGGTAGCAGTATTATTTTGTCCTCCATAACTATCGATTGCAGTACCTGTATATACTCCTTCTTTATATCCTTTTGAACAGCCTGATAATAATGCTAAACCTATTATACTTATTAAACATATTTTCTTTTTCATATTGCTTATCCTCCTACTTATACATTATAAAATATTTTTTTATTTTTTTCTAGTCCTAAATTATGTTTTTATCTAGTTTTTCTATTGTTTTTGTCCATAGCATATTCTTTTAGTTTCTTTATAGTTGTTAAACTAGGATGATTATATTCTTCGTTTGTTATACCATAAGGAGCTAGTTCATATAATTCAGGAAATCCTAAATCACCAAGTAACTCTGTAAAATCTTGATGTATTTTATCTACTTTAGTTTCTCTTTTGGCTCTCTCTGCTGCATCAAGTGATGAGGTTATATCATAATCCTTTTCTTCTGGATTTGTAAATTCTTTAAATTCCACATTATCATTCCTTTCTTATATGTATATTATACAATATTTTAGATGTATTTACTAGCACTATCTAACATTTTTTTTGATATTATACCTATTACTATACCTGTAGGTATTGAGAATATTAAAAGATATGGTAAATAATACATTACATTATAATTATTTAGAAATAATACTCCTACTAGGACTTGACCTATACTATGAAATAGGCTTCCTATTATAGATACTCCTATTACTGATAGTTTTGTTTTTTTAAATAGATACATAGCTATTATACTAAATATGGCTCCAGATAATGAGAAGAAGAAATTAATACCAAAACCTGTTCTTAGTAAGGCTACGATTAAGACTCTAACTAATGATACTGTAATAGCGGTCTTAAAATTATATTCATATAAGGTAAATATTATTACTATATTAGCTAGACCTAATTTTAATCCTGGTATTATATCTCCTATAAAGGTAAAATAACTTTCTATTATTGATATTACTACACATATTGAGGTTAATATGGCTATCTTTGTTATATCTTTTGTTTTCATTAATATACCACTCCATCTAAGTCATTATCTTCACTTATTATCTTTACTATTATTTTATTTGGCATACATACTAAGGATTTATTATTAGTATATATATATCCTTCTTTAGAACAGATATGTTTATCTGATGTTTCTTCTTTTACTCTTATTTTTTTATTTTTTACTTCTAATACGACATCTCCTAGATATCCTTTTACTGTGTATTCTTTATTGGTATTTAGATCTATTTTTAATATTTCTTTATCTTCATAATATACAACAGCGGTCTTTCCTTCTTTTTTGGTAATATTAATTATTATAAAGAAGATACTTATAATTATTAATAATACTCCTACTAACTTTAGATCATTCTTATTCATAATTAAAATTATCACTTCTTACTATATTATCTTTATCTATATACCATATTGCTTCAATATCACTATTGTTATTTACTACTTCTAGTCCTTTATCTACTGGTAATAGATATAAATATGTACTATAAATATCTGCTAGTAGAGAGGATTTTGTTATTACGGTTACTGATTTCATATAGTTACTTGGGTTTTTAGTAATAGGGTTTATGATATGACTATATCTTATATTATCTATATCACAATATCTTTGATAATTACCTGATGTGACTACTGATAAGTTATTTACATTTACTTTAGTAAAGATATTGCTTGTATTATCTGGATTGGTTATTCCTACAACATAGTATTCTTTATTATATGCTTTACCTACTTTGACATTACCACCAGCATTTATAATATAATTATTTATATTATTATCTTCTAAATAGTTGCCTACTATTTCGGTTACATAGCCTTTAGCTATACCACCTAAATCTAGTTTGATATCGTTATATTTAGTATATTTATTATTATCTAGTTTGATATCATCTATATTTATATTTACATCTAATTCTTTATTACTTGGTAAGCTATTACATTTATTTATGTATTCTTTCCAAATACCTGTTAGATTACCTGCTGCTATATTAAATAAACCATCTGTCTTATTATAATATTCTATACCTATATTTATGATATCACTAAGTTTTTTATCTATTTCTATTTCTTCATTATTACTTAGTATTTCGTTTAAATAATATATATTTACTATACCATCATATTTTTCATATCTATTAGTTAATTTATTATAACTACTATAAAGATAATCGATATCATTAAAGATATTATCTATTTCTTGTTTATTCTTAGTACTATTTATTTTTATATTTATATATGTATCCATATAGAAATAGTTTTTACTATATTCTTTATATGTTATTTTATCTATATATAAGAGTACTAAACTAAGTAATATTAATACTAATATTATTATATATATATATTTCTTTTTCATTTTATTACCTCTATATATATAATACTATAAAATAGATAAAAAAACTAGTACTAAATCCATTTAGTACTAGTTATATTTAATAATTCATTCTCTTCATATTCTTCAGTATAATTTAATATTTTATTTACTACTTCTTTATAATTATCATTTAGATTGATATCATTATTTATTATTCTTTTTTTTAATCCTTTTTTATATTTATTATCATTTATATAGATATACATACATCTATCTATATTTCTTATTATTTTTATATCTTCTTCATTATCTCCATTACATGAGAAAATTATATCTTTATACCATTCTATTAGATCAATAGATAGATCATCATTATACATGATATCACTATTAATTATATCATCATAGTATGGACAACACTTTAATATTTTTTTTACATTAGTTACATCAATAGTAAGTGTTTCAAACATAATATCCTCCATATACTTTATTTTCACCATAAGTATATCAATAAAATATTATTTTGTAAAGTAATTCGACATATTTAGATATTATTTATCTTTTCTTTCATGAAAATTCAAGGTATTTTCATGTCTGGTATAGCCTAATTCTTAGTCTATACCAGAGTCTCATTAGACCTATTATATTTGCAGTTAGTACTATAAGAAAAGAATTAGTTTAGTTAAACTAACTCTATTATACTCCTAGCTGATAAGGATTATTTATACTACCATTACCACTTATTATTTCTTTTAGGTTTCTTAGATATATTGTTAAGAAATTAGCTTTTGATATATCTTCTTTTACGGTAGCATCTATTGTTGATATTATATTATTATCTTCAATTATATCTATAGTTCCTACTTTATCTCCTTTCTTTACTGGAGCTATTATTTTATTTATATTGGTTTTGTATGTGATGTTTTTTTGGTCATCACTCTTTTTATTTAATATGGTAATGTTTTCTTTTGGTACTATTTCTGTAGTTAGAGTTTTTCCTAATTCTACCTTCTTTTTCTCAATAGTTGTTTTTTCATCTAATATGGTTTGAACCATATAGATATTAAATCCATAATCTAACATTTTAGTGGTATCGGCACTTCTTTTACTAGTGTTTTCTTCTTTCATTACTACGGTTATTAAACGCATGTTATCTTTTTTCATTGTAGCGGTTAAGCAGTAACCTGCTTCATCGGTAAATCCTGTTTTTAGACCATCTACTCCTTCTTTAAATCTTACTAAACGATTGGTGTTTACTAACCAGAATGGACTTTTGGTATCTTTTCTTAAATAGTCTTCGTATGTTGAAGTGAATTCTAGTATTTTTTCATGTTTTACTAATTCTTTGGCTATTAGACTCATATCGTATGCTGATGAGTAATGATTGTCAGCAGTTAATCCTGTTGCATTTATAAAGTTAGTATTTTTTAATCCTAAATCTTTGGCTCTAGTGTTCATTCTTTTTACAAATTGTTCTTCACTACCAGATACGCGTTCTGCTAAGGCTACCACGGCATCATTTCCTGATGCTATTGCTACTCCTTTTAATAAATCTTCTACTGTCATTTTTTCGCCAACTTTTAGAAAGATTTGACTTCCTCCCATACTTGATGCTTTTTCTGATGTTGTTATCATTTCATTCCATTTTAAATTACCATTTTCTATTTCTTCCATAATAAGAAGCATACTCATCATTTTGGTCATTGATGCTGGAGCTAATTTTTCATCTTTATTTTTTTGAAATAGTATTTCTCCAGTTGATGCTTCAATCATAATAGCACTCTTTGCATTAGGAGCTAAATCTTCTGTTTCTTCGGCTTTTACTAAAGGAATAGATATAAGTAAAAGTAAAAGTATTAATATTTTTTTCATTTAAATCACCTAGTAAAAACTATGCTTTTATATTATAAAATATTAATACTTATCTTTTATTTATTCTTACAAATGTCTTCTTGTATTTGTCCCACTCCTAATTTATCTGTTTCTTTTACTTCTAGCAATACTTTTAGTCTATTATCACTTCTAATAGCATTATTAAAACTAAAATAACTTAATACATCATCTATATTATTTATTTTATTGTTAGTAGTTCCTTTTAATGTATAAGTAAATTCATAATATTTATTTACTTCTAATTTTTTCTTTAATTCACTAGTTATTATATGAGAATAGGCACTATGTGTTAAATATTGATCAACTACTACATAAGACATTTCTGGTACTTCTGCTATATAGCCATCTAATAGGTCTACTACTCTATATGTCTTTGTAAATGAGCAATCATAATATACTTCTTTAGTATTTGTGGTATTATCTGTTACTTCTTCTTTTACATTATCTTTTTCTTTAGTTAATTTGTCATTTTCATATTGTAAATATATATTGCAGCCCATTAGTCCTAATATGACTACTATACATATTAATAATAATCTTTTATCTTTATTCATATATCCTCCTATTTCTACTTATAATATAGCATATTAGATAATATTATGCAATATAATTTAAAAAATTAGGTGTATGTTATAACAAAAAATGAATACTTGAGTAAAATATATTAGATATCGAAAAGGAGGTATTTTTATGTATTATTATGGTGGATATTCTGGAGGATATAATACTGGTAGTTCTTGTGGATGTTCTAATACTATGAATTATTCTTATCCTAGTTATGGCTATGGTTATGGTAACTATGGTTATGGTAGTAATGCCGCTATTGTACTAGTATTATTTATCTTACTTGTTATTATAATTGGTACTAGATTAGCAGCTTAATATAAGGGATTATTTCCCTTTTTTTCTTTAACACTTTCATTTTTTATAATTTTATGATAAAATATTAGAAGTTAAAGAAAGGGATGAAGTATATGCTTAGAACTAAAGATATTTTAGATGAAAAAGATCCTAGAGTTAGGGCTAAAAATACTGATGTTGATTTTCCATTAAATGATGAATATAAAGATATTATACCAGAAATGTTAAAACATTTAAGATATTCACAAATTGAAAAATTATCTAAAAAATATGATTTAAGGCCTGGTATGGGACTTGCTGCTCCACAACTTGGTATTAATAAGAATTTCTTTGTTGTATGTTATGAAGTTAAGGATGGGGTATTTGATGATTATATTTTAATTAATCCAAAAGTTATTTCTTATTCAGAAGAAATGATTTATGCTGGTGAAGGTGAAGGATGTCTTAGTGTTAATAGAGAAGTTGAAGGTATTGTTCCAAGACATGCTAGAATTACAGTTGAAGCTTATGATTTGGATGGTAATAAACGTAAATATCGTGTTAGAGAGGATTTAGCTATTGCTTTTCAGCATGAACTTGATCATTTAAATGGTATTTTATTTGTTGATTATATTGATCCTAAGGATCCTTATAAGAATGCTGATTTATATAGAGAAATATAAAAAATATGTCTAATAATGACATATTTTTTTTATTTTCTTTTTACTAATTAAATATTCTTTATCTTCTTCATTTATATCTAAATTATTAAATAATACATAGTTATATACTTCTTTAGTTACTACTCCTAATAAATCTTTTCTATTTCCATAATAGATAATGTTATTTAAACTGGTAGGTACTTCTAATCTCTTGTTATTTTCAAACTCTATACCAAATGGATAATAAAAGTTATTTCCTATAACAAATGATTTGTTTTCTTGATACAACTGCTGTAACATTTTTCTTATGTTTCCTATTTCTACTATACTATTATTTGGTATTGATAAGATATCCTCTTCTTTACCTAATATTAATGCTTCACCGTTATCAGAAGTCCACTCTCTATTTGAAGATATTATTTCAGCAGAGCCATAATCTTTTACATAGATTTTTTTTATGATATATGGTATTCCTGCTAGTAAAGAGATTAAAGTAATTGTATTTTCCCAAGGTTCTTTTTTCATAATTATTTTACTAATAAATATATAATTACTGCTATTACAATTAAGACTATAGAAGATAAGATTATTAAAGCTCTTTTACTTATATTTAAGAAACCATTTTTATTCATACTATTAAGTAAGTTTATCTTAAACATATCTCTTTCGGCATGAGACTTAGATACCATAACGCCTTTATAGGTAGTAAGTTCTTTTTGATGGCCTTCAGATAGTATTTCTTCAGGAGTTATAGTATCTAACATTATTAGTTTTTGATTTTCATATAAAGTATAATGTAAAACTATATCTCCATGTACTTTAGAAAACATTCTATCAGTAGGAAGTTTTAATTCATATTTTACTATACCTTCTTTACTATTTTTTGATACTACTACTCCTTGAAAGTTACCATCACGAAGTGAAGGTACATAATCAAATATTAACTTTTTATAGGCTAACATATTATATTTTTTTAATGATCTTTCTATTTTTTTAAATTCGTTTTCATTTAAATATTCAACAACATATGAATGCATTTTCTATCACCTATATTCATTTTACTACATTTTTGTTTTTTTTTAAATATACTTTACAAAAAAAAATGAACTATTTGTCATTTTTCTTGATTTTGCTTTTTATTTTTGTTATTTTTTTATCATAATTATCTCTATTAGTGTCATAATCAAAGAATTCTAATGTTTTATTAAAGTCTTTGATTGGTAACATTGCTACTGGATGGAATATAAAACTTTCTTTTATTGATTGGTAGTAGAGACTTACTGGTTTTTGATTTTTATTTATTTCGATATAAGGATCTCTTACTGCTCCTATTAATTGATAATGTATCATATTACTCCTCCTATTTGATTTTTAGTTAGTTGTAACTTAATTATTAGGTAAATAATATTATATCATAAATTGTAATAATAGCAATAATATTTGATATTATTTTTTTATAAATTAAAAAACAAGGATAACCTTGTTTATAAATGATTTTCGAATAAGGGAAGTATTTTCTTTAATGATGATGTTCCTGTTACTTCACTTATTACTTTATTACCTGATGATTCTATAATGGTAACTAATTTATAATTATTTTCAATATCTGTTCTTGATTCATTTAATTTTGCTATATAATAATATTCAATATTTTCATAATTTACTTTATCTAATACTAAATATTCTTCTTCATTTTCTAGTATAATTACTTTATCTATATCTATCATAATTCACCTCTTTTTATTCTAAATCGGGAAAGCCAAAATTGTCTTTTGTGTTAGAAAAGTTTTTATTATTAATTGGAATATTTATGTTAGGAAAGTCTTTTGTTTCTAATTTTGAATCAGATACTGGTATCCAAAACATATTATTGGTATTTTCTAAATTAATTTTGTTAATTTCTTCATCTTTTATTGGCTCCTCTTTAGCCTGTTCTACTACAGGAATAGTCCATACTGGGTTTTCTTCTTTTGGTTCTTTTACTGGTTCTATCTCTTCAGTAGGCATAGTCCATATTGGCTCTGGTGTTATATTATTTGTTTCCGGTACTATATCTTCTTTAACTGGCTGTTTTGGTTCTTCCTTAACGCTCTCATTAGTAGAAGGAGTTTCCTCTACTTTTTCTTCTGGCTTCATATCTTTAGTTAATTCATCAAAGAGATTAATTTTAGGTTTGGGATTTAATTTTCTATTAACTGTTTCTCTGACACTTTCACCTTTTAATTTTGCAAGGCCAATATTTAATGTTTTTGGATAATCTATTACTTCTTTAATGCGATATGGATCTATGGTATCATTTACTATGTCTTCAAGTACTTCTTCTTTTGGGGCATCTTCTTCAGGTATTTCTTCTGAAACTTCTTCTGGTATTTCTTCAGCCTCTTCTTCTGTATCGTAAGTATCAATTATTCCATATTCTCTTAGAATAGTTAATATTTCATAAGAATTATTTATTTCTTCTAATTCTTCTAAACGTTCTTCTTTAAATTTTATTCTACTTGTATAGTTAACTATATTTTCTAATACTTCTTTTTCACTATTTAAAGTATCTTTTTGTTCTAATAATAGATTTTCAAAATCTAATAATTCGTTATTATCTTCTATATGTAATTTATTTTTTAAGTGATTGTTTTCTTCAATTAAATCTTCTAATTTATTTCTTTTGGCTATGATTCTATCAAAGTCTTCTTCATAAGCTATTACTAGTTCATATATTTTTAGAATTATTTCTCTATTTTTCCAAATATAATAGTTCTTTTCGGCATCTTCTATATATGATGTATAATCATCATCAGTACCACTATTCATTAGGCTTTTTACACTATCTAGAGTTACTTCTAATGTTTCTTCATTTTCTCTTACTTTATCTTCAACTGTAGATAATTCTATATTATAATTATCTTCATTTATTTTAGTAAAATATTCATCATTTTTTATTGAGGTCATTAATGAAGAATATATGTTATCTTCCATGACTTTATTTTTTTCTGTGTATTCTTCTTTTTCTTTTTCTAATTCTATTAAGGAATTTTTTAGTTTAGATATACTAGTAGTTAATTCATCTATTTCTGACTTTGTAGTTAGATATTTGGTTATTGTATCTAATCTTGTTTTCTTTTCTTCTAATTCGTCTTCTGATACTACTAATTGAAAGCCATCTATATACTTACCAGTAGAGTTATAGAAGTGTTCTTCTAGTTCTCTTCTTTTATCTAAACGTTCTTCTAGTAATTTTATTAATCTTTTTAATCTTGTTTCTTCTTTTTCTAATGTAACCTCAGGTGATATTAAATTTCTAATTTCTTTTTCAAATTCTTTATTATAGATGGAATCTATTTTTTTGGCATATTTTTCATAATTATCAATTACATCACTTGGAGTCTTAATATTTCTTTCTTTATCTAGTTTAATTCTCATTTCAAATATTTTACATAGATTTTCAAAAGATTTTATAGAGTTTCCTTCCATAATACTTCACCCTCTTTCTTTTTTAAATCTGGAAATGATATGTTATCATTATTATTAATTATTTCTGGTTTTAATTTATTATTACCTATTACTGGTATTTTATTATTATTTTTAGATGTATCAGTAGTCTTCCATATTATATTACTATTATTTTCTAAGATGTCATATATACTTGAGGCTTTTTTAGATACTTCTTTTGTTTCTTTCGGAATTAGTTCGGGTACTTCTATTTTTTTAGGTACTTCTTCTTCTTTAAATAAATCTATAGTTTCTTCTTTAGGAGGTTCTTCTTTTACTTCTTCTTTAGGTTTTGTTATTTCTTTATTTTCTGAAATGTCCATATTCCAAAGTGGTAATTCTTCTTTAACTGAATTTTTTATTTCTTCTTTAACAGTTTTATTAGGAGTTATCTTTGTATTTTCAAATAATTCGTCAGTATCAAAATCATTAGGCATAATGTCTTCTAATGTTTTATTTTTAAGTGGATTTTTTATTTCTTCTTTTTCTTTGGTTTCTTCTATTTTAGGTAATATTTTTTCATATTCTTTACTAATATTTTTTTCTGTTTCATTAGTTTCTTTTTTGATAACGGTTTCATCTTGAAGTTTTTTCATTTTTTCTGCTACGGCTAATTGTTCTTTAAGTCTTGCTTCTTCAATTAGTTTTTGTCTTCTTACTCTGGCAGCCTCTATTTTTTGTTCTTCAGCTATCTTTTTTTGTCTTTCTACTTGTTCTTCTTGTCTAGCTTTCTTTACTTGTTCTTCACGATATCTATTTTCGTTTTTAACTAATTCTTCTAAAACGTCTTTGAATTCTTTTGAATTATTTTCTTCATCTATATCATATAGTTTTTTATTTCTCTTATTTCTTTCTTCTTTTAGGAATTCATAATTTTTTATATCATTACCCTCTAATTTTATTGTATTATATTGTTTAGAAAGTTCACTATTTATTTCTTTATATAATTCAGTAGAAGTTATATTTTTTAATATGGTATCAATGCTTTCTCTCTTATCTAATAACTCATCGTAATTAGTAGTCTTTTGATCAAATATATTGATTAAATTAATGATATTTATATCTTCATTATATTTTAAATATGATGTATTAACTTCGTTATACATATTATTACATTCTAAAATATATTCTGGTTCTCCTAATTCATTAGCACTCTTTAAATTATCTTTAGCAAGAGCTAGTGCATACTTAAATTCTGAATGTTTTTTAGATATTTCTTCACGATGTTCTACTAATTTATATAGTCCTAATTTATCTAGAGATTTGTCTACTAAATTTATCATTTTCTTTTCTAGACTTTCATTTAATCTTGTATTTGCTTTTACATTTCTAGATGCTTCACTAATCTTTATATCTAGTACTTTCATTTCTTTAATTAATTCTTCTTGTTCTTTTTTATTTTCTTCATATTTTTCAATTATGTCTAATCTTCTTTTATATGTAGATAGTTTATCTTCTCCTAAGAAAGATGTAAGTTCTACTAATGAACCGGTAATTTTTTTATGTTCATTCTTTCTCTTATTTAGATATTCTTTTCGATCATTAATTAAAGTTATTATACTTCTAAGTCTAGTTTTTTCTTCATCAAGAAATTTTGTTTTTTTACTAAGTAACATTAGATATTCTTCTTCATATTCTGTATTTGTATCTAATAGTATTTGTTTTTCTATTTTATCTAATTGATCACATATTCTTTCTTTTTGAATTTCATCATTAGTTAAATTTAGACTATTTTGAAACATATCGTATTGTTTTAATCTTCTTACTACTTCTCTACTTGTATAGTTCACGCTAAACCACCTCTAGTATAATTATAATTTTTTTTATACTTTTTGTCAATTAATATACATTATTTTACATTATTTATTTCTTCTTAAGCCATAGTCTTAAGAAGTTTCTTAAAGCCTATTTATAGTCTTTAAGAAAAAAATATATTATATGTATTAAACATTAATTAAGTATATATATTATGCTTATGTATGATAGATATGGATGATATATTAGTTTAAGACTTATTTATAAGGCTTAAACTAACACTGGAAGACGATAGACTGAAAGTGAAGAAAATAATAAATAATATTACATATTTTTACCATAATAATAAAGAGGTGTGATATGAATACTAAAATAATAAATAAATTAAAAGAAGAAACTAATAATAGTTCTTATATTGTATATAGAGAAAAATATATAAATAATATTAAAATAGATATAATATATAACGAGGTATTAACTGATCAAGATAAAATGTCTAACTTTATTTATAGAAGTTTAGATCATATAGAAAAAATATATCAAGAAAAAGAACTATTATATGATGTTATAAAAAATAATATTAGTAATATTAAAATAAAAGAAATAAATAACTATCAAGATATTTGTAAATATTTAAATAATGGGTTTGTAATACTTCTAATTGAAGATGACTATTCACTTGCGTTAGAAGTAAAAAAGAATCTAACTAGAAGTATTGAAAAACCTATGACAGAGACCACTATCAGAGGGGCTATGGATTCTTTTACTGAGAATATTGAAACTAATATTGGTCTAATTAAGAGAAGATTAAAAACTAATAAATTATGGAATGAAGATATGGAATTAGGTAAATATACTAAAAATAAGATAAGTATTCTAACTATTAAAGGATTAACTGATTCTAAAATTAAAGATAATATTATTAATAAATTAAATAGTCTTGAGATTGATGGAGTTACTGATACCGGTACTTTGAAACATCTAATAGAGAATGAAACTAAAACTATTTTTCCTACTTCTATTACTACTGAAAGACCAGATAAAGTAGTATCTTCCCTACTTCGTGGTAAAACAGTTATTATAATTGATAACTGTCCATTTGTTTTAATTATGCCGGTTGATATTAATGATTTTTTTCTATCTCAAGATGATAAGGACTCTAATTATATAAATAATTCATTAACTAGAATATTAAGATATCTTGCTTTCTTTATAACGGTATTAACTCCTGGTATATATATTGCTTTGACTACCTTCAATCAAGAAATGATTCCTCTAGAACTACTTACTAGTTTTGCTTCTCAAAGAAGTACTGTTCCTTTTCCGGCTTTCTTTGAGGCACTACTTATGTTTGTATCCTTTGAAATATTAAGAGAGAGCGATTATAGAATTCCTAATGTATCTAATTCAGCTCTATCCATTGTTGGTGCTTTAATATTAGGAGAAGCTGCGGTTAACGCTGGTATTGTCTCTCCTATTATGATTATAATAGTGGCTATTACTGCGATTAGTGCTTTAGTAATAGTAGAACCAGAACTATCAAATGCTATTAAATGGTATCGTATTCTCTTCATGCTAGGAGGTACTACGATTGGTATTTTTGGTATATTTATTGTATTCATAATATTTACTACTAATCTATGTAGTGTTAATTCTTATGGTAAATCTTTTACTATGCCATTTACTCCTATTAATAGTGATATAAAAAATAGTATTATTAAATTTCCTTTGCTTAAAAGAAATAAAAGAAATAAATATTTAACTAATAATATTATTAGGGAGGTAAGTTATGAAAAGAATTAAATTTTTAATATTATTATTACCTCTATTAAGTGGCTGCTACAACTATAGAGAACTTAATGAACTAGGTATTACTACTGCTGTTAGTATTGATTATAAAGATAATAACTTTTATGTAATAGCAGAAGTAATAAATCCTATTAAGCAGCAAGATGCTTCTAGTAGTAATAATTCTCCATTTGTAAATTATAATAGTTCGTCTTCTTCGCTTCAAGATGCCTTTCGTAAAGTAGTTTTAGAGTCTCCTAGACAGTTATATGCTGCTCAGTTAGAAATTATTGTCTTAAGTGAGGAAGTAGTAAATAATCATCTTGAGGAAGTATTAGAATATTTTGCAAGAGACCCTGAATCTAGAACTGAAATTAAAATAATTGTTGCTAAAACTGAAGATAGTACCAAAGCTATTACTCTTCAAACGCTTCTTACTAGTTTATCTTCATCAAATATAATAAACTCATTAGATTTACAAAGTAAAGTACTAGGAATGTCTTATCCTGTAACTTTAAATGAATTATTAAATATGTATATTGACCCTTATTTGGAAGTAGTTCTTCCTTCAATGACTCTATATGGTAATTATGAAATAGGAGATGAAAAAGAAAACATAACAACTTCTTCTCCTAAAGCAATAGTGAAAATAGATGGAAGTACTATTACTAAAGATAATAAAATATTAGGTTATTTAGATTTAGAGGAATCAAAAATATTAAATTTGATTAATGGTAAATTAAAAGAAACTATTATTAAAATGAATTATTATGATGGTTATATAATATTTGAACCTAATAGAATAAAAGTATCAAGAGAATTAGATATCAAAAATAACATCATTAAAATAAATATATCAGGTTATTCTAAAACTAAAGAAATACAAAGTAATATCAATCTCAAAGATCCAAAAGAAGTAGAAAAATTAAATAAAGCTTTAAATATGGAATTAGAAAAAAAAATAACTGATACTTTTAATAGTATTAGAGAAAAATATGGTACTGATGTCTTTGGCTTTCAAGAATTATATTATCGTACTAATTATAAATATTTTAAAGAAAACTGTACTAACTGGTATGAAAATATATATCCTAAAATTAAATTAGAAGTTAAAGCTAATGTAAGATTATATGAAAAAGGTAATACTCTAGGAGGATTAAGATATGAAAGAAAAAATAAATAATATAGAATTTTCTAGCACTCTATTTCTAATATTATTTTCTTGTACTTTAGGTATAGCTCCATATATAACTATTAAAATAGCCGGTATTGACTCATATATTGGTTCTATAATAGGAAGTATAATTGGTCTAATACCTCTCTTTATATTTATATATATCTTTAATTATGAAATAGATAAACCAATCTATCAGAAAACAAAAATAATATTTGGTAATACTCTAGGTACTATTATTAATATTTTTTTAACTATATTATATTTTATTTTAGCTATAACTATTTTATTTAATACTAGTAATTTTATAATATCTCAATATTTGACTGATACTCCTATTACATTAGTTATTATTATTCTATCTCTAACTGCTTATCATACTTCTAATAAAGGAGTAACAACTATATCAAAGATTAGTTTAATATATACTTTGATTATAATTATATTATTTATTATGGCTACGATTGGTTTAATACCAGAGATAGAATTAGATAACTTAAAGCCAGTACTAGAGTATGGAATAAAAAATCCTATTATTGCAGGGATGACATATAGTTTAGTATTAACTATACCTATTAGTAGTCTTCTTATAATACCTAAAAAAGAGATAGAAAATTATTATAAGACAACAAAATATATCATAATAACATATTTAGTAACTACAATAATGATTATTTTTATGTCATTAGTCGCATGTGCTTGTCTAGGTAGATACCTCATATCAATGTATCAATATCCTGTTTATATAACTTTAAAAAAAATATCTATTTTTGGTTTTATTGATCGTATCGAAAACTTTCTTTCTATTGAATGGATACTAAGTACTTTTGTTGCTTTTACTCTTCCTATAATTAATATTCAAAGTAATATAAATAAAAAGAATAATAAAATAATTAATCTAATAATTATAATTATTATTATTATAACTACTATGATATTATTTAAAAGTAATACTAGTTTTAATCATTATCTTGATAGTATATATCCATATATATTATTAATTATCTTAATTATATATATAATAATATTTATAACAATTATAATAAAAAAAGGTATAAAAAAGAAAAACTAGAATATAATAATAATACAGTAAGATTAATTACTGTTTAGATATAGAGACTACTAATGTCTCTTCTTTTGTTATATATGCCCATACATTATATATTATATTACATAACATATTAATGTGGAGTTGATTATAATGTTAACATTTTTAGAAGAACAAAATCCTATACTTCTTGCTTTTCTAGCTACTTTATTTACTTATAGTGTTACTTTAATCGGAGCCTCTATTGTGTTTCTATTTAAAAAAGTTAAAAAAAATATCATGGATGCTATGCTTGGCTTTGCTGCTGGTATTATGATTGCGGCATCATTCTTTTCACTACTTGAACCATCTTTAAAAATGGCTGAAAGCCTTAAGATGATACCTTGGGTAGTTACCACTATTGGGTTTATATCTGGTGGCTTACTTTTATTTATTGGTGATAGAATATTTACTAAGATTGATAAAAAAATATCTAAGAATAAAGATGAAAATAATAAAACAAAAAGTTTAAAAAGATGTATTATGTTAATTCTTTCTATTACTCTTCATAATATTCCTGAAGGTTTAGCAGTAGGAGTTGCATTTGGTGGTATTGCTTATGGTATTGAAGGAGCTACCTTAAGTTCGGCTTTGATGATAGCTCTTGGTATTGGTATTCAAAACTTTCCTGAAGGAACCGCTGTTAGTGTTCCATTAAGACGTGAAGGACTAAGTAGAAAAAAAGCCTTTTTCTTCGGACAACTAAGCGGACTTGTTGAACCAATATCAGGGGTACTTGGGGCCCTACTTGTATTAAAAGTAAGAACACTTCTTCCCTTTCTACTTGCCTTTGCCGCAGGTGCTATGATTTATGTAGTAGTAGAAGAATTAATACCGGAATCACAAACTAATAAAAGAAAAGAATTAATGGCATTATTCACTTTAATAGGATTCTCTATTATGATGATATTAGATGTATCTTTAGGTTAAAAAAAAACAAGTATTAACTTGTCTTTTTTTATTTATTACAGTCACTTGTACAGATATTAGTTTTAGTTTCTTCAAACATCTTGGCAAGTTTTTCTTTAAGACCATCTAAGTCTTCATTTTTCCAATATTCTTCAGGAGTCTTATAGCCTTTAGTATCCCAAGCTGTTTCATCATCAAAATCTAATATTTCACCATCTTTTACCGCTATTACAGAAGGAGCATAAATTCTCTTATTTCCTTCTTCATCAAATTTTAAATAATCTTTAAGAATATCTACCATTTTTTTATAATTATCTGTATTATCTTTTCTATCATTTAAAATATTATAATAATAAACTTTATCTACATCATTTGCTTTAGCAACTTCATTTAAATATGGTACATAAGCAGTACACCATGGACACTCTGGAAAACCTAGATATACTACTCCTGTTCCATGTTCTAATATATTTATTATTTCTTCAGCACTTCTGTAAACAAAGACATTATCCTTGGTAACACTAGTATACTCTTCAGCAAATTTCTTACCATCAATATTAGTATTTTTTTCTTTATTTAAGTAAAGATATCCTAAAACTCCTAACGCTATAACTAAAACTACTCCTATTACAATTATTATTTTCTTTTTCACTTTCTCACCTCATAATCAGTATAAATTATTTATTATTTTTTTACTATATAACTTAAGTTGAATTAACTAAACTCTAGGTTGAGTTTAATTACAGCTCTTATTCATTGACAATGGAACCTTGTAAATAGTAGTTTTATCTTCTTCATCAGTAGCAGTTATTTCTAGTGTTATGTTACTTTTTTCAATGTTCTTACATTCCTTAGCAAAATTATCTATACTAAAATTTACATCTTTTAAAAAATCATTTAACTTAATACTACTATCTTTTTCATAAGTATAATTACCTATTTGTTTTTTAACCATACCATGTTCTTCATATAATAAGCATTCTATCTTTTTATATAAATTATTATCAGTACCACCACAATAATCTATATTAGATATATATAAATATGATTTATTCTTATTATAAGCTATACTACCTGATATTTCAAAATTAGAACAATTTGAAGATACTGTTTTAAATGTAAAAGAATCATCATGAAATACAATAAATAAAATTATCATTAATATAAATAATAATACTCCTAATGAAATATATATTATTTTTTTCTTATTTACTTTTTTACTTTGATTATTCTCACTATTTTTACCTTCTAGTAAATCATTGATATTAATATTATAGTCATCACATATTTGTTTAAGTAAAGATATATCAGGAATATTTTTACCATTCTCCCACTTACTAACTGCTTGATATGTTACACCATATTTTTCTGCAAACTTTTCCTGTGTTAAATTATTTTTTTTACGAAGTTCTTTTATTAAGTTACCTATTCTTTTTTGATCCATACTACCACTTCCTATGTATAAAATATCTACATATATTATTTTATCATATTTTTTTATTTTGGCATATATAAAATTTTAAAATCGATTATATATTTTCATTATAAGTACTACAAAATCATAACCGGTCGGTTAAGCAATTTCGAGTAAAATAGTACAAAAAAAGAGTTTGCAATCATCCAAACTCCTTTAAGTACTATTTGGTGCGGGTGAAGGGACTTGAACCCCCACGGATAAACCACTAGATCCTAAGTCTAGCGCGTCTGCCAATTTCGCCACACCCGCACAATTATGGTGGACCCTGCAGGACTCGAACCTGCGACCGCCCGGTTATGAGCCGGATGCTCTAACCAACTGAGCTAAGGGTCCATTACTATATAAATATTAACTTTTCATACAAGATAAATGCTATCTACTATTGTTAGAGCATCCTTCTTGAAGAACATATTAAGTATACCATTTTTATACTATGATGTCAATAAGTTAAATAATTATTTTAACTATTTTTTACTATTTTATGCTATTAATGAATAAAATTTACTATGAATAATCAAAATATTGAAGATAAAGCATTGACTACTCTAGCCTTTGTTATAGGGCTTGCTCTTATAGATAATCTATCTAGTACTGAACAAAATGCTGTTGGTAACTGGATAATGTTAATAGCGCAAACACTTTGTACTAATGGTAGTTATACATTTAATAAAGAATGGAAAAGTCATACAAGTAATGGTAATACTCCTGTTACTAAAGATACCTTAGAAAAAGTTGGAGATATTATTAATAATACAATAAAAAAGAACTATTTCTAGTTCTTTAAATTATTTTTTTTGTAAATTAAAGACATTATTATTAATATCTCTAATAACTAATTTTTTACCCTCAAAATTATATTCATAACATTTATCAATAGCATTTTCATCTTTAAAATCTATACATAATTTATTATCTTTAATTTTATAAGTAAATTCCATTTTTTTATGTGGCAATACTAAATTTCCTTTATCATTTTCTAAAAACTCATAATTAGTATAACCATCTATTGTCCAAAATCCTATAAGCTTATTATTTTTTTTATTTGTAAGTAATAAATATCCAGATATTAAAATTACAATTGTTATAACTACCACTATTATAATAATTATTTTTCTTTTTAGTTTCATATTTAATTAAGGAAAAGAACTAGTTAATTCTAGCTCTTTTCTTTCCTATAATTACTGCTGTAATTAAACCTAGAATACTTACAACCAATATTGCTATATATGTAAAGATTCCATCATATGTTTTTGGATTATCCATACTAGGATTTTGTGGATTAACAGGAAGATTAACAGCATTAACAGTAATCTTACCATTAATTACTTCATCAGTAAATGTTACTCTAACATTATGCTCTCCTTTTGATAAAGCATTTAATTTTGCTAAACCTGTAGATGTAAACTCAATAATTGTACTTCCATGTTTAACTGTATAATCTGCATCTTTTTCATATAAAGCTCCATCTATTTCTAATGAAACAAATTTAGTATCATCGGCATCTATCACAATCTTAAATGAATTTGCTTTTCCATCTATAGTTTGTTCTCCAGTATTTTCTAAGAATTCGTATGAATAAATTACATCTTCCCAAATTGCATATACTGTTTTGTTTTCAGTCATATCTACTTTAGTAATTAATGCTCCATCAGTAGTTAATGACCAACCTTTAAATTGTTTTCCACTTGGTGCTGTAAACTTATTTGGTGGTAATGTATATTCTCCAGTTAAACCAGTTTTTGGTGTCATTGAACCAGTTCCATCATTTGCATCAAATGTTAATGTATATGTTACAACAGGAATATCTTCCCAAATTGCATATACAGTTTTATTTTCAGTCATATCTACTTTAGTAACGATTTCTCCATTTGAAGTTAATGACCAACCTTTAAATTGTTTTCCACTTGGTGCTGTAAACTTATTTGCTGGTAATGTATATTCTCCAGTTAAATCAGTTGCTGGAGTCATTTCACCACTACCACCATTAGCGTCAAATGTTACTGTATACTTATTTTCAATCCATTTAGCATAAAGTGTAATATTATTTGTTACACTATCTTCAAAATTATACTTAATAGCATAAGTATCATCAACATACCAGCCATCAAAAGTAAATCCATCTCTTACTGGTGTAGTTGGTGTAGCCACCTTTTCACCAGCATTTACAGTTACAGGTGCAATATCATTTCCACCTTTAGTATCAAATGTTACTGTATATGTTGTAACAGGAATAGCTTCCCAAATAGCATATACTTTTACATCTTTATCCATTATAACTTTAGTAACAATTTCACCATCTTTAGTTAAAGACCATCCTTTAAATTTTTTACCATCTGGTGCAGTAAATCCATTTGCTGGTAAAGTATATTCTCCAGTTAAATCAGTTTTTGGTGTCATTTCACCACTACCACCATTGGCGTCAAATGTTACTGTATATGTTGTAACAGGAATAGCTTCCCAAATAGCATACACTTTTACATCTTTATCCATTGTAACTTTAGTAACAATTTCACCATCTGTAGTTAAAGACCATCCTTTAAATTTTTTACCATCTGGTGCAGTAAATCCATTTGCTGGTATTGTATATTCTCCAGTTAAATCAGCAATTGGTGTCATTTCACCACTTCCACCATTTGCATCAAATGTTAATGTATATTTGTTTTCTATCCATTTTGCATAAAGAGTCATATTATCAGTAATCGGTGTGTTGAAATCAAATTTCTTACTGAATGTTGAATCTTCATACCATCCATCAAAAGTAAAGCCTTCTTTTGTTGGCGTTGATGGTTCTGTTAATTTTTCTCCAGCATTTACATTTTGTGATGCAACTGATGTTCCATCATTTGAATTAAATGTTATAGTATAAACAACTGGTGTTCCATTTGCTTTTCCTAAATCAACAGTAACATAAGCACCCCAACTATACCCCTTTGACACTTCCACAGTTGAGGTAACTTCTCCTTCATTGTAAAAAATCTTTAAATTTGAATAATCAAGTTGATATCCATCATTAGCTACTACTCGGAAAGTATATCCATAATTTGTTTTGCCATCATTATATGCAACTGGTGTATTACCAGCAAATCCACCCCACAAAGAAGTTGTACTTGTTCTTTTTACCCAGTAACTATTTGTGTTATCAATAGTAATACTATCAGTAGTAGTTCTAGGATTAAATGATGGTAGTGTTCCCTCTGGAACATTTCCATATTGATAGTTACCAACAAGTCTAATCTCATTGATAGAATTTGCAGCTTCCCATTTTGCATAAAGAGTCATATCAGATGTAATTTGTGTATTATTAAAGTCAAATGGTATACTAAATGTATCGTCTTCATACCAACCTCTAAAAAGATATTTATCTTTTGTTGGTGTTGATGGTTCTTTAATTTTCAATCCACTTACAACTTCTTTTGGTGCAATTTCTGTTCCACCATTTGAATTGAATGTTACAGTATGAGTAGTAGGGTTTTCTCCTATTGCTTTTCCCAAATCAACAGTAACATAAGCACCCCAATCATACTTTAATACTTTTACAGATGAGGTAACATCTTCACCATTGTAAAAAACCTTAAAACCAGAAGCAAGTTGATATCCTGCCTTAGTATTTACACTGAAACTATATCCATAATCTGTTTTGCCATCATTATATGCAACTGGTGTTTCTAAACCAAATCCACTCCATCCTCCATTTTGCATTTTATACTCCCAGCTACTATTTACTTTATCAATAGTAATACTATCAGTAGTAGTTGCAGGATTAAATGCAGGTAATATTCCTGCTTGAACAGTTCCATACTCATAATCACCTGTCAAATTAATTTCGGTAATATCAGTTGTTTCTGCATTTACATTAGTTAATCCCACACCAAAGATAGCTACTAATGTAAATAATATCGTAGTTAATTTTTTAACTACATTTTTTGATTTTAGCATTAAATCATTCTCCTTTCTATTTAATTATATCATATTCTTTTTATTTACAAAATATTTTTTTAATATTTATACATTTTTCATTAATAAATGTATATTACAATTTATTTTATCTTAAATTATTATTTCTGTTAAAGGGCGTAATTTGTGATCTTGAAGATAATTATTCTTTTTATAATTTCATAAATTACATTCCTCACCCCAAATATAATAAGTATGGTTGATACTTATTTGGAGACCCCATAGCTCCAAATAACACTAATAAGACTTACATAGTAAGGCTTATAGTGCATATAAAAAGAACATAGATAAATAATTATCTAAGTTCTTATAATAATTACATAGTTTCTTTTAATTTAGCTTGAGCAGCAGCTAATCTAGCAATAGGAACTCTATATGGTGAACAAGATACATAGTTTAGTCCTATATTATGGCAGAACTCAACAGATGTTGGTTCTCCACCATGTTCTCCACATATACCAAGTTTAATATCAGGTCTAGTATTTCTACCCTTTTCTGCGGCCATCTTAACAAGCTGTCCTACACCTACTTGGTCTAATTTAGCAAATGGATCTATTTCATATATCTTATTTTGATAATAAGCATCTAAGAATTTACCAGCATCATCTCTAGAAAAGCCAAATGTCATTTGAGTTAAATCATTAGTACCAAATGAGAAGAACTCTGCTTCTTTAGCAATAGCATCTGCGGTTAAGGCTGCTCTTGGTATTTCTATCATAGTACCAATATGATATTTCATATCAGAATTATATTCTCTCTTAACTTCTTCAGCTACTTCTACAACGATATCTTTAACAAACTTAAGTTCTTTTTCTTCTCCTACTAAAGGTATCATAATCTCAGGTGTAATATCATAACCATCTTCTTCTTTAACCTCAATAGCGGCTTCCATTAAAGCCCTAGTTTGCATTCTAGCAATCTCTGGATAAGTAACAGCAAGTCTACATCCTCTATGACCCATCATTGGATTAAATTCATGTAATTCTGCTATCTTATTCTTTAAGTGTTCTACAGTAACATTCATATCTTTTGCTAAAGCAATTATATCCTCTTCTAAAGTAGGTAAGAATTCATGTAGTGGTGGATCTAAGTATCTAACAGTCATTGGAAGATTCTTTAACTCTTTATACATAGCTTTAAAATCACCTTTTTGGAATGGTATTAATTCATCTAAAGCTTTTGTTCTATCTTCAACTGTCTCTGATAGAATCATCTTTCTAATCTTAGGTATTCTATCTTCTTCAAAGAACATATGCTCAGTTCTACATAATCCTATGCCTTCTGCTCCTAGTTCAATAGCTTTAGCAGTATCTCTAGGATTATCAGCATTAGTTCTAACACCTAGTGTTCTATATTCGTCAGCCCACTTCATTATTCTACCAAAATCACCACTTACTGTAGCCTCTTTAGTAGGAATATCTCCTGCATATATTTTACCAGTGTTACCATCAAGTGAAATATAATCTCCCTTATGGAATGTCTTACCGCCTAAAGTAAATTCTTCCTTTTCTTCATTAATATTAATAGCACCACAACCTGCTACACAGCATGTACCCATACCTCTAGCAACAACGGCGGCATGAGAAGTTCTTCCACCTCTTACGGTTAAAATACCTTGAGAGGCAACCATACCTTCAATATCTTCAGGGGTAGTCTCTAGTCTTACAAGTACTACTCTCTTTCCTTTACCGCCTTTACCTAATGCTTTTGCTTCTTCAGCAGTAAATACTACCATGCCAGCAGCAGCACCAGGGCTAGCAGGTAATCCTTCACCAATAGAAGTACTCTTTTTTAATTCTAGAGCGTCAAATGTTGGATGAAGTAATTGATCTAGACTCTTAGCATCAATTCTAAGTGCCGCCTCCTCTGGAGTAATCATACCTTCATCTACTAAATCACAAGCAATCTTAATTGCAGCTTGAGCAGTTCTCTTACCATTTCTTGTTTGTAAGAAATATAACTTACCTTCCTCAATAGTAAACTCCATATCTTGCATATCTCTATAATGATTTTCTAGCTTTTGAGCAAGTTCCATAAACTCTTTATAACATTCTGGTAAATCTTCTTCTAGTTTAGTAATAGGTTCAGGAGTTCTAACACCTGCGACTACATCTTCTCCTTGAGCATTAATTAAGTATTCTCCATAAATACCTTTTTTACCAGTTGCAGGATCTCTAGTAAAGGCAACACCAGTACCTGAAGTATTACCCATATTACCAAATACCATTGATTGTACATTAACTGCTGTTCCCCAATCTCCTGGTATATCATTCATTCTTCTATAAACGATAGCTCTAGGATTATCCCAAGAACGAAATACTGCTTTAACTGCTCCCATTAATTGTTCTCTAGGTTCTTGAGGGAACTCTTCACCATTCATGTGATCACTATATACTTTTTTAAATCTATTTACTAATTCTTTTAAATCTTCTACTGTAAGTTCAGTATCATAATGAACACCTTTCTCTTCTTTTAATTCATCTATTATTTTTTCAAAGAAAGATTTATTTACTTCCATTACTACATCTGAATACATTTGAATAAATCTTCTATAAGAATCATAAGCAAATCTAGTATTACCAGTCTTTTTAGCAAATCCTTCTACTGCTACATCATTTAATCCTAGATTAAGTATTGTATCCATCATACCTGGCATACTTGCTCTAGCACCACTTCTTACTGATACAAGTAATGGATTTTCTGTATCACCAAACTTCTTTCCTTGTAATTTTTCTAGTTCTTCTAGTGCTTTAAAGATTTGAGATTCTATCTCTTCAGATATTTCTTTACCATTATCATAATAATTAGTACAAGCCTCTGTTGAAATAGTAAATCCTTGAGGTATAGGTAATCCTAAATTAGTCATTTCTGCTAAATTAGCACCTTTACCACCAAGTAAATTTCTCATATCCTTGTTACCTTCTTTAAAGGTATAAACATATTTTGTCATCATATCATCTCCTCACTCTAATATAATAACAAAATCAAATAAAAAGTTCAATAATAATATAAAATTTTTACTATTTCTTTACATTTTTTATCACTTTCAGCCTATAGTCTTCCAGTGTCATTTATAGCCTATAGTCTATAAATGATATATCAACCATATCTATCATATATAAACCATTAATACATACAAAAAGAAGTTACAATTAATGTAACCTCTTCTAAATTATCTCTTACTAAATTGTGGAGCTCTTCTTGCACCTTTAAGACCATATTTCTTTCTTTCTTTAACTCTTGGATCTCTAGTTACAAATCCATTTGCTTTAAGAATTCTTCTATATGAATCTTCGTTAGCAGCATTATCTTCATCATATACTAGTAATGCTCTTGTGATACCAAGTCTGATAGCACCTGTTTGTCCTGAAAAGCCACCACCAATAACTTCTGCATTAACATCAAATGTGTTTTCGTTATTAGTTACTACTAATGGTTGTTTTAAATCCATTACTAATACTTCATATGGCATATATTCGTGAACATCTCTACCATTTACAGTTATTTTACCAGTACCTGGAGTTAATGTAACTTTAGCTACTGAACCTTTTCTTCTACCAGTTCCATAAAAACTTCTTTTTTCTTTAGCCATTATTTGTTACCTCCCATTTCTAATACTTTTGGCATTTGAGCAGCATGTTTGTGGTCTTCACCAGCATATACAAATAATTTTTTGTACATTTGTCTTCCAAGTCTATTATGAGGAAGCATTCCTTTTACAGCTCTTTCTACCATTTCTACTGGATAATCTTGTCTCATTTCTTTAGCAGTTCTTTCTCTTAAACCACCTACATATCTAGAGTGATCATAATAAATTTTCCCCTCTAGTTTGTTACCAGTTAATGCTACTTTATCAGCATTTACAATGATAACATAGTCTCCACAGTCAACATGTGGTGTATATGTTACTTTATGTTTTCCTCTTAATATAGTAGCGGCTTTACTAGCTACTCTTCCTAGAGGAATGTCTTTAGCATCTATAACATACCAAGTTCTGTTTACTGTTTCTTTTGATTGCATAAATGTTGTTTTCATTCTTTTTCTTCTCCTTTTAATATTTTATAAGTTCGTTTTTGTATATTAGATGGTCCCAATATCTAATATCCTCCAACAAAATGTACCGATTATGATTTTACTATTATTTTATGATTTTGTCAATATTTTAGAGCTTTTTTCTTTATTTTTCTCAATATTTTTTTAATATTTTATCTTTTTATTAATAAAAGACTAACTTTTTATATTTTTAACTTATATATAGTATGTATGGTTGATACTTTATCTTTAGACAAAGTATTTGGCTAAAGATAACCCCCTAGAACAATAGATCTAGAGGGCATACAAATACTACTTACTTAATCTTTTAACCACTTCATTAGCATGTTCTTTTGTTAACCCATCTTGATAGAAGTTAGTTTTTATTAGATTATCTTCTAGTTCTTGATAATCTTTAAATACTTCATCATCTATTATACAAAAGTTATCTACTTGATTATCTGCTAGATAGGCTCTTATTTCTTCACCTCTTTGGCCCTCTAGAAAAGGGGTTTCTCCTACTATGGGAAGGCCAATATTTATTAGGGCTTCTTTGATAGAAGGATACAATTTCATTCTTCGCCAGGTTGATGATATAACTATTTTAGCATGGGATATGCGGACTACTTTTAAAAGTAATTTTACTTTAGTCATATCAATATCTAGAAGGAGCTTAGCTACTGGGTCAGTATATGTATCTTCTTTATCTTCGATACTAGAGAAGTATTTATCACTATTTAAGACACCATCTATATCTAAAAATATTATATTATTTATCATAATTATCTAGAAATTCCTTAAAAGTAATTGCAGTATCTTTTGGTAATATTTCTTCTAGTTCTTCTAGTGATGCTTCTTTCATTTTGGATATAGTTTTATATTTCTTAAGTAATTTATTCTTTCTTACCTCTCCTATTCCTTCGATATTATCTAGTACTGTTGATAATGCTCCCTTACTTCTTATTTGTTTATGATAACTTATCGTAAAGTTATGTACTTCAGTTTGCATCTTTGTAAGTAAAAGAAATAAATCACTTCTTTTATCGATAGGTATTTCTACTACTGGATCAAAGCCAAGTAAAACATTAGTAGCATGTTTATCATCTTTCTTAAGACCACATACTGGAATATCTAGTCCTAATTCATTAATTACTTCTCTTGCTACATTAATTTGCCCGGGGCCACCATCTACTATTACAAGACTAGGTTTTACTAGTCCATCTTTTAGTACTCTAAAATATCTTCGATATATTACTTCTCTCATTGTACCATAATCATCATTCTTATCATTAGTTATTTTAAATTTACGATAATCATTCTTTGAAGGCTTACCATCTACAAAGACTACCATTCCTGATACATTAAAAGTACCAAATAAATTTGAGTTATCAAATAGTTCTATTCTATCTACACTATCTAATTTTAATTTATCTTTTAATTCTTCTAAAGCATTAGTAATCTTATCTTCATCTCTCTTAATATAAGTCATTTGCTCTTCATAATATATTCTAGCATTATCATAGGCTAGATCTAGTATTTTTTTCTTTTCACCTTTGATAGGAGTCATAAATTTTATCTTAAATACTTCTTCAAATACTTCTTTATTTAAGTTATCTGGTACTAATACTTCTTTAGGCATAGATACATTCTTATTATAGAATTCGGATAAATATCTAGAAAATTCTTCTTCCTCTGTATCAATCATTGGAAAGATATTTCTATTTCTATCTAGTAGTTTACCTCCTCTTATAAAGAGTATTTGTATACTAATATAGTTATCTTTAGCATAGTAAGAAGCTACATCTATATTAACACTGTTATCTAAATCTACTTTTTGTTTTTCAGTAGTTATATTGATATAGTTTAATAGTTCTTTATATTCTAAAGCCTTCTCATAATCTAAATTATCAGAGAATATCTTCATTTTTTCAGTAATTCTATCAGTAAGTACTTTAGTATTACCATTTAAGAAAGATATAATTTCACTTTTCATCTCTTTTATTTTATTTTCATCAACTTCATGAGTACAATATCCTAAACACTGTCCGATATGATAATATAAGCATTCTCTTTTTTCATAAGTCTTACACTTTCTTAATGGATAGATTCTATTTAGTATTTCTACTACTTTACGAGCCGCTCCTACATTAGGATATGGACCAAAAAGATTATTCTTTACTTTCTTTACATTAATTCTTCTTATTATTCTAAGAGTTGGTACTTTATCACTAGTTAGTTCAATATATGGATATGATTTATCATCTCTATATAATATATTATACTTAGGATTATATTTTTTAATTAGATTTATTTCTAATAATAAACTTTCCATCTCCGTATTTGTTACTATGTATTCAAAATGATCTATTTCTCTTACTAACATCATTGTTTTACCTGTATGTTCTCTTTGAAAATAAGAAGATAATCTATTTTTTAAGTTCTTACTTTTTCCAACATAAATAACAATGTTATCTTTATTCTTCATAAGGTAACATCCAGGTAAATGTGGTACTAAAGATAGTTCTTCCTTAAACATATAAATCACCTTCTTATTATATAATAAAAAGTCCTTAATGGACTTAATTTTTATTATGGCGGAGTAGGAGGGATTTGAACCCTCGCAGCAGTTTCCCACTCTATACCCTTAGCAGGGGCACCTCTTCAGCCTCTTGAGTACTACTCCGTTGCTACATATATAATTCTATATTAAATTAAACGAAATGTCAACTAATTTTCACCATTTTTATATCTTCTTTATCTTTATAAATGCTATTCATATCCCTTATAATGTCTTTTATTTCATCATTATTAGTACTATTACTTAATTTTTCATCATATTCATTTAATTTATTTATTATTTCTTCATCATTTATTAAATATTTATTTATAGTTAATTTCTTATTATATAATTCTTCTATCTTACTTATATTATCTTCATTCTTAGTAAGAGCCACTACTACATTATATTTACCTTTATCTTCATAATATATATAATTACTACTTATTGTACTAGCTTTCATCTCATCATAATTATTATATGATGTATCTAGTAATAAATATATAACATTAGAATTTAAAGTACTACTACCCTTCTCTTCATAGATATTAAACATTAACCTACCACATAAGAATCCACAGAAGACTGCTAAAAAAATAGGTATAACTATTTTCTTTAATTTACTTTTCATTTTATCACCACAAATAGTATATACCTATTAATATAAATTTTTTGTCGATTTATCTCAAGATAAGCTATAATCTTATCTTGTCATATATAGCCTATCTTATAGTCTATATATGAATAACTATAAGATATCATATTCACGGTGAAATACTTTCTAACTAAGATAATTCCAAATAAAAAGAAGATAACTAGTACCTTCTATTACTAATGATCTTCATAAAATTCACAATACAATGTATTAGGAATACCATTTGTTATTTCCAAGTAATATCCCTGATATCTCATAGTACCTAGACTATTAAAATTATATACATTTTTCTTTTCTTTATCAAGATAACAGGCCATTAAAGTAGTACTTTGAGAAGATTCAAATAACTGATCATAATTAGCATGTAAGTCTACATTATAGCCATTACTTTGTTTCTTATCAAACGAAATTGTAGTAGACATTTCTCCACGTCTTCCCGACATGAATAAGTATATTGTAGCAACTTCTTCTACTTTCTTTGTTAAATTAATAGGAATAACCATTTCATAAGCATTATCAGTAAAGATATTTTTTAACTTAATATTAAAGAAAACTATTCTATCACTTGGTTTAACGTTTCTATTAATATTACTACTAATCTCTACTTCACTAATACTATCATCAACCTTTTTTGCATATAAAGTTACTCTATCTTTTCCTTCTTCAGCACCTTCAGAAAATCTAATCTCTTTACTCTCACTATCATAGTATAAATATCTTTCTTCCGTTGCCCCACCTACTCTTTCACCCCAAATATTACATTCATTATTTTTACATTCAACTAAAGCTAAACCATCTGTTTCAATAATATAATCTATTATTTTATCTTTAATATTATTAATCATAATAGCATCATCATAAGTAATAACTGTTTCATGATAAACATCATCTGTCTTACTAACTAGTTTAACAGTAATTTCCATTAAAAAGAAAGCTATAGCAAATGCTACTGCAGAAGCCAAAATAATTTCTACCGTCAAATATCCTTTTCTATTTAATTTCATATCATCACCTTACCCTAAGTCCATAGTAGTAGCAGTCATCTCCTGTTTTACACATCTCTGTTACAAGTATATATTCATATTCTTCATCATAATCAAAATGATCCTTTAAATAAGAAATATAATCTTTAAAAGTTGTATTACTATTCATGTCTGCAAGTGAACCAACGCTATTAGCATCATAAAGTGAGAAATACATTTTAATACTTCCCCCCAAAGTAGTATCAATGTTGTATGCTGAATAAAAATTAGAATCATTTGAAAATACATTATTTAAATTCACTTCTTTACTTTCACTAGTACTAATATACTCGTTAATATAATCCATATAAATAAGAATATCATTTACTTCTTCAGTAAAATATAAAGTATTAATATCATAATATCTATTTCTAGTATCATAAGCATTATTAATTCTTACAAGTGAAGTGTATAAAGTAACGAGTACTGTACATATTATTACAGAAACTACTACTACTTCAGCCAACATAAACCCTTTACAATTTAGTTTCATAATTTATCACCTTTTTATTATTTTATATTGCTATTTAACTAATTCTATTATATAATATTTATAGAATAAAATCAACAAAAAGAATGAAAAGAGGGATAATATGCAAGGTAATAATAAAGTACCAGTTAATAGTGTTCAAAATAGTCAAAGCCAAGTAAATAAAGGTAATCAAAGAATAAATAATAATCAAAATATTAATACCAATATGCAAAATAATAATAATATTCCTCAAAATAATAACATGCAAAATAATATTGATTTCACTAGAGTACCTGTAGTTACTACTGTTAACAATCTTATACTAGCAGCAGTAAACCTAGGAGCAAGTGATATGCATTTTGATCCTACTGATGAAGGAATAATGGTAAGATTTAGAATAGATGGTTTATTAAGAAACTATGCTTTTCTTCCTCAAGAAATAAAGCAAAATGTAATTACTAGAATTAAAATAATGGCTGGCATGAATATAACTGAGACAAGATTACCACAAGATGGAGCCATTAAAGATAAATTAAATGGTAAAGATTTAGATTTAAGAGTATCCGCCCTACCAACTAAAAGAGGCGAAAAAATAGTAATAAGAATTATGGATTATTCTATGAGTTTAAAAGGTATAGAATATTTATATTTTAATGAAACTAACTATAATAAAATAATAAAAATGTTAAATTTTCCTAATGGTATAATATTAGTTACTGGTGCTACTGGTACTGGTAAATCTACTACTCTATATTCTTTTCTTCAAAAATTGAATGTTGAAGGTTCTAACTTAATTACAGTTGAAGATCCAGTAGAAATGGATATTAAAGGTGTTAATCAGGTTCAAGTCAATAGTGATATTGGACTAGATTTTGCTACAGTTCTTAGAAGTATTTTAAGACAGGACCCTAATGTTATAATGATTGGTGAGATAAGAGACTCAGAAACTGCTCAAATAGCAGTAAGAGCTTCAATTACTGGACACTTAGTATTGTCTACAATTCACACCAACAACTCTTTAAATACTATTGAAAGACTATTAGATATGAATGTAGAAAGATACCTACTTGCATCAGCATTAACCGGTATCGTATCACAAAAACTAGCTAGAATGTTATGTAATAGTTGTAAAAGAAAAAGACCAGTAACAGTAATGGAAAAGAATCTTTTCAAAACAGTACTAGGTTTAGATATAAATGAAGTATATGATGCTAACCCATCAGGATGTCCACATTGTAGTCATGGTTATAAAGGAAGAATTGCCATTCAAGAAGTTCTTCTAATAAATCAAGATATCAGAGATGCTATAAGTGCTGGTATGCGTAAAGAAGAACTAAGAAGTTTAGTATATAATAAGGATGTAATAACAATATTACAAGATGGATTATACAAAGTAATATCTGGATTTACCACTACTGAAGAAATATTAAAACAAATAGAAGTTGAAGATGAAGATTTTGGTATAAAATAAAAAAAGAAGAAATCTTCTTTTTTATTTGCCTTGAGTAGCAGTAGCTCTAATTTTTCCATAATATTTAGAATTAGCATCAGAGTTAATAACTACTTCTTTATCAACCCATACATAAATTTTATAAGTAGTACTAGCACTACTAGCCTTAGTAAGAGTACCAATATCTAAAGCAATCTCTCCACTTTTAGTAATGTTACCCTTTAAGTTAGTAGCAGTACCATCTTTAACTACTTGATAATTAAGAAGTCCTGTTCTATATAGATTACTACTAGTAGTACTAAGTGTCTCCAAATATAAAGTACCAGTTCCATTAGTAGTACAACTATTTTTAATATTAATCTTAATCGTAGCAAATAATCCATCAGTATAACTACTAGAAGGATTTAGTTGTCCACTAATATCTTGTCCTTTATCATAATATATATCAAAACATCCAGAAGTAATACCTAAATTAACCTTCCCACTCCGCCAATTAAGTGCAGCATAAGTAAAACCTGCTACTATCAAAATAAATATAACAATACCTAAAATAGTACCTAATAACTTACTCTTATCATTCATAACCTTACCTACTTTCATAATAATAATATCATAAATTAATTATAATTTCAATATCTTTATTACCTTCCATGAAAATCCAAGGTATTTTCATGTCCAATATAGCCTTATTCTAAGTCTATATTGGAGTCTTTAGTAGACCTATCATATTCACAGTTAAAACTATAAGAAAAGAATTAGTTCAAATAAACCAATTCTTAATATCTAATTATTACTTTTATAAGTCAAATACCCTGTTGCATAATTAGCCATACTTGCATCAGTTTTAGTACTATCAAAAGGGACTGCCCCAGTAAGAGATTTACAATTTCCAAGCATATTTACTGAATCAGTTACATTACTCATATTCCATAGAGAAGATACATATATCGTTTTTAAATTAAAGTTTTAATTAGTCATAATAATAGAATTATCTCTATTATTATCTATATAAATATATAAAGTATATATCAATACATCACTAATTACTATTTAATTTTCAGTAAGTGTTATAGTGCCCCTTGTTTATTATCACTAAAGTTACCACTTGATATTCTTTCATTATTACCATTATATAATTCATATACAAAAGTATTTTCTTGTAAAGCTGTAGATAATAAATATAAACTTTCTAATTCTTTTTCAATCTTAAATTTGAAATAAGGATTGTTGAGTTATAATACATATGTTACAAATTTAATATAAAAAAAGATACCATTCTGGTATAATTAAGTTGACGACAAAAATTATACAGAAAGAGTGGTA
>MNTB01000002.1 GCA_001916775.1 Firmicutes bacterium CAG:321_26_22 | reverse complement strand
TATTTGAAGTAGGATTAACAATATCTATAATAGAAGATGCTCCTGATAAATATATATCATATTTATCTAATGATTTTATTTTATCATAATCATATATTTGTGTATATTTTTTAGTTTCATAATTATACACACTACTATTAAGAGTAGATGGATTAGATATTGTTTTTATAGTATCAATATCTTTGGTTACTGATAATCTACCAGCATAACTCCCCTTAAAAGTAGTAACTGTATTTACAACATTATTATTAGTTATATCAAAATTCATTTGATTAGCAATAGTATTTGCAACATCAAACAAATCTTCTTGTTTCCAATGAGTATCAGTCTTATAATAATTATCAAGAGTTAATTTATCAAAAATATTTATATAATTAATATTTGATAAATTATTTTTCATCATATCTTGTAATTTATCATAATTAAGTTTTAAATTACCATTATTAACAAAATAATTTTTATCAGGTATAATAGTATAATAAATATTACTATTATCGTTCAAATATGTATCTTTTATATAATTAATCTTACTAGTTAAATTATTAATAGAATTGCTATTTAAAGGAAATATTTCTTCAATAATATAATCATCATACAAATATAAATTATTATATTCACCTTTAGTAGATAATTCTATATCTATTTTAATTTTTCTAAAAGTATCTCTTTCTACAAATTGATCTGTAACATAAGAATCAAATTTCTTAAAATAAGTACCATCAAACAAATTTTTAGTAGTTAATTCTGGCATGGTAGCAAGTTTTCTTCTCTCTGCTATAGAAATATCAGCATCTTTTTTTATAACATTAATCAAAAATAAAGAAATTATAGTAAAAAGAAATATTATAGTTACAACTATATCTTTAATTTTATCGTTCATGTATAACCTCCTTAAAATCTAAAATATAAAAATGGATTATATGAATTATCTATCAAATAAGAAGTAACAACAACTAATATTACAACTATTAAAATTGGTTCTAAAATATTAATTATGTTATTTACATATTTATTTTTTCTTAATTTATCTATTAATATTTTAATAAAAGGAGTAGTACCAAATAAAGCAATAATTAGTACTGGTAAATAACTCTTTAAATAATGAAGTGTATAATCATTAATAAAAGCTTCTCCATTCATACCAAACAAACCTTTAATATTAGACAAAGCCACCGACATATTATCAGAACTAAATATAATAAACAATATCATAACAATAAATAATACATATATTCTTCTTATAAAAGAAGGTAATTTTTCCATAAATTTATTAAGGAATATTTTTTCTATTATAAGAATAATTCCAAACAATAATCCCCATATTAAAAAAGTCCAATTAGCACCATGCCATATTCCAGTTAATAACCATACTATTAAAATATTTCTTATTTGCTTATATCTACTTACTCTATTACCACCAAGGGGAATATAAACATAATCCTTAAACCATGTACTAAGAGAAATATGCCATCTACGCCAGAATTCAGTTATACTTTTTGATATATATGGGTAATTAAAGTTTTCAGGAAAATGAAATCCAAATATTCTTCCAAGACCAATAGCCATATCACTATAAGCAGAAAAATCAAAATACAACTGAAGCATATAACTTATACCAAATATCCAAAAGAAAACTACTGTTTCTTCAGAAGTAGCAGAAGCTTTACTACAAAGTTCTCCCAAAGCATTAGCTATCAATACTTTTTTAGCAAGTCCAACAGAAAATCTTCTTATGCCATATGCGAAATTATTAAAACTATGTACTCTATTATCAAGTTCTTTTTCTACTGTCTGGTATCTAACAATAGGTCCTGCGACTAACTGTGGAAATAAAGATACATAAGTAGCTAACTTTATAATATTTCTTTGAACTTTAACTTTACCATTATATACATCAATAATGTAACTTATAATTTGAAATGTATAAAATGATATTCCTATTGGTAATGCAATATTTAATAATTTAATATTAGCATTAGATATATCATTAATTGTTTGTATAATAAAATCAGTATATTTAAATATTATTAATAAAAATACATGTATAAATAAAGTTATTATTAATATATTTTTACTTTGATTTTTATATTTATCAATTAAAATAGCTCCTATATAAGCAATAATAATTTCTAATATCATTAAAAAAACATACTTAGGTTCCCCATAAAAATAAAACAATAAAGAAGCAATTAATAAAATAATATTTTTATATTTTTTAGGTGTTATAAAATATATAATTATTAACGCTGGTAAAAAATAATATAAAAAACTAATACTAGTAAATAACATTTTATCCTCCTTTTAAAAAGACACCTTAAAAGGTGCCACATTATTCTGCTGCTGGCATTTCTGGCGGAAGTTCTATATTTTCTTCATCATTTGATTTTTCTAATTCTTTTCCAATATTATTATTTACATATTTTTTAAAATCATTATATACTGCCTTAGCAATATCTTTATCAGCCATCACAGAGAATATTACATTACCACTATTAGTAATATATAATTGTTCTGCAGAAACACAAATCCAACGTCTCATATCAATATTATCTAACATTTCTTGCTTAATTTTTTCAACATTGGCAGTATCTTTAACCTTAACAACAGCCACTGAATAAGCTTGTGATGTCATCATTGGTTCTGATACAACAATTGATTCAATATCATTATTTGTTTTCAAACCAGTATAACTAGTAACCTCATCAATATTCTTTATATCTACTTTCATCGTTTCAAGTTCGGGTAAAACATTTTTATTATCTTTATCTATTATATTAATCATTTTAATAATATCTTTAGTTGTTTCAAGACTACCTGTATTTTCCTTTCCAGATACTAATATAAATATACCAAATGAGATAACCGCTAATAATATCAAACCTATTATTAAAATATTTTGTTTTTTCATTTTTTTCCTCCCTATGTTTAAATTATAACATATGTCAAAAAAAAAAGAAACCTATAAATAGATTTCTTATAATTCAAATGTCTACAAATTAATTACTTTAATTCAACAGTAGCTCCAGCTTCTTCAAATTGAGCTTTAATTTTTTCAGCTTCTTCTTTGTCGATGCCTTCTTTAACATTTCCACCATTGTCAGCAATGTCTTTAGCTTCTTTTAATCCTAAACCAGTTAAATCTCTAACTAATTTAATAACAGCAATTTTGTTAGCTCCAGCAGCAGTTAATACAACATTAACTTTTGATGGACCTTCTTCTACAGCAGCTACTGCAGGACCAGCAACAGCAACAGCTGATGGGTCAACACCATATGCCTCCTTCATTGCGTCAACTAATTCTTTAATTTCAAGAATAGACATTTCATTTAGTGAATTAATAAATTCTTCTTTTGTTAATTTAGCCATTTTAATTTCCTTCCTTTCCTATAACTATATTTTTTATTAATTTTCTTCTTTTTGTTTAGCATATAAATCTAAACAGATAGATAAATCTTTAACAGTACCCATAAGTCCTGCAGCAAGCATTGTAAGTAATCCCTCTCTTGATGGAATAGCAGCATATTTAGCAAGCTCTGAAGCTTCAGCAACCTTTCCTTCAACAATACCAGCTTTTAATTCAAGATTAGTATGTTTTTTAGCAAACTCACTAATAACCTTAACAGGAGCAAGTTCATCGCTAGAAAAACTAATCGCAGATGGTCCTTCTAAGAACTCATCTAACTTAATATCTAAACTATTAACAGCTCTTTTTACTAAAGTATTTTTATATACTTTGTAATCAGAACCAGACTCTCTAAGAGCTCTTCTAAGTTCAGTTACTTCAGCAACATTAAGTCCTCTTGGATCAAATACAACTACTGATTTAGCATTTTCAAACTTACCTTTAATCTCATCAACTACTAAAGATTTTTGCTCTAATATTTTTGCATTTGCCATAGTATCAATCCTTTCCTATACCAAAATAAAATCCCTCTACATCGAGGGATAAAAAGAACATTTCTTATTCCTCGGTAAGATTTTCAAGCATTACTGCCCTTACTGTCTTTGGCATAATATTTTCTCAAACAAACTTATTATATATTAAATATTATTATTTGTCAAATGAATTTAAATCAATTTTAACACCAGGACCCATAGTTGAAGAAATACTAACATTCTTAACATATGTTCCTTTTACAGTTGAAGGCTTAACTTTCATAATAGCCTCAACGAAAGCTTTAAGATTCTCTACTAATTTAGCATCATCAAAACTTGCTTTACCAACGATTCCGTGTACATTTCCGAAACTATCAGTTCTGTAATTAACTTTACCTTTTTTAGTTTCTTCAATAGCTTTAGCAGTATCCATAGTAACAGTACCTGTCTTAGGGTTTGGCATTAAACCTTTAGGTCCAAGTAATTTACCAATTTTACCAAGCATTGGCATCATTTCAGGAGTAGCAATAATAACATCATAGTCAAACCAAGATTCTTTTTCAATTTTTTGAATCATATCAAGGTCTCCTACAAAGTCAGCACCTGCTTCTTTAGCAGCTTTAGCTTGATCTCCTTTAGCAAGAACTAAAATTCTTTTAGTCTTACCAGTACCATTAGGTAAAACAACTGCTCCTCTTAGTTGTTGATCATTCTTTTTAGTATCTAAGTTTAAATTCATAGCTACTTCAATAGTAGAATCAAACTTAGCATTAGAAGTCTCTTTAACTAATTTAACAGCCTCTTCTACAGAATATGCTTTATTCTTATCAAGTTTTTCTAAATTAGAAACATATCTTTTACTTCTTTTCATTCGTCTTCCCTCCTTATGTGGTATTTGCGGACTAAACAATATCCTTCCACATAGGTATAAACCTATATGACATATTAATTATTTTTTATTATTCTTCAATTTTAATTCCCATATTACGGGCAGTACCTTCAACTATTTTCATAGCTTCTTCTACTGTATAAGCATTTAAATCAGGTAATTTAGTTTCAGCAATCTCTTTTAATTTATCTTTAGATAAAGTTGCAACTACTTCACCCTTACTAGATCCAGATTTAATCCCAGCAGCCTTCTTAAGTAAGAATGCAGCAGGTGGAGTCTTAAGTACAAAGTCAAAACTTCTATCATCATAAATAGTTATTTCAACTGGAAGTACATCTCCCATCTTATCTCTAGATGCATCATTAAATTTAGTACAAAATTCTTGTAAGTTAATTCCTGCTGGTCCAAGTACAGTTCCTACTGGAGGAGCTGGTGTTGCTTTTCCTGCTGGAATTTGTAATTTAATTTTCTTAGTAACTTCTTTAGCCACGAAAAACACCTCCTATTAAAATTTCTTTTTCGCGTGTGGTCCCATCGGCCAGTCCGCCTTCCACTTACTAACATAATAATATGTCTCGCACCGATAATGATATCACACTTTTTTTAAAATTACAACTATTTTTTTTATTTTTTTTCTACTTTATGTTTTATTTTAATCATATTACATAGTTTCTACTTCTTGCATATCAACTTCAACTGAAGTTTCTTGACCAAATAAATCAACTAAAACAGTAAGCTTTTGCTCTTTTAGATCAACACTATCAATCTTAGCCATCATATCTTTAAATGGTCCAGCAATAATCTTAACTTTCTTACCTTCAGTTAAATCTTTACTAATATCTACTCTACTCATTCCCATACTATTAAGTATTCTATCAACTTCTTGAGGAAGAAGCGGAATAGGTTTAGCACCCTTACCAGATGATCCTATAAATCCGGTAACACCTTGCGTATTTCTAACAATATACCAAGCTTCATCAGACATAACCATTTCTACCAAAACGTATCCTGGAAACATCTTCTTAACTTTTTCTTTTTTAACACCATTTTTATACTCTATTTCTTTTTGTTCTGGAACAATAACCCTAAAAATATTTTCTTGTAAATCCATAGAGTTAATTCTCATTTCTAATTTTTCTTTAACCTTATACTCATGTCCACTTACAGTATTAACAACATACCACTCTTTTTTCATTATAAACTACTCCTTAACACAGCTACTAGTAAATCGATTAGATAAAAGAATACACCAAAGAAAATCATAAATGCAATTGTTGATGTAGCATATTTAAGTAAATCTTTTTTACTAGTCCATTTAATTCTAGATACTTCTTTTTTAACACCTTTAAAATATTCAACCATTTTCAAATCCTCCCAACATTTGATTAAAATAAAAACACCTTTCGGTTGACATAACTATACCACAATATATATATATTTGTCAATTATTTTTATTACTTTTCTTTTATTTTTCTATAGTTTGTCAAGCCTAAGGTCTTGGCAAATAGTTTTGAGCTTGTAATCTCAAAACTAAAACATTCTTGTTCTAACATATTCACAGTCAAAATTTATATACTTATAACCTTATCAATTAATAAAAATATATAACATTAAAAATATAGGATAGGTCGTAAATAATAAAAAAAGAATCTATCAATGATAGACTCTTAATTATCAAATGGCGGCCAATGTAGGGCTCGAACCTACGACCTATCGGTTAACAGCCGAGTGCTCTACCGACTGAGCTAATTGGCCAGTACATCCACAAGACTTCTTAATTATATAACACTTTTTTTAATTAATCAAGTACTTTTTTTAACTTTTTAAATATTTTATGCATTTTTTAATAAAAAATACCAAAAAGAAGAAAAGTTTATCAACAAAAATTGTTGATAAACTTATAATTTTTTAAGTTCTTCACCAAGTACCATGTTAGTAACTCCAGGATTTACTTTACCAGAAGTTTTTTTCATAATAAGTCCCATAATAAAACCATTAACATTTTTACCAGACTTAAAATCATCTATAACTTTAGGATTTTCATCAAATACCTCATTAATAATTTTTCTAATTTCTTCTTTATCACTTATTTGAGTACCAATAGATTTAGCAACATCTAATACATTTTTATCTTCATCTAAAGCTTTAGTAAAGATATCCTTAACCTGTTTATTAGAAATCTTTCCATCACTCATCATTTTAATAATTTCACTAAAATCTTTTGGTTCAATATTAATATCTGCAATATCTTTATAATTCTTATTCAAATATCCAAGTAAAAAACCAACCACTACGTTAGAAGTTTCCTTAGGATTAGAACCATAACTAATAACACTTTCAAAATAGTCAGATAACTTCTTATCCTTAGTAAGCGTACTAGCATCAATATAACTAATACCATACTCATCAATATATTTACACTTTCTTTCATATTCAAGAACAGGCATATTCTTCTTTATATCATTAATAAACTCTTCTCTTAATTTAATCGGAGGAATATTAGGTTCGATATAATACTTATAATCAATAGCATCACTCTTTTCTCTCATAGATACCGTAGTTTTACTAGCCTCATCATATCTTCTAGTTTCCTGTTTAATGATACCACCTGCTTCAAGTATTTCCGTCTGTCTTTTAATTTCAACATCAATAACTTCCTTAACAGTAGAAAAAGAATTAATATTCTTCATCTCAGTTCTAGTACCAAGTTTACTATCCCCTTCTTTTTTCATAGAAACATTAACATCTACTCTAATCTGACCAAGATCAGCTCTTGCATCACTAGCATCCAAATATAAAAATATATTTCTAAGTGCTTCTAAGTAAGCAATAGCTTCTTTTGAAGAACTAATACAAGGCTCAGAAACAGTCTCTAAAAGAGGTACACAAGCTCTATTATAATCAATTAAAGAATAAGTACTTAAATGATCCATATTCGCCGTATCCTCTTCCAAATGCGTATCATGAATATCTATCTTCTTATGAACTCCATCGACATTAATCATAACAAAACCATTAGTACCAATAGGATTATGAAACTGTGTAATCTGATATCCCTTAGGTAAATCAGGATAATAATAATTTTTTCTATCAAAAGTAAGTTTTTCAGGTACTGTAGAGTTTAAAGCTAAAGCAACCATAATACTCTTTTTAACTGCCTCTTTATTAACACAAGGTAAAATACCAGGATAGCCAATATCAACTACTGATAAATTAGTATTAACATCTCCATTACCATTTTTACCAGTACTAAAGTTCTTACTATTACTCTTAAGTTCGCAGTGAACCTCAAGCCCAATAACTGGAATATACTTACTCATCTTTAGCCACCATACCTTTACATCCAAGTACTTCTTCTATTTTATTAGCCATATTAAGTACTAAATAATCTTCTCTTGCTCTACCAGTAATATTTATACTAACAGGCATATTATTAACAAAACCGCTAGGAATAGAAATACTAGGAAATCCTCCAAAATTACCAATAACAAGATGATTGCCAAGAATCAAATATTCATCCGATAATTTATCACTAGCTTTATCAAATAATGGAGCAATATCACCACTCGTAGGCATAATAAGACCATCATACTTTTTAAATAATTCATTCATTCTATCAACAATAAGTCTTCTAACTCTAGAAGCATTTAAAAATAATTTTTCTTGATTCTCTTTTTGAAGAACATAACTACCAATAACAAATCTTCTCTTAATAAGTTCAGAAAAACCTTCTGTTCTTGTCTTCATCATAATATCATAAACATTACTTGCTTCTACTCTACTACCAAATGGAATACCAGTTAAATTAGAATTATTACTAGTAGCCTCTGCACAAGAAATAACATTATACACAGGATATATAGCTTCAAGCAATTCCTTACTAAAAGTAACTTCTTCTACTTCGAATCCTAAAGATTTACATTTTCTAATAACTTCTTTAAAATTGTTCATAATATTTTTTAATTCATCATTATCAATAGTTATATCCATAACCTCTTTAATATAAAATAATTTTTTGCCTTTAATATCATTATCTATATTATCAACATAAGAAATATCTTCGTCAGGTAAACTAGTCATATCCTTTTCATCATGACCTTTAACTATATCCATAACATAACTTACATCTTTAACACTTCTAGCAAATACTCCAAGATGATCTAAACTAGAAGCAAAAGCAAATAAACCATATCTAGATATTCTACCATAAGTAGGTTTATATCCAACTACCCCACCATAAGCAGCAGGTTTTCTAATAGAATCGCCTGTATCAGAACCAATTGCAAAAGGAACAATACCAAGAGCAACTGCAGCAGCACTACCAGCAGAACTACCACCAATCATTCTTTCCTTATTCCAAGGATTTCTAACAATGCCTGTGTGTCCAGTAGTTCCAGTACCACCCATAGCAAGTTCATCAAGTACAGATTTACCCATAAGTACAGCACCTGATTCCTTTAACTTCTTATAAATAGTGGCATCATATAAAGGAATATAATCTTTAAGTATATTTGAAGAAGCAGTAGTAAGTATACCTTTAGTAGAAATGTTATCTTTTAAAGCGTAAGGGATTCCTCTAAGTATACTATTTCCTTCTAGTTCTTCTTTATTATCCATAATTGTAACAAACGAGTTATATTCATCTTGATATTTTTTAGCTTTACTAGTAGCCTCTTCAAATAACATTTCACTAGTAACATTACCATTATCTAAATTATTTCTAATTTCATCAATAAGCTTATTTGTCATTATTCCACCACCTTAGGAACCTTTACCCTATTATCTTCATAATCCTTGACATTAATCTTCATATCATCAAAAGTAATTTCATTATTATATACATCTTCTCTTAAATAATCATCATTTAATTCTAAATCAAAAGGAAATGTCATTGGTTCCACTTTATCAATATCTTTAATATTGCCAATTAAATCCATTTGTTTAAGAATAACATCAAATTCTTTTTCTAAAGTTTCATACTCATCATCATTCATTTCAAACATAAGTTTTTTAGCTAAACTTTCTAACTCACTTTTTGATATCATAACTTCCTCCATTCAAATCATTAATATTATAGCAATTTTATACTCAAAAAACAAGAGACTTTTAATCTTCTCCCTCAAAAAGTCTCTTTTGCATACCATATGGATTATCTAAATACAATCTATAGAGATTATATATTTTTGTATCTTCATATTTGGTAATTTTAAAATTATTATCTAAATCCAGTATTACTCCCTTATAATAAGAAATCAAAATAGGAGAATGTGTTGCTATAATAAATTGACATCCTCTTTTTACTAAATCATCTATCAAACATAAAAGAGACATTTGTCTTTCTGGTGATAAAGCTGCCTCCGGTTCATCTAAAATATACAATCCATTATCACCAAATCTATTTTTAACAAGTTTTATAAAAGATTCCCCATGTGAACAATTATGTAAATTTCCTCCATAATATTTATAAAGACTAAAATATTGATCTTCTTCAACTAATCGTTGCACTTCTGAAGAGAAATTATAAAAACTCTCTGCTCTAAGAAAAAATTTATTTTCAGGATAGTTATGTCTAGATATTTTTAAATAATTAGACAAATTTGAACTGGTATTTTTAGTAACAAAATTAAAATTCTGCGTACCACCTTCAGCATTGAGTCCCATTGCCACCGCTATTGCTTCTATAAAAGTAGATTTGCCAGTTCCATTTTCACCCACAAAGAAAGTAACTGATTCTGTAAATTTTAATTCTTCAAAATTTTTAATAATTTCAATATTAAAGGGATATTCCTCAAAGCTACTTATTTTATCTCTATTAAGACTTATCTTATCAATAAACAAATTTGTTTTCAAAATAATCACCTCTAAAATAATTATATCAAAAATATCTATTTTTTACATAGAATAGTCAAAATCAGATAATAATTATTTCAATCTTGGTAATAATATTATCATAGTATTACAAATAAAAAATAATTTATTATAATAAAACTAGTTTTTGGAGGTAAAAATGAAGTTAGGTGAAAAAATAAAATATCTAAGAAAAAGTAAAGGGATATCACAAGAAGAATTAGCAACAATGTTAAAAATTAATAGAAATTTCTTATCTAGAATAGAAACAGGAAAATCGGACCCAAATGCTGGTATACTAAAAAGTATTGCTCAAATTTTTAATGTTGATCTAAACTCACTATTAGACATAAATAATAGTGAAGAACAAGGTATTGATAAAATAAAATACATAACAGAAAATTGCAAATACTTACAGGACAAAGACTTAGAATTTATTGTAAGAATAATGTCTGTAATGCGTGAAGAATATGTAAAAATAAATACAGACATAGATTAAGAATGATATTTTTGTCATTCTTTTTATATACTTTAATATGAGTAATAATAAAGATCTTTTAAAAGAAGTAAATATAGATATTGTCTTTTTCTTTTTAATAATAATTAAATCATTAATTTCCTTTTATATAATAACAGAAAAAAAGAAAAGCATCTTAAATATTCCCAGTATAACCAACAAAGAAGCTAATAAATTATATTATTATAATCGTAGGCTAAATGTTATAATAGCTATTTATTTCTTTATAAATGCCTATAACAATTATCAAGATAGTGATCCAAATGACAATACTGGAGAGAGATACTTACTTGCTGCAACATTCTTTATATTAATTGGTTCTCTTTTATATTTACCATTAGGAAATAGTAACTTAATAATAGAAAATTAGTATAAAAATATTTTCCTATTCCATAATAAAAAAGAAAGGAAGATATATATGCTATCAAAATATTATTTAAACGATTACTTTCCTCTTATTGATTCTCCACTACTTAAAGAAAGAGAATATATGAAAACAGATATAAGAGAAGAAGTAAATAAATACATTATGGAAATAGATTTACCAGGATTAAAAAAAGAAGATATACTAATAAATTATGAAAATGGTTACTTAACAATTAAAGCAGTTAAAAAAGTAGAACTAAAAACAGAAGTATATGTAAGAAGAGAAAGATTTTATGGCGAAGTAAAAAGAAGCTTCTATATCGGTGAAAAAAAAGAATCCGATATAAAAGCCAATTACGAAAATGGTATTTTAACTATATCTTTTCCTAAAGAAGAAGCCCCTAAAAAAGAAATACCAAACATAACTATTAAATAGACTAGTAAAAAACTTCTAGTCTATTTTTAAATATAATGGTATAATTAACTTGAGGTGCAAAAATGAATATAAGTAATAAATGGAAAGATTATGAATGTATGAAAACAGGAAACGGAGAAAAATTAGAAAGATGGAAAAATATTATTCTAATAAGACCAGATCCTCAAATAATATGGAGTAAAAAAGAAAAATGGAATAGCTTTGATGGCCACTATCACAGAAGTAAAGAAGGGGGCGGATCATGGGAATTTAAAAAAAAATTACCAGAATATTGGACTGTAAATTATAATGATTTAACATTTAAAGTATCTCCAACTAATTTTAAACATACTGGTATATTTCCTGAACAAGCAGCAAATTGGGATTTCATCCAAGCCAAAGTAAAAGAGTACAAAGAAAATCATAATGAAATGAAAGTATTAAACCTATTTGCATACACAGGTTGTGCTTCAATGGCAGCCTCAAGTGCCGGAGCAGATGAAGTAGTTCATGTTGATGCCTCTAAAGGAATAAATGAATGGGCCAAAGAAAACATGAAATTATGTCACTTAGAAAATAACAAAATAAGATTTATAACTGAAGATACTATTAAATTCTTAGAAAGAGAACAGCGAAGAGGAAGAAAATATGAAGGTATAATTATGGATCCACCAAGTTATGGTCGTGGTCCAAATAAAGAAGTATGGAAATTTGAAGATGATTTTTCAAATTTATTAGATAACGTAAAAAAAGTTTTATCTGATGATTTCTCATTCTTACTAATCAGCTGCTACACAACTGGTATAAGTCATATTTCTCTTGAAAATATCTTAAAGCAAAATTTTCCTAACTACAAAATAGAAACTGGTGAAAACTGTCTACCTGTAACTGAAGATAATCTAATATTACCATGTGGAATATATGGAAAAGTTACCAAAAATTAATATAATATATGAAGATAATCATCTTCTAGTAGTAGAAAAGCCAGTTAATATACCAGTTCAAGAAGATATAAGCCAAGATATAGATATGATAACATTATTAAAAAAATATCGTATTAAAAAAGAAAATAAAAAAGGTGATGCCTATATAGGTTTAGTTCATAGACTAGATAGACCAGTTGGTGGAATTATGGTATTTGCCAAAACTTCCAAAGCAGCTTCTAGACTAAGTGAAGAAATAAGAAATAATACTTTTCATAAAACATATCTAGCCGTAATTCAAGGTACCATGCCTAAAGAAGGTAAGTTAGAAGATTATCTAATCAAAGATAATAATAGAAACATCAGTTATATAGCCACTAAAGATAAAGGCAAATATTCTGCCTTAGAATACAAAATTCTAAATACCAAAAATAATTTATCATTAGTAGAAATAAATCTAATCACTGGTCGTTCCCATCAAATAAGATTACAATTTGCTAGTAGAAACCATCCCTTATTAGGAGACTCCAAGTATGGAAATAATCCAAACAATATAAATATAGCTTTATTTGCTAAATCAATAACTTTTACTCATCCAACTACCAAAGAAAAATTAACATTTACTCTTGATATTCCAAATAGATATCCATTCAACATATTTTAAAAATCACATAATTATACCATATTTAAATTCTATAATTATAAGCAAGGAGGAAAATAAAATATGAATAATAATATAATAACCTACGATTTACTAATATGGATAGGACTACTCATAACAATAATATCACAAATATTAGTATCGGCATCCTATAGTAGATTTAAAAAGAAATTAAATAATAAAGATATTACTGGCTTTGATGCTGCTAGAAAAATATTAGATAAAAATGATCTTAAAGATGTAATGATACTTGAAACAAAAGGTAATCTAACTGACCATTACGATCCAACCAGAAAAGTAATTAGATTATCTACCGATATCTACCATGGTTCAAGTATAGCATCAGTTGCTGTAGCAGCCCATGAATGTGGTCACGCTATTCAAGATAAAGAAAACTATAAACCAATGCGAATAAGAAGTAAAATAGTCCCTACTGTTAATTTATGTACAAAACTTGGTTATCTTGCCATTGTAATAGGAGCAATCTTCTCATACAAATTAATGGAAATAGGTATAATTTTGTTACTTGCCCTATTAGCATTTCAATTAATCACTTTACCAGTAGAATTTAATGCTTCTAGTAGAGCCTTAAAAGAGTTAAAAAAATTAAAATTATTAGATAATGAAGAAATCCCTAATGCTAAAAGTATGTTATCAGCAGCTGCTTTCACATATGTAGCAGCAATGCTATCAACACTATTAGAAATATTAAGATATGTATTAATCTTTACAGACAGGGACAACTAGTCCTTTTCTTTTTATCAATGATATGCTATAATAAAGCACATAAAGGAGCCTAATTATGAAAGAAAATTATTACAAAAAATTTATACGTTTTTTAAAAGAACACAATTTATATGATGCAGAAGCGTTAGAGTATTTACGCAATAATGGAGTATTTTTTGACTTTTTAGAGGAAGAAAATCGTGATTTCATAGGTTGTCGTTATATACTAGATAAAAATGAAAAATTACAAAAAATACAAATATGTGCCCCATTTATTAGAGATGAAAAAACTATCCTAATAAATATTCACGAATTTACTCATGGATTAATGCTTTATAAATATCTTGGAAAAAAAATTAAAACAGGAAATGATATAGAAATACTTCCTATGTTATATGAAAGAGTATACTTAATAGAAAATTATAGTGATCAAGTAAAAGAATATATTGATTCTTTAAATTCCCAAATTACAGAAAAAAGTAAAATTGCATATAGAATTGCTTTAGAAGTTCAAGATGAGATGCTATTATATCAAAAATCAGAAAGCAATCCACAAAAATTAAATATCAAAGCTAAAAAATTAGCAAAAAAGTATAAATTAAAATAACTATTTTTAATTAAAGAAGGTTTTTAAATGAAAAAAAATAAAAGAGAAAATAAAAAGAAAAAAAACATACTGAATATTATACTTTCAATAATAACAATAACATTTATAATATTTCTTAAAATAATAAATATATTGCCAACACTATATTTCATAATAGTATCAGTAGTAATAATATTATTTACTATATTACTTCTAGTTCTAAATAAAAAGAAAAAAAAGATAGGTTATATACTAAGTATCCTCATAATACTAATATACTTATTATTATCATACTATCTAGGTATTACCAAAAATTACTTTAGTTCTTTTTCCAAAATACATTATAATGAAGACACATATTTAGTATTAGTAGATAAAGATTCCCCATATGACAAAATAAAAGATTTAAGTAATAAAAGTATTGGTTATATAAATAGTGAATTAAAGGATATGAATAAAGTACTAGAAAAACTAGATAAAGAAGTAACTATGAATAAAGAAGAATATACTGATTATGATAAACTATTTAGCGATTTAAGTAACAATAATATTGATTCACTATTGATAGATGAAAGTTACTATAATATAAAAGCAGAAGAAACTGGAACAGATAATTATAAAATAATATATAAAATAAAAATAAGAAGTTTAGTAAAAAGTGATACCAAGGAAGTTGATATAACTAAAGATCCATTTACTATTTACATAAGTGGTATTGACACCTACGGTAATATTGAAACAGTATCACGTAGTGATGTAAATATATTACTAACTGTCAACCCCACAACTAAACAAGTACTATTAACATCAATACCAAGAGATAGTTATGTTCAGCTAGCGGGTACAAAAGGTTATAAAGATAAACTTACACATGCTGGAAACTATGGTGTAAACATGTCAATTGATACTATTAAAAATTTGCTAAATATTGACATAAATTATTATATTAGAGTAAACTTCTCAACAGTAGAAAAAATAATAGACTCCCTTAGAGGAGTAGATGTTTATTCAGAATACTCATTCGTATCATATATAGATAACTATAAATTCTATAAAGGATATAACCATATGAATGGCAAGCAAGCATTAGCTTTTTCCAGAGAAAGAAAAACATTACCTAGTGGTGATATAGATCGTGGAAGAAATCAAGAGGCCGTAATTGAAGCCATAATTAGAAAAGCCACTAGTAGTGAAATAATTTACAACTATCCAACTATTCTTAAAAATACTAAGAATACTTTCCAAACAAATCTAACTGATAAAGATATAACTAGCTTAATAAAAAAAGAACTTACTAATTTAGGAGGATGGAATGTAACATCAAATGTCATAACAGGAGAAGGAAAATTAGATTATACATATTCTTATCCAACCCAAAAATTATACGTTATGAATATAAATAATGAAAGCTTAAATAAAACTATCAATTTAATAAATAAAGTAATAAATGGTGATAAGTTAGACAGTTCTTATGGCCAGCCAGGAAATATTAAAAATCCCGATAAAGTAATAGTTACAGAACCTAGTCAAGATACTGAAAAGCCAAAAGAAGATAGTAAAGATAATGATACAAAAGATAATGTAACTGATAATACTAAAGACCCACTAGATGATATCTTACCAGATGATGATAAAAGCAAAGATAATAATGATAACACTAGTAATAACAATGAAGAAAATAACAATGATAACAATGAAGAAAATAACAATGATAACAATGAAGAAAATAATGATCAAAAAGATGATAATCTTAAAGATATCTTACCAAATGAAGAAAAAGCAAATAACCCATAATTTGCTTTTTTTCATATCTTATGATAAAATTATTTCGGTGAGAAAATTATGAAAATTAATACAATCGAATTAATAATATCAGCAGTACGTGAAAGTCAGTACCCTACAGATCAAAAAAAAGAATTCCTACTTGTAGGAAGAAGTAATGTTGGTAAAAGTAGTTTTATTAATTCAATAATCAATAGAAAGAACTATGCAAGAACATCTGCTACGCCTGGGAAAACTCAAACATTAAACTTCTATAAAATAAATGATGAATTCTATCTAGTAGATGCTCCAGGATATGGTTTTGCTAAAGTAAGAAACTCTCTAAAGAAAAAATTTGGTCTAATAATAGAAAACTATTTAAAATCAAGAAGTAATCTTCAAATGGTCTTCTTACTAATAGATTTTCGTCACAAGCCAACTGAAGATGATGTTTTAATGTACAATTATTTAAAATACTACAACATACCAGTAACAGTAGTATGTACAAAAGTAGACAAAGTGTCAAAAAACAATCATCAAAAAAACAAAAATGTTATTATTAAAGAATTAAACCTAAATAATGAAAATGATATTATATTATTTTCCAGTATAACAAAAACAGGTAAAAATGAAGTATATGATGAAATAGAGAAATATCTATGATAGAGTTCCCCTTTTCATCTTTTTTCATAAATTATAATGGAAGTGAAATATGATAATATCACAAATAAGTAAAGATAACTATCAAATAAAACTACCAAGTAAAATAATAAATATTTATGACCATACTGAAATACAAAATATAACTAAAAGAGTAATTAAAAGAATAAGCAAACATAACAAACTATATGGTCTAGCCATATTAGAAATATATCAAGATATAAACTATGGAACAATAATAGAAATAAAGAATATCAAAAAAATCTTTTCTTCTAAAGATGAACTAGAAATAAAAATAACTATTCATACTGATACCCCATTTCTTTATAAAATAGACTATTTTGATATAACCCAAAATAATAAAAATAATATTTATTATTACCAAAATAATTTTTACTTAGAATTAAATAAACCTATAAATAAAAGAAAATACCTAGATATTTTAGAGAAATCAGAAATACTATATAATGACACTTATAAAGTAATAAATGAAGGACTAAAAATAAAAGTATAGTATTTTTTTTTATTTTCTGATATAATACTAAACGAAGAGGTGATTTACATGAAAGTGCCATCAGTAGCAATAGTCGGAAGACCTAATGTTGGTAAATCAACAATATTTAATAAATTAATCGGAAAAAAAGTTTCCATAATTGAAGACACTCCTGGAGTAACTAGAGATAGAATCTATGGAACTGTAACTCATAATAACTACAAATTTCATTTAATCGATACTGGCGGAATAGATGTATCTGAAGAAGATTTTAATGATGAAATAATAATTCAAGCAAACATAGCTATTGAAGAAGCAGAAATAATACTATTTGTCGTAGATGGATTAGAAGAATTAAACCAAAACGATTATGTTATAAGAGATATATTAATGAAATCAGGAAAAAGAGTAATAGTAGTAGTAAATAAATTAGATAATGTTAAAAGAGAAGAAAATATTTATAACTACTACGAACTTGGTTTTGAAGAAGTATTACCAGTAAGTGGTGAACATTCTCTAGGATTATCTGATTTACTAGATAGTATTACCAAAGACTTTAACGAAATAATTGAAGAGGAAAAACCAGATGACCGCATAAAATTTTGTTTAATAGGAAGGCCAAATGTTGGAAAAAGTAGTTTAGTAAATGCTCTACTAAATGAAGAAAAAGTTATTGTATCCCCAATAGCGGGAACTACAAGAGATGCTATCGATACCGAATTTACTTATAATAAAAAGAAATATGTTGCTATCGATACGGCAGGTATTAGAAAAAGTGGTAAAATATTTGAAAGAATAGAAAAATATTCTGTACTAAGGTCAATGAAAGCAATTGAAAGAAGTGATGTCTGCCTTCTAGTAATAAATGCTGAAGAAGGAATAATTGAACACGATAAACATATCGCAAGTTATGCTCTTGAAGAAGGAAAACCAATTGTAATAGTAGTTAATAAATGGGATACCGTAAATGATAAAAATGATATAGCAGCATTTACTAAACTCGTAAGAGCAGAATTCAAATTCCTATCTTATGCTAAAGTAACATTTGTATCAGCATTAACTAAGAAAAGAATTTTTACTATCATGCCAGAAATAGATAAAGCCTATGAAAATTCACATCGTGAAATAAAAACAAGTGTTTTAAATGAAGTAATAAGAGATGCAGTAATGATGAAAGCACCACCTTCATATAAAGGTAAAAGATTAAAAATATCCTTTGCCCAGCAGACAGGAACAGTTCCTCCAAAATTCACTTTATTTGTAAATAGTAATAAATTAATACACTTCTCATATGAGAGATATCTAGAAAACAAATTAAGAGAAAATTTTGACTTTGAAGGAACACCAATAAAATTAGAATACAAAAATAAAAACGATTAATTAACAAAAAAGAATCTCCTAACATATAATGTACTAGGAGGTTTTTTATGTTTTCAGATAATTTTTTTAAAAAAGTAGAAAAGAAAACTAATGTAAATAAAGAAACAATACTTTCCTTAGCGGATAAATTACAAAAAGGAAATATGAAAGATGAGACAACTTTAAAAGAAGTAATAAATGACTTAGCCAAAATGACAGGTAGAGAGGTATCTAAAGAAAAAGAAGAAAAAATAATAAGTACTATCTTAAATGACAATGTACCAAAAAATTTAGATAAATTCTTAGATAAATGAGTAATATAACTATTGGTCTTATAGCAAGAGATGATAAAATAAATGATACTCTAGTACAAATAGTAACTAAAAATAATTTAAAATATTTACATAACAAGTGTAACTATATAGGTATCCTAAACTATGATAATTCTTTATTAAATACTAATATCTTATCTCTATGTGATGGTATTATCTTTCAAGGAGGAAGTGATATATACAACTATCATTTTCAAATACTAAATTATGCCATAAATAATAATATCCCAGTACTAGGAATATGCATGGGACATCAAATAATAGGTCTCTATAGTCAAAACACTACTAATGATAAAGCATTAATAAAAATACCAAATCACAATAACAAAGAAAAAACTCATGACATAAAAATAAAACCAAATACCATTCTCTATAAAATATTTGGCCCCACCCTAACAGTAAATTCAAGACATAATGAAGCACTATCTAAAGTAAATTATCCCTTTAAAGTATCAGCAGTCTCTAAAGATAATGTGATAGAAGGCATCGAATATGTAGATGATAATCACTTCGTATTAGGAGTTCAATTTCATCCCGAAGATTTAGATAATACTGAAAACTTATATAACTATTTTTTAAAAGAAGTATTGAAAAGAAAAAAATAATTCTTTTCTTTTTTCATATTTATAAATAAATAACATATAGTTTAGTGATAAAAAGAAAAGAGGTATGTTAATGGAAAAAATAGAAGTTATAAAAAGTATTGGTAAAAGAACAGGAGGAGATATCTATCTAGGTGTAGTAGGAGCAGTAAGAACAGGAAAATCAACTTTCATAAGAAAATTTATGGAAAATTTAGTAATACCTAATATTGAAGATGAATACGAAAGAAAAAGATGTTTGGACGAATTACCACAAGCTGCTGCGGGTAAAACAATAATGACAACAGAACCAAAATTCGTTCCCGCTACTGCTGCCAAAATAAAAGTAGAAGACTTTAGTGCTAATATAAGAATGATTGACTGTGTAGGCTATGTAGTAAAAGCCGCTAAAGGATATGAAGACGAAAACGGACCCCGTTTAGTAATGACCCCATGGTATAGTGAACCAATTCCTTTTACTGAAGCCGCTGAAATAGGAACAGAAAAAGTAATAAAAGAACACTCCACCATCGGAATAGTAGTAACAACTGATGGTTCCATCGGAGACATTCCAAGAAGTGAATATGTTGAAGCTGAAAAAACAGTAATTGAAGAATTAAATACTGTTGGTAAACCTTATATAGTATTATTAAATAGTGTTCATCCAATGTTACCAGATACCGAAGCACTAGCAGGCAAACTAAAAGAAGAATATAATGTTCCAGTAATGCCAATAAGTATTGAAGCAATGCAAGAAAGAGATATGTATAATATTCTAAAAGAAGCCCTATATGAATTTCCAATAGAACAAATAAAAGTAAATATGCCCGAATGGATAGCCATATTAGCCCCTGACCACTATTTAAAAAAAGAATATATATCCAAAATAAAAGAAGCAATAACCGAAGTAAACAAATTAAAAGATATAGATAAAATAAATAACAACTTTACCGAATCAGAATATATAGCTAAATCATATATATCCGAAGTTGATCCTTCAACAGGAGAGGTAACCATAAATTTAGAAGCACCACAAGGACTATATAGCAAAACATTAAATGACATCATGGGTATTTCAGTATCATCTAAAGCTGAATTATTATCACTATTCCAAGAATTAAATATTGCTAGACGTGAATATAATCAAATAAAATCAGCCCTAAAAATGGTAAAACAAACAGGTTACGGAATCGCTTCCCCTACTCTAGATGATATGAAACTGGATAAACCAGAAATAATTAAACAAGGTTCTCGTTATGGAATTAAATTAAAAGCCAAAGCATCATCAATTCATATGATAAAAGTAGATGTCGAAAGCACCTTTGAGCCAATAATAGGAAGTGAATTACAAAGTAAAGAACTAATAAACTATCTAACTGAAAATAAAGAAGGAACAGATATTTGGAAAAGCGAAATATTTGGTCGTAGTCTAGATGTTATAGTTCAAGAAGGAATTCAAGCCAAACTATCAATGATGCCAGACAATGTAAGATATAAACTATGTCAAACACTAACTAAAATAATCAATAAAGGTTCATCAAATATGATAGCCATAGTATTATAAAAAGACTTAACAATCAAGTTAAGCCTTTTCTTTTACTTTAGTAACAATCTTATTACTCTTAAGTCTATCATTTACCATCTTAGTAAATAAAGCATATAATAAAGAACATAATGGTGTAGCAATAAGCATACCAAGTATTCCACCAATACTACCACCAACAGTAACCGATAGAAGAACCCACATACCAGGAAGTCCAATACTCTTACCAACAACTCTAGGATATATCAAGTTACCTTCAATTTGTTGAAGAACAATAATAAATACCACGAATAGGATAGCTTTAACAGGACTAACCATCATAATAAGAATAAATCCAATCGCCGTACCAATAAAAGCCCCAAAGATCGGTATTAAAGCCGTAAATCCAAGTAATACTCCAATAGTAGAAGCATATGGGAATCTAAATATAAGCATACCAACAAATACCAAACTACCAAAAATTAAAGCCTCTAAACATTGTCCAGTGACAAAGTTAGAAAAAGTTTTATTAGCAAGAGTACCAACTGTATTAATCTTATTAATAGTTTTAGGTTTTAAATAAGCCTTCATAACTTTATTAATCTGTCTACTAAGAGTCTCCTTTTGAGCAATCATATAAATAGCAAATACCAAAGTAATAATGCCTTTACTAATAATATTAACAACCGAAGTAGCAACCTCAGTAGTAACTGTAATAACATCTTTAGAATTACCTTTAATATAATCAGTAATAACCTTTCCAAAATTATCTAAGTATTCCCCAACCTTGTTAACAGTAGACTCATCAACATCAAACTTGTTCAAAATACCAATAATATCCTCCTTATAAGCAGGAAGTGTATCAGTAAATAAAGAAGCCGAATTCTTAAGTTGTGGAATAAGTAAATTCATAACAAAGAAAATTGTTAAAAATACCAATATCAAACTAAGTGTAATACATAGCGGTCTTTTAATCTTATTCCAAATCTTACTAGGTTTAATCTTACCAAAAATCTTCTTTTCAATAAAATTATTCAAAACATTAAGTACAAATGCAAGAATAATACCAAGTAAGAATGGTGAAAATATACTAATAACCTTTCCTAAAAAAGCAAAAATTTTACTAAAATTAACCAAAGCAAATATAACAAGAGCAATATAACTAATAATTATAATAATATCCTTTCTCGTTTTATCCTTCATACTAACATCTCCCCTCAAAAAACAGCCTTATTATACCACAAATAAAGAAAACTTACAATAATATTATTAACAATGAGTAAAAAGTTATACAAGTAGTTAATTTTCGTAAAATAATTACTATAATTTCCTTAAAATACTTGATTTTATTGAGATATTATGGTATCTTTATGTAGTAAGCATAACATATATTGCTTAGAAAAAATAATGGAGGTAATAAAAATGACAAAAGCAGAATTAGTAGATTTCATTGCTGAAAAAGCAGATTTAACAAAAGCTGATGCTGGTAGAGCATTAGAAGCTATGATGGAAGGAGTTACAAACGGTTTAAAAGAAACTGGAAAAGTAACATTAGTAGGTTTCGGAACTTTCACTGCTAAAAAAAGAGAAGCTAGAACTGGAAGAAACCCTCAAACTGGAGAAGCAGTAAAAATCGCTGCTAGAACAGTTCCTGGATTCAAAGCTGGAAACAAATTAAAAGACGCACTAAACTAATAAAGTGTCAAGGACTTCTTAAACGAAGTTCTTTTTTTGTATCATAAAAAAAAAGAAATAAATTACTTTATCTCTCTACTTAAAGTCTCTACTTTACCAAGTATCATATCTTCTGAAAAGACATTAACAACAATAGTTTGATACTTAGGATTTATAGCCTGAAGAATAATAGCCTTACCACTTTTATACAGTCTTCTGACAGATAAAACATTACCCTTAACAGCAATAACAATATCATCACCACTATTATAACTATCTTTCTTTCTAAAGAATACCCTATCACCCTTCAAATAAATTGGAGCCATCGAATCATCCATTAACTTAATAGATAAATCACACATCTTACTAACCGGCTCGTAGGAGGCATTCCTATAACTATTAACAATCTTTTCTCCTCTAGAAGTAATATTATTATTACCAGTCATTGTATTAACATAACTACGAATCATTTTCTTCTCAAACAAATCTTTCTCATCCTTAGTCATAGGAATCTCATCAAATACATCAGAGTTAATATTAAAAATATTAGCAATATCAAAAAATATCTCATAAGGAATATTCAAAGTACCAGTTTCATACTTATGTAAAGTCTGTCTATTCTTCTTATAATTAAGCGCTCTAGCCAAATCCTCTAAAGAATAATTATACTTCTCTCTATATTCTTTCATAATATTACATACAAAAGGTTTTAAATCATCACTAACTAATTCTTGTTTTCTTGTTCTCATAATACACCTACTTATCTTTCATCTTAACAATTGTATATACAGGAATAAGTCCTATCATACCAATCATAATTTTAATTAAATATCTAATAACAATCATTCCAAATAACAAAGTAAAATCAAATTCTCCAATATAAGAAATAATAACAAAGATAATACTTTCTAACATTTGAATAAATAACATTGTACCAATATTACTAAACCAAAGAATATTCTTACTTCTTCTAATATAGTAATAAACATAACTACTACTCCAAAGCATCAACATAATTGATACAAAACCACCAATAAAAATTCTAATATTATTTATATCATAACCAAATAAACTATTAAAAACCTCATTACTAGTAAGTACATAATCACTATTAATAGTAAGTGACAGTAGTGAAACAATAATTCCCACTACTACATATGCTATCCCACTAGTAGTCATTATTCTCTTAACTTCATCAATACCAAATCTTTGAATAATAATATTATTACATATAAATAATCCCATAATAATAGGAATACCAAGATTTACCTGAAAAGAAAATAAATCTATTGTCTTAAACATAATAATACTAGCTATACTAGACATTAATACCATATATAAATATAAACCATTCTTTTTACCAACTTTATAAAATATAAACATTAGAAAGAAAGTAAAAATAACTTCTAATAAAATTAATATATAATTCATTACTTCACCTTCTTTACACTAAGTATTTTATTAATAATAAATACATATATAATCATAATAATACTCTTAATAAAATAATTCTCTATAGCAATAATAATAGCCTTATCAAATCTAATAAGAAAAGCATAACTAAAATAAATAAAGATAAAAGTATCAATAAACATAAGTCCTACAATAGTAGCAATAATCTTAATATTTTTCTTTTCTTTTTCTTCTTTTAATGCTTTAAAACAATAACCACCTAAATATAAAGTAACAATCATTGCTATTGGATAAGTAATAAACATAACTAAATTATCTAAAACTAAACTTTGATATAAAGAAGAAGTTTTATCATATATCGAAGGAATCATAAAAGCATTAGATAAAAGAAACATATAAAGTACAACATTAGTAATTAATACTAACATACTAAATTTCTTATATTCTTTAACATCATATCTCTTAATAAAATAATATAAAATAGCTAATAAACCACTACTAAATATAATACTAGGATTAATATTTAAACCAAATATATTTATTAATTTAAAAGACATTAAAAAAGAAATAACTGTATAAATAACACCTAAAAAATAAAATTCATACTTTCCAAAATATTTATGTACTATATATATAAGTCCTATACAAATAACTATAAATAAAAGAAATAATACTTCTCCCACTATAAACACCTTCTTACTCATATCTATTATATCACACTTCTTTTAAGATACAAATAATTTTATAAGTATTTATATTAAAATATTTTCATTTGTCTAGGAAAGCTATAATCTTTCCTAGTAATTTATAGCCTATAAGTCTATAAATTATAAACTATCATATTTGGGGTGTAAACTTGCTTAAAAAAAAGAAACCTAAGTCTGTTTCCTTTTCATTTTGATCATGTCATAGAAGGCTTCTAGTCTAGTATCAACGCCAACTTCATTATCTTCAGCATCAAAACTCATATAAATTATTGGAATACCATATTCATCATTAATAAATGGCATAATACTCATTGCAGATATCTCTGGAGTACATCCAAAACTCTTAAGATGTAAAATACCATCAAATCCCTCTAATCCATATAAATAACTTTTAACAACACTACCACTAGCATCTGCCCCTAAATGATATTTAATATATTTCTTACCATTCCTAATCATTCTATTAAGTATAAATCTCTTAGTAATAAGTAAATAAGTAAGATCAGTATCTCTATATACTTCTACTCCCATTTTCATAATCTTTCTTTCACTATTATAAGTAGTATTAGCATCAATTAAAGAATATAATTCTCCAAGTATAGCAACTCTAAGAGGTTTAGTAGGCTTGTTAATTAAAATATTTCTAAATTTCTTTCTATACTTAAAATAGTTATAAATATTTTTAAATATCCCATTATCCTTAAAACTATCCAAATATTCTTTTTCTATCTTTTCAAAAGAACCTTCTACTACTTCAAATCCCATATTAAGTCTAATATATTTTTCTATCTTATCCATACAAATAATCATAACTAAACTATTAATCAAATAATAAAAAGTACTAATAGGATTAGCCTTTTTATTCATTTTTTTACAAAACTTATATCCCTTCTTAAGAGAAATATGATTATCACTAATCATATTATAAAACTCAAAATCATAACCTAAATCTCTTAATATCTTTTCTTCAAGTTCTCCATAATATCCATATCTACATCCACCACCACCTTGAACTAAAGTATTAGCCCCTTTTTCTAATGCCTCAATATAATTACCAAGATTATATTTAAAAGGTACACATACAAAAGAAGGAGCATACTTACTACCAATTTCAATAGTTCTTTTAGTAGTAGCAGGTGGCACAATTACTTTACATTTAGTAGCCTTTCTAATAAAATAATCAAAAACAATATAATAATTTCCCAAATGCGGAAAAGAAATAACCCTATCCATTATCTCGCCTAGCCTTTATAATATCCACAAAACTCTCTAGTCTAGTCATTAACCCACTAGTAGCGGTACTATCATCAATAATAATATTAATAACAGGTACATCTTTTAACTTTCTAATAGCAAGTTCATTAACTAAAGAATCAGAAGCACAAGGAAAAGAAGATAAAAAGACAATACCATCTACACAATCTTTGTAATAGAAAGAACTACCAATATTCTCTTTAGAATAAAGAAAATATAAAGTATTAGAAAAATCTTCTGCATAAGAAATAGCAATCTTTCTATTAAGCCTATCAGAATATAAAATATCAATATCTTCATCCTTAAAATAACGAATAATATTACCACATAAATATTCATCATAAACAACATAAGGATGTGCTACAATAAGAATTTTCATTTTATTAGATCTAAGAATCTTATCTTGTTTATTAACAAGACTTAAATAATATTTTCTGTTTTTAATTTTACCCTTAATATAATAAAATAAAACTTTAAAAATATTCTTATTAAATTTAATTCCCATCTTAATAAAACCAAATAATTCAAATTTACCCTTTATATAATCAATATCATAATTAAGTATTTTATCTTCAAATAAATTATTCACAACATCATATATCCCATTAAACTTCATACATACCCTATTACCTTTTCCATAATTACATATTCTAGGTACTAGTATATAATCACATTTTTGAGATAGTTCTTTAACATGTCCTAAATAAATCTTAGAAGGAAGACAAGACTCATCAATTGATATATTACCTCCTTTATCAATAATACCCTTATTAGTAGGAGGACTTAAAATAAGTGTGCAACCAATCCCCTCAAAAAAAGTCTTCCATAAAATATAATCACGATAATATAGTAATCCTCTAGGTATTCCAATTCTAATCTTTCTTTTCATATAGCCTCCATCTAATACTATGAAAAAAATAAAAAAAAAGAACTAGTTCTCATCTTCTAGTTCTTCGTCATCTACTATAGTTAAATCAGCATAATCATCATCTATTAAATCAGCATCACTATCATCAGTATAATCATCATCATAATTATCTTCTTCACTCATGTTCTCATTATCAATAACATCTTCATCTTCTTCTTCAGAGTCAACTTCTTCATATATATCATCAATATCAATTTTAACAGAATGATTAGCTCTTAAATCCCAATTACCATCATTAAGTAAAATAAATTCTTTAGAAGTAGTAAGTGATTCAAAGAAGTCACCAATTCTTTCTTGGTACTCTTCATCAGATAACTCAAGTAATTTACATACCTCTTTAAATAAATCAGCAGTATTCATTGGTTTTTTATTTTCCTTTAAATATAATTCTGCTATTTTAGCATAAGATAACATTTCAAGATTTTCTTTACTCATTTTACTAAGCATAATATTTCCTCCTACATTTCCTCTCTAAGAATTAACCCTAACATATATGCAGCATTGTTAATAACAACCTTTACTGCGTTAATAAGGGCTATTCTCTCCTTAGTATATATTTCATCATCAGTAACAATCTTCTCTACTGAATAATAACTATGGAATAATCCAGCAAGTTCAAATAAATAATTAGCAACCAAATGTGGTAATCCTTTTGAAGCCGCACTAATAATAACATCTTCAAATTCTAATAATTTATTCAAAATAGTATATGCACTATCACTCTCTATAGTACTAAATTTAATATCTTTTGGAATTTCTTTTCCTCTAAGAATAGAACTAATTCTAGCATTAGCATACTCAATATAGTAAATTGGATTCTCATTGCTATTTTTAACTGCTAAGTCAAGATCAAAATCCATTTGTGTATCTAAACTCTTAGAAGCAAAGAAGTATCTAGCAGCATTAACACCAACATCTTCAATTAACTCATTAAGAGTAATAGTTTTACCTGTTCTTTTACTAAGTTTAACCTCTTCACCATTTCTAAGAAGTCTAACCATCTGAAGAATTCTAATATCAATCTTAGATGAATCATATCCAACAAATTCAAGTGAAGATCTAAGTCTATGAATATAACCATGGTGATCTGAACCTAATACATCAATAAGTCTATCATAACCCCTATTAAATTTATCGCTATGATATGCAATATCAGGAAGAAGATAAGTATAATTACCATCACTCTTAACTAATACCCTATCTTTCTCATCATATAAATCAGTAGTCTTAAGCCATAAAGCCCCTTCATCAATATAACATTTACCACTATTTTTAAGTTTATTCAAAGTATTTTCAACAAATCCACGATCATATAAAGACTGTTCACTAGTAAACACATCAAAATTAACTCTAAACTTATCTAAATCCTTCTTAATACCATCAAGTAAAATATCAAGACCTTTTTGTCTAAAGAATTCAATATCTTCATCTAATTTACTATCACCATATTCATCATATAAAGATTCCGCTATTACAATAATTTCTTTACCATGATAACCATTCTCTGGAATAGCAAATTCTACTCCACATCTTTCTTTATATCTTTCTTTAATAGATACACCTAAATTATACATCTGATTACCAGCATCATTAATATAATATTCTCTTGTAACATCATATCCAGCAAAAGACATTATCTTAGATAAACAGTCACCATACACAGCACCTCTACCATGACCAATATGTAAAGTACCAGTTGGATTAGCAGATACATACTCAATATTAATCTTTTCTAATTTACCAAAATCACTCTTACCATAGTTCTTTCCCATATCATTAATAACATTAATATTATTAAGTAAATAATCTTTATTAATATAGAAATTAATAAATCCAGGATTAGCAACCTCTATTCTATCAATCATATAATCACTAATATTCTTAATAATATCATTAGCAATATTAATAGGACTAGACTTAAGTTCCTTAGTAAGTAAAAAGGCTACATTTGTAGAATAATCACCATTTTTCTTATCTTTAGGAATCTCAATAACTATTTTATTAACATCCATATCTACTGGTAAACTCTTTTTTATAATACACTGTAATTTATTTTTTATACTCATAAAATATCACCCATTTCAATTAGTAATTCATATTCGCATTCTGTATCAGCAATAACATACTTAATATAAATCTTATTATCATTAACATCAAACATCTTCATATTAATATCCATATCAACAGAATAACCATGTTCTTTAAGATAATAATTACTTTTACCATGTTTCTCATTAAAAGAAAAACTATTAATAAAATCATTACCATCTCTAACAAGTAAAATATCATTATCATTAATCTTAATAGAATACTTAACACCATCAAATACAAAAGATATCTTTTCCTTATTTTTAATACCTTTTTCATTAAAAGTAATAAGTTCATTTTCTGTATTATTTTTTAAATAACCATTAATTTTAACTCTAATAATATCACTTCCAAACATTTCATTTGAAATCATATCATATCTTTAAAAAAAATACAACATATTTTACGCAATTTTTATCATAATAATAAATGACATACAAAAATAACAAAAATGAGGGATATAAATGAAGAAAAAAACAAAGAAAATAATACTATTAAGTTTATCACCATTACTAGTATTTATATTAATCCATATAGTAGTCTTTACCTATGCTTTTATAACACCAAAATTAGAAATAAATAAATCACAATCATTCTATTTATATGATACTAAAAATGAATTAGTATTTAATGATGATAAAGATTGGATACCATTAAAAGAAATAAGTCCATATCTAGTAGAAGCCACTCTATCAACAGAAGATAAATATTTTTACAAGCATATTGGTTTTGATTATCTAAGAATAGGAAAAGCAGTGATAACAAATATTATCAAAAATGACAAAAGTGAAGGAGCCTCCACTATTACTCAGCAGTATGCCAGAAATCTTTTTCTAAACTTTGAAAAAACTTGGAAAAGAAAAATAGATGAAGCCCTTCTAGCCACTGAATTAGAAGTACATTATAGCAAAAATGAAATACTAGAAGGTTATCTAAATACCATTAACTATGGTGGAGTATATGGAATAGAAGCCGCATCTAAATACTATTTCAATAAATCAGCAAAAGACCTCACCCTAGCAGAAGCATCCCTACTAGCAGGAATACCAAAATCTCCTAATAACTATTCACCAGTAAAAAATTATACTAAGTCCAAAGAAAGACAAAAAATAGTCTTAAAGATGATGCAAAAAAATAAAAAGATAACTACCGAAGAATATAATAACGCCATAAATACTAACCTAACTATTATAGGTAAAAAAGAAAAAAGCAATATAACAAGTATTAATTATTTCAAAGACTCTGTATTAGAAGAATTAAAAAAATTAACTAATATACCAGAAGAAATAACCAAAACAGGAGGTTTAAAAATATATACAACCCTCGATATAGAAGCTCAAGAAGATTTAGAAAAAGCTGTATATAGTTATATAAATGATGAAACCAAAGTAGAAACAGCCGCTATCATGATGAACCCTAATACCGGTGGAGTAATAGCCATGATAGGAGGCAATGATTATAATAAAAGTGAATATAATAGAGCCACTAAAGCCAAAAGACAAGTAGGTTCTACAATGAAACCATTATTATATTATACTGCTCTAGAAAGTGGCTTTACAGCATCATCATCATTTACTAGTGAAAAAACAACCTTTACCTTTGCCGGAGATAAAACATATAGCCCAAATAACTATAATAATACCTATGCCAATTGCCCAATATCAATGGCAGCAGCCATCTCTTACTCAGATAACATATATGCTGTCAAAACTCATCTCTTTCTAGGAGAAAATATGTTAATAAATACTGCTAAAAGATTAGGAATAACTAGTAATCTAACCGCAATTCCATCTCTAGCCTTAGGTACCGAAGAAATAAGTTTACTAGAAATGACAACAAGTTATTCATCATTTGCTAATTTAGGATACAAAGTAGAACCACATTTTATTAAGAAAATAGTAGACTCCAAAGGAAATATTTTATATGAAAATAAAGAAGAAAAAGAACTAATACTTAATCAAAGTCTTACTTTTATATTAAACGAAATGTTAACATATACCTATAATAAAAACTTTATTGACTATAACTATCCCACGCTAATATCATTATTACCTAACATAACTCATAAATATAGTATTAAGTCAGGAACAACTGATACTGATTTATTAATAATAGGTTATAATAAAGATGCTGTTCTAAGTATTTGGAATGGTTATGATGATAATAGTAAAATAGAATCAAAAGAATATTCATATCATAAAAATATATGGATAGATACTATGGAAGCATATTTCAAAGATAAAGAAACAACATGGTATAATATACCTTCTAATGTTGTAGGAGTATTAGTAAACCCTATAACAGGTGTAATAGCAAATGATAATGATACAAAAAAAGAAATGTTCTTCTATATAAAAGGAACAGAACCAACATTAAATGGAACTACTAAAGATCTAGATGCTGTCTTCAAAGAAGAAAATAGTTTGAACGAACAAAAAGAAGCACCATAAAAAGATGCTTCTTTTCCTATCCACTTCAAATACTAAATATCACCAAATAAATAACTTTTTATAGACAATTTTAATTGTAAACAATAATCATATATAAATGTAATAAGTAAATCTAAACTATAAAATTTTCATCACCAATCGATTACATAGATATAAAGATTTAAAATAGATAGTAATGGCTTGAAATAGTTATCCCAATTTAACTCTTAAAATAACTTAAAGAGACCACTTGCATTACAAAGAAATTTCAAATTCAATAGAATTTAACTTAGATATTTCAAAGTCAGTTCTTTGTATTTGTTCTTCTAATGTCTTAGATTTTTCTCTTATTTCATCAGCATTATAATTAACATCAACACAATCAAAATAAGAATTGTTAACCTCAGTAACTCTTCTTTTAGCACTTTTACATTTTAATAAATCATCATAAAAGGATTTTAACTTCCTTAGATAAGTATTATCAACAATAGCGCTTTGAATAGTTCTGCCATCAGATAACTTAAATGAGTTATTTTTTTCATATAAAGTAGCTTTTAATTTAGATATTTTTTTCAAAATATTCTCTTGTTCCATCAGAGCCTCATCAAAGTCTTTCTTATAATCTTTAATAACATTAGCTGTTCCATCAAGTTCAATAATAGTTTCATTGAAAATCATTTCTTCAATATGAGAAGTTATATTGGTAAATTTCTTTTCCTCATCCGCTATTATATTCATTAATTCTGAAATATTTGTTTTCATATATATTACCTCCGCTTTCGTATACAATTATATAACAAAGATTAAAAAAAGGGTCTCTTTAAAAGAGACAATGTTATTTTTATAAAATAACACCAGCATAAGTATATAGATAATCATTTATAATATTAATATCATAAATATCATTTTCTATACAATAAGATATAACTAAGTCAAAATTATTATTTTTACTTAAACTATATCCAGCACTTGAAAGTAAATTATTAAACCTATTTTTATCTAATGATAAAGATAGACATAACTTAATAACAGTATTTTTTTTAGGAATATAATTATTATAACATCTTATCTTAGAAAACAACTTTCTATCTATACCTGCCCTTTTATAAATCTCCGCATCTTTATAACCTCCTTCATCTATGTAAGAAAAAAGAAGACTATTAAATGTCAAAGATTTATTTTGATTTAGATATTCTTTAATTTTGTTATTCATTGTTATACCTCCTGCAGCACCTTTGCTGACACCAAAAAATATAAACAATTCAAAAAACCTAAATCAATAGTATTATATAAACTTTTTCTATAAAAGTCAATATAAAAAATCACTAGTATTAAACTAATGATTCCAAATAAATATAAATCTATCTCTACCACTATAATCTTTTTCTAAAGATATATTAACATTATCAAAATATTTATTAATAATATTAAGAATATCATTTCCTTGTTTATAACCTATTTCAAAAGCTATAAGAAACCTATCATTCAAGTACTTTCTACATTCTCTAAGTATTTTATCATAAAAATATAACCCATTATCATCAGCATATAATGCCATATGTGGTTCATTATTATAAACAAGATCCATAATATCTTCATCATAACTAATATATGGTGGATTACTAATAATAACATCATACTTATCATTAATATTAGAAAAAACATCACTCTCTATAAAATTAACATCAGTATTATTAATTTTATTATTTTCTCTAGCAACATCAAGAGCATCTTTAGATATATCAACAGCAGTTACCCTACTATTATCTAATAATTTATTTAAAGTAATAGCAATACACCCACTACCAGTACCAATATCAAGTATTTTAATTTCATTATTAAAATACTTATTTATATATTTAATAGTTTTTTCTACTAATAATTCAGTCTCAAATCTAGGTATTAAAGTATTCTTATTAACTTTAAATGTATTACCATAAAAATCAACATTTCCAACAATATATTGCACAGGTATACCACTTTCTAACTCTTTAATAGCAGTCTCCATATCTTTATCTTTTAAATATTTTTTTAAATATTCTATTTCTTTATTCATAAACTTATTAAATAGTTCCTTCTAATTTCTTTCTTTGATCTTCATTAATTAAAGCCTCAATTAAATCTTCCATATCTCCATCCATAACTCTATCTAAGTTCATTGAAGTATATCCAATTCTATGATCAGTAATTCTATTTTGTGGATAATTATAAGTTCTTATCTTCTCACTTCTATCTCCAGTACCAATCTTAACTTTTCTTTCAGCGGCTTCTTTTTCTTCTTGCTCCCTAAGTTTCATATCATAAAGTCTAGTCTTAAGTATTTTAAAAGCAAGTTCTTTATTCTTAATCTGACTTCTTTCAGTTTGTGAATAAACAATAATGCCAGTAGGAATATGCGTAAGTCTAACAGCACTGTCCGTAGTATTAACACCTTGTCCACCACATCCGCTACTTCTTGTTATATCAATTCTAACTTCTGATTCATCAAGTTCAAAATCAAATTCTTCAGCCTCAGGCATAACAAGAACAGTAGCAGTACTAGTATGCACTCTACCCTGACTCTCAGTAGCAGGTACTCTTTGTACCCTATGAGCACCACTTTCATATTTTAGTTTAGAATAAACACAATCGCCCTTAACCATAAATTCAATTTGTGAATACCCACCGGCAGTACCTTCAACAGCATTAAGTATTTCTATTTTCCATCCCTCATTAGAAGCATATTTACTATACATATCAAACAAATCACCAGCAAAAATATTAGCCTCATCTCCACCAGCAGCTCCTCTAATTTCCACAATAACATTTTTTTCATCATTAGGATCATGTGGTATTAACAATACTTCAAGTTCACTTTCTAACTTACTTTTCTTTTCCTCAGCATTAGTAAGTTCTTCTTTAGCAAAATCAACCATATCCTTATCTTTTAATAATTCCTTAGCTTCTTCAATATCTTCTAACACTTTTTTATATTCTTTATATACTTCAACAGTCTTCTCTAACCCTGTTCTTTCTTTAGAAAGAAGAGTCATTTTCTTAATATCCGATATAATCTCAGGACTAGCAAGTTCTTCTCCTATCTCATTATATCTCTTTAATGTAGCCTCTAGTCTATCTATCATAGATTATCCCTCATTTCCTTAATTATTATATAATAAAAAAATAAAAAAGTAAATTAATAATACTAAATTAACTCATTTTCTATCTAGAGAAATCAATCATATGTTACACTTTTTTATAAAAAGTTCTTTTCTGCCTATAGACATATTATAAAAAAGTATTATGTTTGTCAAGGATGGCTT
>MNTB01000001.1 GCA_001916775.1 Firmicutes bacterium CAG:321_26_22 | reverse complement strand
AAGCCATCCTTGACAAACATAATACTTTTTTATAATATGTCTATAGGCAGAAAAGAACTTTTTATAAAAAAGTGTAACATATGATTGATTTCTCTAGATGTAAAAATCAAAAAAGAATAGAATAAATATTGCTTTATTTTGAAAAATATAGTACAATTATTTTAGTAATATAGTAGAATAGATGAAAGGACGATAGTATGAAGTTGAATAGAAAAGGTCAGACATTAGTGGAATATGTACTTATTATATCTTTAATTACAGTAGTAGCTATAGGATTAGTTAAAATCTTTGGAGGATATTTACAAGATGCTGTTACTAAGATGGGATGTAATATTTCTGGTAAGGAATATGTTGAAGGAGAAAAAGTAGGCGGTGGCTATTGCTCTGGAGATGAAAATAAATTATTTGAATAATAGAATATAAATCGACATGATATTTATATTCTTTTTTTTATAATCAATATATGAAAATATATATTGATTTATTTTTTTTGTTTAATGTAATTATGGATTTTATGATTATACTTGGTACTTCAATTATATTAAAGAGAAATAGTAATCTTATTAGAATTATAATATCTTCTTTGATAGGAGGGGTTTCTTCAATATTATTATTTGATAATATTAATAAGATATTAATTGAAGTTATAAGTATTATTATTATGGTACTTATATCTTTTGGATATAAGGGAATTAAATATGTACTTAGAAATATATTTTATATGTATTTACTTAGTACTTTGATAGGAGGTATTATATATTTATTTAATGTTAAGGTATCTAATAATATAGTTATTAACTATTTTATTATAATTGTTATTAGTAGTTTAGTTTTAATATTATATATTAAAGAAAATAGAAAGATTAAAAATATTTATAATAATTATTATAAGGTAGACATATATTTTAAAGATAAAAGTAAGATATCAGTAGTTGGTTTTATTGATACTGGGAATAATTTATATGATCCATATAGGAAGAGGCCTATTATATTATTATCTAATAAATATATTAGAGATGATAATTATATATTGGTTCCTTATTATACTATGAGTGGAGAAGGATTACTTAAATGTATTAAACCCGATATTATATTTATTGATGGAATAGGGTATAGGGGAAATGTTTTAATAGGTTTTTCTGATAGTCCTAAGCTTATTGATGGAGTAGATGTTATATTACATAAAGATATTATGAAAGGGTGAAAATGATGCTTAAATTACTTAGAAAGATATTTAGTAAACTTAATTATTTGTTTTTTGTAGGAAGTACGGATATATTACCAGAGCCTTTTAATAAAGAGGAAGAGGAAAAGTATGTTAATATGTTTTTAAATGGTGATATGACCGCGAGAGATAAACTTATTGAACATAATCTTAGATTAGTAGTGTTTTTAGCTAAGAAATATGAGAATACTAAGATTGATTTAGAAGACTTAGTATCTATTGGGACAATAGGATTAATTAAGGGAGTTAATACTTATCAGAATGATAAGAATATTAAACTTGCTACTTATGCTTCTAGATGTATAGATAATGAAATACTTATGTATCTTAGGAAAACTAAGAAGAAAAGAACTGAAGTATCTTTTGAAGATTCTTTATCTTTTGATTCGGAAGGTAATGAACTTCATTTAGAAGATGTTCTTGGTACTAAAGAAGATATTGTTACTAAGCCTATTGAAGATGAACTTGATAAATATTTGATGTATAAAGAAGTAGATAAGTTAGGTAAAAGAGATAAAGAAATTATTGAACTTAGATATGGTCTTAATGGTAAAAAGGAAATGACTCAAAAGGAAGTTGCTAATTTACTTGGTATATCACAGTCTTATATATCTAGAATTGAAAAGAAAGTTATTAAGAAATTATCTAATATAATAAAATTATAGAGATTACTTTTGTAATCTCTATAATTCTTCTTCTTCAAATAGAAATCTTTTGTCTTTTTTATTTAAACTTATGGATATTACTTCTTTTTTGTTTAATAATTTTTGCATCATTTCATTAGATAGATTATCATTATCTGAATCAACAGTTATACATAAATCTATTTTGATATTACCGTTTTCAGTATCATTTATTTCTAAACTAGTAATGGTACTATGATTTTCTTTTGCGATGCTTTTAATTATTCTAGTTATTTCTTTTTCTTTGTGTTCTTCTGCTATTACACTGAAATTATATAAGTTATAATTGATATTGCCACTTAAATGATTTATTTTACTATTTACTGTTCTTAGTATTATGTTAGTAAATAGTATAAATAGGGTACCAGTTATAGCTTCTACTAGAAGGTTAGCAGAGCATAATATTCCGATAGCAGCAGAACACCATAAGGTGGCTGCGGTTGTTAATCCTTTAATGGCTTTACCATCTTTTATTATTACTCCAGCTCCTAAGAAACCGATACCTGCGACTACTTGAGATGCTATTCTATTCATATCTGAATCGGGAAATGAATAGGAGTATCTAGTAAATAGAAATGATCCTAGGCTTACTAATATTATTGTTCTTAATCCTACTGATCTTCTTCGGTATTGTCTTTCGATACCGATACAAGCACTAAGTAAGAAACAGACTATTATTTGCATTAAAAATTCTATATAACTACTCATAACGTTCCTCCTTATTCTATATATATAGTATAGCAAAAATGATATTTGTTGTAAATAATTAATTTAAAAAATATTAGTTTATCTTTTTTTATTTATTTATATACTTGTAAATAATATAAAAACTACATAACTTGTGTAAAGTTAGGTAGTTTTTTCTTTTAAAATAAAGAAATATATATTATAATATATGTAGAGGTGGTAGAAATGAAATTAAGTATTGGTGTAATATTTGGTGGTAATAGTCTAGAACATGAATTATCTATATTGACTGCTGTTCAAGCTATGGATAATATTGATAAAGAAAGATATGAGGTAGTTCCAATATATATTACTAAAGATTTAACTATTTATAGTGGAGGTATGCTTAGGTATATAGATAGTTATAAAGATTTTAGATTAATAGAAAGGTATGCTGTTAAAGTTAATTTAATAAATAGAAATGGTAAGTTTATATTACAAAGAGCTAAAGGATTAAAGAGAGATTATAAAGAAATACATCTTGCTTTTCCAATGGTACATGGTAAGAATACTGAAGATGGAGGTATAATTGGTTATCTTGAAACACTTGGTATACCATTTGTGGGTAGTGATATTTATGCTTCTAGTGTATGTCAAGAGAAAGTATTTACTAAAGAATTATTAATGGCTAATGGACTTGCTGTTACTGATTATGTTCATTTTACTGATGATGATTATAATTTAGATAAAGAAGATATTTTTAAACAAATAGATAAATTAACATATCCATTAATTATAAAACCTGCTAGAGGTGGAAGTGGAATTGGTATTGAGATAGTTAATAGAAAAGAAGAATTGGAGTCTTCTATTGAGAAAGTTATGGAATGCGATACGCATGTTTTAGTAGAGGAATATATTAAAGATAGAAGAGAATTTAATGTGGCCATTCTTAAAAGTAAAGGTAAACTTATTGATTCATTAGTTGAAGAAATTGAAAAGGATGGATTTTGTAGTTACTATGATAAATATCATAAAGATGATGATAATGATGATACTTTTAAGAGAACATATCCTGCGGATATATCAAAGGCTTTAACGGAAGAAATATGTAAGACTGCTAAGAGGGCATACAGTTCTTTATCACTTGGTGGTGTTGCGAGAATTGATTATATTTATGATACTAAGAATAAAAAATTATATATTAATGAAATTAATACTATTCCTAATTTCTTTTCACATCATTTGTTTGAAGATAAAAATATTGATTATAGAGAATTACTTGGTATTATGATTAAAGAAGCAATAGATAAAATTCATAAAGAGGCTAAAATGATTCATTCTAATGATGATCAGTTATTTAAAAAAGTTACTAGTAAAGATGTAAGGAATATGAAATAATGTATGGTTATATTAATGGTAAGATAACTGATATTGAAGCTAGTTATGTTATACTTGAAAATAATGGTATTGGTTATTTAATTTATGTTCCTAATCCATATGGTTTTATGATGGAGAGGGAATATACGATATATACTTATACTAAAGTAGCTGAAGATGAATATACTCTATATGGATTTAAAACTAAAGAAGAAAAAGAATTATTTTTAAAACTTATTTCTGTTAAGGGACTTGGCCCTAAGATGGCACTTCCAATGCTTGCTACTGGATCTATTAGTATGATTGAAGAGGCTATTGAAACAGAAAATATTAATTATTTAAAGAAATTTCCTAAAATTGGTGATAAGGTAGCTAGACAATTAGTACTTGATTTAAAAGGTAAATTAAATGTTATTAATACGGGATTATTTAAGAGAGAAGATCATTCTAGTGAATTATTTGATGCATTAGTGGGACTTGGATATAAGCAAGCTGATGTTAAAAAGATTGTTAGTAAGGTTGATCCTACTCTTGACTTAGAAAATCAAATTAAAGAAGCCCTTAAGTTATTACTTAAATAGCTTCTTTTTTGTTTACACTTTGTTAATTATGGTGAAAGTGTAAAGTGTTTACGCTATAAAATACTAAAAATATTGCAAATGTAAATTGACAACTATATTATTCTAGGTTAAAATAGATATTGATTATTAAGGAGTATTATGAAGAAAGTTACAGTATTTATTTTAACATTTATTTTATTTATACCAATAGTTAATGGTAAGAATATTAATGACTTATATGGTGAGCTAAATGCATTAGAGAGTCAAAAGAATTTATATTCTTATCTAAATAGTGAAGATATTAAGTCTTTATCTAATAATGGGCTAGATATACAGATAATTATTGATTCTTTAAATGATGAAATTAATGAACTTGATAAAGAAATTACTAGTAAGGAAGAATTTATTAATTCTTTAAAAGAAGAAATTGATAATGTTATGGTTTATAATCAAGTTAGTCAGGGAGAAAATATATATTTAGAATATATATTTGCTGCTGAAACATATTCGGATATGGTATATAGATATATGATAGCAGAACAAATTAGTAATTATAATAATACTATGATAGAAGAGATGAATAAAGAGATAGAAGAATTAAATAAGAAAAAAGAAAAATTAAATGAAAAGATTAATAAACTTGGTAAAGAGAGAAGTAAGTACCGGGAATTGGAAGTTATTCTTAAGAGTGTTAGTTATTTAGATGGTGATAGTATTAATAGTAGCATTGATGATGATATTACTAGTATTAAAAAGGAAATTGCTTTATATGAAAGTATAGGTTGTTCTAGATACATGGATATATCGGCATGTTTAAATATTAGAGATGGAGGTAATTTTATATTTCCTTTGGATAAGGGATGTGTAAGTCAAGATTATTTATCTAATCATAAAGGTATAGATTTAGCCTGCAACGGGGAGGGGACTAATGTATATAGTTCCGCTAAAGGGGTAGTTAGTTCTATTACTTATAAAGCAACTTATGGTGGAAATATAGTTTACATTTATCATATTATTGGTGGCAAACAGTATACTACTATCTATGGACACTTACTTGAGGTTAAAGTAAATGTTGGTGATGTAGTTGATACTGATACAGTAATAGGTTTAGTAGGAGGAGAATCTACAGCTTATATTAACGGTGGTTATGACAAAGGAACAAAAGGGGCACATCTTCATTATGTAGTAGTAGAGGGCTTTCATGTTAATGATTTTAGTAGCTATACATTAAATCCTAGATATTTTAATACTTATCCAGGTATATTAAATGGTTATTTTAGAAGAAAAAAGGCTTGACAAAATAAGAAAATGAGTATATTATATACGACTAACAAGGGACGAATATGATATACTCTTTTGTTATGGGTTTTTGGTTAAAATAATTCTAGATCATTTTTTAGTCAAAGATAATAATGAAAGAAGTTAATTATATTTAAATAATTAGTCTTTTGAAATATTTGATGGATGGTGTTTTGGAATGAAAAAAACAAAATTATTTTTATTTGCTTTAATATCTCTATGTTTTTGTATTACTGGTGTTAAAGCAGAAGGAGTAACTGCTAAAATAGGGGATAATGAATATAATACATTAGATGCCGCTATTGAAGAGGCTAAAGATGGTGATGTCATTGAACTTATTAATGATGGAACAGTTACTAAAGCTTTTAATAAGTCATTGACTTTTAAAGGTAAATATACTATTACATTTGATGGTATGCTTGATAATACAGGTGAAGCACAATGGAGTTATAAAGGCAATATGACTTTTGATGGAACTAATTTCATCTGGGATGCTACTGATTGGAATAATACTAACGGTAGATGGGTAATGCTTGTTTTAACTGGAAGGCTAAAACTAGATAATGGTGCTATTGGTACATTTAAGTTTGATTCTTTAAATGGAGTTAAATGTGCTATCTATAGTAATGGAGGAGCTTCTATTGAAATTGATAATGCTTCTACTTTAAATATACTAGGAACTAATACAAAAGGAATAAATGGACAAGCTATTCAACTTGATAGTACTGCTGGTACTGGTATATTTGTAAAAAATGATTCTACTTTATTTATTGATGGTACTAATAGAGGTTATGTTAATAGTCCAGAGATATATGTAGAAAATTCTAAATTTATAGTACAAAATTGTACTAGTAATGCTTCAAATGGTGGAGTGTTTACCGCTATTAATTCAGAAATAAAATTCTTAAATAATAATGGTCATGGATTATCTGCTGCTACACTTACTGCAGTTAATTCTAATATTACTACTAATGGTAATGCATTTTATGGAATAACTGTAATATCAGGACTTAGTGCTGATAAGACAACAGAAATAATTTCTAATGAGAATGGTTATGGTTTTACTGGAGGAGCTATTAGAATATATCTTTCTAAAGCTATTGCTAAATTTGAGGCTGGTTCTGTAATTACTATGAATAAAAATTATAGAAATGCTTTAGAAAATTATGGTGTTACTACTTTTGAAGATGGAAGTATAATTACTATTACTGAAAATAATGAAACAGATAATGGTGCAGGAATATTTAATAAAGGTACTTTAACATTACCAATAAATGCTAATATTACATTAAATAAAGCAAATCAACTAGGTGGCGGTGTTTATAATGCTGGTACAATGATCATATCAAAAGATACAGATTTATATAATAATCATGCTGGAGTAGCAGGTGATGATATCTATAATATTGGTACTATTACTTTTAGTAGTGTAGGAGAAGATTGGATTCTTGATGATTGTGAACATAGAATAAATGGTTGGTACGATGATGCTGAAAATAGTAGATGGGAAGCACATGATAAAGAGAATCTTCATATTGATTTAATTGAAGGTGGAGAATATACTTCAGTTACTGAAGATGGAGAAATAGCTGGTGCTTTAGCTATTAAGGCTGCTCATGATAATATTGGTAAAGTAGTTATTAACTATTTAGATAGTGATAGTAATAAATTAACTGAAGAAGTTACTACTACTGGTGAAGTAGGTACTGAATATACTACTATTAAGAAAGAATTTGATGATTATACATTCATTATGGTAGAAGGACCTACTAGTGGAGAATATGATTTTGATACAATATATGTTACTTACTATTATGATAAGAATACTGGTACTGGTGATATAATGCCTCCTCAAACTGGATTTGAGCCTAGTACTATTAATAATAATAGAGTAGAAGTTATTACTCTATATAAAAAAGAAGATTAAAAAAATGTCAGAATTAACTGACATTTTTTTAGAATTTTCTATATAAACCAATTGCTTTGCCTAAGATGGAAATATCTTTTAATATTATAGGTAGCATGTAATCGTTTTCAGGTTGTAATCTAATGTAGTCATTCTCTCTAAAGAATCTTTTAATAGTAACTTGATTTTCTTCATCCATGGCTACTACTATATCACCATTTTTAGCTGTTTTACATCTTTCTACGATTACAATATCTTTATCTAAGATACCAGCATTAATCATAGAATCTCCTTCTACTTTGATTGTAAATACTTCTTTTCTTTTAGGAAGTAAATATGCTGGCAGAGTAATAACTTCGTTAGGTACTTCAATTGCTTCAATTGGATTACCTGCAGTTACTTTTCCTAATAATGGAACAGTTACAACATCATCACTTTTAGTTTCAAATTCATTTGGTACTTGAAGTTCAAGTAAATGATTACTTGTTTTACCTCTCTTTAAGTATCCTTTTTCAATTAGTTTTTTTACATGAACATGAGCAGTAGCAGGAGAACTTAAATTAAAATTAGCAGATATCTCTCTAATTGATGGGGGATATTTTTTTTGTGCTGAATATTTTTTTATGTATTCTAATATTTCTTTTTGTCTTTTTGTTAATCTTCCTTCTTTAGTCATAATATGCTCCTTTCATTTATAATATTAACACATAAAGTGTAAAATGTCAAACAATTATTCGTTAAAACAGTGATTTTATATTGACACGAACATAAGTATGTGATAGTATTAAGATGTAAGGAGAAGTGATAGATATGGAATTTGTTAAAAACAATAAAGGGGTAATTATATTTTATCTTCTACTAATTGTTATTAGTTTAGTAGTAGTTAATAATACTAAGAATAATCTTAGTATAGAAAATGATTATGTCTATCTCGAAAGATAGATTCTTTTTTTTATTTACTTTTCTATCTAATTATATTATAATTATAGGTAGAAAGAAGGTAATATGATGAAAGATAAAGTAATGAGTGAAAAGACTGCTAAGGCGTTGGTAGTAGTAAGTGCAATATTTCTTTTACTTGTTGGTTTTGGCTTGTATAAATTATTTGAATATCAAGGTATTAATAAAGATACTACTAGTAGAAAGATAGTTAATTATGATATAAAAGATTATGTGGAAACAGTACCGGTTGTGTTTAATGGTTATAGCAATGTATATAGCAAGATTAATGTATCTAGAGTTACTTTAAAAGATTTAGATAATGATGTTATTAAAAACTTTATGGATGAGGAAGATAAATTAATTGAATATATTACTACTTATTATAATGAAATAAATAATGAAGTAGAAAATTATATACCTAGTAATGAAGTTTCTAGTTCAATAAAGATGCAAATTAATGGTGCTATTTTATCAATATATTATGAACTTGATTTTAATTTAGATAAAAATATATATAGTAATAATATTAAGAAATATGTTATTACTACTAATATTGATTTAGCTACTGGAAGAATTCTTAGTAATAATGATTTATTAAAAAAATATAATTATACTAGAAAATATATAGTAGAAAAAATATTTGATGAGGATTTAATTATTGGTAATGGTCAAATTGTTATTGATAAGAATACTAATATTTCTCTTACTAAAGAAGATATTGAAAGAAATAAGGAAGAATATATTAATGAATTGATTACTGAGTTTGATAATTTTATTAATATGTATATAGATAATAAAACTTTGGTAATTGTTTATAATAAAAGTGAATTAAGAAATATGTTTTTTGATAATGAGTTTGATTCGGAGTTAATTGTTAGATATTTGAAATAAAAAAAGGGTGGTGTTTATGGAAAAAACAGATGTATATAATATGAGGGTTGTTCCACTAATGAGAAAGATTAATATTGTTAAAGATGGAAAGACAAAAAGTATTGTTGAAGAAAATATATCTATGAATGAAATTAGAAATATGTCTTGTGAACCTAGAATGTTAATTAGAAAAGATGATGATGTATATTTTACAGAACTTCCAATTAATTATCATGGTACAAAAATGAGATGGTCTATATTTTATCTTTATGATGAATTAAATGATTTAGAAAAAGAAAGATTTGCTTCAAGAACTATTACAATACCAGTTACTGTTGATTCTGTTATTAAATTATATACTAATAAAGTTAGAAAAAAGAAAAAATAAATTCTTTTTTCTTTTTTTATTCATATATTTTAGTGGTGATATTTATGAATGAAATAGATAAGAAAAAGTATATGGATATTATTAATAAAAATAAAGTTAGTACTGAAAAGAAAGATAATAATTTTGGTAAGTCTGTTAAAAAGCTTTTTGTTAAAACTTTGATTGTTTTATTACTATTTGTTTCTTTAGCAATATGCTGTAAAAGAAGTGAATTTTTGAAAGAGAAAATTACTGATTATTTATATAGTGATGATATATCTTTTACTAAGATAAAAAATATATATGATAAATATTTAGGAGGAATTCTTCCTATTAAAAAAGAAGTTAATACTGAGAAAGTATTTAATGAAAAACTAAAATATAGTTCTTCTAGTGTATATTTAGATGGAGTTAAACTAGAAGTTACTTCAAACTATTTAGTTCCTTCATTAAGGGAGGGAATGGTTGTTTTTATTGGTAATAAAGAAGGATATGGTAATACAGTTATTATTGAAGACTTAGATGGAATATATAACTGGTATGGTAATATTGATAATACTTCTTTAAAATTATATGATTATGTTGATAAGGGAACGTTAGTTGGAGAAGTAAATAATACTTTATATTTAGTATTTAGTAAAGGTGACAAGTATTTAAATTATGAAGAATATCTTAAATAAAATAGAATTTCATTATACTTATATAATTATGGCTTTTGGTCTTGTTATTACTGGTCATTTTGTTAATTTAATTATTTTTACATCACTTATTATTATTCATGAAATGGGTCATATTATTATTTCTAAAATATTATCATATAAAATAGATAAGGTTATAATTTATCCTTATGGTGGATTTGTTAAACTTAATACAAGAATTAATACTAAAATAGAAAATGATTTACTAGTAGCTATTTCTGGTATAATTATGCAGAGTATTTATTTTGGTATTATCTTTTTTTTATATAGAAATGGTATAGTAAGAGAATATATTTATAGTTTATTTCTTTTATATCATAAGAGTATGCTTATTTTTAATTTACTTCCTATATATCCATTAGATGGTGCTAAGATAGTTAATTTGATTTTATCTAAATATTTTAGTTTTAATATTGCTAATTATATTAGTATTGTTATTTCTCTTATTACTGTTATCTTTTTTTTGTATAGTGATATATATGAAAATAATTATAGTATTATTTTAGTAATAGGAGTACTTATGAAAAATATATATAAATTTTATAAAGATATTTCTTATATATATAATAGATTTATATTAGAAAGATATTTATTTAAATTTAATTATAAGAAGAAAGTAATTATTAAAAATAAAGAGAAAATGTATAAAAATAGAGTACATATATTTAATGATAATGGTAAACTAATGAATGAAAAGGAATATATTAGTACTTTTTTTGAAAAAAAGCCTTAATTTATTTGACTTTAATATTTATTTATGGTAGAATTAAATTGTTTTGAAGACGCCAAGTTGAATATTCTCAACCACATTGAAAAGGTTATAAGTTCAGTTTGACACCTTAAGAGTGAGTCTTACAAATATATAAAGGAGGGAATGAGATGAAAGCAATTATTGAAACTGGTGGAAAACAATATTATGTATCTGAAGGAACAGTAATCTATGTTGAAAAACTAGATGGTAACGAAGGAGATAAAGTTGTTTTTGACAAGGTTCTTATGGCAAATGGTGTAGTAGGTAATCCTTATGTTTCTTCTAAAGTAGAAGGTGTTATCTTAAAACAAGGTAAACAAAAGAAATTAACTATATTTAGATATAAACCTAATAAGAGATCTACTAGAGTTAAAAAAGGACACAGACAACCATATACTAAAGTAGAGATTAAAAAGATCAAATAAGGTGGTTTTATGATTAAAGTAAAACTTACTAAGAATAATAATTACTATAAGAGAATTATTATTACGGGACATGCTAATTATGATGATTTTGGTAAAGATATTGTATGTGCTGCGGTTAGTAGTACAGTAATTACTTCGGTTAATTCTTGCTTAACTATTGATAATGAATCTATTAGTTATGAAGATAAGAATGGACTTGATATTAAAGTTTTAAAAGATGATGAGGTAACTACTAAGATTATTAATGTTATGATAACTAATTTATATGAATTAGAAAAAGCGTATCCTAAGAATATAAAAATTAAGGAGGAAAATAATGAATAGATTAATGGAATTTAATATACAATTATTTGCCCACAAAAAAGGTCAATCATCTACTAGTAATGGAAGAGATTCTGCTGGTAGAAGACTTGGAGCAAAAGCTTCTGATGGTGAATATGTAACTGCAGGTTCTATTATATATCGTCAAAGAGGAACTAAAATTCATCCTGGAACTAATGTAGGTAGAGGTACAGATGATACTTTATTTGCTAAGATTTCTGGGTATGTTAAATACTCTAGACTTGGTAGAGATAGAAAACAAGTTAGTGTATATGAAACTAAATAATAAACTTATAAAAAAAGTATTGACAACGATATAAATTATTGATATAATTTATATTGTCCGTGGGGAATTAGCTCAGTTGGCTAGAGCATCTGCCTTGCACGCAGAGGGTCAAGGGTTCGAGTCCCTCATTCTCCACCATTTTTTTTCGGGAAGTAGCTTAGCTTGGTAGAGCGCTACGCTTGGGACGTAGAGGTCGCAGGTTCAAATCCTGTCTTCCCGACCATTTGACTTTGAAAGCTTACACTTTGTAAGCCTTTTCTTTTTACCTGAAAAAAGTGGAGAATGATTTTAGTCATTACCACTTATTTTATTATATAGTTTAGATAGATGCTCTAACTTAATATCAAAAGAAGTTCCATGATTAGCGGGTGATCCACACTTATATTCCCCACGGTAAATAATTAATAAAGGTATTAAAAATTTTTAAATTTTAGATATATTAATTTGGTTTTGTTATTGATTTTTAATATATTATATGATAATATATTCAACATGAGGGGATGATTATATGGATATTCCATTAGCATATATAATATTTGATATTATGATTTCTTTAAAGAAAAATAATAGAGATACGATGATATATAGAGATATATTAATAATATATTTAAAGAGATTTATTAATTCTTTTGATCTAGATAAAGATGTACTTGAAGATCTTATATTTGATTTTAATTTTGCTAATGAACTTTCTTTCTTTTTGGATGATTATGAAGATTATTTTGAAATGGAAGATGGTATTATTAGATTAAATTCTGATGTAAGTATCAATGAATTAAAAAAGCTTCAAGAAGAAAGCGTTATACTAGAAGACTTTGATGAAGAATTTATAAGTGATGTTGAAAAAGTTATTCATAATGATATATCTTTTTTAGAAATTATAGGTATTAATCCTAATATTCAAGTTTATAATGCTTTACTTGAATTAGAAGAAAAATTAGAATATAAATATTTAGATCTTAGTTATGATGGACTATTTGATGAAAATACGATAGAGAAGACTAGAGAAGAAATAAAGTTACTTAAAGTTATTACTAATATAATGTATATAAATATTAATAATAATTTTAGCAGTGTTGATTATGATAATTTATATTTATATGCTAAGGATCGAGCTAAATTAATGCATGGCGAAGAATCAGAGGTTAAATTATCTCGTAATCCTCCTTTTGATAAGACACTACTTGTTAAAACTCCTATGGACAAGGCTTTATTTATAAATGATAGTTCTGCTAAAGGGGCAATTAAGGGTAGATTAAAAATGAATAATAAAAAGAATAAAAAGAAAATTAATATGCAAGATATGACAAAACTTAATTTTTATTTGATGTATTTAGAGTTGTTAGATAAAGAAATTAATAAAACTAAAAATATTGAATTAAAAGATGAACTAATTATCGCTAAATATAGACTTATGTATGTACTTGATTCTATTTATGATTTAATGAACTTTAAAAAGAGAGAATCTTCTATTAAGATTAATGGTGATTATAGTTTTATTGAAACTATTATATATTTCTTTACTGTTGAAGTATTAAGTTATGATGATAAAGAATATAAATTAGATGGTACTAATAAGAAAGATATTATTACTTATTATTTCAATATTATTAAGAAGTTATATGTAGAAACTTACTATAAACTTACTAATGATAGGGTAATTATTGATTTAATTAATAATAGTAATTTTTATAATGTTAATACTATTAGTAGTAAGTTATTTAGTAATATAGTTCCTTCTGAAAAAAATAAAAGTAAAATAAAGAAGAAAAACTTTTAATTAATTATAATATTAATAAAAAGAGGTTATATTTGATATAAATAACTCTTTTTTTCTGTGATTATGGAAGTGAATATTTATGGAAAAACAAAATATAATTGATGGTATTAGATTAATAGTAATTATTGGTGTTTTTATTTTTATAGTAATTGGTAGTTATAGGAATATTATTAATCAGAATAAAGCAATTAGTACTAATAATTATATAGATAAAGATAATGAGATAGTTAATTCTAATTTAGAAAAAGAAGAAGTAACTGATATAGAAGATAAATATTATGAAGATATAAGTAAAGAAGATATAAATGAATATAAAGATATACAAAGTGAAAATATATATACTGATTTAATAAATGAAGTATATGAAATTACAAATAATTATCGTTCTTTAGTAGGAGTACCTTCCTTAACTTTAGATTCTTCTTTAGTAGAAGCTGCGAATATCAGAGCAAAAGAGTTAAGTGATAGTTTTTCACATACAAGACCAAATGGTAGTAGTTGTTTTACTGTTTTATCAGAACTTGGAATATCTTATGGTACTGCTGGGGAGAATATAGCAGCAGGCTATAGTTCTTCACAAAGTGTAATGGAAGGATGGCGTTCTTCTAGTGGCCACTACCAAAATATAATTTCTTCTAAATTTAAAAAAATAGGAATAGGAGTTAATATAATTAATAATCAATATTACTGGGTACAAATATTTTCTAATTAAAATATTTATTAAAATATTTATTTTTTTTGATTTATGATTGCATTTTTATAAAAAATATGATATATTCTTAATAAAAAAGAGTGTCAAGCAGTATTAGACCTTTTATCTTAATGATGGTTTTTTCTGCTCGTCAATTAATCGTATTATTATGAAAATACCATCTAGAATGTAGGTGGTATTTTGAATTAAAATTTATATTTATTATTTAATTTAGGGGGTAATAAAAAAATAAAGGAGGTTCTATATGAACAAAAAAATTTTATTATTATTTACTGCTATTATTTTTATGATGTCAACATCAAATGTTAGTGCTTCAGAAGGATGTGGAGTTTATACAGAGGAAGATTTAGCATTTTATGAATCTTTAAATAGACCAGATATTTATGATTTAAGTTGTTCTAATGGTACACCATTTACGAATGAATATTTAGAAACTTTAAATCAAGATCCTAACGTAATGACACGTAGATATTTTGCTAATAAAATAGATGTCCCAGCATTTGAACAATTACCAAATTATTGTGGACCTGCTTCAATGAAACAAGCAATACATGCTATTAGAGGTACCTCTAGTTCTCAAGAATATTATGGAACATTAGTTGGTACAAATACATCAGCTGGTACTGATCAAAGATATATTGCAGGTGCTATGAATTCAGAATTAGGTATATCTAACTATACTTATGTATGGACTAATTCTTTGACAAATAGTCAATTTTATAATATTGTAAAAAGAAGTATTGACTTAGGTTATCCACCAATTATGCACATCAGAATGGAAGAAATGCCTGCATATAATTATAGTAATTCAGGAGGACATTTTGTAACAATAAGTGGACATACAATTACTGGAATTTTTGATGATGACTATAGTCCGATAAATGTATATTATGTTGATCCTAATAGAGCGTATAATAATGGTTCTGCTTTTGGAGAAAAAATGGTTTCTTTACCTATTATAAAAAATGCAGGATATTCTGGGGTCCTTGTATACGCAGCTTAATATGTTTTTATTAATAAGTGAAGTAAAAAAATGAAAAATATAAAGAATATAGTGATTGTAGTTTTACGAAAACGTGTAGAGTTGTAGATAAAATGAATGGTTATGTAGCAGAAGTTCTAGAAATATCTTATGTTATTGTTTATAAATTTCAATCTCATAATGCATATGCTCATCCTATTCTTACCAATTTAGAAGAAGATTAAGAAGTTGATAAGTATTATGAATTTACTTATCAAGTTAAAGGAACAGGAATTATAAATGATATTTCTGATATTACTCGTTATATAACAGATGAATCACTAGATGAAGTTCCAGATGGAGTTCTTAAAGTAAAACTTAGCATTAAAGAAACAAATAAACAAGGATTGGATCAAATACAAGAAGATATATGTAAATAATAATTGAAAATAGAGTAATTTAAAGTAATATTTATCTTTATATTACTCTTTTTATATAATAACTAAAAATGCAATATTAAATATTTTTAACTATAATAGTAGTAAAAAGTGTATTAATAAATGCAAAAAATATTAAAAATTATTTTAATCAAATGTGGTAAAAAAATAAAAATTATGCTATAATATATTTAAGAGTAGAGTGTAATAAGATAAACTATATAAATTTGAGAAAGGAGGATTGTAGGATTATTTATATAAGTTTATAATGTTTAAGAAAGGAATACTATTATGAAAAATAAAAAAATAGAAATTATAACTATAATAGTTTTATTAGTAGTTATAATTATATGTGTAGTGTTTGTAATCTTACAAAAAACAAAAATTTCTTCATATAAAGAAGATGTTGATTCGTACAAAGAAAAAGTTAGTACATTAGAAAAACAATTAGGGAATAAGCAAAATGAAGAATCACGAGAATATGATTGTAGTTTTACACGAACATATAGAGTGATAGATAGTATAGATTATCCTTTGGCTTCAGATGGGTTATCTTATATTGTTGTAGATGATTATCAAGGCTATGTTCCATTTGTTGTTGCGATTCCATCATCTATAAATAATTTAGAAACATATAAATATTATGAATTTACCTATCATTTGAAAGGAAAGGGATTAATAAATAATTTTGAGCAACTAAATTCTTATTTAATTTCTTCATTATTTAATAAATATCATGGTAATCCTTCATCAGGAACAGTATATGTTGAATTAGATATTGTTGAAACATCAAAAAAAGGTGTTGAACAAATACAAGAAAACATATGTAAATAATAATTGAAAATAGAGTAATTTAAAGTAATATTTATCTTTATATTACTCTTTTTATTATGAATTTAAGTTAATAAAAAAACAACTCTGTACTAGCAGTTGCCTTATTATATCTCATAATTCTTTATTAGTCATTTTATGTAGTTTTTCATAATTGCTTGAAATGACTAACTGAAAATTCTTATCGCTATAGTCTTTTTGTAAGTCCACAATAACTTCTATAATGTTTTTAGCATTTCCATATCTTTAGTAGTAATTATAAATGTTATTTTATCATTTTCATTTATTTTTTTCTGTATACTTTTTATAGATTTAATGTCATTAACTTTAACTGTGACATCTTTTTTATTATTTGTTAACATTTTTCACATCCTTTTGCATTAATTACTTCAGATGAAGTAATTATGAGTGGTCTTAGTAGCCTTGATTATATAAATTTTGTATATATTGCAAATCAAGATAATTATTTTACTACACCAAGTTATTGGTATTGGACGATGACCCCTTTTGTCACCGCGGGTGGTAATGCGATTGTTGATCGTGTGAATAGTGTTTATCTTGGTGGTGGTACGACTGGTAATGGCGGTAACCACCCCGTAGTTTCTCTCTCATCTGATGCTATATCAGGAGGGGGTGGAACAGCAGCAAGTCCATTTCTTGTTGGATAGAAAAGAGGACATGAATCTGAAATCTAAAGAGCCTAGTGAAACCCTTTTCACTAGGCAGAGGAAATCGGGTTGATAGAATATGATAAGAAAATAAGGAACCAAAGTAGGGGAATTCGCCGTAAGGCAAAAAATTAAATATATAAAATGAGGTAGAATATGAAAAATAATAAAGGATTAATAATAGGAATAATAGGGTTAATTATAGTAATGATAGGTGGTACTTATGCTTATTATAGATGGAATAGTACTTCTAATATTAATGTTAGTGTTAAGATATCTGGTAATACTGTTACTTTTGTAGGTGGAAGTAATGTTACTGGTACTTTAATACCAGTAGATAGTAAAGAAGAAGGAATTAAGAAAGATATAACAGTTATAGCAAGTGAAGCAGGTAGTACTATGAGTTTATATATGGATTTAACTACTATGCCTAATGAATTAAAAGAAGAATCATTTGTATATGAATTATATTATAACGATACTACTTTAGTAAAGAAAGGTAATTTTAAAGCTTATAATGCAAGCAGTAATGCTAGTGGCATTACTTATGCTAGTAGTGGAGTAACTACATTAACATTATTTACTGATAGAAATGTTAATACTACTACTGATAAATATACTTTATATTTATGGTTTAATGGTAAAGACTTTACTAATCCAGATACTATGCAGAATAAGACGTTATCATTTGATTTATATGCTACTGGTAAGAATGCTACATTAAATGGTTAAGAAGATACTAGTTTATCTTCTTTTTATTTGGAATTATTTTAGTTAGAAAGTACTTCACCGTGAATATAATATCTAATAATTATTCATTACTAGACTACAGGCTAGTAATGACATGAAAATACCTTGGATTTTCATGAAAAGAGAAAATATTAGATAAGTTTACATCTTTTTTTGTCAAATTAGAAGAAAGATATTTACAAAGATAATACTTTATAGTAGAATATAATCATAGAGTGGCACGAAGTGGAAGAAAGTGGGGGATGTTATGTTAATTGGAGAATATCATCATAATCTTGATGAAAAGGGAAGATTAATTATACCTTCTAAATTTAGAGAAGATATTGGTAATGAGTTTATTGTTACTAGAGGATTAGATGGATGTCTATTTGTCTATAGTAAGATAGAATGGGATAATATTGTATCTAAATTAAAGAGTCTTCCATTTACTAAGCAAGATGCCAGAACATTTAATAGATTTTTCTTATCTGGTGCTACTGTATGTGAATTTGATAAGCAAGGTAGAATAAACTTGCCATCTTCATTAATTTGTTATGCGGGTATTAAAAAGGAATGTACAATAATTGGGGTTAATGATCGCCTAGAAATATGGGCTACTGATAAGTTTGATAATCTTATTGATAGTAATATGGATAAGATATCTGAAGTAGCAGAGAATTTATTTGAAGGATTTGATATTGATGCATAAGACAGTACTTTTAAATGAAGCCATTGATAATCTTAATGTAAAAGAAGATGGAATTTATGTAGATGCTACACTTGGCTTTGGGGGACATAGTGGTTTAATTTTAAAGAGAGTTAAAAGGGGCTTTCTTTTCGCCTTTGATCAAGATGAAATGGCGATAGAATATAGTGATAAGAAATTATCAGAAATTGGTAATAATTATGAGATAATTAAATCTAATTTTGTTAATCTTAAAGAAGAATTAAATAAAAGGGGTATTAATAAAATAGATGGTATTGTCTTTGACTTAGGTGTTTCTTCACCACAACTTGATATTCCTGAGCGAGGTTTTAGTTATCATAATGATGCTCCTCTTGATATGAGAATGGATAGAGATAAAGAGTTTTCAGCATACGATGTGGTTAATACTTATTCTTATAATGATTTAGTTAGAATATTAAGAGAATATGGTGAAGAAAAATATGCTAGTAGTATTGCAAATAATATTATTAAAACTAGAGAAAATAAAAAGATTGAAACGACACTAGAGTTAGTTGAAGTAATTAAAAAGAGTATGCCATATAAGGCTATGAAAGATAGTCATCCAGCAAGAAAGACTTTTCAAGCTATTAGAATAGAAGTAAATAATGAACTTGGTGTTCTAAGGGATGCTTTAGAAGAAGCAATAGAGATGTTAAATGTTGGAGGAAGAATATCTGTAATTACTTTTCATTCTTTAGAAGATAAGATTGTTAAAGAGATATTTAATAAATATTCTAAGGTTGATAGTAGTCTATCTAAACTACCTTTTATACCTAAAGAATATTTACCTAAGTTTAAATTAATAGCAAATATTACTCCTAGTAAAGAGGAGTTAGAAGAAAATAATAGAGCAAGGTCATCTAGACTTAGAGTTATTGAAAGAATAGAGGATTGATTTTATGAAAAAGAAGAAAAAGAAAGGGTTTACTAAGGTAGAGAGATTTCTATATAAGAGTTCTCTTGTAATTATAGTATTCTTAGTAGTAGGTATTGTATTTACTAGTACTGCAGTTAGTAAGATGAATATTGAATTACAAGATATGAATAAAAAAGTAGAGAAAGCTTTGGATACTAATGAGAGTTTAGCTATGAAGATTAATGAGATGGCTTCACTTGATAATATTCAGAGTATTAGTAGAAATCTTGGTCTTGCTTATAATAATGAAAATATTAAGACTATAGAATAAGGTGATTATAATGAAAAAAGGTAATGTTAATAATGACAAGTTTAAAGTTAGTAAATTAGTTATTATTGGTACCTTTTTTTTGTTTTTACTACTTATTGGTAGATTATGTTATTTATGTTTAGTTGACTATAAAGTAGGTAATTCTACAATAGCGGCTTTTATTAAGAATAGGAATACTAAAGAAGATATTATTATGCCTAAGAGAGGTACTATATATGATATTAATAGTAATGTACTAGCTAATGATGTTGTTAGTTATACGCTTATTGCTTATTTATCTAATGAAAGGGTAGATGCTAAGGGTAATAAGAATTATGTTGAAGATATTGATGATACTAGTACTAAATTAGCGGGTGTATTAGGTGTTACTAGTGAAGAGATTAAAGATGTATTAGTTAAGGGTAAAGAGAGTAATAAATATCAAGTAGAATTTGGTACTATTGGTAAAGGACTTAGTGAACTTACTAAAGAAGAAATTGATAAGTTAAAATTACAGGGAATTGATTTTCTTAAAGATATTAAGAGATATTATCCTAATGGGGATTTTGCTAGTTATATACTTGGATATACTGTTCTTAAAGAAGATGATGATAAGAATAAATGGATTACTGGTGAGTTGGGATTAGAGGAATATTATAATGATGAACTTAAAGGTAAGAGTGGGTATATTACTTATGAGAGAGATAAATATGGTTATAAGATAGCTAATGGTAGAGAATATACGGAACCTGCGGATAATGGTGATGATGTTTATCTTACTATTGATAATAATATTCAGTTATTTATTGAGTCCGCTGTTAAGACTGCTCAAAATGATTCGGAGGCTGAATGGGTTGTTATGGCGGCGATGGATGCTAAGACGGGTAAGATACTTGGATATTCTAGTACTCCTAGTTTTGATCCTAATCTTAGAAATATGACTTCTTATATTGATCCTATTGCTACTTTAACTTATGAACCAGGATCGACGATGAAGATATTTAGTTATATGTGTGCAGTTGATTCGGGTAATTATGATGGTAATACGAAGTATATGTCTGGTAGTAAGACTTATACAGGAGAAGATGGTAAAGAGACTACGATTAATGACTGGAAAAAAGAAGGATGGGGAGAATTAACTTATGATCAAGGTTTTGCTTTATCCTCTAATATAGCGGTTGCTAATATTGTTGAGTCTACTATTAATAAGGATGATTTGAAAGCCTGCTACTTAAAGTATGGCTTTGGTAGTAAGACTGGTTTTACGATGAATAGAGAAGAAGCTGGTAGTATAGATTATACTTATCAGATAGAAGCTGCTACTGCAGGTTATGGTCAGGGTATTACGACTACTCCTATACAGCACTTGCAGGCACTTACTATTATTAGTAATAATGGTACGATGTTAAAGCCTTATATTGTTGATAAGATAGTGGATACGGATACTGGTAAGACTATATATACGGGTAAGAGTAAGAAAGTTGGTACTGTTGTAAGTAGTACTACTGTTACGAAGATGAAAGAATTAATGGCTAGTGTTATTAATGGTGATAATACTAATTCGACTGGTTATTTATATCATATGGATGGTTATAGTTTGATTGGTAAGACTGGTACTGCACAGATATATGATTATACTAAGGGTAAGTATATGAGTGGAGAATCTGATTATATTTATTCTTTCTCTGGTATGTTTCCTGGAGATAATCCTGAGATTATTTTATATGCTGCGATTAAGAGACCTAAGGATACTACTAATTATGTTGCTCCGATGATTAAAGAGGTAGAGAAGAATATTACTAAGTATCTTAATATTGAGAAGTCTAATAAGGATAAAGAAAAATATGTTATGGAATCTTTTTATAATATGGATATTGGTACTTCTAAAGGATATTTAGAAGGTAAGAATATTAGAGTTCTTGTACTAGGAGATGGTAATAAGGTTACTAGTCAGTATCCTAGTACTAATAGTACTATATATGAAGATGATTTGGTTATATTAAAGACTAATGGTAATACTAAGAAGATGATTGATTTAACTGGTTATTCTTATAAAGAAGCTAATAATATTCTTAAGATGATGGATGTTAGTTTTATACTAGAGGGTAATGGTTATGTATATGAACAGAGTGTTCCTGTAGGAGAAGATATTACTGATACTGTTACTATTAAATTAAAAGATAAATATTAGGTGGTGTTATTATATGGATGAAGATACTAACGAGATATCTAAGATTTTATATACAATACTTATTATTCTTATATGTATTGTACTTGGTGTATATCTTGGTAAGATGATTATTAGTTAAAGAAGAAGTATTCTTCTTTTTCTTTTTGGTTCGAGCCTACATAAGTAGTCTTAAAATTAATTTATTATAATATTTTTATGAGAAAGACTACTAAAGTAGGCTTACGAATACCCCGGAAGACTACAGGCTGAAGGGAAAATATACTAAAATATATATAAATGTTTGCTTTTTTGACAAAAATGTTATATAATACTTACATATGAAAAAGGGAATGGTTATATATGAAAAAATTAATAGGTTATCCATCTATAGATAATATACATAATAGTGATTATAGTTTTTTTAGTAGAAATCCTATAATACCTAATATGAGTATTTATAATACTATTAATTTAATTAGTAATTTCTATAGAAAAGAAGAGGCTATTGATTGTTTAGATTTAAGAGTAAATTATGGTGAAATGTTAAAAGATGCAATTACTTTATCTAAGACATTAAAAGAATTAGGAATAAAGAAGGGAAGTATAGTATCTGCTGCTATGCCTAATTATTATCAAGGAGTTATTATTTATTTAGCCTGCAACAGAATAGGAGCTATTACTACTTTTATTAATTCAATGTCTTCGATTGAAGAAGTATTAGGATATTTGAATGAATTTGAATCTAGTTTATTTATTAATTTTGATAAAGATAAAGAATATAATAAAAAGATTAAAGATGGTAGTAAGGTAAGAAATATTATTACTTTACATAGTAATGAAATTAGTACTAAGAATTATAGTAGTATAGAGACAGGTGCTAATGGATATAATGATGATTTATCTTTTAGTGATATTGGTAGTATCGCTAAATATTATAAAAAACCTATATATACTTTATATGGTGGTAAGGAAGACTCTTTAATTTTATTTACTAGTGGTTCTACTGGTAATCCTAAGAGTGTAGTATTAACTAATGAGAATTTACTTGCTTCTGGTATTTATATGAAAAATACTGGTAAGATTAAAGCAAAAGTGGGAGAAAGATGTTTAGTATGTGTACCATTTTCTTATCCTTATGGTTTTGCTACTTCTACTATTATGAGTTTAATATGTGGTAGAGTAGCAGTACTTGCTCCTACTTTAAGTAAAGATAATATTAGATATTATCTAAGTAAAAATCCTAACTATGTATTTGGTAGCCCTGCTCTTCTTGAACTTATTAAAAGAAATGTCAAAGATAGTGATGATTTATCTAGTATTCATACTTTTGTATCAGGAGGGGATTTCTTATCACCAATGCAAAATGTTGATGGAGTAGAATTTTTTAGAAAACACGGAGCTAATACTGTTATATGTAATGGTTCTGGTAATGCTGAAACAGTTGGTACTAATACAATGGCAGTTGGCTCACTTAATAGACCTGAAACAGTAGGTAGAGTGCTTGTTGGTACTAAGGCTATTATTGTTGATCCTGATACTTTGGAAGAACTTAAATATGGCGAAGAAGGAATGCTTTGTATAGCAGGTAAACATATTTATAAAGGATATTATAAGAATGAAGAAATGACTAAAAATACTAAATTTATGTATAAAGGAGTAGAGTATTATAAGACTGGTAATATGGGTATTTTAGATAATGAAGGATACTTTACTTTAACTGGAAGAAGTAGTAGATATTATATTAGATCAGACTTAAATAAAGTATATCTAGAACATATTCAAAATGTTATAGCTTTAATTGATGTAGTAGATAGTGTAGTAGTAGTTCCTAAACCTGATAAAGATTTATTATTTACTAATAAAGCATATGTAGTATTAAAAGATGGGGTTATGCCTACGAAAGAAGTAAGTGATTATATACTAGATATGTGTTATAAACCACTTGTTAATAATATTACAGGAGAGACTATTCAATTAAAACCATATGAAGTACCAGAATCTATTACATTCTTAGATACTATTCCTAGAACTAAAGCAGATAAGGCTGATTATAAATTATTAGAAGAACTTGCTAAAGAAGAAGCTGAACATAAAACTAAGAAAAGAGAACTTAAATAGTTTTTTCTTCTGTTTCTATTGTAAAAAGAATAGAAAAATTATATACTTAATATAGATAGTAGATAGGAGTTGTTTATATGCAGATTATTTTATTTAATAATATTATAAAACGTATTGATTTTTGAAATTATTTTGTTTATGATATTATTGATTTAAATGCAATGTGGTAAACGTGGTATAAAAGGAATTTACAAGTTCCTTTGTTATATGATACATTAGAAGAGACAATAAATGTTATGGGACATTTATTTGGAAGAGACGCTGCTTTGGAAGTGTTGAAAAGTAAACAGACAATGTGGTGGATGTCCATGGGAATTACATGGGATGATAAAAAAAGTCTATCAAAAAAATTGAAAAGGTAAGGGTAAGAAAATGAAAGAAATAGAAGTTTTAGTTGAAGTATATGATGATATTTTAAGTATTAAGAATAAATTTGAGAAATTTGATTACAAAGGTTTAAAAAATACTATAGATGAGTATTATTACGATCCTAAAAGAGATACTCTAAAACCTGATAAGGATAATCAACTTAGTCATTGTTTAAGAGTTAGGAGTAAGAATAACGAATATTCTATAACTTATAAAGATGATGTTTTTGATAATGGTAAATGGTTATATTCAAATGAGTATGAGACTAAAGTTGAATCTATTGCAATGATAAAAGAAATATTTAATAAATTGGGATTAGTAAGGTTTATTGAAATAAACAATAAAAAAGAAACATATACATATAACAATTATGAAATAGTAATTGAAGAAGTTAAAGATTTGGGAATATTTATGGAAGTAGAATATTGTACTAACGAAGATGTTGATGTTAAATTAATAAAAAAAGAAATACAGAATTTTATTGATAGTTTGGAATTAAATGTATCTGAAGAGTTAAATATGGGAAAACCAGAAATGTATATGAAGAAACATAATATTCACATTAATTAAGAGTTGAATTAATAATAGAAATAAGTTGTATAATTAAATATAGTATGTAGGAGGAAATGTATGAGAGATGATAAGAAATTAGAGTTAGTAGCAGACTTACCAAACAAATTAACTGGTATTCCTTCTAAAGATAGAATATGGTTAAAAAGAAGTAAAAGAGCATCAGTTAAATTACCTGATTCTCATCTTAGTGTATATGATTATATATATGAATGTAATAAAAATAATTTAGATGATGTAGCATTAGAATATGATTCATTAATAGATTATTCAAGTACTAAAATAACATATAGAAAGTTATTTAAAATGATAGAAACTACTACTAAGGCATATATGGAATTAGGAGTAAAAAAGGGAGATATTGTTACAGTATGTCTTCCAAGTTTTGTAGAGAATATAGTTAATTTTTATGCTTTAAATAGATTAGGTGCTATTGCAAATCAGATTCATCCACTAGCAAGTAAAGATGAAGTTAAATTCTATTTAGAAGAGGCTGAATCTAAAATATTTGTTAGTTATGATGGTAACTTTGATAATTTTAAAGATGTAATAGAAGAACTTAATATTGAAAATGTAATAATGGTAGATGCAACTAATTTAGTTAGTACAAAAAATAAAGTAATGATTTTATATGATAAATATAAGAAGTTAAGAAAAGAAAAGAATATTTCACTTATGTCATTTATTAAGGAAGTATCTAAAACAAAGACTTATCCTAGTAGTAGATATATATCATTTAAAGATTTTATGAATCTTGGTAAACATAATAAAGAGATAATTGTTAATACATTTAATGATGCTTGTTCTCTTACTCATACTAGTGGTACTACTGGTAAATCAAAAGGTGTATTATCTTCTAATTATGGATTTAATGAAATGGTTCGTCAAATTGCTGAAGAGACACCAGTATTAGAAAGAGGAGATAAGGAATTACTTGTTCTTCCACCATATCCTTTATATGTTCTTTGTAATAATGTTCATATGTGCTTAGCAAGAGGTATTAATATTGTAGTAGTGCCTAAAGTTGATTATCAAAATATTCATAAATATTTTATGAAACATAAAATTACTGCTGTTCAAGGAATTCCTAGTACAGTTATGAGTATGTTGAATGATAAAGGATTTAAAGAAAACAATGTTGATTTAAGTGCAATAAAATTTATAGTAGCAGGTGGTGGTGCTCTTGCTAGTGAAACATTAAAGAAAGCTAATAACTTTTTACATAAACATAATTGTAAATATAATGTAACTGTAGGTTATGGTATGAGTGAAATGGGTAGTTGTGCAGTATGTACTTTTGATGAAAATGACGAATTTGGTACAGTTGGTAGACCTCTTAATGATACTAATATAAAAATAGTAAATCCAGAAACTAAAGAAGAAGTTGGCTATAATACTGTTGGTGAGATATGGCTTAGTGGTCCATGTAGAATGATTGGCTATTATAAAAATGAAGAGGCTACTGATAAATTGTTTGTTAAAGAATACGATAAAGAGGGTAATGAAATAGTTTGGGTTAGAACTGGTGATATTGGTATGATTACTCCTACGGGTAATTTAAAATATATTGGTAGAGATAAAAGGATTACTATGATAGTAGATATAAAAACAAATACTGTATCTAAAGTAAGTAATGATTATGTCGAAGACATATTAATAGGTAATTATGGTACTGCTGTTATACCTAATTGTGTAGTTGTATCTGTGCCAAATGAAGAGACACTTAATGCTTTAAAAGCATATGTTGTAGTAAAAGATAGTCCTGCTGATTATTCAGAGATAGTAACAGAAATGAATAAAAAGTGTGAAGAAATATTAAGAGATAATTCTAGACCAATTGAATATGTTTTTGTTGATAAGATTCCAGAAACTAAAGCAGGTAAAAAAGATTTTGTTTTAGTTCAAGAATTTGAAGAAGGTAAAAAGAAAGATGGAATTAAAGTAAAGACAAGAATTAAAGTAAAGAAAGATAATTTATAAAAATAAAAATTGTCTTTTTTTCTTGTAAAAAAATAAATTTCATATTATACTATTATTAGGATAGGTGATAGAGTGAGTGGAGTAAATAGTAGTATATATATTCAGATATGTGCATTTATATATTGTGTATTGTTAATAGTAGTTTATTTTAATAAGAAAAGATATAATAGTTTTGAAAACAAAGTATATTCTTCTCTTATTATAACTAACTTTATTGGACTAATAATAGATATTACTTTAGGAATTGTTTCTTCAAAGTACTATGAACATCAAGCATTAACAATTGTTCTTACTAAATTTTACTTAATTTATTTTGTTACTTGGATAAGTCTCTTTACATTTTATATAATGACAATATCTAATAGTGGTAGTAATGGTAATAGTTTAAGTAACTTTAAGAAAAAAAGAAGAAATAAAATATTGTTAATTACATTTCTTGTTGTAACGCTTGTTATTTATATGTTACCAGTTAGATTTTCTATTACTGATAAGGGAATTCATTCCTATGGTGATGGAACAACACTTGCATATATTATATCTGGTATGGCTATATTAGTTTGCATTGTGACTTTTCTAAAAAATATTAAATTAAAAAGTGTAAAAAAATATTCTCCAGTATTAGTTTTTATGGCATTAGGAACAGTAGTTACATTAGTTCAACTTACTAATCCAACTTTAATATTGATACCCGCTATGGAAACCTTTATTACTTTCCTTATGTATTTTACAATAGAGAATCCTGATGTTAAGATGATTGAAGAATATCATAAGGCTAAAGAGATTAGTGATAATGCTAATGAAGATAAGACTATGTTTTTATATAATATGACTAATGATATTAGACTTATTACTAAGGATATTAATTATAATACTGATGCTGCGATTAATGAAATGAGTAATAAGAAATTAGATAAAGATTTAGTTAATGATTATTTAAGGGCTATTAAAGAAAATACTGCTAGATTTACTACAATGACTAATGAGATACTTGATGTAGATAGTATTGATAGTGCTAGTATTAAAGTATATGATGATAAATATAATATTAAATTATTATTAAAAAAGATAGTTACTTTATATAGTGATGAATGTAGTAAGAAAGGTCTTACTTTTAGAAGTGATATTGCTAGTGATTTACCTGAATACTTATATGGAGATAATTTAGGACTTAAAAATGTTTTAATTAGTATTTTAGATAATAGTATTAAGTATACTAAAGAAGGTTATATTGAACTTAATGTTAATACGATTATTAAGAATAATATAGCAAGACTTATTATTACTATTGAAGATTCGGGAATAGGAATATCTCCTGATGAGATGGATAGTATCTTCTATAAAAGAAAAGAAGAAATAGATGGAAGTAATATGAAGAGTAATTTATTTACTGCTAGAAAATTAATTACTTTAATGGGTGGTACTATTATCCCTAGTAGTAATTATGGAAATGGTACTACTATGAAGATAGTACTTGATCAAAAGATAGTAGAAGAAGCTAATGAAAAATATAATAAGTACGAAAGTTTTTATGATGAAAAGAAAATACTTTTAGTAGATGATAATATTTCTACTGAGAAGATTATTAGTAAATTAATTCGTGATACTAATATTAAACTTGATTATGTTAGTTTAGGTAAAGAAGCACTAGATAAAATTAGGGGTAAAGAGAAATACGATTTAATATTACTAGATGAAGTTATGGACCCATTAGATGGAGTAACTGTTATGAAGAAATTTAAAGATATTAGAAACTTTAAAACTAATGTTATCTTACTTACTAGAAATAATGAATATGAATATAATGAAGAATATTTAAAATATGGTTTTAGTGGTTATTTACTTAAACCTATTAGTAAAGATAAATTATTTGAAATAATTGATAAGTACTTGAAATAGTACTTATTTTCTTTAAAAAAACAATATATTATTGCCTTTGGCTATTTTATAGGATATATTGATATTAACCAAAAAAATATTATGAGGAAGACTAGAATAGGCTTCATCATACCTCGGAAGACTACAGGCTGAAGAGGCTAAAGAAAATATTGGAGAGACTAATATAAACGATAAGATAAGAATGGTTAAAATATATTTAAACTTTTTGATAAGTACTCATAGAGTACTTTTTCTTCTTGGTAAAAATATTACCAAGAAATGTATTAAAATTCATTGACTTAGATATTTTATATGTGTTATATTGGGAATGTAAGAAAAGAGGAGGGTTATATGGAAAAAGACAAATTATATTTGATTAACAAAATATTTAATGATAAGAAAGTTAGAACTGTTTGGAATAAAGAAAGTGAGAAATATTATGTTAGTATTATTGATATTATTGAAGTATTAACTGGAAGTGCTAGACCCAGAAAATACTGGAGTGACTTAAAGAAGCAATTAACTTCAGAAGGAAGTGAAGTGTCCGAAAAAATCGGACAGTTGAAACTTAAGGCTACTGATGGTAAATATCGTATGACTGATGTTACTGATATAGAAGGAATGTTTAGAATAATAGAATCTATTCCTAGTAAGAATGCTGAGCCTATAAAGCAATGGTTAGCTAAGTTAGGTAGTGAGAGAATTGATGAGGTATTTGATCCATCAATTGCTATGCAAAGATCTATAGATTTATATAGGTCAAAAGGCTATGATGAAAACTGGATAGCAAAGAGAATGAAAGCTATTCAAAATAGAAAACAATTAACTGATGTTTGGAAAGAAAATGGTATAGAAGATGCTAAAGAGTATGCTATTTTAACTAATGAGATATATAAAACTTGGTCTGGTATGACTAGTAAGGAATATAAAGAGTATAAAGGGCTTAGAAAAGAAAATCTAAGAGATAATATGGATAGTATAGAATTAATTCTTACTGATTTATCTGAAGAAGCTACTAAAAGACTTGCTGAAAAACATAAACCAGTAGGACTTGATGGTAATATTAAAGTAGCCAAAGTAGGTGGTAATGTTGCTAAGGTTGCTAGATGTGAACTAGAAAGTAATTTAGGAGAAAGTATTATTACTTCAAGTAATAGATTAGATTATGAATATGATAATAAGGAAATGATTACGCAAAAGTAAAGAAAAGAGGTATATATGAATAAAATAGGAATTATATTTGCTATGTATGAAGAATTAGAAGAAATGTTAAAACTAGTTAAATTAAATAAGATAAATAAAATATATGATTTAGATTTTTATGAATGTATTATTAATGATAAGGAATGTATTTTAGTAGAAGCAGGAGTAGGTAAAGTTAATGCTTCAAGAAGTACACAAGTGTTAATTGATAACTATAGTCCTAACTATATACTTAATGTTGGAGTAGCAGGAGGTATAGATGATAGACTAAATGTTTGTGATATAGTAGTTAGTGATAAATTAGTACAATATGATTTTGATATAACAGCATTTAATCATCCTAAAGGTTATATACCTAAGGTAGGTGTATATGTAGAATGCGATAGATATCTTAGAGAATTAGCCTTTAATATAAAGAAGGATAATGTTTATGATGGTACTATTGCTACTGGTGATATGTTTTGTACAGATATAGAATTATCTAAAAAAATAAAAGAGGAATTTAATGCAGTAGCAGTAGAAATGGAAGGCGCTAGTATAGGAATGACCTCCTATTTAAGTGGTATACCATTTTTAGTAATTAGATCTATATCTGATGTAATAGGTAAAGATAATCTAATTACTTATGATAAATTTTTAAAGAAGAGTAGTACTGAAGTAGCAGAGTTTACTCTGGAAATAATTAATAATTTGTAGAGGCCTATAGAGGGATGTTTTAAATAAATTTGGCTAGAAAATTACAAAAGGTACTGGAATATAAAAGATGGGATAAGTTTAATAATATAATTAACAATGTAAAAATAGCGTTAAGAAAAGTAATTGCATATGTGAAGAACATTTTTCCTAAGTGGAAAAAATGATAGAATTATCAAAGAAGACTAAAAGAACTATACTAGATTATAAATTATCTCGTTATGAATGTCATTTAATAGTACAAAATGGTGAAGTTAAAAACTTTGATAAATTTCATAATTATGATTATAAAAATAGTGATTATAGGGGGAGATGTTTTGAATGAATGAAATAAAAGAATATACAGAAAAGATGTTTGATGATATAAAACATATAGATGAATTTGGTAATGAATACTGGTTGGCAAGAGAATTACAAAGTGTATTACAATATACTGAATGGAGAAAATTTAAAGGTGTAATTGATAAAGCAAAAATTGCTTGTGAATCAAGTGGCTATAAGGCTTTAGACCATTTTGTCGGCGCCGACAAAATGGTTGAAATAGGCTCTGATACCAAAAGAGAAGTTCCTGATTACAAACTGTCAAGATATGCCTGCTATCTTATTGCTCAAAATGGTGATTCTAGAAAAAAAGTAATAGCTTTAGCACAAACATATTTTGCTATTCAAACTAGAAAGATGGAATTGACAGAAAGAGAATATTCTAGTTTAACAGAAGAAGAAAAAAGAGTTTATCAAAGAAATCTAACAAAGAAAGGAAATTATTCATTAAATATTGCTGCACGAAATGCTGGAGTTAAGAACTTTGATAGATTCCATAATTATGGTTATAAAGGATTATATAATGGAGAAACAGCAGATGATATTGCTAAAAGGAAGAAATTAAGATACCGAGAAGATATACTAGATAATATGGGTAGTGAGTAATTAATTGCTAATCTGTTTAGAATATCTCAAACGGAACAAAAATTAAAAAGAGATGATGTTAATTCTGAAAGTAAAGCAAATAAAACTCATTATGAAGTTGGAAGCAAGATAAGAAACACTATTAAAGAATTAGGAGGCACTATGCCAGAAGAATTGAGGGCTCCAGATAAAAGTTTAAAAGAATTAGAAAAAGAAAATAAAAAAATAAAGATTGATGATTGTAAATATAATATAAAGTAATAATAAAGGAGGATATTATGACTAAGAAAATAGTGGCTATAGGTGGAGGAGAAAATGGTAGATATTTAGGTAATGGTAAATATCGTGAATATGAAACTGAACCTATGGATAAGGAAATAATAAGATTAACAGGTAAAGAAAACCCTAATTATTTATTTATGGTTCATGCACAACCATTTAATAATACTATCGAAGAGGGTTATTTTGAAACAATGAAAAAAATATATGGAGATATGTTTGGCTGTAATTGTAGAGATTTAAAAAGTACTGAACTAGATGATATGGAAGTAGTAAAGGAAAAAATAGCATGGGCTGATATTATTTATGAAGGTGGCGGTGATACTTTAGAGATGATTAATTTATGGAAGAAAACAGGATTTGATAAAGTATTACTTGATGCATATACTGATGGTAAAGTATTATGTGGAGTATCTGCTGGAGCAGTGTGCTGGTTTAATTCTTGTAACTCAGACTCGGTAACTAGTGATAATGATGTAACTTTTAGTAGTGTAGATTGTCTAAATTTTATTGATGCTTACATTACTCCTCATACTGATGAAAATGGAAGATATGAATCTACTAAAGAAGAATTAAAAAATAAAGATAAAGTAGGTATAATGTTAAGTAATTGTTCTTGTATTGAGATAGTAGATAATGAATATAGAATAATTACTAGTGAAGTAAAGGCTCATAATATTAAAGAAGCATATGCTTTGAGAGGCTTCTACCAAGATGGTAAATATTATGAAGAAAAATTAGAAGAATCTACTGAATTTAAGCCATTATCTAAATTATTAAGTAAAAATTAATATAAAACTATTGACAAATAAAAATTAATATAATATATTTAATATGACATTTGCGAAGAAAAAACCATATATTTAATTGCACGATGAAACTACATATTTGAAATATGTGGCTTTTTTGCATTGTCAGAAAGGATGTGATATTAAAATGTCATTCATCAAAGTTGACAACATAACAAAAACTTTTAAAGTAGCCAAAAGAAATAGTGGACTAAAAGCTGCTTTAAAATCATTTTTCAAAAGAGAATACAAAATAGTAGAAGCAGTAAAAAATGTATCTTTTGAAATAAAGAAAGGAGAAGTAATTGGTTATATTGGTCCAAATGGTGCTGGAAAGAGTACCACAATTAAGATGCTTTCAGGAATTCTTCTTCCTACTAGTGGAAGCATTAAAATAAATAATTTAGATCCTATTAAAGATAGAAAAAAATATGTATCTAAGATAGGAGTAGTCTTTGGTCAAAGAAGTCAGCTTGCTTTTGATATCCCAGCGGAAGACACTTTTGACTTGTTAAGAGATATCTATAAAATAGATAATAATGAATATCAAAAGACAAAGAAATATCTAGTAGAACTTTTAGGTATTGAAGAAATAATAAAAAAACCGGTTAGAACGCTTTCTTTAGGAGAGAGAATGAGGTGTGAAATAGCATCATCTCTTCTACATAAACCAGAAATATTATTCTTAGATGAACCTACAATAGGATTAGATGCTATATCTAAAAAGATAGTAAGAGACTTTATTAAAAAGATAAATAAAGAAAATAAAGTAACAGTAATTCTTACTACTCATGATATGAATGATATTGAAGCACTGGCTAAAAGAATTATCTTAATTGGTAATGGAGAGATACTATATGATGGAAATATTAAAACATTAAAAGTTAAATATGGTAGTTATAAAAATATTAAGATATTTACTAAGGATAAAATTGATAATATTAAAGTAAAAGGTGTTATAAAGAAATGTAAGAAGGAAGATAGTTATAATTTTATAATTGATTCTAATATAATAAGTATATCTAATTTCTTAAGTAAACTTACTATTAAATATAATATTGAAGATATTGAAATAGATAATGAAAGTATTGATGATGTAATACTTAAATTATATGAGGACTATGAATTATGAAATCATATTTAAGTTATTTTAGATTAAGATTTATAACTAATCTTCAATATCGAATGGAAGCAATAGCGGGTATTTGTACACAAATATTCTTTGCTTTAATATTTATTATGGTATATTTAGCCTTCTACGAAAGCGGTGGTAATGTACCAATGAACTGGCAAGAACTTGTTAATTACTTATGGCTTCAGCAATCATTTTTTGCTCTAATATATCCCTTTGATAGAGAAAACGAATTACTTGATATGATTAAAAATGGTAATTTAGCTTATGAATTAGTAAGACCTCAAGATTTTTATTTTAAATGGTATGTTAAGATGCTAGCTAAAAGGTTAGTAGCAGTTTTACTTAGATTTATTCCTTTAATAATTCTTGCTATATCATTACCAGAACCATTTCATTTATCTGGTCCTTATTCGATAAATAATTTTATAATATTTATAGTAGCATTAGTATTAGGATTATTCTTAGTTACAGCTTTAAATTTATTTATGCATATTTTAACAATGTTTACTTTAGATGAAAAGGGGTCTATGACTACTTATAGTGTAATTGCAGATATATTTATGGGTGGAACGGTTCCGATACCATTTTTTCCAACATGGTTAAAACATATAGCGGAATTTCTTCCTTTTAGGTTTATTGGAGACTTTCCCTTTAGAATATATTCTAATAGTATACCATTAGAAGAAGGATATATCCTTATTATTGGTTCTATTATTTGGATAATTATTACAATATCATTAGGATACTTAATATCAAGAGTATCACTTAGAAAGGCTGTGATACAAGGTGGTTAAGTTATATATAGAATCAATGAAACTTAAATTAAAATCACAGTTAGAATATCGTCTATCATTTATCTTGACTTTTATTAGTCAGATAGGAGTATTTTTTACTTATTATTTTATGACAGTAGCTTTATTTCAAAGATTTGATAATATTAAAGGTTTTACTTTATATGAAGTACTATTATGTTTTTCTATTATTCATTTTGGCTTTGCTTTTAATGAAACATTCTTTAGAGGAGTAGATAAGTTTGATAAATTTATTATTGATGGCTCTTTAGATAGACTACTAGTAAGACCTAGAGGGGTATTATATCAAGTAATATGTAGTGAAATGGATTTTGTAAAAGTAGCTAGAATTATTCAATCGTTAATAATATTCTTTATTGCTATAAGTCATTTAAATATAGAATGGAATATTATAAATATATTATTAATAATAGCAATGTTTCTATCTTCAATAATATTATTTTTTGGAATATTCTTGTTAATGGCTTCATATTGTTTTATTACTATTCATGGCTTAGAAGTAAGAAATTTATTAACTGATGGTGGTAAACAAATGGCTCAGTATCCAATAGGAATATTTAGAAAAGGTTTTATATTTATATTTACTTTTATTATTCCATATGCTTCAGTTAATTATTATCCTTTACTTTATCTATTAGGAAAATCTAATAATACATTATATTTATTATCACCATTATTAATAGTAGTATATTTAATACCATGTTTTCTATCTTTTAAAATAGGTTTAAAACATTATAGTAGTACAGGTTCATAGGAGGTGTTTATGAAAGATGTATTAGTAGATACTGATGGATTTAATCAGTATTATGAAGAATTAAATAGATTAAAAGATATAAGTTTATCTATTGCCAGCATAGGAAGTGAATCCTATGCTGATGCAGTAGGAGATGGATGGCATGATAATTTTGCTTTTGAAGATACAATGAGAGAAAGTAGAAAGATTGCTTCAAGAATAAATAAAATGTTAGAGGATGAAAAATATTTAAAAATAGTAGATAAAAAAAGTAATTCTGATGATATAATAGATGTAGGAGATATTCTTAAAATAAAAGTTATATATGATATAGATGATATCGAAGAATATACTATTAAATTAACTGGTAAATATATGATAGATAATAATGTTAAAATTAAAGAGGTATCTTTAAATAGTCCAATAGGAAGAAGTATATATTTGAAGAATATTAATGATAATGATATTCATTATTATATTAATGATAAAAAGATAAGTATAAAAATAATAAATAAGATTTTATGATAGAGACTAGAATAGGCTCTATCATACCACGGAAGACTACAGGCTGAAGTGGAAAAGGAGATATAATGAAAATAATTGAATATGAAGATAGATATTTAGAAGATGTAAAAGATTTACTAGTAGAACTAGAAGAATATATTCTTAGTATTGATGAAGATAATCTAGATCAGTTACATCCTGAATATCGTGATAAGATGGCTATGTTAGATTTAGAAGAAATAAAAAATAATAATGGCAAATGTTATCTAGCAATAGATAATGATGTAGTAGTAGGTTTAATAATGGGATGTTTAAGGTGTTATGATGAATATGATTATTTAGATTATAAATGTCCTAAATGTGGTGAAGTAACAGAGTTAGTAGTATCTAAGAAAGTAAGAAGTAGTGGTATTGGTACTTTACTTATGAATAAAATAGAAGAGTATTTTAAAAGTATAGGATGTGAATATATTTCTATTGAAGTTTTTGCCTACAATAAAATGGGAATTAACTTCTACGAAAAACATGGTTATCATACTAGAGGTTTAATTGATGTTAAGAAAATAAATTGAGGCAATATCATGAAAAAAGAATATTATGAAGCTTATGAAGATAGATATAAAGATGTTTATAACAATAATATGTTATGGGAAATTAAAGATTTTAGTAAAGATGTAGTTAAAGTAATAGAGGACTATAATATTACTAAGAATAATAGTATATTAGAAGTAGGATGCGGAGAAGGTAGAGATACAATTCATCTACTTAATATGGGTTATCATAATATATTAGGTATTGATTACTCTAAAACAGTAATTGCTAAATGTAATGAACAGACTAACAATAAATATGTAAATAATTTTAAATCTTTAGATATAATGAAAGATAAATTAAATAAAAAGTATGACTTTATTTATTCAGTAGCAGTTATTCATATGTTTTTAAAGGAAGAACATCGTAATTTATTCTATAAGTTTATATATGAACACTTAAATGATAATGGTATTGCTTTAGTTATATCGATGGGTGATGGTACTAGTACTTATAAATCTAATATTGATGATGCTTTTAAGAAAGTAGTAAGAAAAAATATAAATACTAATAAAGAAATAATGGTAACTAGTACTTCATGTAATATAGTAGATTTTGCTACTTTTAAAGAAGAAATTATAAGAAATGATTTTAAGATAATTAAATGTTATATCAGTAGTGATATACCTAATTTTGATAAGTGTATTTGTGCTATTATTTCTAAATAAAAATGAATTAAAACGAGATGAAATAAGCAGATCTAAATGATCTGCTTTTGTTTATGGTGGTAATAAGAAAATTACTAAAAAACATGTATTTTAATATTGACATCACCAGGTATTTATATTATCATAAACGATAAGACAATGATAAAAGAGATATAATTTTTTAGAAATCAAAGAAAGGATGATAAAGTGAACAATATAGTTGTAAGTGATAATATAAAGATAGAAAATATGATATATGAAATTAGAGGTAAACAGGTCATGTTAGACTCTGATTTAGCAAAATTATATGGTTGTAAAAATGGAACCAAATCACTTAATTTAGCAGTTAAAAGAAACATAGAAAGATTCCCACAAGACTTTTATTTTCAAATAAATAAGAATGAATATGATAACCTGAAGTTTCAAATTGAAACTTCAAGTTGGAATATGTATGGTGGAGTTAGAAAACTACCATATGTATTTACTGAACAGGGGGTCGCAATGTTAGCAACAGTACTTAAAACTGAGAATGCTAGTATAGTAAGTGTAAATATTATGAGGGCTTTTGTAGTAATGAAAAATATAATAAATACTTCGCTAATAGAACAAAAATATTTTAATGAATTAACTATAAAAAATACAGAAGATATAAAATTATTACAAGAGTCTTTTGATAAGTTAAATATAAAAGAAAGTAATAATCATATTTTTTATGAAGGACAGATATATGATGCATATTCTTTACTTATAGATATATTATCTAAAGCAAAGAAAGAAATAATTGTA
>MNTB01000025.1 GCA_001916775.1 Firmicutes bacterium CAG:321_26_22 | reverse complement strand
ACAAATTATCATTTGTTTAATTATTAAGCCACATTATATAACAAATTATCATTTGTCTGAATATTTAATTCTATTTTTTTATCAATATCAAATAATACTTTTGATATTTTCTTTTGCTGCGATTTATCAAAGTCTAGGATCTCTATATTTTCCAATTCTTTTCTATTTATAGACTCAAATACTGTTCCAGTAGATTTCATTTTAATTTTTTTAATAGAATTTTTCAGCAAATAATATAAATATTGATTATTACCATTTTTCATTTCTATTGAACATAGACCTCTGCCAATACATATGTCTTTATTAGCTATATTCAGATCCCCTACTGGTGCTCTTACGCTCATTAACACTGAATTCTTTTTGCCAATTTTTTTAGGTTCTGTTGTCCAAGTATCAATTGTTGGATATAAAAAACCAAAAGTTTTATTTCCCTGTAAAAAAGGAATCCCTCTTCCATTATTATTGTAAGAATTTCCACTTGGAGATTGTCCCATATTAATATCTGCTATGTCCTTTAATTTAATTTTATTAAACTGCATTTTATACCTACCTTTTTTATTATTCTACCACTGAAATATAATTTCATCACTTTCATTTGCAATGTTTATAAATTCTTTTGTTTCATCTAAAATAACATTAATATTTTTTCCATCTTCTAGTTTACATTTTATTATAACAACGTTGTTATCTTCGCATTCTTCAAATTTAGCATTTTCTATTCTTACTATTGATTTTCCTAATGCATTACTAACTTTTTCTGAAAAGTACTCTGTTCTTGAAAACTCTATATACTCAGATAAGTCTCTTAAATTGTATTCTTTGCAGATAAAATCAATAATATCTGTATCGCTCTTTGCACTTGTAGCTTTACCTTTTCTTTCTTTTATTTCATCATTCCAATTTAAGCCATTAAATATATTATCATTGGTTGCAATTATATATTCAGAATTTTCTTTCTCCATCTTTTCTTTAATACTTTCTAATATAACAACATCTTTAAATCCAGCATCGCTAAATTTTTTGTTATTAATTCCTCCAAAAAAGAATGGTTTTTTCTTTTGAATAGCTCTTTCTATAATGGAATAAAATTTATCTTGGCTTGGATATGGTAAGATTTCCATATATCTTTTCTCTTGTGAAATATATTTATTAAAATTTGACTTTAAATAATCCTCATACTCTTTTACATTGGAATATCTATTTCTAATAATATTAATGTCATATCCAACTTTAACAAGATCTGATTTTATTGAATTATACCCATCATCTAAATTATCTATCTTTTCTTGTATATTTTTGTACTCTTCAATATAATGTTTATATATTTCATCCAATACTATTTGTGGAATAATTATTTTAAAATTATTGTAACCATTATACGTGATAAATCTTTTTAATCTACTATATACATTATTAAATTTAAATTCAAATAATTTCTTATTTTGAATTTCTATTACATTTGTATCCAAAAATATATTTACTTTTCTCATATTTCATATCCTATTGCTTTCAAATTGTTTTTTATTTCTTCATCTAATTTTGCTCCTTCTTGCATTTGCTCTGCTAACTTTGATGTTAAGTCTTTCATCTTCTCTTCAAAAGGTATACCATCATCTTCAACTTCCTTTGTTCCAACATATCTTCCTGGTGTTAAAACATAGTTGTTTTCTTTTATTTCAGAAATATTAGCTACTTTGCAAAATCCTGCAATATCTTCGTAATTTACATTATTAATAAAATTATGATATGTACTTGAAATTTTGCTTATATCTTCATCAGAAAGTTCTCTTAATTTTCTTGTAACCATATTTCCCATTTCTCTTGCATCAATAAATAATGTTTTTCCAGTTTGCTTTTTATTTCTATTTATGATCCAAATACTACAAGGAATTGTAACTGTATAAAATAAATTTGAAGGCATTGCTAAAATACAATCTACTAGATCTGCTTCTAATATATTTTTTCTTATTTCTCCCTCTCCTGAGGTATCAGAAGATAATGCCCCATTTGCTAATATTATTGCCGCTTTACCATTTATTGATAATTTATCTATCATATGTTCTACCCATGCCATGTTGGCATTTCCTTTAGGTGGTATTCCATACTTCCATCTTGGGTCTTGCAATAATTTTTCTTGTCCCCAATCACTTATATTAAATGGTGGATTTGCTAGAATAAAATCGGCTTTTAATCCTTTATGCAAATCATTTTGAAATGTGTCATCTGCAAATTTTCCAATATCTCCATTTAGACTTCTAATTGCTAAATTCATTTTTGCTAATTTCCATGTTGTTGGATTCTTTTCTTGTCCATATATGGCTAAATCTTGTACTTTTCCTTGATGTCTTTCAATAAATTTTGTACTTTGCACAAACATTCCTCCTGAACCACAACATGGATCATATATTCTTCCTTTATATGGTTCTATCATTTCTACCATTGTTCTAACAAGACATGCTGGAGTATAAAATTCTCCACCTTTTTGTAATTCTTTTGCTGCAAATTCTCCTAAGAAATATTCATATATTCTTCCTAAAATATCTTTATCTTGAGCTTCTTTACTTCCAATTTTTATATTTGTAAATAAATCTATTAATTCTCCAAGATTTACGTTTCTATAATCTGGGCTGTTATACTCTTTTATTAATACTCCTTTTAATGATGGATTTTCTTTTTCTATTTCATCAAGTGCTTCGTCTATATATTGCCCTATATTTGCATCTTTAGAATGTGCATTTAAATATTCCCATCTTGCTTTAGCTGGAACATAAAAAATATTATCCATTGTATATGAATCTCTATCTTCTTCCATTCCATCTCCATTTTCAACTAATTGGCGATATCTTTCTTCAAATGCATCAGATATATATTTTAAAAATATTAATCCCAATATTATAAATTTATAACTAGATACTGGAACTGCTCCTCTCATTTTATCAGCTGCAGCATATAGCTTTTTTTCTAGTTCTTGTAACTCTTCTTCACTATTCATTTTATCCTCCAAAAAATTTCTAATTATCCTATTTATTTTATATCACATAATCCAATTTTTAACAATAAAAATCCCAATATCTATTTTGTCGAAAAAGTTTTTTATAATTTCTAATATTTTTTCACCACTTATTTTGTAACTCATTAATTACATTCCATACCTTTCCTATTTCCTGTTTCTCTTCACTTAAATCAACAGTATGAATTATCCCACTATTCGCCAAATATGTTAATTGATTTATATTATTTCCTATTCTTCTAAGCTCTGATACAACTTCATTTAATCCATCAACTATAACTATCTCTTTATCTAAGCCTTGTTTAATCAAATATTCTGATAAACTAAGTTTAGCAACTTCGCTTTTCTCAATTAATTTTTTCTTCTCTTTTTCACTAACTCTAATTGTTATAATTTTATCTTTCTTCAATTTATCATCTCCATTTCATAAAAGGGTTTGGGACTTTCCCAACTATCAATAACCATTTGTGTACACAAATAGGAATCTTGCTAAAAACATTTCTCTTATTTTAGTTCTTTTTACTCCAAAACAATGTAAAAAGAAAAGTGACATTTTTATCTGCCACTAATCGTTTCACATCTAAAGTTATTTAGCTTATACTCCAGTTATCTCAACTATTTCGGAGTGATTCCCTAATTGGGGAATCGCTCATTCTATAGTCATCATCCTTAATTTCAATACCACCACACATTTCATATAATCTTGAAATTATTGAATCTACCATACTATAATTTTTATTTATACATAATCTTTCTCTTAATTGATTTCTGTTATAATTTGTGGTTATAACAATCGGCAAATAATTATTATATCTATTATTC
>MNTB01000024.1 GCA_001916775.1 Firmicutes bacterium CAG:321_26_22 | reverse complement strand
CTTTTATAATCTGTCTCATCCAACCATCATAAAATCTTTTGCAATTCAGGTTGAATGAGACCCGTTTAAGTTAAAACTTTGCTTTTCCTTCCATAATATCTGTCCCTTTAAACACAAACACAAAATTTTAAAAGTATCTATTTCACTATTCTTTATCATTTTGCTTCAATACTCCAAATTAGTATATTAGAATCATCATTAATCATGGTCTTTATACTATATATTTTGTATAATTTCCATCATAACTATTACAATACCATTCCCACTTTGTTACTCTCTTAGTCATATTTAACGAATTAATTGGGTCACTTATAAAGCAAATCTCAATATAGTTATCACTTTGATTTACAATTGCAAGATAATATTTTTCCTTATATTGTACCGCTGCTGAGAACTCATTATTTGTCATTGAAAATGGAGCCCCTATATTATCAACGCTTTTCACTTCAAAATACTTATGTGTTCCATCTTTAGTTATTACCTCTATATCATATCCAACATTTTGTGCAGCTACATCTAAAACATTTGCAATTTCATCAAAACCTCTTAATATCTCAATGGTATTTTCCTCAACGGATCTCCATTTCTTTACATTAGATGCTTTACTAATTCTTTTCACTCCTAAATCAAGATTATTTTTTTTATATGAATCTTCGCATTCGTCATTAAATTTAAATGCATAATTTATTCCCATTTTTTTATAAAACTGTTCAACAAAAGATTTTGAATCCACTTTTTCTATTACAGCCAAATTAAAACTTTCTTCTACCAATTCTTTACAATCATAATCATTTAAACTCTTAACACCTGATTCAAATGAAATTATATTAGCATTATTAAAATTATATAATGTACTTTTTTCTAAACCTAATCTTGATCTGTTAATAATTTCAGATAATACACCAATTCTTGTTTCTTTAGATAGCACATTTTTTGCCATAGTATTTAATATTATATCTATGTTTAATATATGCACTCCTATCAATTTAGCAAATTTCATAATACCTTTAATATCTAATTCAAGTTCATTTCCGATTCCAACAATATCGTTTATTTCGCATATTATCTTAAAATCATCATTTGTCATCCACTGTGGTTGAAGAAAAACGCCACCTAGATTTATGTTGTTTAACAATACTATATTTTGTGATTTTTTTATTATTTTTTCAACCAAAATATCACTTATTGTATTGCCTTTTATAGTTCTTAATGGATCTAATGATGCCTGTCCTAAAATGTTTATGATACCATATATATCCGTTTTTTTTTGCCAAATAGGCTCAATTATTTTACCAAATAATTCTACAACATTATTAATAGTATCTGTTGTCTCTGTATCTAATACTATTTTTGTTCTAGATGGATCAGTTGAAAAGTCTCCATTTATTTTTAATGGAATATTTACTCTATTATTTGTTGGCATAAACGAATGAAAAACTGCTTCATTCTCTCTTGCCATAACAGTCTCATTATCATAATACTTAAAAGCTATATCTGTAACATTATTTTTAGAATCATTATATACAAGCCAATTTTGATTATCTTCTGTTCCAATCAATTGAACCATTTTTATATTATCTTCAATTTGATTATTTCTTGTTAAAAAAACATTTTCTCTAGATTTACTATCAAAAATGATTTCTTTAATATTTCTTAAAAAGAGCATACAACTTGAATCAAACATTTCAATTTCATCTAGCAAGCAATTATTATTCACTTCAAAAATAAAAATAGTTGTATATTCATTTCTTAAATATTCATAAATATATTTAATATATTCATTTCCTTCAAAATTATGTGGAATTCTAATCAGCGGCACATTTTCTGCCTCTGGTATCTCCTTTTGCGTTAACATCTTTGAAAATGTGGCTTTTATATCTCCACTATATAAATGCACAATATTTGAATAATTTACAACTGATTTAAATCCTATACCTCTATATCCAATTGTATTATTCTTTCTATGCTTAGTTGACGCTCCACTTCTACATAAGGCTTCCAAATCTCTTTCATCAAAAGTTCTTCCATTATTTGCAACTAAATATACTTGTTTCCGAATTTCCTTTATTATTAATTTACTAGCGCATGCATCATCAGCATTTTGTAAAAGTTCAATTAAAGATCTCCCAGTGTAACTTTCTGAAATATATCTTTCCATACTTGCTAAATCACTCATCAAAATTGGAGATTTCTTCGCCTCTTCTAAAAAAATGTCATGTATCTTTTCAACAATTTCCATATTAGTTATCCTCTTGTTGCAAATATTCTACACTTAACCATATTAAAAGCTAAATTATCTTCATTTAAATACATATGTATAGTATCATATCCCGAAAATTCATCTGCATCTATAGTATTATCGTTTGAAAAAATAATTGTGCTATCTTCATCATAAAAATTTGCTTTAATGGCAATATCCTCTGTTAACTTTTCTCCTGGTGTCAGTGCTAATTCTATTAATAGTTCCATCCAACCATTATTCTCTTGTATCCCACAAAATCCATACCCTATAACTTGCAAATTAAATTTATCAAATGTCATTTCCAATATTTCAATACTTTTATTAAGTTGTTTCTGAATCATTTCTTTATCAATACTTGCCATATATTCTTGTCTCCTTTTAGGTTATTAATAATAAATAATTATTTATATAAAATAATATTATCATATAATCTCCAGTAATTCATCTTATTTTTATGTCCATTAAACTATACTAATTTCAAATACTTCCGGTAAACTAATATTTTGCAAAAGAATCACCTCCCTCTGCCCCTATTCCACATCTTATCTTCTGCTTTATCTTTACCAACATCTCTGCTAACTGCTTCATCATAAATCCTCTGAAACTCCTCATAAAGCCCATCTCCATCCAGCTTTATCCCCAGTCGTTTCATTACATCCGAGAACAACCTTATGCTTCCACTTACATCAGCAATATCAAATCCGAATATATCTGCCTTAACAGAATCACTGACATTCTCATAACCTCCTAGCTCTGATATTCTCCTTACAATCCAGCCAACTTTGACCATAGGCTCTTTTTCTTTAGGTTCCACAAATTCACTTTTACCTTTTACATCAGTCTCTTGTTTTCTCGCACTATAAGCTTGCTCTTTCTGTCTGCCTATTTCATTCTGATTATTATTAGGATTCATTACCTCAACATTTGCATCAGGCTTAACAACTGCTGCCGCCACTTTCTCAACCTCAGTCTCTTCATCCATCCCCGGTATCTCAACATCCCTGTCTGCAACGATTTCTTCTTTCCCAGACACCGCATAATAAGCCGTATACAAATCTTCTTTTATAATGTCATCA